>SCQE01000017.1 GCA_004321915.1 Nitrospirota bacterium
CCCATGCTCAGGCTCGTCAATCCCGATGAGGAAACCACTGACGGGAGAGCCGTATGCGGGAAATCCGCCTGTACGGTTCGGAGGGAGGGGAGGCGAAAGCCTTTCCTACCCCCTATCAAACATTGAGTTTCTGGACAGACTCTAATTAAGACTCATCCCCAGTAGTAAGCGTTGTTTTTTTTGTAGTACTCATAAGTGTTCTTTATCCCTTCGGATAGATCGATGACAGGCTTCCATCCGGTGGCTTCATGAATTTTTGATATATCGGTGATGTGGTCTCCTGTTTCGACATTAATATAATTATGCGGCCATGGGACGTATTCGACACCGCCGTCTCCTACAGTCGCCACAATGGTTTCGGCCATATCTTTGAATTTTGTCCCTATGCCGCTGCCGACATTAAAAACCTTGCCGTGGCATGTGCTATTCGCCGACGCTTGTATGAAAGCTTCGGCAAGGTCATCCACATATATGTAGTCGCGTATCTGGCCGCCGTCTCCAAAAACCTTAAGTGTGCGGCTCTCCATGGCCTGTCTGATGAACCAGTTGATCATCGAGTATTTGTTATGCCGCATCTGCGAGCGCGGACCGTAAGGATTGGCTATCCTGAACGCAACAAAGCGTATGCCATGCACATCATGGTAAAAGAAATAGGTGTTTTCCGCCGCTGTCTTGTTAAGGGCATAGGGCGTTCTGGGGCGAAGCGGATGTTTCTCGTCCACAGGCAGATACTCTATTCTGCCGAATTGCAGACGCGAGCCTGCATGCAAAATGACCGCATCAGGGTTGTGCTTGCGTAGGCATTCTAGCACTGTCAGGTGGCCGATATAGTTTATGTCAGCGTCGAGATAAGGATTGTCCATGCTGTCATTATGGCTCACCTGACCGGCAAGGTTGAATATGATATCTTTGTTCTTTACGAGCATCTTGATCGACTCTTTGTCCCGTATATCGCTTATGTTTATAGTGACCTTGTCTTTGATAGGCTCTATGTTGAATAGATTTGCGCCGTAAGGCTCTATGCAGGAATCCACAAGCGTCACATTTGCCCCGTAATTCACCAGCTTTATCGCTATTGTGCTGCCGATCATGCCGAGGCCGCCGGTTATGAGGACTTTCTTATCTTTGAATTCCGATGAAAGGTCTTTCATGATTGTTCTTCATCGAGCCCGATTTTTGTCCTGATGACATACTTCGGCCTCTGCTTGACCTCATCATATATACGGGCGATATATTCTCCTATTATTCCCAACGCTATCAACTGTACGCCCGAGAAGAAGAGTATGGAGAGAGATAGGGATGTCCAGCCCGGCACATTAAACATCTTGTCCGTCAGTTTCAGGTAAAGGACCCTTGCGCCTTCGGCAAAACTGAGCATGGCTATGAAAATCCCTATGAATGTCACATATTTCAGAGGGCGGTACGAGAAGGAGAATATGCCGTTAAGCGCAAGCGCGAAATACTTTCTCAGATTGTATCCTGAATTGTCTGCGAAGCGTCCCTCCCTTTCATACTCGACACCTGTCTGTTTGAATCCCGACCATGCCCTCATGCCTCTGAGATAACGGTTGTTTTCCGGCATCGATAGCAGGACCTCGACGACCCTTCTTGTCATGACGCAGAAATCTCCGGCGTCCCTCGGGATATCAATGTCAACAAGCTTTCCAGATATGCGGTAAAACATGCTGTACAGCATGCGGAGAGGGAGCGATCTTTTCCTTTTCTTTCTAATGCCGAAAACCACATCGAAACCTTCTTTTGTTTTTGCTATGAATTGGTTTAGGATTTCGGGCGGGTCTTCAAGGTCGTCGTCTATGATCGCGATAAGCCGGCCTGCTGCGTGATTAAGGCCTGCGGTAATGGCAGCCTGATGGCCGAAGTTCCTAGAAAATTCTATAACCTTTATACGTCCGTCTTTTTGGGAAAGCGAGCCTATAACATCGAGCGAGTTGTCTCGGCAGCCGTCGAGAACAGCGATGATTTCAAAGGATTCCACGCTGCCTTCAAGTGCGCCGACTAAACGCTTGTGCAGTTCAGGGAATATGCGTGCGGAGTTGTAAACCGGCACTACAACGGAAAGTTCCGGCGCTTTTTTAGCGGAAGCAAGCATTATGGAAGTATATTAACCGATTGAATTCAAAGTCAATACGTATAAATATCGGGGAGTAAATTCGAGGCGGCGTTCTAAACAACGATTGTAAAAACAAAATGTTTTAATCTTAAATCCGATTTTGTTATTATATTTATTTGGGGTCTGCTTTTATTCTTGCATACCATAACAGGGGAGTGACTTACGCATGGCCCGGTAAAAAACAGGAATCGCTGGAGGATTTCACTAAGGCCTGCGGGATGGGCTTTAAAACAGCCTGAGACAGTCTTGAACCGGTCAAAAAATACGCTTTATGCGAATACCGAAACTTTTCAATAACAGATTTCTTCAAAAAACCATACTGGTCAATGTGGTGTTAGTGCCCCTTGTAATTGCGTTTTTTTCAGGCTGGTTCGGTCATAAATATTGGCATACGCATTATGACAGAGATAATACCCGCCAAGTCAGATCGGGCGGCTTTTTCTTTATAAATCCGCTCCTTGAGTGCGAGCTTGCAAAGGACACTATCGAAGAGGAAGAGAAATTGCCCTCCAAAGATAAAATCATAGAACTCATAAAAAACAAAACAAAGGATTATAAGCTGGCCCATGTGTCCGTATATTTCAGGGACCTCAATAACGGGCCGTGGTTAGGTATAAACGAGGACGAGAAATTTGCGCCGGCAAGCCTGCTGAAAGTGCCTTTGATGATATCATGGTTGAAGGAGGCGGAAAAAAATCAGCAATTGCTGTCAACTAAGATCGAATACACCAAGAGCGGCGATGATTACAACGATATGCTCACCATCATACCGTCAAGGACAATTACGCTAGGCAATAAGTATTCCGTAGATGAGTTGATCCGTTCGATGATAGTCTACTCGGACAATAATGCCAATACCTTGCTGTTTAAAAATACAGACCAGAGGCTGCTGAAGGATGCTTATCGCATTCTTGGAGTGGATATTCCTTCGGCCGATAGGCCTGCCGATTATCTGTCGGTCAAATCATACGCCTCTTTTTTCAGGATACTGTTTAACGCGTCGTACCTTAACAGGGAAATGTCCGAAAAGGCGCTGAAGATCCTTAGTGAAACGGAATTTTCGGATGGGATCGTGGCCGGAGTGCCCCCGGGTATCGTCGTTGCTCATAAATTCGGAGAGCGCGTAGCCGGGGCCAACAACGAAATTAAACAGCTCCATGACTGCGGAATCGTTTATTATCCTAACGAGCCTTATCTGCTCTGCGTAATGACGAGAGGGGATGATTTCAGGTTCCTCGATGACATCATCAGAGATGTTTCACAGCTTGTTTTTAAAGAGATGGACGCTCATCAAAAAGGGCTGAGTATCGGACATAAATAGCCGATAATATAAATTTGAAAAAATACGAATAGCTGATATATTGTATTCCCATGAATTATAAAAACGAATTAATAAGCATTATCAAAAGCCGCTCCTACCAGTGCAGCGAAGAACCTGTCTATAAACTTGCATCGGGAGGTGTCAGCAAGTTTTATTTCAACATGAAGAAGACCACCATGTCGCCTGACGGAATGTCTATCATAGGCAAACTTGTATTCGAAAAGATCAAAGAGCTCGGCTTGTCGCCCGACGGTATCGGAGGATTGACTCTGGGCGCCGACCCGATAGCCTATGCGGTTGCAAAGCACTCATACGACATGAAGGCCCCCGTTCAGGCTTTTGTTATCAGAAAGGAGCCTAAAGGGCACGGTTTGAGGCTTCCTGTAGAGGGGAATGTCGAGCAGGGAAACCATGTGGTGATAATCGACGATGTTGTTACTACCGGAGGTTCTACTATCAAGGCCATAAACGCGGCGCGTGATTTCGGTCTTATAGTCGATGCGGTCATTGTTCTTGTGGACAGGTGCGAGCAGAACGGACGGCAGAATATAGAGGCCTTGGGCTGCCCGGTCCATGACATTTTAAACATAAAAGATTTCCTTTTGTAATTTTTTTCTTCCGCCGTCCTTTTATCAAAAAGCCCTGTCCGTTATGTGCTATAATTTAATAAAAATCAAGGAGCGGAGCATGGCAACCATATCAAAGAAAATCTTTATCAAGTCTCCTGTCGAGAAGGTTTTTAAATTCGTAGTGGCCCCCGAAAACTGGACCAAGTACGTTACGAGCCTCACCGATATCAGGGATGTTTCGTCCGATAAGGTTGAAGAGGGAACGACCTTTAAATGGGAATACCGCATGATGGGCATGAAGTTCAACGGTAAAGGCATGGTCACGGAGAATGTTAAGAACAAGAGTTTCGGACTTAAAATGGAGGGACATTTTCCGATAGTCGAGAAGTATGGTTTTGCAAAGGTGGATGAAGGCACAGAGCTTTCGTTCGAGATAGAATACGGCGTTCCCGGCAAACTGCTCGGCTCTTTTGCCAACAAGGTTGTAATAGAAAAGCTGAATAAAAAAGAGGCGGCATACGTTCTTGCAAGAGTAAAGACGCTTTGCGAGGAGCTTTCATAGCAGCAGCCTGATGAAGTTACTTCTCGTCTCACCTCCTTTTGGAGCAAAGGGGCAGAGTTCCAAGGGTTTGCCCATCGCCCCTCCAGTGCTTGAATACCTTGCCGGGTTGACCGGTCAGGTCAGAACCGATGTCGAAATAGAGCTTGTTGACGCCAACAAAGAGCATTTTGTTCCTGAAGAAGTTGACGCCGACCTGATAGGTTTTACCGTGCTCACACCGCAGGCCCCGTGGGTTTACAGGATGTCCAAAAGGTTAAGGGCTGCCGGCAAAAAGGTCCTGCTCGGGGGAATTCATGTAAGCGCTCTGCCGGATGAGGCCTCAGCCCATGCGGACGCAGTCGTATCCGGAGAAGTTGAAGATATATGGAAGGACATTCTCGGAGACGCTGAGAACGGCGTGCTTAAACCCTTCTATAGGGGCGCATTTCCCGATCTTAAGGGGCTGCCCAAGCCGGTCACGAATCTCTGGAAGACAAATTATGTTTACGGATATTTTCAGACATCGAGGGGATGTCCGCACCGGTGCACCTTCTGTTCCGTTCATAAATTTTTCGGGGGGAAGGTGCGTGTCAGACCGATAGATGAGGTGGTCGCCGAAGTCGCAGCGAGCAAATGGCGTCTTTTCTGGGGAATAGACGACAATATATGGGGGATAAACATAAACCACACTATTGATCTATACCGTGAGATGGGTAAATCGGTCAGGGGAAAGTGGTGGTTCGGCTCGGCCGATCTGGTGTCCGTGGAGCACCCGAGGTCTGACGAACTGTTGAGCAATGCCCGAAAAGCGGGCCTGACAGCTGTTTTGTTGGGTTGGGAGTCGAACAATCTTCAGAGTCTCGACGAGTATAAAGCCACCTCAAAGCAGGGCAGGCAAAGGCGTGACGCTATAAAGAAGATCAGGGCGCACGGAATAGAGGTCATGCTTTTCATCATGGTGGGCGGAAGGCAGGACAGGCGCGATGATTTCGAGGGCATAGCAAGGCTTTGCGACGAGCTTAAAGTGTCGGCCCATCCTGTTATGACCACCCCTTTTCCGGGCACCGAGCTTTATGAGCAGTACAGGGAACATCTTGTCCCCGGACTGGACTGGGACAGTTTTGACGGCAACCACGCGGTATTTGAACATCCCACAATGACGCCTTTGGAGAGGGAACATTTGCTGGTCGATCTAAGAACTAGGCTCTTCAGCATACCGCAGATACTTACGAGGATGTCGCAGATTTCTTTTAAAGGCTTTCCTATGAGCCATATAACCTCATGGATGGTCCAGTATCCGCAGGGCAGGGCGTTCAAACAGTACGCTAAGGAAAAAGGCATCGGAAAACTGTAAGTCACTAAGGCGAGGAAGAAACTATTTTTGCGTACAGCTCCTGCGCCTGTTTGTTTCCGGGCATTATTTTTAACAGTTCAGATGTTTCTTTCATGGCTTCCTGCCTCATCCCCATCCTGAAGTAAGCGAGCGCTGCATTGTAGCGGGCCGATATGAAGCCCGGATTGAGTCTTGCCGCTGTTTTGAAATACTCCAAGGCTATATCGGTTTTATTTTTGTCCCCGTATACCGCGCCTAGGTTGTTGTACGCCTCGGCAAAGGAAGGCATAAGGCTTATTGCCTTTTCATACTGCTCTATCGCTTCGGAGAACATTTTTTTTGTGTAGTAGCTGTAACCTAAGTTGTTATAAGCTTCCGCATAGTCCGGTTTTAGCGACAACGCGGTCCTGTAAAGTACTATCGCGCGGTCGGGCTGTCCTTTCTTATTGCATGCGAACCCGAGATTGTTATAGACCCGGGCCTTGTCTGTTGTTTTTTTTGCGGTATCTTCCCATAAGGTCAGCTCATCCGCCCATATGTCGTTTCTCTGGTATGTGAGGATGCACAGAACTATTGTGACAATTGCCAAAAAGGCCGCGACATAACTGTTTCTCAAACAAAATTTGTCTTTCATAAAAAACAGCAGCGAAACTGCCGAGACGATAAAACCGAAAGAGGGCAGGTATGTCCTGTGTTCGAATATCATGTCCTGCGTTGGGATCATGCTCGATTCTACTGAGAGCGCAGCAAAGAACCACAGCAGGCCGAAAGAGGCAATCCTCAAGTGGCGGTCGTTTGTTTTTAACGGGAGAATAGATGCAGTTCCTATAAGTGCGGCAATAGCTATGAACGAAAGAAATACATCCGGATTCAAGAACGATGTATAGACCGGATAATTGTAGTCGAGGTTCTGGTTGACAGGCAGCATTAGCAGCCTCAGATACGTGATGACAACCCTGAACTGCGTGAACAGGTAGTCTGAGCGGGGCATGTCGCTCTTTGCCCTTGTCGCATCGTTAAGTATGGCTGCTATGTCTGCATGCTTGGATATGACAAAAAGCGATGCAGGTATGATTATAAGCGTGAGGAGTATAGGCAGAAGATGCTTGATCCTTTTTTTTGCGTCCCCTTCGAAGAACATAAATTCAAAAAGGGTAAGCATCGGCGGCAGGGTAAAGACTATCTCTTTTGTCTTCATTCCCAATATGGCCGATGTTATAGCCGCAGCATACCAGATTTTTTTTTCTGTCAGCCTGAACTTTGCATAGCCGATGAACGACAGCAAATAAAACATTGCGGCAAGCGATGTAAACCGTTGGGTTATGTATGTGACCGATTCTGTTTGTACAGGATGGCTTACGAATATGAGGGCAGCGGCCAAAGGAAGCAAAAGCCGTTCGTATTCGGAACTGTTTCCGGTGCGGGGTGTTTTGAGGACAAGCGAAGTAAGAAGATATGCGAGCAGCGCGTTGATCAGATGTATCGCTATATTTGCGGCGTGATATCCTGAGACATCGAGACCGTGCAATTCGTAATTCAGGGCAAATGTCAGGTCTCCTATGTATCTCATTACAAGGGTATGGTATCCGAAAATGTTTTCGAAATCTTTCGCTTTTGAGGGCCCCCAAAAATATGACAGGTCTTTTATGACCGGATTTTTGACTATATAGTACTCATCGTCGAAATAAAAGGGGCTGTAGAAGGTGTTGGAGTATATAATAAGCCCGATACCTATGATGAGCAGAGCAGGCAGCATACTGCGAAGAATGGTCCGGCGCTCTAACATCCTGAAATTTAGCATTTTGGAGCAAGGCCTTTCAATTCGTAGCGCATTGGTCCAATCATCGATCGGGATGGATAGTAAATACCTGTGGGAGCTTTATTTGACATGGTTTTTTGATTTATGTGATTATAAAATTTGGGTTTTATTATGCCTGATAAATTTCGCATAGACAGTCATAAACTTATTTTTCATCCTAAAAGGGTTGCCGATTGGTTATCGGGTAATGACATTTATCCGCTTTACGTCGAGATTTCGCCTTCGGGATCATGTAATCACCGCTGTACTTTTTGCGCCCTCGATTATATGGAATACAAGCCCCGGTTTCTCGATTCTGCAGTGCTCAAGGAGCGTCTCTCTGAAATGGGGAGGCTCGGGGTAAAGAGTGTGATGTACGGCGGGGAGGGAGAGCCGCTGCTGCACAGGGACATCGGCGATATAATAGTCCACACTAAAAAATCGGGTATTGACGTAGGTATAACCACAAACGGGACTTTTCTGACAAAAAGTCTTTCCGAAAAAATACTCGCCCACACTTCTTGGATAAAGGTCAGCCTTAACGCAGGGTCCCCGGAGACCTACTCAAAGGTGCATAGGACAAAGGCTGATGATTTCAACCGTGTGTTTAAAAATCTTTCCGATGCGGTTGCGGTGAATAAAGAGCTTGGCGCTAAATGCACCATAGGCGTACAGTCCATTCTTCTGCCCGAAAATGCCGGAGAAATGGCAGCCTTGGCGGAGAAGGCCAAGCAGACAGGTCTAAGGTATCTTGTGGTCAAGCCGTATTCCCAGCATTTAAAGAGCCGCACTCAGGCTTACCGGGATTTCGATTATTCGGCGTTTATCGATTTGAACGAAGAATTAAAGCGGTTCAATGACGATACTTTCAGCGTGATATTCCGTCAGCATACCATGAAAAAAATGAAAAGGACCGAAAGGGGTTACGAGCGGTGCCTTGCGCTTCCCTTCTGGTCGTATATCGATTCTGCGGGCAATTTAGTGGGCTGCAGCGCCTATCTTGGAGATGAGGCGTTTGTTTACGGCAACATATACAACGAGACATTCGAGGCGATGTGGAAGGGCGAGAAACGCAGGAAATGCCTTGAAATGACGTCAGGTTCGATAGACCCCGAAAATTGCAGGATGAACTGCAGGATGGATGAGATAAACCTGTATCTTTGGGAATTGACCCATCCGGCAGACCATGTGAATTTTATTTAATGAAAGGTATGGACTCGGACAATATTTATAAAGTAAGCGTTGTTATGCCCTCTTTGAATGAGCAGGCCAATCTTGAGCTTGCGGTCAAGAATGTCATCACTGCCTATGAAAGCTTGAATATAAAAGGCCAGATAGTAATCGTAAATGACGGAAGTTCCGACAGCACAGGCAGCATAGCCGAAAGTCTTGCGAAGCAGTATTCTTTTGTAAAAGTGCTGCACCACGAAACCCCGCAGGGCATCGGCGGCTCTTTCTGGGACGGCGCTTTGTCTTCAGACGGAGAGGCTGTCATAATGGTACCGGGTGACGGCGAGAACGACGCTGCAGAAATATTGAGGTACATGGATTTGATGGAGCATGTGGATGTTATCGTGCCGTACGTATTTAATAAATCTGTGCGTTCAACCAAGCGGAGAATACTTTCCCGGCTTTATCGCGGGATCATCAATGTATCTTTCGGCATGTCTCTTAACTATATGAACGGTACGGTCGTGTATCGCAAGGCGGTCTTCGAAAATATAGAACTCCGGAGCAAGGGATTTTTTTACCAGACAGAGCTTCTTATAAAATGCATACGCGCCGGCTATCTTTACGCCGAAGTGCCGTATGCCCTCAAAGTACGCGCGGAAGGCGTGTCCAAGGCAGTAAGTCTGAAGTCGCTTAAAAATGTTATTAAGGCTTATATATCGACCTTCTGTTCGGCTTATTTCTGCGGGGGCGGGAAAGGTGAGATATCTCCGGCAACGGTGACCTATAAAAGATTTAGGGCGCTTGAGGGATAACATAATGGAAGAAAAGATAATACTCGACGGACACAAACTGCTTTGGCACAAAGACAGGGTCGAGGCCTTGCTGCGGGGTGAGCGGGTTGCGCCTATAACGATCGACTGTGCGCTGACCCGGGCCTGTAGTTACCGCTGCGTCTACTGCTACGGACAGCTTCAGGCAAATGACGAAAAACGTATGACCAAGGATGTCATTTACCGTTTTCTGGACGACGCTGCGGAGATCGGCGTAAAGGCCATAAGCTTTGTGAGTGACGGCGAAAGCACCTGTTCGCCGCATCTGTATGACGCGATTCTAAGGGGCAAGGCGAACGGTCTCGATATGGCCCTCGGCACAAACGGATTTCTTTTGAAGGACGAAAGGCTCGACGATATACTGCCTGCATTGACATACCTCCGGTTCAATATTTCCGCCGCCACGGCCGAGCGCTATGCGCAGATACACGGCTGTCCCCCGCAATGTTTCGAAAAGATAGTGAATACGATCAAACAGGCAGTCGCGATAAAAAAACGCAGGGGATTGAGCGTGACCTTAGGTTTGCAGATGGTGCTGCTTCCCGAGTTTGCTGACCAGATAATTCCGCTTGCGAAATTAGGCAAGGAACTCGGCGTGGATTACTTGGTGATCAAACATTGCAGCGATGACGAGAATTCGAGCTTGGGAGTGGATTATTCGAAATATTTCGGGCTTATAGATACACTGAAACAGGCCGAGGCCATGTCGGACGGCTCTTACATTGTTCGCGCCAAATGGTCGAAGATACTGAGCGGAGGCAAGCGCTGCTATTCGCAATGTTACGGCCCGCCTTTGATAATGCAGTTTTCCGGGTCAGGTCTTGTTGCGCCGTGCGGCATGCTTTTCAACGACAAGTATAAGAGATATCATATCGGCAATATTGCAGATACCTCTTTCAAAGAACTCTGGAAAGGCGAGCGTTACTGGGAAGTGATAAACCTTATAGCGTCCGAGAAGTTCGACGCAAAGACGATGTGCGGTTCTCTCTGTCTGCAGCATAAAGTGAACGAGTTTCTATGGGGGCTTAAGAAGGGAGAGGCTGCGCTTGATACGGAAACCGGAGAGCCGCCCATGCATTGTAATTTTATTTAGTTTTTTCGGACTATGACCATAAACGGACCGGTTTTAAAGATTAAAACGTTTTTACAAGGCATGCGTGTGACTCACGCTGCTTTGGCGGTGTTACTCTTATGTCTTATGCTTTTTCTAGCGGTAAGGGCTTCGGATGAGTACCGCTGGAGCGACTGGGGGTTCGGCGACGCCCAGACTATGCTTTCCTTAAGGCAATGGGACGAGGAAGGCTGGTTCAATAATTATTTCCTCTTCATACCTCAAGGATACGCAAAGGTGGTCAAGCTTTTCGACGATCCTGAATTGCGCCATCATGCTCACGGCACCTGTCCGGGAAGCGCTCCGGGCGTTGGGCCGAGACTGTGGTATACCCACTATCCCGCAGGCTATCTTGTTCCTTACGCGGTATTGTTCAAGATAGGGCTCGACGACATATTCCATGCGCGCATGCTTTCTATCGTTTTCTCCATTGCAGCTCTTGTCTTGATGTTTATCGTATTTTCAAGAATAGCGTCGCCTCAGGCCGCATTCTTTGCCGTATTGTTTTACGCTATATCGCCTGTGTTTTTGGGCTATGCCGACAGTATAGCCAACCAGCCCCTTGACGATATGATACGGTTCGGATTTATGCTGCTGACGGTAATGGCTTTCGAGACTGACGATAAGGCAAAGGCCAAAAAATTGCTGATAATTGCGTGGTTGAGCGAGTTTGCCTTGTCACTGTCCTCATTCGATTCCGTATTTTTTATCTACACATGGCTTGTCGGATGGGACATACTTGTTAACCGTAAATTCAGATGGAAGCTGTACCTGATTTTTTCACTAGCCCCGATACTCGCGCATTCGCTTCAGCTTTTGCAAAACATATGGTATTTCGGCATCGAGACCGCGATTCAGGACATCAAGGTAACGTTCATGCAAAAGAGCGGCGGTGTCGAAACCTACGGCGGGCCGGGCCAAAGCAGGTTCGATCTGGTCTTTACCACGGTCTTGATGGTATTTAACAGCGTCTTCAGCCCTTCCGAATGGATTGCAGGCGTTCTGATCGTATTTCTTTTGTATGTTTTTATGCTGAGAGGCCGCGAAGACAAAAGCCTTCCGTCTTTTGCAATACTCTGTCTGCTCTTTCTGTGCGGTCTTGCATATATCTTTGTGCTGCCTCACGGAGCGCGGATGCCGTATCAGGGCAGGCAGATGGCGCCGTTTGTCGCGATGCTGATAGGCGGTTTTACATGGTCTGCCGCCGGATCTTTCGTTGCTGCATTGTACGGCGACAAGGATGAAACCGTATCCGCTTTATCTTCAGTCCGGAAATATGCGCTGCCTGCATATCTATTGTTGTCTTGTGTCATATTGATTGTCTTCTGGTACCGTCTGCTTCTTCATGACAGATATCCTGTTTACAAGATACCCGAATCTCAGCCGAATGAAATGATTGTGCAGAACAAGCAAAGGCTTGGAAACCTTATGGCTGGATACCGTTTGAGGGGGGACCTGCTCTTGGCCAAGGAATTGAAGAAGATGCCGACCAGATACGAGCCGGTATATTTCGATCTGGGCGGGTTCTCTTCGTATTGGGACCCGAACTATGTGCCCGGGTACCCTCAGATAAACCCTATAATCGAATTCTATGCAGGCAGCAGGCCGGTTTTGTGCTTCAATTACCCTGAAGGGATCGTCAACGACATAATATACCTGTTACAGAAAAGTCCCCATAGGTTCTCGCCGGTCCTTGTTTCGAGGGACCTCAGGGCGCTCGAAACAACGGTTTCGGAGCTCGGGCAGAGAGGGGCGCTTATTGCGATGCCGCCGCAGCCGCTTTTCATTGTAGACCGGTATGTTGCGGATTTGAGCGATTTTCTCAGGTGGATGAGGTAACCTTTTATCTATAGGCCTTTGGGAGGTGCGGACTATGTTTAAATGGACTCCGTCTTTGTCTGTAGGGGTTGAAGTTATTGACCGGCAGCATCAGGAACTTTTTATGTTGTTCGAAGACCTCTCAAAGGACCTTCAGGAAGAGAAGGGCGACGTTCATGTAGGCAGGGCGATAGGCTTTCTGGAAGATTATGTGAGAAAGCATTTTACTCTCGAAGAAAAATATATGCGTGTACTGGAATATCCCGATTATAATTCCCACAGGATGCAACACGAAGAATTCATAGAGAGTTTTAATGCCCTCAAGGTCCATTTTGAAAAACGGGACATGTCTTTGCTGGCCTCAGGCATCACAGGGGTCATTTATCACTGGCTCGTAAACCATGTGTCTAAGACCGACAAGGCCATGGGCGAATTCCTGAAGGACAAGATAGACAATTATTACGAATGAGAAGGTTTTCCTGATGTCCTTTCTGTAAAGCCCCTGCCCTATAGGTATCCGGCGAAAGTCAACGGGTTGAGTCCGACGCAAGCAGGCCGAAAATGCGCTGGAGGAAACTAACTCATTGCTGTCCAGCCTATCATAGGTATAATATTAATCATAAGCGCTTGTGAGAGGTTAAAGGAGGGAGGAACAATGGGGCTTAAAGGGATGAAAATAGGCAAGAGGTTGGGGTTAGGTTTCGGGGTCGTAATTTTTCTGGTTTTTGTTGTAGGAGCTATAGGGCATTGGGGCCTGCATTCGGTTTCGAGCGCGGCAGGCGGCATTATTAAAAAAGACGTTGAAATGTTGGAACATGCCGATGACATTAAGTCCAGCCTGCTTAACCTGCGGAGATATGAAAAAGATTTGTTTATCAATATCGCATCAAAAGAGAAACAAGATGGGTATCTGAAAAAGTGGAAGAAAGAGTACGAAGAGTTCGCAGCGCAGGTCAAAGCGCTCGAAAAAGTGGTGAGCGAACCAAAAGACAAAGAGGCTGTTCAATTGTTCCAGAAGCAGATAGAGGTTTACGGTTCCGGGTTCAATAAAGTGCTGGGTCTAATCAACGACGGCAAGGTCAAGACCACCCAAGAGGCCAATGCAGCCATAGGTGAATTCAAGGACTCTACCCACAAACTTGAAAAAGAGGCAGAGGAACTTGCCGCCCGCGCTGTCAAGAAAATGGATTCTTCGGCAGAGTTTATACAGGGACTAGAGAAACGCATCGTACTGACAATGGCGGTTTTGGTGGGCGTTGCCGCGTGTATGGGATTGGTTTTTGGCGTGTTTATAGTAAAGAGCATTCTTAATCAACTCGGCGGAGAGCCTGCGGAGGTCGTCAGGATAGCCGAGGCTGTTGCAAACGGTGACCTGACTATGAAAATCGACACGAAGGCGCAAGATGAGACGAGTGCGCTCGCTTCCGTGAAGAGAATGGTCAAAAATCTTCGCAAAACCATAGAGACTATGAGCGCTACAAGCAATAACGTTGCCGGCAGCTCGGAGGAATTGTCCGCAACTGTGCAGCAGATGTCGGGCAGGGTTTCCGAGCAATCGACTAGGGCGACACAGATAGCTGCGGCAACCACAGAAATGTCCCATACAGTGATCGATATAGCCAGAAACGCCTCGGAAATCGCTTCTTCGGCCAATAATACATTGAAAGTGGCGGAAGAAGGCTCCAAGGTGGTGAATAACACAGTGAACGAGGTGCAGGCAATATCGAACACGGTGACCGAATCGGCACAGCTCATAACTTCACTGGGAGAACGCTCAAAACAGATAGGAGACGTTGTTACGGTCATAAAAGACATAGCGGACCAGACGAACCTTCTTGCGTTAAACGCTGCTATCGAAGCTGCAAGGGCAGGGGAGCAGGGCAGGGGGTTTGCGGTAGTCGCGGATGAGGTGAGGAAACTCGCCGAGAGGACTGCAAAGGCAACGACAGAGATAGGCGATATGATCAACTCAATTCAGGGAGAAACTGACAAGGCCGTATCCGCAATGGAAGAGAGCTTAAAGAGGGTCGAATCCGGCGTAGCTTATTCAAACAAGGCCGGAGACGGTTTACAGAGGATAGTATCGAGCGTGCATACGCTTCAGGGGATGGTCGAGCAAATAGCGGCCGCTACGAATGAAATGTCGACGGTTTCGGATGGGATAGGGAGCGATTTGGAAACAGTGTCGACTGTTTCTCAAGAGACGACTGACAGCGCCAACGGTATAGCGCAGGCGTCGAACGATCTCGCAAGACTTGCCGTGCAATTGAAAGAAGAGGTAAGTAAATTTAAGCTGTAAGACCGAGTAAAGATCAAGCGCTCTTTAAAACTGCGATAGTGCAATCGGTTTGCGTCCCCGCATGTATTGCCACCGGTGAAATAGCAAGGTATAATTATTACGAAACTTGTATCGGCCGCACATCGGGGGACTGAAAAGTTATGAGCAGCGTGGTTGTGACGGATGTTGATCAAGGGACGGTTTTGGCTGATCTCGGTAGGCTGATGGGGCAGGCTTTGCTCGGCATAGGAATGGGCGTTGCTTGGGGAATATACCTCTGTTTCGACAAATCCGCTGAAACCAAGGAGAAAGACAAGCTCAAGTCCGAACTGAACAACACGCTTTACAATTTAAGGAAAGAGCTCGACGACGTTGACGCCGCCGCAGGAAAACAACTCGAACGGGACATGGACGTTGCCGGGAAACTGGCGGCTGAAATAAAGGCGGCCCTAGATCAGGACAGGAAAGAGGATATAAAGAATGTCTTGGGAGCGCTCAACGCAAAGATAACGGATTTAAGAAAAAAGATCGAACTGGCAAAACTTTCCCAAAAGGAAGACCTGCTTTTACAGGAATATAAACCTGCAGTCCCTCTGATGGACGATTCCCAAACAAGGTTGGGTGCCCCCGGCACTGAGACGGAAGATACGCTTGCGCCTCAGCGTCCCGCCGAAGTCTCAAATTCTAATAATTCCATCCGTACCGAAATACTCAGATTCCACGCGCTAACAAAGGCCTACGACGAAGACGTTTACAGGGAACTCCTGCCGCTCGTGGATAGCGTGAAAGGCGAGACTTACGCTCAAAGGTTGTCTGTTGTAAAGGACAATATTAAATTGAGGTATGGAAAGCTTAAAGAAGCTGCGGCGGAGACGATAGCATACAGGAATGTGCTGAACGGACTGATTGAGACGCTCAGGCAGCATCCCGGTTCAGGGAAACTGGCAGGCGACATCCAAATGCTCATCGCCAGAAAAAATATAACCCGCGAAGAGTATGAAACCATACTGTCATGCGCCGCTGAACTTGCGGCCCGGGAAGTGACCGTCCTTGAGATAAAGAACAGACTTGAGGCCTTGGGTTATCACGTAGCTGTCGGGGATGACATTGCCGGGAAGATAGAAAATGGCGAGGTCGTATATCTGTCCACTAAATGGGACGGCTATAAGATCATGTTAAGGCTCGACCCGGACGGCAAGCTGACTACGAGAATGGTCCGTATGGTGGATACCGAGGACGAAAAGAAGAACATCACCTCGTATCAGAAGCAGAAAGACATCGATACGGCAAAACAATGGTGTAAGGACTATAAAGGGTTTATCGAAAAGCTGAGGGAGGTAGGGCTGACCGCTGACGTGAAATTCATCAAGGAGCCTGAGGAGGAGGGGGTAGCCTGCATAGTCAGTGCCGGCGCTGCTCAGGCACGGGCAAAGGCGGCGGCCATTAACGGTTCCGGCGCTGAAGCGTCAATGAAGCAGTCCTGATGATCGGCACATCCGATAACGGTAAGACCATCGTCGAGGGTACCGAAAAGACCGTTCGGGAAAAATCCGATAGGGCAATTTCCGAAACCGGCAGAACTGTAATCGAAAACGAACGCACCGTTGTAGAGAGGTCTAGGCACGAAACAAGAGACCTTCGTCTAAAGGCTTTTAGGGGCCGGAGCGTTATAGAGGAATATCCTGCAGCCGGCGGAGAAGCGGACATCTATCTCATAGACGACAACGGCAAAAAGAATATTCTTAAGCTTTACAGGTACGGAATGAATCCCCCCGGAGAAATCCTGAAAAAAGCGAAGCAGCTGAGCGATCTCTCTCCGGAACATATTATCAGAATAGATGAATGCGGGCTCGATGAAAAGACGCAGAGATGGTTTGAGCTTATGGAGTACGCGGCCCACGGGTCTTTAAAGGACTTCGTAAAGGGCAAGCCCGACGAAAAAACCGTGCGTACGATAATAGGCGAGATACTTGAAGGCCTGAAGGTCATTCATGACAACAACATCCTCCATCTGGACCTGAAACCCTCGAACATACTTGTAAGGAACCCCGACCCGCTTGACCTTGTTTTTGCCGACTTCGGCATATCCTCGATGCTCGATCCGGAACTGTCGAGGAAGATGACGACCGTAAAAGGCACCCCGCTTTACTGGTCTTCTGAGGCCTTTACAGGGGTGGTGGGCAAAGAGGCTGATTACTGGTCTCTCGGTATTATAATCCTTGAATTTCTTATGGGCAGACACCCGTTCAGCGGCATCGACACTAAAGTGATAATGTTCACGCTCGCAACCAAGGGGGTGAGCATTCCGGAGGACATACCGGTTGATTTTTTTAATCTCACAAGAGGTCTGCTTACCAGAGACCCTCATGCCAGATGGGGATACAACGAGGTAAAGAGATGGCTTGACGGAGACAGGAACGTGCCTGTTTATTATGTGCCTGAAGTGCGGACAGGCAAGAAATTCCGCCTGCCTTATAAATTCCGTGAAAGGGACTTTTATTCCTTCGAGGACCTTGTCGGCTCGTTTCTTGAAAGCGAAGAGGCGTGGCGCGATGCCAAAGAGCATCTCTACAACGAATACATAGCAAAGTGGCTTGAGAGGATGGAGGACTACGATACGGCCGTAAGGACGATAAACGCCAGGAAAGAGGCGAAAGACGACATGGATCTGGTTGTAATGACGCTCGCCTGCGGCCTCAACAAGGAACTGCCTTTTATCCTCTACGGTAAATTGATATCGGCCAAGAACCTGTCGATCTACATAGGTAAGGCGCTGAGAAAAGAGAACACGCCTGCGGAACTTGCGCTCGTCGAAAAACTGATCAACGGCAAGCTGCGCGGCTATTTTGAGCAATACCTGAAACTGACGACCAGAAAAGATAATGAATTGCTCGCAATACTCAAGGCCATAGAGAGCAGGTCGCCCCGGATATATGTTCAGGAAAAAAAATACGAGGGCGCGCTTAAGCTGCTCGACCTGTTCGTCAATCCCGACAGTTACATGCTGCCCCATGCTTTCTGGGACGACCTTTACCTCCAGCCTGAGCTTCTTGCTTTAAACCCGGACGCCTTTTTTTCAAAAGATAGGTACTCGGAGATATTGAGCGATTATGTGATCTCGGGGCCTTTGAAGGAAAATATCGGGAAATGCCTGACATCCGGGCATACAGCCGAGTATATAAAAACAGCTGGGCTTCTTACCCGGCTGATAGAGATAAACCATATCATAAGCCGTGATGAACTGCGCCGTCTGGAAGAGGAATACCTTATACCGGAAACGCTCAGGGGCGATATCCTTGACGGCGGGCCGTCGGAATATTCGGGTTCCATTTTTGCGTTCAGGGAACTGCAGAGGGCGGAGCTTCTGATCAAAAAGAGCGATTTCGATAATTATGCCGAGAAATATTACGGTATCCTTGAGAATATGCTGCATATCTCCAAGGCCAATACAGGCGTGAAAAACAGTGCGGCCAATCGTGCGCAAGGATCGCTTGCAGACAGGCTCTGCATGTTGTCGAAGGAAGAATATACCAAGATATCCTTATACATAAAAAACAGGGTGGATTTGAAAATTCGGCCGATGATGAACAAGATAAAGGACAGGCTTATTAAAGAACACCCGCCGGACCTCATGTACATGGTCAGGTACATAGACGCCCTGAAGTCCGGAGAAATAAAGTGGGACGTCATGGACAAAGAGATATTAAACGAAGTGTACGCAAAACTCTTCGGTCTTGCGGACGAAGATGCTCCCATCACAGAGGCGCCGGTCATCGGTTTTTTGCTTAAATCCCTTTTGGGTGACAGAATAGAAGAGACCCCGTTCGGGGACACTTTGAGAATGAAGTATGAAACCAGATTTGACGACGTCCTTCAGGGGCGATGGTAAAAAAAGACCGGCGAGGAGGGAGAATGGCTTTTACCGGAAATATGACGGGGGATCACGAATGGACCGGAATATAGTCCCTAAGTGGGCCAGAGAGATAGTGAGGTTTATGTCTATAAAGCCCCAGTTCATGCTGTGGGGCAACGTATATGACGTCTACCCCATGGAGTTGGGCGGAAGCGTAATCACGTTCAAAATGATTGATTACCTGAGGAGGATGCTTACCGAAAACGGTTACGGTATGGTGGTTGCCTACGAGCCGCTATACGGGTTCACGCTGCTTGAAGGGGACCCCGACGCTTTTAAGTCGATTACAGGAGAGTCCCCCGGCAAGGACAAGACCTTTGCCTGCACGGTAGGCAAGGCCGTGGAAATGATCGAGAGGCTGGTGGAAAACGAGCGGGAATACTGTTCTGTGGTCCTGAACTTCTCCTCCCGCATTCCGGACATAGCCGGCAACGACATCAACGAATTTTATTTCAGGATGTTCAGGCTTGCACAGACCGCTGTGCCGAGGATGACTGGTAACGACAGCGCCCCGAAATTCAATTTGGCTGTCTGGATAATGGACAAGGAAAACGATGTGCCTGCGTGGTATACGCTGGACAACCCCAAGATAAAAAATCTGGCGGTGCCTAAGCCCGATTATCCGGTACGCAAGACGATCGTCGAAAACCTTTCAAAAAATATCGATAAATTCAACGAACTGGATGAGGCCAAGAGGCAGGAAGGCATATCCATATTCGTCGATCAGACCAACGGACTGCACGGTACCGAGATAGTCTCTATCGTCGCCCTTGCAAAGAGGGAGGGGGTGCCCTTCGGCGAGATAGCAGAGGCGATAAGGATGTACAAGCTCGGCATAGTCGAAAACCCGTGGTCGAAGATAGATATGGGCAAGATCGGCGATGCAGGGCCGCTGCTGTCAAAAAGGGTAATGGGTCAGGACCTTGCGATAAACAAGGCCTCGGACATAATAAAGAGGTCTGTATTTAATCTTTCGGGTTCTCAGTATTCTAAGTTTTCACAGAGACCAAAGGGCGTGCTCTTTTTTGCCGGGCCGACCGGCGTAGGCAAGACTGAACTCGCAAAGGCAGTTACGGAGCTGCTCTTCGGTTCAGAGACCAGTTACATACGTTTTGACATGAGCGAGTTCGCACATGAACACGCAGACCAGAGGCTCGTGGGCGCGCCTCCCGGATATGTCGGATACGACGTCGGCGGACAGCTCACCAATTCCATAAAGCAGGACCCTTTTTCCGTTGTGCTGTTCGATGAAATAGAAAAAGCGCATCCCAAGATACTGGATGTGTTTCTCCAGATACTGGACGACGGAAGACTTACTTCCGGCAGGGGGGAGACCGCATATTTTTCGGAGAGCCTGATCGTATTTACCAGCAACCTCGGCATATACGAGGTGACGCCCGATGGCCGGAAAATACAGAAAGTGGGCCCGGACATGTCGTACGAGGACATAAACAAAAGCATACTCGGGTCGATCGAAGACTTCTTCAAGTACAAAATAGGCAGACCCGAAATACTGAACAGGATCGGCGACAATATCGTTGTATTCGATTTCATCAGGCCCGCCGTGGCCTATCGCATACTCGACAAGATGCTCAGGAATGTCATATACAAGATCGAAGACACGCATAAGGTAGGTATCGATATAAGCGAAGGCGCCTTGGCCAAACTCAGGGAGGCGTGTTGTTCGGACCTAGGAATGGGCGGAAGGGGCGTAGGCAATAAACTCGAAGACGTTTTCATCAACCCCCTGTCTAGGGCGCTCTTTGAGGACCGTTCGAAAGGTCGTGATAGACTGACGATAACCGATGTGCTGAAAAAAGATACAATATGGGAACTCGTGCTATAGAGGATATCCACATAGGACTTGTCCACTATCCTGTCTTGTCGCTCGGGGCCGGCAGGAGAGTGGGGATATGGTTTCAGGGCTGCAATATCAGATGCAAGGGCTGCATCTCTCAATACACATGGGAGGTCAACGATACCTGCAAGACTACCGTAGGCAGACTGCTGGCCGACATAGCAGGCTATAAGTGTGCCGCACCTGACGGCATAACCATCTCCGGCGGTGAACCTTTTGACCAGCCCGCAGCTCTTTATTCACTCTTGTCGGGTATAAGAGAACACGGCTTTAATGACATCATGGTTTACAGCGGATATGAATATGATTATCTGAAGGAAAACTACCCTGATATTCTGGCGCTGATAGACGTTCTGATAGACGGCTGCTTTGTAGAGGGTCTGACCACGTCCTATTCTTGGAAAGGGTCGGAAAACCAGAGGATGATCGTCCTTGCAAAAGATGACGCGTTAATACAAAGATATCGCGAGTACGGACAAAACGCCGACCGGCGGTTACAGATAATCGAGAAAACGGGTTCTGTTTATATTGTAGGCATTCCGCTGCAGAGCGATTCGGAGGAGATAAAAAATGTCCTTGGTTAAGATATGCCCCACCTGCAAGACAAGAAACGAGCCCTCGGAGATGATGTGCGGGATGTGCCTCGGCGACATTTCCGGAGTCAGTCCTGTGGACAATGAGCAGCCCCCGGTTTCAATGGCCGAAGACAGGACAATCGTTCAAAGGGGCGGTATCGTTCTGAAGCTGTCGGGCGGCGGAGACATACCTGTATGCGATGGGGACATAGTAGGGCGCGAGGCTGTCGGCAAAGAGATCCTGCAGCCTTATAAGACCATATCCAGAAGGCATGTCCGTTTCACCTTCGAAAACGGCGGATGGCTTATAGAAGACCTGAATTCCACCAACGGAACATACCTTAACGGCAACAGGCTTGCGGCAAATGCCAAGACCCCTGTAGCGCACAATCAGAAACTCTCTCTGTCGTCCGCCTGTGAAATCGTCATAGAGCGGAAATGAGTCGAGGGCATTGACATTGCGATCATCCGGAATGACCGACAGGGGCGTCAAACGCCGGACCAATCAGGACAGTATCTTTATGGACGACGATCTCGGCCTGTATATCGTGGCCGACGGCATGGGAGGACATGATAGCGGAGAAGTGGCCAGCAGTATGGCTGTAAGCGGAACAGCTTCGTTTCTGAAAAGTTGTTTTCATAGGATGTCCGGCTCGCCTGAGGATGAAACAAGGGTCATCGATTGCCTGCAAGATGCTGTCTCGACCGTAAACAGGCGGATATACGACGAATGGCGGAAAGGTCCCGGCGGACTGATGGGGACGACCATATCGCTGTTGCTTTTAATGTCGGGCCGGGCATACACCGCACATGTCGGCGACAGCAGGATATACAGGGTGCGGGACGCTAAACTTGAAAAACTTACCAAAGACCACAATCAGGCGCAGGCGATGGCTGACGCGGGACGGATCAGCCCTGAAGAGGCGGAAAACCATAAGTTGAGCCATGTCCTCACAAGGTCCGTAGGCTCCGATGAGACAGTCACGTCCGATGTCGCATTTTATGAAGTCAGAAAAGGCGATATGTTCCTCCTCTCATCCGACGGCATGTTCAGGGTGATGAATGCTTCCGAGGTGGAGGAGGCGCTAAAGGCCGGTTTATCGCCGGACAAGGCATGCAGGCTGCTTATGGACCGGACTATAGAGAGGGGCGCGCCCGACAATGTATCCATAATCCTTGTGGAATGCGGGCTATAATAAGAAACGGATCTGGGGAGGCGCACGTTTGACGGGATCCATGCAGGCAAGGCTAGGATAAACAACGTTCTTATTCGAGCTGAGTGAGAGTATAATAAAAGAATAGCGCTAAAGAAAAGGGGACGGTAAACGCCGGAACAAAGTGGTATTTAGGATGAAGGGAGGGAATTAAAATGAACACGCTGGAAATCAAGAAAATGAGCAGAGTTGAGCGCCTGCAAGCCATGGAGTCGCTCTGGAATTCGCTTATGGATGAGGAATGCGAAATGGAATCCCCTGAATGGCATCGTGATGTTCTGGAAGAGAGGAAAAGAAAGATCGAAAACGGTGAGGCGGAATTTATTTCCCTTGAAAAGTTAAGGGCGAGCCGCAAGCCGTGAAAGTCGGGTCTGTAGTTGTATCGAAAGAGGTCATTGACGACCTGAACAGCGGAAAAACCTTTTATGACCGGAAAGAAGCCGGTGTTGGCGATTACTTTTGGGACAGCCTGCTTGCCGATCTCGAATCCCTGATAATCTACGCAGGCATTCACAGTAAGCAGTTTGGTCTCTATCGGATGCTTGCCAATCGATTTCCTTACGCAGTTTATTACGAAATTGTAGATGACGTTGCTTATGTTGTCGCTGTTTTGCCGATGCGACGTAACCCTGATTGGATCAAGAGAAAATTGCAAGTAAGGAGCTAACCGGTTGTTTATAGGATAAAGACAATGGAATTTTTTTTCGTCATTTGCAAAACATAGGGATACTGTCAAGTCTTTTCTGTAAAATCTATTACGAACGGGTTTTACCTGAACGTACGGGTAAAAGACATCACGGCCATCAGTATAAAGACCGCGACAAGGACGTAATGCAGGACAGGGCGGCAAATGATATGCGCGAGCCTCACGCCGAGCTGGCCTCCAATGAGCACAGCCGGTACCGCAAAGACAACTATACTGTATATCCGTGTAAGATCGAGCTGTGCAGCCTGTTTGAAATAAAAGACATTGAAGAGCGAAGCGGCAAACGCGGTCAGCGCGATCATAAAGACGGTCGTTCCCGTAGCATAGGTTGCAGGGAACCTGTTTTTTATCAGCAGGTAGTAGTTGTTGGTTTCGCCTAACCCGAACCCGATTACGCCTGTAAAAAAGCCGCCTATCCCGCTCAACAGATAGCCTGCAGACTTGTTTTCAATATGCAGCGAGTCCGGAGCAGTTTCCTGAATAGAGAGACGGGCCCTCTCGAAATTCCTGTAGGCCAGAAACAGGCACCCAATTCCTATTGCCGCAGCTATTGCCGTAGGAGAGAGGGTTTTCGATATATATGCTCCGGCAAGTCCGAAAGGGACGGCTACGACGAGGAAGGGGAGGGCGTATCTGAAAAGTATTTTGCCTCTTCTTGCATAGCCGTAAACACCGGAACCGAAGCCGAAGACCTCGATGAATATGCCGCAGGCCACTGCTACGGCAGGGTCTACCCCGTAGAGAAGAAGGAGCGCAGGCCCCCAGAAGGCTGCGCCGTCTATCCCTGTCAGCATGGCGAGGGTGGAGATGGCTATCCCAAGGGGAAAAATACCCCAGTATGTTTGAAAGTCGATTGGGGGCATGCTTAGTGTTTTAAGGCTTTCAAAAGCTCTTTTCCTCGAAATCCGGACTGACGTTTTGGATTTTCTTGAGGAGCACGTCTATTGTGATCGGTTTGACTATGTAATCGCTTACTCCGTACTGTTTCGCCTGTAAAACATGTTCGGCGTCTTTGAAGCCCGTTATCATTATGAACGGGGTTTTGCTCAGGTGCGGGTGCTGCCGCATCCAGCGCAGGATGTCGCCGCCGCTCATGCCGGGGATGTCCCAATCGCATAGTACTACGTTATACCGCAGTGTTTCGAGTATGATTCTGGCGTCGTTGCCTTCAGCCGCCTCATCCACCTGACAATAGGGGAAGCATCTTGTCAGCGCCGATTTAATGAACCTGCGTGTGGACGTGTCGTCCTCGACCAGAAGAATGTTCAGTTTAGGGGGATCACTGTTCGAGTTCAACCCTGTTTTTCCCCTTTTCCTTGGCCTTGTAAAGCGCCTCATCAGCCCTTTTGATAAGGGCTCCGGGATGGTCGTCTTCCCTGAACTGGGACACCCCGAAACTGGATGTGACGCTGCCTATCCCGTCGAAATCAGAACCTTCGATCGCCTCCCTGAGACGTTCAGCCGCTTCATTTGCTGCGGACAGGTTCGTTTCCGGAGCGATGACGACAAACTCTTCTCCGCCCCACCTGACCAGTATGTCCACGTTCCGGATCGTTGCTGAAACAATGCATGCCAGCCGTTTCAGCGCCTCGTCCCCGGCTAGGTGGCCGAAGTTGTCGTTGATCTTTTTGAAGTTGTCGATATCGAACAATATGAGCGAGAGGGGTGTTTTGTAGCGTTTTGCGCGCTGCATTTCGGTCTCGATGATGTTATTGAACGCCATCCTGTTGTATGCCTGTGTCAGAGTATCGGTGTCGGACAGTTTTTTCAGACGTGAATTGAGGTCTATCAACTCGGTAACGTCATTTCCGATATAAATGAATTCAACCACCTTGTCGTCCGCGTCGAGGATCGGAAGGGCCGTGAGATCGATAAAGCAGCTCGTATCGTCTTTTCTGCGGTGTTCTATTATTCCCTTCCAGATATTGTTGGACTCGAGATTGGAACGCATATCCCGCAGCATGATTTCCTGTTTATCGTGTTTGATGACAAAAAGATATTCTTTACCGGTCAGTTCCGCGCAGGTAAAACCGGATATTCCGCAGAACGCGTCGTTTGCGTATGTTATCCGCCACCCGGTGTCTGTCTTGCAGAGTATGCTGCTGACATCGACCGCTCTTTTGTATTCTTCGAGCAGCTTGTTTTTCTGGCGCAGTTCTTCGGTCCTGCGTATGGTTTCCGCAAACTCGACTAGGGTCTCCGTAAGCAGGGACTGGTCGATAGGCTTCAGCACATAACGGTCTATGCCTATTTCTATGGATTTAAGAAAAAATGCGGTATCGTCGTGGGCAGTGGTCACAATCACAGGCGTGAGCTTGTTGATCTCTTTGATGGCCCTTGTCATATCCAGACCGTCCATTCGGGGCATTTTTATGTCGGTGATCACGATGTCCGGATTATGGCGCTTGAAGATTTCGAGCCCTTCCACGCCGTCTTCGGCGAGATAGATGGTCCTTACCTCGCGTTTCAGCATCCGGGCGGTCTTTTCCCGGGCAGCAGGCTCGTCCTCGACATAAAGCACGGAGATGTCCATTTTTTTGTATCTGTCCTGTTCCGTCATACCTCTATCCTGAATTCTATTCCGTCTTTCAAGGCGCGAGCCGACAGTCGTCCGCCCATATTTTTTTCTATTATGGTCTTGGCTATGTACAAGCCTATGCCAGTGCCTTTTCCTTGTTCTTTGGTTGTGAAGTACGGATCGAATATTTTATCAATTATCCCTTCTTTTATCCCACCTGCGTTGTCAAAGACCGTTACCACCGAGCGGCCGTTCTCGAAGATGAGCCTTATATCTATGCGTGGGGCTTGGGGTTTTTGTTCAAGTAGGGCGTCTTTTGCGTTGTTCAGTATGGTAAGGAGCGCCTGCGAATATTCGTTCGGGAAACCCTCGATATCTTCGTCGTGCGCTGCGTCCAGATTTACGGCGATATTATGGTTTCTGAAACTCGCCTCCACAAAAGAGATCGTCTTGCGTATGTTCCGGAGCGGGCTGAATAGTTCCTTCTCCTTGTTCGGCGTGAAGAAATTCCTGAAGTCGTCGATGGTCTGCGACATGAGTTTGACGAGCCCCATGCCTTCCTCGACGCTCTTTGCGAGATATGTTTCGTCGAGTTCCCCGTATTTTTGGGCATGGCGCAGGTCTTGGATCATCAGTCCGAGGGTGTTGAGCGGTTGACGCCACTGGTGCGCTATGTTGCCTATCATCTCTCCCATTGCGGCCTGCCGGCTCTGGATTATCATCATCTGTCCCTGCTCGATATTTTTTATTACTTCTTCTGCCACCCGATCTTCGAGTGTCCGGTTGAATTCGGCCAGCTCGGCCTGCTTCTGCCTGAGTTCCTTTTCTATCTGCACACGGCCGGTAATGTCACGGCCGTAAAGGTTGACATCATTGCTGCTGCCGAGCGGAGTTAGTATGACCGAAAATACGCGGCCGTCGCACTCTACGTCTATCTCGCGGGTCACCTGTCTGCTTAACACGTCCGAGACCATGTTTCGCCACCCTTCGGGCAGCGGTTCGCCTTCCCTGCATCCCCATAGTTTGAGAATGGGACTGGATGCCGCATTGGCGTAAATGAGTGTGCCTGATTTACTGACCCTGAGCACCGGCGAGGGGTTTTCGGCCGGGAACCTCGCCACGGATTTGATGTTATCCTCTATACGTTTTTGCTCGGTAATGTCCGTGAATACGCCGAGCAGTCCGACGATTTTTCCATGCGAGTCTTTTATCGCGTCTGCGCGGAGGCGTGTGCTGAAGACCCGCCCTGTTTTTGCGACCATATCGCATTCTCCGGTCCACGGGTGTCCCTGAAGCACAGAGGTGAAGACTTCGGCTGCGACTTCAGGCGACTTGAAGGTCGATTCGGGCCCGCCCGCTGCATTTAGTTCCTCTACGGTGTATTCGAAAAGGTCCGAGAAGGCCCTGTTCTGGAATATATGGCGCTTATCCAGATCGGCCATGGCCACCGCATCGCTGCTGCTGTCTATTGCGTAGCGTATCTTCATCAATTCATTTTCGGCGAGGTGCCGCTCTGTGATGTCGTTTGACATAAGGACAAAACCTACCAGTTCCCCGCTTTTGTCCCAGATGCCTGATACCCGTGATTCAAGGAAGCGGAAGCCTTCGTCTGTCCTGACTTTTACATTATAGATATACAGGTTTTCGCGTTTTACGATCTCGATGGCCTTTTCGAAGCGTGAATGCTCGACTTTTTCCTTAGTATGTATCTCCATGACTGTTTTACCTATGACCTCATCGGCGGTATATCCGAAGAGCCTCGCGGCAACGGGGTTGTAGTACTTGATGACAAAATTGATGTCTGTGGCCGCTATGGCAAGAGGTGAGGAGTGCAGTATGTTGTCGAGGTAAACGGTTTTTTCCCGGAGCATCATTTCAGCCTGTTCTTTAAGCAGTTCTCTTGCCCCGCCGATTTCATAAATGAAATTATGGAATTGCTCCTCCAGTATTTTCAGTTCGTCTCCCCTGCCGTGTGTCATGGGTTTCGCGCCGAATTTCTTCTCGCAGGCAGAGGCTATTTCAAGAGTCATTTTACTTATTTTGCGGGTTATACGGACAGTGATAAAGGTAAGGCATATGATAATGGCAAGGGCTGTGGCTGCCCGCTGTATCCTATCTTTATGTCGGAGCGACGCGCCAAGGCCTTCGTATTCTTTTTTAGACATAAGGGTCAGAAACCGGAGCGTAAGGCCGGATTGTTCCCGGTCAGGAAGGGGGCCTCCGGTCATTATGTAGTTCTTTTCAAGCTCCTTAGTGGAAACTCCCGGAGGTATTTCGCCCGGTCTGCTGCTGGCGATAAGCAGTTGAGAATCTGCTGTTGCCAATGCGGTCACGATGTCAGAGGGATTGCCTTCTAATACGCCCGGAAAGTCGCTGTTTATAGGCACGGCAAACACGAGGTGAGCGAGTTTTGTTCCTTTCGGACTTCTGATGGATTCAGAAACGATAATAAACGGCTTATTGTCGATATTGGCGATAAGGCGCTGCGATGCGTTGGTTTCATGAAGCGAAAGCAGCGCCTGCGGGACCGGCCCCTGTGAATTATTGTATATCTCGCGGGCTGTCCCGGAGCTGTTGGTGAGGACAGCATATGTTATAGGGGCAAGGTTACGAATGGGCGATGCGGCAGGGAGCCATACAGGCAGCTTATTGTGTTCCAATGTGCGTGGTGAAGGCGGCTTGGCAAAGGCCGGTGTCGTCAGATAGGCCAAGAAACTTTTATGTGAAACCGCAATCTTCAGCGCTTCATGATATTCAGCAACGTGATTGTCAAATCGGGTGCGGGCCTGCCTGTCCTGCAATAGAAGCCTTTCGGTCATGAACGCTTCGAACATCCGTTTTTGGCGTGAGGAGTGCAGATAGTCGAAAACCCACCATACCGCCATTCCAACCATGACCGAGATCACGGCCATCTTGTATGTAAGCGGAATTGACTCCGCAATCCTTTTAAGCCTGTCGACTCTCACTTTATACAAATGTTAGTACATTTAAGGCCTGATTTCAACATTCTTGTTCTGGAATTCGTAGAAAGTAGAAATCTCGCCGACCGCCAACGGAAGGCGGGGCTGTCGTTCTTTAAAGAGTAGCATCGGGGGTGCATACATCTCGCATTGAGGCAGTCGCAATCCCTTTTTTATCAGGCCGGGCTTCGCCAGTCAAGAGTGTTCAGTCAACAGTCAGAAGAACTATCCAGTTTTTTAATCAGTGAGGAAAGCATCGCCCTAACTTCATGATAACCACTTTCAATATTTGCATGTTCTTCTTGCTTGATAAAACCTAACTCAAAACTCAGCAAAAGCCAGTAGTCTGTTTCAGTTGCTTCTCGTCTCGCAATTGTCAGGGAGTTTTGAAATACTTTCCCTTTGTTGCCGCCATAACCCTCAGCGATATTTGCTGCTATAGATGTGCTTGACCGCAAAAGTTGTTTCCTTATAATTATTGCCTCATCATTGCGTGGATATTTAGCACAAACCGCGATAACTGATTTTGCCAATGCATGCGCCTTTTGCCAAACAATCAAGTCCCTATAACTTCCAATGTTTTTTGACCCCATGCTTTTTCACTCCTGACTTCTGACTTGTATCTTCTGACCCCGCCAATGGCGGCGTCGCAATCCCTTTTTTATCAGGTCTTCTTTAGTTCATTACTGGAAAGCCTAAAGAGCGTGGTCATACTTGTCGCAATCCCTTTTTTATCAGGTCTTCTTTAGTTCGCCTCAAGCAAAATACCCTTAGCGGTATTTTTAAGTCGCAATCCCTTTTTTATCAGGTCTTCTTTAGTTCCGAGATACTGAGCAAGATCACCACTGCCCGTGCAGGTCGCAATCCCTTTTTTATCAGGTCTTCTTTAGTTCCTGAAAGCGCAAGGGCACAAAATCACACAAGGTCGCAATCCCTTTTTTATCAGGTCTTCTTTAGTTCATCTTCGGGGCGCAAATCTTGGGGACGCAAATCTTGTCGCAATCCCTTTTTTATCAGGTCTTCTTTAGTTCTGAAAGTGGATGGAGGAACCCTCTACATGGAAGGTCGCAATCCCTTTTTTATCAGGTCTTCTTTAGTTCTGAAAGTGGATGGAGGAACCCTCTACATGGAAGGTCGCAATCCCTTTTTTATCAGGTCTTCTTTAGTTCAATGTCCGACCACAAAGATACCTGTGAGGACGGGAGTCGCAATCCCTTTTTTATCAGGTCTTCTTTAGTTCGAAAAAGAACTTTGGGATGAGAAATCATCCCAAGTCGCAATCCCTTTTTTATCAGGTCTTCTTTAGTTCGGTAAGGGAACTGAAGATAGATAAGGGAACCCTTGTCGCAATCCCTTTTTTATCAGGTCTTCTTTAGTTCCTCACTAAAAAAAGGATATGGGATGTAAATTTCCGTCGCAATCCCTTTTTTATCAGGTCTTCTTTAGTTCAGCTCTGCCGCATATACATCGGCTCCGCAATCCATGGGTCGCAATCCCTTTTTTATCAGGTCTTCTTTAGTTCCCCCAGCCCATCATGGGACGGCGTAATTGTTCGTCGCAATCCCTTTTTTATCAGGTCTTCTTTAGTTCGACGTGTGAAGGTAGGTTCACCTGTTGTGATTGGGTCGCAATCCCTTTTTTATCAGGTCTTCTTTAGTTCTGGGTAGAAAGTAATTCGTATGCTTCCGAATCAGAGTCGCAATCCCTTTTTTATCAGGTCTTCTTTAGTTCGGGAACCCTCTACATGGAAGGGAAAAACTCCAGGAGTCGCAATCCCTTTTTTATCAGGTCTTCTTTAGTTCATAGCTAAATTAGCATAGCTAACAATAAGCAGTCGCAATCCCTTTTTTATCAGGTCTTCTTTAGTTCAGCAAGACTGTGGACTCGGGGGCGCTGTTTGTCGCAATCCCTTTTTTATCAGGTCTTCTTTAGTTCTCAGGGCAACATACCGGAATAAATATCCCGGGTTCTGTCGCAATCCCTTTTTTATCAGGTCTTCTTTAGTTCGAAAAAAAGAGTCGCTAACAAGATTGCAAAAAGGGGTCGCAATCCCTTTTTTATCAGGTCTTCTTTAGTTCCTCCCTGAGTATTGGGAAGCGGTCGGCAGACTCGGTCGCAATCCCTTTTTTATCAGGTCTTCTTTAGTTCAAAAAACGATGAAAGCCTGCTACGATGCAGGCAGGGTCGCAATCCCTTTTTTATCAGGTCTTCTTTAGTTCTTTCTAATCATGAGGTATTAGGTTCGATTCCTGTCGCAATCCCTTTTTTATCAGGTCTTCTTTAGTTCGAAGTAAAAAAAGAAAAGGAAATTTGGGAAGAGGTCGCAATCCCTTTTTTATCAGGTCTTCTTTAGTTCTTTTCGGGGGACGAATTGGGGAATTTTTATAAACTGTCGCAATCCCTTTTTTATCAGGTCTTCTTTAGTTCTGTACGGGATTTACACATGCACAAGATAATAAAAGTCGCAATCCCTTTTTTATCAGGTCTTCTTTAGTTCAATTCGTGTTACCCTGCAAAGGGTAACCACCGTCTCGTCGCAATCCCTTTTTTATCAGGTCTTCTTTAGTTCAGGGATTGGGACGTGCAACGTGTTGCACAAGTGTCGCAATCCCTTTTTTATCAGGTCTTCTTTAGTTCCGTTTCGGGTCACAGGTTCTACATTTTGTCAGAGAGTCGCAATCCCTTTTTTATCAGGTCTTCTTTAGTTCGAACTAGGAAGTTTCTATAAACTCAGATAAAAGTCGCAATCCCTTTTTTATCAGGTCTTCTTTAGTTCCCTTATCAGAAATTATGGCCGGTAACTTGACAGTGTCGCAATCCCTTTTTTATCAGGTCTTCTTTAGTTCGAAAGGAGTTTCCAAGAACACTCCCAGGATTTTCGTCGCAATCCCTTTTTTATCAGGTCTTCTTTAGTTCAAAAGAGTTTGCAAGAACACTCCCGGGATTTTCGTCGCAATCCCTTTTTTATCAGGTCTTCTTTAGTTCATTAGGTTCTGTGAATGTCCTTAGAAAAGTTGGGTCGCAATCCCTTTTTTATCAGGTCTTCTTTAGTTCTTTTCAGGGGAGTTGGGATATTTTTATAAACTCAGAGTCGCAATCCCTTTTTTATCAGGTCTTCTTTAGTTCTTGGGACGTGCAACGTGTTGCACAAGTGTGCAACGTCGCAATCCCTTTTTTATCAGGTCTTCTTTAGTTCGCATTATATGCGCTTGCTTGGTGAACTAAAGAGTCGCAATCCCTTTTTTATCAGGTCTTCTTTAGTTCCAAGCTGTAACCCAAATATCCAAAGATAATTTTCGTCGCAATCCCTTTTTTATCAGGTCTTCTTTAGTTCCCCGAGATTATTCGTGTTACCCTGCAAAGGGTAAGTCGCAATCCCTTTTTTATCAGGTCTTCTTTAGTTCTAATTCATTTGGTGAAGCATGGTGGAATGATGGGTCGCAATCCCTTTTTTATCAGGTCTTCTTTAGTTCGGCAGGGCGCAAGGGCGGTAGTGTTTCTTCTTCCTCGTCGCAATCCCTTTTTTATCAGGTCTTCTTTAGTTCCGAGGTCGAGGGATACGTTAATCGTACGGAAACAGTCGCAATCCCTTTTTTATCAGGTCTTCTTTAGTTCCCAGATGGTGAAGCATGGTGGAATGATGGAGGTCGCAATCCCTTTTTTATCAGGTCTTCTTTAGTTCTGCTGAGAAAATCGAGGTGACAGAATGATAGGTGTCGCAATCCCTTTTTTATCAGGTCTTCTTTAGTTCTTTACGTTGTCGGAGATAATGGCCGGTAACTTGACTGTCGCAATCCCTTTTTTATCAGGTCTTCTTTAGTTCGGTAACAACCCCCGCAGGGGGTGAAACATTTAAAGTCGCAATCCCTTTTTTATCAGGTCTTCTTTAGTTCTTGAGCAGGACAAAAATATCGGTTAACCGATAAAGTCGCAATCCCTTTTTTATCAGGTCTTCTTTACTCGACAGTGCAAAGTTCTCATAGAGATTATAGACTATTTTTGTTTGCGTAGGCGAGCGATGGCGAGGGAAAGTTCGACCCAGTCATCGGTAAGTTTTTTGAATGTCTGATAGTTT
>SCQE01000002.1 GCA_004321915.1 Nitrospirota bacterium
CAATGACGGCCCGTAACCTACTGAAAAACTTGAGGCAGTTCCGGGGCTGAGAGGCAAAGATAAAAGACCCAAGGCGATGAGCGACGAATGCGTTATCGCCTGCTGTTTCGGCGTAAGCCTGCTGACGGCCCAGTGAGCGTAGAGATAGCCTAAGACAAGAACGGTCTGGAAAAAGATCATGCAGGTGATCCATACAGATGCAGAGCCCCCGAATAAAGGCAGTATCGCCTTTGCGATGATCGGCTGCACCTGAAACAGCAGGAATGCGCCGAGAAATACAGCGCAGATTTTCAAAACCCATGTGATAGCATTCATTTTAGCACAGTCAATAACGCGCTTTTTAAATGAATATTTTTTCATTTCCTCAGCTTAGTCAGCTATAATTGCTTGTTAGGCACATATAGAAAATTATGACCGACGAAAAAGCTGACACATATTCTTTCGAAAGATATGTAAAGGAAAGTAGAGTTTTTATACTTGGGGCAGGTTTTTCCGTAGCAGCGGGAATACCTTTAACCAGTACATTGTTATCGTTGACTATGAAAAAGTTCTCTAATGAATGCGAGTGGATTTTTTCAAGAGTCGATGGATATGCGAAGGAGTGTTTTGACTCTCCAGATACCGAGATAGATTATTCTAAAGTCAGCTTTTCAGAGCTTTGCACTTTTCTTGAATATATTGAACTAAGGGAATATGGCGGTGGTGAAAGATGGGCTGATGCAGGTAGTAGAGAAAAACTGGTCTTAAAGTATTATCTTGCAAAAACAATAGTTGAAAGAACACCGCAGGGTAATAGAATACCGCAATTATATTTGGATTTTGCCAATCAATTACAAGAAAAAGATATTATAATTTCTTTCAACTGGGACGGCCTATTGGAGAATACGCTCGATTTTTTAGGTAAGCCGTACACATACAATTTTTCTGAACAGAATGCTATCAAACTTTGCAAGCTGCATGGTTCAGTAAATTGGCGACTTGGTTCCCCGAATGATTTAGGCAAACCGGTGAATACACTCGATTGGCAATCACTTAGATTTACTGAAGGGATGATGCAGACAGAAATGTACTATACGAAAGCACTACTAAGATATGAAACTTGGTGGAATTATTCATCGCTTGGAGAAGTCCAGCCATTCTTAGTGTTGCCCGGTTATGGCAAGGCATTCGATGTTAGGGCAAATGCAGCCCTTTGGTACAAGCCTGAATTCGCCTTTTGGGCGAGGCATGATGTCTACATTATTGGACTTAGTGTTTCCCCGGATGATTTTTTTATTAGGAGCTTTTTTCTTTCAAATCTACCTTATATTGGTGGAAATGGACGAAAATTAATTATTATCAGTCCTGATGATAGAGCCCCAGAAAATTATAATTTTGTTTTGTCAAAAGAACACGCAGAATTATTGAATGAGGATTTCTCAAATAACCATGTAGTAATTATGCTGGATAGATTGAAAAATACCTGACAAGCGGCTTGATGATGGGATCTATTAGAATGTGATAAGGGAAAAATGAACATAGCCCAAATAGAAAACAACTTGCAGCAATTAGTAACGTCCCTTAATAAGGAAACGTTCGTATACGATTTGCTTTTGGCTTACGGGCAGCCGAAGGCATCCATCACCCGATTGCAACAAGGTGGTTTGAACCTTTCAAAAACAGCAGGTGAAATTGTTTGGAAGAAAAAACTGTTTTTTAAGGCAGTACAGGATGAAGATTTACACGAACTGATTGATGATATTAAAGCGGATGATAGGGCCATTAAACACGACCCCCGATTTATCGTTGTTACCGATTATGAAACCCTTCTGGCCATTGATAGAAAGACATCGGACACATTAGATATTCCGGTTTTAGATATAGCAAGGCATTACGATTTCTTCCTGCCGTGGGCCGGGATGGAGAAATACCAAGGAGGGAGAGAGCAAGAGGCGGATGTAAAAGCAGCGGAGCGGATGGCAAAGCTGTATGACGAAATAAAGAAAGACAACCCAACCACAACACACGAAGAAGTCCACAATCTCAATGTCTTTCTCTCCCGTTTGCTGTTTTGTTTTTTTGCGGAGGATACAGGCATCTTTGAAAAGGGGCAGTTCACCAATGCCATCAGCAGCCATACACAGGCTGACGGCAGTGACCTGCATACCTACTTCGACAAATTGTTTGACGTGATGAATACCGAGCCGGGCAAGCGCAAAAACCTGCCTGCCTTTCTTGAAGCGTTTCCGTATGTGAATGGCGGCCTGTTTAAAGACAAGCGCCACGCACCTGTTTTTACAAGGCGAAGCCGACAAGCCATTATTGACAGTGGTGAGTTAGACTGGAGCGCCATTAACCCCGATATTTTCGGCTCCATGATACAGGCGGTGATCACTCCTGAACATCGTGGCGGTTTGGGTATGCACTATACCAGCGTGCCGAATATTATGAAAGTGATCGAGCCGCTTTTTCTGAATGAACTCTACGAAGAATTTGAAGCGGCTAAAGGCAACAATAAAAAACTCGAAGCACTGCTACACCGAATCTATAGTATCAAAATATTTGACCCTGCCTGCGGCAGCGGTAACTTTCTGATTATTTCCTACAAAGAACTCCGCAGATTGGAAATGAAAATCTTTAAGGCGATGACCAGCCTTGCCCTATCAAATATCAGTTTGAGTCATTTTTATGGTATTGAGCTGGACGACTTTGCTCATGAAGTGGCCATACTTTCTCTTTGGCTGGCAGAACACCAAATGAACCAAGAGTTTTTTAAGGAATTTGGACGCACAAAGCCTGCCTTGCCTCTGAAAGAAACCGGGAACATTTTTCACGGCAACGCCACAAGGCTGGATTGGGAAAAGGTCTGCCCTAAAAAAGAAGGGGATGAGATTTATGTCTTGGGCAATCCGCCGTATCTTGGATATGCGTTACAGTCTCCTGAACAAAAGGAAGACATGGCTATAGTTTTTCGAGGTATTGAGGATTATAAAAAACTTGACTTTATCTCATGCTGGTTTTACTTAGGAAGTAGATACATAAAAAAGTTTAATGCTAAATATGCTTTTGTAACTACAAATTCAATTTGCCAAGGTGAACAGGTTGCAATATTGTGGCCAAATATTTTTAAAAGTAATTTAGAAATTGACTTTGCGTACCAATCATTCAAATGGAAAAATAATGCGAAAGCTGTAGCCGGTGTGACTGTTGTAATAATTGGTATTCGAAATTCCTGCAATAAGGAAAAAAAACTATTCATTGGCAATACGTGTAGTACAACAAGAGAAATCAATGCTTATTTAGTTGCAAGTACAAATATCATTGTAAGCAGTAGAAATAAGCCATTATCGAATTTGCCTGAAATGATAATTGGAAGTAAAGCGACAGACGATGGAAATTTAATTTTAACTGAGAAAGATAAAAATGATATTTTGAAAAATTATCCCGAGGGTGAATCATTAATTAAAAAATATGTAGGGGCTGATGAGTTTATTAATGGGAGTATCAGATATTGTTTATTAGTTACCAACAAGGATTTAAAATTAGCTTATAGCATTCCTCCTATAGTAGAGCGGTTTAAAAAATGTCATGAATTTAGAAAAAATAGTAAAAAGAGAGCGTCCCAGCTTATTGCAGACATTCCGTATGCATTCGATGAACAAAAATATAAACCAACAAACGCCATAATTATTCCACAAACAACATCTGAAAAAAGAGAGTATATTCCAATTGGGTTTTTAGACGGTTCTTATGTTATTTCGAACGGGGCAAGACTTATTTATGATGCCGAATCATGGATGTTTTCTGTTTTAACTTCAAAAATTCACAATGTATGGATTCAGCAGGTGGCTGGTCGGCTTGAGACACGTATTCAATATTCTAATACCTTATGCTACAACACCTTCCCTTTTCCTTCAATCTCTGAAATCCAAAAAAAGGAACTTGAAAAACACGTATATCATATCTTGGAAGAAAGGGAACATCATTCCGAAAAAACTCTTGCACAGCTTTACGACTCCGATAAAATGCCGCAGGGCTTGAGAGAGGCGCATCATCAATTAGACCTTGCTGTTGAGCGCTGCTATCGCAGCAGGCCCTTTGAAAACGATGAAGAGCGCTTGGAGTACCTCTTTAAACTCTATGAGCAGATGATCGCAGAGGAAAAAGAGAGCAACGGAGAACTGAATTTTGACCATCCCAAAAGCAAAAGGAGGAGGAAATGATTATGGGAAATACAAAGTCATTGGCAGTTTTTGAAAACAAAGAGGTAAGGCGTTATTATGATGAGGTTACAGAAACTTGGTATTTTTCGGTGGTTGACATTGTTGCTGCTTTAACAGATTCAATCAATCCGACAGATTACCTCAAAAAGCTGAGAAAACGGGATCCCGAGCTAGGAGCCTACCTAGGGACAAATTGTCCCCAGGTAGAAATGTTAACCAACGGGAAAAACCGTAAAACATTAGGGGGGACAGTTCAGGATATTTTACGTTTAATTCAATCCATTCCCTCGCCTAAAGCCGAACCATTCAAGAAATGGCTGGCAAAGGTAGGGTATGAACGCATGCAGGAAATTGCCGACCCGGCGCAGGGTTTAGACCGGGCAAGAGAAAACTGGCAAAAGCTGGGGCGCAGCGAAAAATGGATACAGCAACGCATGACAGGTCAAGAAACCCGTAACAAACTCACCGATTACTGGAAACAGGCAGACATAAAAGAGGAAGATGAATTTGCCCTGCTGACAAATATCATTCATCAGGAGTGGACAGGGCTTACAGTTAAAAAGCATAAGGACCTGAAAGGCCTGAAGACCCAACACCTGCGCGACCACATGACGGAGGCGGAATTGATTTTTACTGCTTTGGCTGAACTTTCAACCCGGCAGATTGCAGAGAGTGAAAAGGCCAAAGGATTGCAGGAAAACGCTAAAGCGAGTAAAAAAGGCGGTTCAGTTGCCAAAAATGCCAGAAAGGAATTGGAGGCTAAAACAGGTAAAAGCGTAGTAACAGGTGAGAACTTTTTACCACCGGGCAAAGAGAAAAAGCAAATTGAGTCTAAAAGGAAAAAGAGATAATCATGCCTGACATTGTGCATGTGACATACGCCCGGACAGGGCAAAGCTCAAGGACAAACAGCCGCGGTATGCGTGAGATGCAGGAGAAGGCATATCACGCAAGAGACGCTCAATACCTTTTATTGAAAGCACCTCCTGCATCGGGTAAATCAAGAGCGTTGATGTTTATTGCTTTGGACAAGCTGGCGCATCAGGGATTGAAAAAAGTTATTGTGGCCGTTCCCGAAAAAACAATAGGCGGTTCGTTTGGCAAAACTAATTTAAAAGACTTTGGTTTTTTTGCCAATTGGGAGCCAGTCGATGAGTACAATCTTTGCACACCCGGAATGGACGGAAGCAAAAGCAAGGTACAGGCTTTTAAAAACTTCTTGGAGAACGATGAGAAGATTTTGATTTGCACCCACGCCACGCTTCGTTTTGCCTTTGAAGAGTTGGAAGAGGCTAAATTTAACAATACCGTGTTGGCTGTTGATGAATTCCATCATGTATCCGCAGACGGCGACAGTCGCTTAGGGGAATTGTTGCGGTCTATCATGGCAAAGTCAAATGCTCATATTGTAGCCATGACAGGCTCTTATTTCCGTGGTGATACTGTTCCCGTCCTTTTGCCCGAAGATGAGGCGAAGTTTACCAAGGTCACTTACAACTATTATGAGCAGCTAAACGGCTATACACATTTAAAATCGCTGGGCATAGGCTATCATTTTTATCAGGGGAAATATACATCTGCCATTCTTGAAATACTGGATACCGACAAGAAGACGATACTTCACATACCTAACGTAAACTCAGGCGAATCAACCAAGGACAAGCACAATGAAGTAGATACTATTCTGGATGCCATCGGAGACATTGACAGGGTTGATTCCGACACAGGGATCATTTATGTAAAAAGACATACTGACGGCAAGGTCTTGAAGGTTGCCGATCTGGTTAATGACGATCCGAGATACAGAGAAAAGGTAGTTGCCTATTTGCGGAACATCAAGGCCGTTGATGACATGGACCTGATAATTGCATTAGGCATGGCAAAGGAAGGTTTTGACTGGCCGTTCTGCGAACATGCGTTGACGGTTGGTTACAGAGGTTCATTAACCGAAATCATCCAGATCATCGGGCGTTGCACCAGAGACAGCAACAATAAAACCCATGCACAGTTTACCAATTTAATTGCTCAACCGGATGCAGCAGATGACTTGGTACGGTTGTCGGTGAATAACATGCTGAAGGCCATCACCGCATCGCTGCTAATGGAACAAGTATTGGCGCCAAACTTTAAATTTAAAACCAAACTTTCGGATGATGATAATGCCGAAGCAGGCGAGATCAAAATCAGAGGATTTAAGACACCAAGTTCCAAGCGGGTAAAAGATATTATTGAATCTGACTTGAATGATTTAAAAGCAACTATTCTGCAAGACGACACCATGCTGAAGGCCATGCCGGGGAATGTTGATCCAGAGGTGATAAACAGGGTCTTGATCCCAAAGATTATCCAGATCAAATATCCTGAGCTTACGGATAATGAGGTTGAAGAGGTCCGTCAGTATGTCGTCGTTGACTCGGTGATTAAAAACGGGGAGATAAAAGAGACCGGCGACAAGCGGTTTATAAGAATGGCAGATAAATTCGTAAACATTGATGACCTGCACATTGACCTGATAGACCGGATCAACCCGTTCCAAAAGGCCTTTGAGATTTTATCAAAGTCGGTAACGACAAGGGTTTTAAAGATAATTCAGGATGCGATTGACGCGACAAGGATTCAAATGACACTGGAAGAAGCCTTGATCTTGTGGCCCAAAATCAACGACTTCGTGAAGACATTCAAAAAAGAGCCTGACACCCGATCATTAGACCCTCTGGAAAAGAGAATGGCGGAGGCCATCATCTTTCTGAAAGAGGAGAAACGAAAAGCGCAAAATGGATAAAGACAAGAAGCTGCAAGAAATATTTGAGAACGACCCATTGGGCTTACTGAATGTAAAATCCAAATCGCCTCTACCAACGCCCGATGATAGATTAATTGCTTCATTTCAGGAGATAAATGATTTCTATGAAAAATATAACCGTGAGCCTGAACAGGGCGGAGGGATACAAGAGCATCCACTTTATGCAAGATTAAAAGGTATCCGAGAGAATCAGGCCAAGATCGAAATACTGAAAGAGCATGATAGGTGCGGGTTGCTCAACTACGAGCAAAAACAAATTAATTCATTAGACGATATTTTCAACGATGATGCTTTGGGTTTGCTGGATGATGATTCAGAGGGACTCTTTGAATATAAACACATCAAAAAGCAGGACGACAGAGCAAGCGCAGACTTTGTTGCAAGACGCAAACCTTGCAAGGACTTTGCCAAATACGAAGCACTGTTTAAGGAAGTACAAAAAGACCTTTCAGGCGGTAAACGCAAGCTGCTTGCTTTCAAAGAGGATAATTTAAAAGCAGGTGTTTTTTACGTTCACAACGGGGTATTGCTTTTGTTGGAGAATGTGGACTTTGAAGAGGAAGTTCAGCAATTCAAAAGTGGAAGCCGTGTAAGAAAAGATGGAAGGACAAGAGTGATTTTTGAAAACGGCACGGAATCAAATATGCTGTATCGCTCGTTATACAAGGCTCTATTGGCGAACGGCAAAGCTGTTTCGGAGAACGTTGACAAGGTGAATGAACAGTTCATAGAAAAATTCGGCAATATCACTGATGAGGACAAAGAGGCAGGTTTCATATACATTCTAAAATCGAAAAGTGATAGGCAAGAGATAAGAGAAATACAGCATCTCTATAAAATCGGATACTCGAAAACTGCCATTGAAGAAAGAATAAGAAATGCAAGTCAGGAACCGACTTATTTAATGGCTGAGGTTAGGATCGTAATGGCTTACAAGTGCTTCAATATGAATCCTCAGAAATTAGAACAGTTGCTTCATAACTTTTTCGGCAAATCATGCCTCAACATTGACGTGTTTGATAATGCCGGCAATCGGCATACCCCGAGAGAATGGTTTATTGCTCCTTTAGATGTAATTGAAGAGGCAATAAAATACATAATCAATGGGGAGATAGTTAAATATCGGTATGATGAAAATCTGGAATCAGTAATACTGCGATAAATTGTATGCGGAGGCGATCATGGCAAAAAAGGCTCTTATCATAGGGATAACCGGACAGGACGGCGCTTACTTGAGCAAATTGCTTCTGGATAAAGGCTACGAGGTTTACGGCGCCTTGAGAAAGAGGCTCGACAGCAGTCCGCATAATCTTATCGCGCTCGGAATCGCGGACAGGATAAAGTTTGTTCCGGTAGAGCTGCTTGAGTTTACGAACATATTCAATGCTATAAAGAAGTCCGCTCCTGACGAAATATATAATCTTGCTGCACAGAGTTCTGTCGCGCTTTCGTTCGAGCAGCCGTTATTTACTGCGGATGTTACCGGCATGGGCTCTCTGCGGATTATCGAGGCATTGAGGGTTCTGGACAAGCCGATAAAGTTTTATCAGGCTTCCACCAGCGAGATGTTCGGGAAGGTAAGGGAGACCCCTCAAACGGAACTTACGCCGTTTTATCCGAGAAGCCCGTATGCAGTATCCAAGCTGTTCGCTTACTGGATGTCGGTGAATTTCAGGGAGGCCTACAGGATGTTTATCTGTTCCGGCCTGCTTTTCAACCATGAATCGCCTCTCAGGGAACTCGATTTTGTGACGAGAAAGATCACTTATTCGGCGGCGCGTATAAAATGCGGTTTGCAGGACTGCCTTGAACTGGGCAATCTCGATGCAAGGCGCGATTGGGGATACGCGCCTGAATATGTGGAGGCGATGTGGCTTATGATGCAGCAGCCTGAGCCTGACGACTATGTGGTAGCTACCGGCGAGACACACAGCATAAAGGAGTTTGCCGAGGCCGCTTTTAGAGCGGTCGGTTTTGAAATTGTTTGGGAAGGGGACGGACCTGCCCAAAAGGGAATTGACAAGGTTTCCGGGAAAACCCTCGTTAAAGTGAACCCTCAATTTTTCAGGCCTGCCGAAGTTGATGTTGTGAGGGGCGACTATTCAAAGGCAAAGGATAAATTGGGCTGGAGTCCCCGCACCTCGTTTCAGGATATCGTACGTATTATGGTCGAGCACGACATGAAGCTTTTAGCTTAATGAAGATTATTCATCTCATCTATGACCATCCTCGAAACCCTTGGGTCGGCGGCGGCGGGGCCGTAAGGGTCTATGAACTTTCCAAACGACTTGCATTAAAAGGGCATCATATAACGGTTGTCAGCGGCAGGTATCCCGGAGCTAAGGATTATACCGAAGGGAATCTTGAGTATAAATTCGTAGGCAGCGATGCCGGATACCTTTTAAGCACTTTCTCTTATGCCTTTCGCGCCGCTGGTTTTATCAGGCGCTTCTCATCCGGATTCGATATTCTGGTTGAGGACTTTGCTCCGTGGAACCCCATATTTTCGAGGTTTCTCACAGACAGACCTGCAGTGCTTCATGTGAACCACAGAGAAGGTTGGAATATGTTCAAGCGTTTTTCTATCTTCGCGTTTCCATTTTTTTTGGTAGAAAAATTCTATCCCAGCCTGTTCAAGCATGTAACGGCGCTTTCAGAAGACACTAAAAGAAAGATAGGCGTTTCTGAAGCTGTTGTGCTGCCTCCGGGTATAAATGCCGTGCATCAGAGCGGCCAGCTTGAAGGCGGACATATCCTTTACATGGGAAGGCTCCATATGAAAAATAAGGGGCTCGATACGTTGCTTTCGTCTATGAAAGGGGTTGACTCGGAACTGCTTTTGGTAGGGAGGGGGCCGGACGAGCAGCGGCTGAAGAACATGGCTTCCGGCGTAAGCCGTTCAAAAATAAAGTTTTCGGGATTTGTGAGCGAGACCCAAAAGGCCGAGATTCTTGAATCATCGCTTTTTATGGTTTTGCCGTCAAGGTTTGAGGGTTGGGGCATAGTGGTGCTTGAATCGGCCGCTTTCGGCAAACCGGTAATCGTAAGCGATATTCCAGAACTTGCCTATGCAGTTGAAGGCGGTTTTGGCTTGTCATTCAAAACAGGCGATGCTTCGGACCTGACCGAAAAGATCAATCTGATTCTCAAAGATAAAGATTTGCGGATAAAACTCGGGGCAAGGGCGGTCGAATATGCCCGCAATTTCACATGGGACGGGATTGCCGACAAGTGTGAACGCTGCTATGCCGAAGCATTAAAGTCAGGAATAAGAGTCTTATAGATAAGCGCTGCGCCATATGGGAATTTAGCGATTCCGGTTGCTATAATTAACAATGCAGTTAGCATTCGCAAGATATCTTCTAAGTCATGGCCGCTTCCGGTCCGGGCTGTTTAGCGCCTTGTTCCTTTACATCCTGTCCTGCTTGCTGACGTTCGTATTCGTGGATATATCTTTTGCCGAAGAACAATGGGCCAAGACCTTCGGCGGCTCCGGCAAGGAAGAAGCCTATTCTATCGAGCAGACCAGCGACGGCGGCTATATTGCGGCCGGATATACTGATTCCTTCGGCGCGGGCAATGAGGATTTCTGGGTGATGAAGCTCGACGGCAGCGGCAATATCCAGTGGCAGAAGACATACGGCGGCATAGACAGCGACTGGGCCAATTCGATAAAACAGACTTCCGACGGCGGCTATATCGTGGCCGGAGTCACCTATTCCTTCGGCGCAGGCAGCGCTGATATGTGGGTCTTGAAACTTGCCGACAACGGTTCTGTCCAGTGGCAGAAGACATACGGCGGAACGGACAGCGACTTTGCAAATTCGGTCCAACAGACTTCCGACGGCGGCTATATCGTGGCCGGAGTTACCTATTCCTTCGGCGCAGGCAGCGCGGACGCATGGATCTTGAAGCTCACCTCCAACGGCAGTGTCGAATGGGAGGCGACCTTCGGCGGCGCAGGCAATGACTTTGCAAATTCGGTCCAACAGGCTTCCGACGGCGGTTACATAGTTGCGGGTGACACCGACTCTTTTTACGGAAATAGGAGCGTATGGGTTTTTAAGCTCAATTCCGTGGGCGGTGCGGAGTGGGAAGGGATATATGAGGGGACCTCGTTCGACTTTGCGAACTCCGTGCAACAAACAACTGACGGGGGCTATATTGTGGCTGGGTACACATGGTCATCCGGCGCAGGCAATGAAGATGTCTGGATACTGAAACTCAATAATTCGGGCTACGTTCAATGGCAATACACATACGGCGGCGCTTATAACGACTGGGCCTATTCCGCAAGACAGACCTCCGACGGAGGGTACATAGCAGTAGGGGTCACATATTCTTTCAATGCGGCCAACGGCGATATATGGGTTTTAAAACTAAATAGTAACGGTGCTATTCAGTGGCAGAACTCTTACGGCGCAGCGGGCGGCGACGGGGCTTACACTATACGCCAAACCTCGGGCGGAGGCTATATTATAGCCGGGGTCACGTATTCGTTCGGGGCCATAGGCGGCGATTTCTGGATACTTAAACTTAATAGCGACGGCTCGATAGCGTTTGCGCCCGGAAGCGGAGCGTCGTTAAACATTACCGATTCAGGCGCAGCGAGCGGCAGGATAACGACCAATATAGTGGCCACAGCTTCAGCGCTCAACGGCAGCGGCAATATCGGGTCCGCAACGACCGCTGCCCCTCAGGACAGCGCAGCTACCGTGGGTTCCCAAAAGGACGGGACCTGTTCTTTCACGCTTTCCTCGGCAAGCAAATCTTATTCTCCTGCGGGAGGCGTAGATAATGTAACGGTGACAGCATCCCTCGACAACTGCACATGGCAGGCCACAACCGGCAGTTCGTGGATGACCGTAACTTCAGCAACGAATTTTACCGGCAGCGGGACAGTGAGTTATTCATATGCGGCCAATACCGGACCTGTTAGGACGGGGGCGCTAATATTAGGGGGCAAGGCCCTTTCCATAAGTCAGGACGGCTGCACCTACACGCTTTCTCCGACAAGCCAGTCTTTTCAGTATTCCGGAGGAAACGGCAGCATTGTTATAAGTTCTTCGCATTCGGGATGCACTTGGGACGTTTCGAACAGTTCCTCATGGATTTCTCTCTCCTCGAACACGAGCGGCACGGGCAGCGGTGTTGCCGGATATTCGGTCGCCGCTAATACGGCGTCGAGTATTCGCACTGCCAATCTCACCATAGCAGGCCAGACGTTCAGTATAACTCAGGATGCCGTATGCACTTACTCGCTTTCATCCTCAGGCCAGTCGTTCACCTCCACGGGAGGCAGCGGTAGTGTAAACGTGAGTGTGACCCCGTCGGGCTGCACATGGAGCGTAAGCAGGGACGAAAGCTGGATAACTTTAACCTCAGGGACTAGCGGTTCGGGTAACGGTACGGTGACATTCACCGTCGCTGCAAGGGGAGATTCCGGACCTAACCTGTCAGGAAAGATTACTATTGCAGGTCTTACATACACGATTACACAGTCGGGGGCGTCAACAGGCCAGACCAATACGGTAACAGGGGCAAGCGGAACAGGGACAAGCTCCACAACGGTGACCGATACAGGCGCAACTACAGGAAGCTTCAGCGATATCGGTACCGGCACATCCGGCACAGCAACATCAGGAACAGGCTCGACAGGACAGGCGACCGCATCTGCAGGCGGCGATACCCCTATTGTTAATACGGGGTTCGAGGCGACTGCCGCGGGATATTCCCAAGCGGAAACGGTTTCCAAGTCCGGGGTCTCTGTCCCGGGCACCGGCTGTTCGTATACTCTTTCTTCTGCTAGTGTTTCTATAGCCACTGCCGGGGGCGCAGGCAGCGTAACTGTTTCGGTATCGTCGGACTCCTGCACATGGGTCGCTTCAAGCGATTCTCCTTGGATAACCATAAATACCGGAAGTTCCGGGGCAGGCACCGGCATAGTCAATTTCACGGTATCGGCCAATAACGGCAGAGAACGGACAGGAGCTCTTACAATAGCCGGACAGACGATTGTCGTGACTCAGGAAGAGCTGCCCTGCGCGTATTCGATAAATTCTCAGGGACAGGTATTCAACAGCTTCAAAAACTCGGGTTCCGTGGTTGTCACGGCGTTTCCTGAATATTGCGTCTGGGAGTCGTTCAGCAGCGATCCATGGCTCTCGGTCTCTTTCGGAGACAAAGGCATGGGCAACGGTATGGTGTATTATGCGCTCTCGGAAAACAGCTGGTCTGCCGCACGTGTAGGCACTCTTACGATCGCCGGTCAGACTTTTTCCGTTGTCCAAGACGGTGTGCAGTGTTCTTTTGTGTTGTCCAAGAGCAGTAAATCTTTCGGTGTTTCGGGTGGAGAAGGCGATGTCATGGCCGCGACAGCCGATCCTAAATGCCTGCGTGATGTTGTCAGTAATGCCGATTGGATAAAGATCACGTCGGGGGCTTCGGAGACAGGCAGCGGCGTAATAGGTTTTTCCGTGTCCCCGAACACCGGCGCTCCGAGGACGTCCTCCTTTACCGTAGCGGGCAAGCACTTCACCGTAACTCAGGGTTCTGACTGCGCCTATGCGCTTTCACCCAGCAGCAGCTATTTTAGTCTTTCCGGCGGGAGCGGGGAAATAGCGGTCAAAACGTCGATGGGCGCATGCAGGTGGGATGTCTCAACCGGTGTCGATTGGATCAAGATAATTTCGGGTGGAACGGAGACCGGCAGCGGCAAGCTCGAGTTTTCGGTTGCGGCCAACAGCGGGCCGCCGAGAATAGGCGTTATAACTGTGGCAGGACAGGAATTTACCGTCACGCAGGGGTCGGAGTGCGGCTATGCAGTATCTCCCACAAGCCAAGCGTTCGCTTTTGCCGGAGGGACCGGGACCATAAACATAAAGACATCCGGCGAATCATGCATCAGGACCGCATACAGCAACTCCGATTGGATCACCGTCACATCCGGTTCGGAAGAAAAGGGAAGCGGCGCCGTAACTTTTTCTGTTTCGGCAAATAACGGGCCTCCTAGGAGCGGGACTCTCAGCGTTGCTGACCAGTTGTTTACGGTGACTCAAGGTTCGGAATGCGCATACACAATTTCTCCGGCAAGCCGGTCTTTTAGCATCGCCGGAGGGTCAGGGGACATAAGTATAAAGGCGTCGAAGCCCGACTGCCGTTGGGAAGTTGTCAACACCGCGGGCTGGATCATAGTAACATCTTCGCCTGCAGGCAGAGGCAGCGGCATTGTCAGGTTTACCGCTACTTCCAATACAGGTCCCCCAAGGAACTCGAAGATTGAGATCGGAAGCGCCAAGTTCACGGTATCTCAGGAAGGGTGCGGCTATACGGTGTTCCCTGCTACGCTTAATTATCCGGCAGGAGGAGGCACGGCGAGCTTAAACGTGAAGACAACGGGCGAGAAGTGCGGGCGTGAAATAACCGTAGGCGCTGACTGGATAAACATAGGTTCTGGAAAGAACGAGTCAGGCAGCGGGAGCATTCTCGTGAACCTTTCTCCAAACAAAGGCCCGGCAAGGAGCGAGCAGATCACGATAGGCGGACAGCCTGTGATGATAAAGCAGGATTCGGGTTGTTCTTTCGTTCTTTCGACACAGTCCCAGTCTTTTGGCGCGTCGGGAGGCAAGGACAGTCTTTTCCTGAAGCCGTCTTCAGAGGCCTGTATTCCTCAGGCTGTAAGCGGTTCCGACTGGATCGTGATCGAGCCGGGGGTTGGTGAAAAAGCGGCCGGAGTTGTAAAATATTCGGTATCGGGCAATACTACGGGCAAGAAGAGGGAAGGCTCGATAACGGTTTCAGGTAAAAGATTTGTTGTAATTCAGGACAAATAAAAAAGAGGGTCCGGGAGGCGATAGTGAAAAAATTGGGGTTGTTATCTTTTTGTTTGTTTGTTATTGCAGCTTTGTCGGTGGGCTGCGGCGCCAAGAAAGACGATACCGTTAAAGTCGGCGTGGCCGGCCCGATGACAGGCTCAATAGCAAAGATGGGCGCTGATTTCCAGAACGGGGCTGCCGTGGCTGTTGAAGAATGGAATGCCAAGGGCGGAGTACTCGGCAAAAAAATAGAGATGGTCATAGGAGACGATGCTTCGGACCCTAAACAGGCCGTAGCGGTCGCCAACAAGCTGGTAAACGGGGGCGTGGCAGGCGTTGTAGGTCATTTCAATTCGAGTTGCTCCATTCCTGCGTCCGATGTCTATGACCGGGCCGGAATTCCTATGATAACCCCTGCTTCGACAAATCCGCAGCTTACGGACCGCGGACTTAAAGGCGTGTTCAGGGTTTGCGGCAGGGACGACCAGCAGGGCAGGGTGGGCGCGGAATTCGTTAAAGGCAAGCTCAATCTGAAGAAGGTGGCGGTCATTCATGACAAGACCACATACGGTCAGGGGCTTGCGGACGAATTCAAGAAAAATCTTCCGGCCGCTATAGAGATTGTTTACTATGGCGGCGTGACTATCGGGGACAAGGACTTTAAGGCTGTCCTGACTTCCGTAAAGGAAAAGAAGCCGGAGATTATATACTTCGGGGGAGTCTACCCCGAGGCGGGCTTGATGGTTAAACAGGCGAGGGAGATAGGCTTGAACGCTCCGTTCATGAGCGGCGATGGAACGATCGATCCTAAATTTATAGAGATAGCCGGCGAAAAGGCGGCGGAAGGCACTTATTTGAGCTTCAGTCCCGACCCCAAGAATATACCGGCGGCACAGACCTTTATCGAGAAGTATAAAACCAAGTTCGGAGAACTCGGACCTTATTCGATATACGCTTACGATGCGATGAACGCGTTGTTGAGCGCTGTAAAGGATGCGGGCACTGCCGACGGCAAGGCCGTTACGGCCAAACTGCATTCTTTAGAGTTTTCGGGCGCACTGGGCAAATACAGGTTTGCCGAAAAAGGCGATATCGCCGGATCTCCTTATGTGATTTGGATAACGAAAAACGGCAAATTCGAGGAGCATTGGAAACCGTAATATTGACATAACATCCGCCAAATAACTATAATTTTAATTCAAATTTTTTCTGGAGGTTGAAACGTGTCAACTTATACGACATTTAATCCGCATAACAGCAGACGCAAAAAGACGCACGGCTTTCTTACCCGCATGCATACGAGCGGCGGCAGAAGGATCATCAAGAGCAGAAGGCGCAAGGGCAGGAAGCGCTTGGCCGGATAACGGCGAACTCGCAGTATCATTGAAAGCCGTTCTAATTTTTTTCTTAAAGACTTATAGATACGCAGTTTCGCCTATTCTGCCTTCGAGCTGCAGGTTCGAGCCTTCCTGTTCGGCGTATTCGCTTGAGGCGGTTGAAAAATACGGGGCCCTGAAGGGCTCCTTTCTTTCTTTAAAGAGACTGTTGAAGTGCCATCCATTTCATCCGGGAGGATATGATCCGGTCAGATAAACGCCGGTTCTCAGGCAATTATGGAAAAAAGAATGTTTCTCGCCATAATAATTTCCGTCGCGATACTTATAGGGTCGCAGTATTTCTATATGCAGTTTATGCCTCCTCCGCCCCCTCATGATAATACGACTTTAAGCGAAAAGCATACCAAAGAAAATCAGACGCAGCCCCAGAAACAGACGGCTGTTAATGCGGAGGCCCTGAATCATACGAAACAGGTCCCGGACAAGCCGGCAGCGCCGGCAACGGTCAAGGAGGTCAAGGTTGAGACCGATTTGTACACGGTCGTTCTCACGTCGCAGGGCGCTTCGATCAAATCGGTAGGCCTCAAACGCTATAAAGACAAAGACGGCAAACCGATAGTTCTTAAGTCTGACGATACGCTTAGGCCGTTGTCCGTAGGGCATGACGACGGCTTCGGTCTGTCCGGCGCATTGTTCGGCACTGCGGGCGGAAATATCATCCTCGAATCTCAGGCCAAGCCGGCTTCGGTGGTTTTCGAATATTCGGCGGAGGGCCGTTTTATCCGCAGGACTTACACTTTCAGTCCCGGCACATACGCTATTGACGTCAAGGATGAAACGAGCGGTATGCCGTCATATTGGGTAGCTCTAGGCAAAGATTTCGGCATCTACGAAAAAGACGATTCCGTGCATTTCGGACCTGTTGTTTTAAGGGACACAGACAGGGACGAATATACGCACGGAAAGGTGAAAGAGCCTAAGATTTACAATGCCGGAGTAAAATGGCTGGCCCAAGAGGACAAATATTTCTTTGCTTCGATCATTCCTAAAGGGGCTTTGCAGGAAACCAAAATCTGGGACAGGCAAAACGATATTGCTGCCGCGATTAAGTTCGGCAGTGGCTCGAACAACTATATGTTCTATGCAGGTCCAAAGGAACATGAAGACCTGAAAAAGCTGGGCGTAGGGTTGGAGCATATTGTCGATTTCGGCATGTTCTCGATACTCGCGCTGCCGCTCTTTTGGCTGCTTAAAGTTTTTTATAACGTTACGCATAATTACGGGGTGGCTATAGCTATCGTAACCGTTCTTGTGAGAATTCCCTTTATCCCTATAATCAATAAGGGACAGGCTTCCATGAAACGGATGCAGGAGATACAGCCGAAGATGGCCGAACTTAAGGAAAAATACAAGAAAGACCCACAGAAGATGCAGAAAGAGACGATGGAGCTTTACAAAAAACATAAGGTGAATCCGTTCGGAGGATGCTTGCCGATGCTCCTCCAGATCCCGGTCTTCTTTGCGCTATACAAGGTGTTGCTTCTGGCCATAGAACTCAGGAATGCGCCCTTCGCGCTTTGGATAACCGACCTTGCCACGAAAGACCCCTACTATGTGCTCCCGATAATAATGGGCGCCACGATGGTCATTCAGCAGAAGATGACGCCTTCGGCGATGGACCCAATGCAGCAGAAGATGATGATGCTTATGCCGGTTGTGTTTACTTTTATGTTTTTGACATTCCCGTCCGGGTTGGTGCTGTACTGGCTTGTGAACAATGTCTTGAGCATAATACAGCAGTATTTCGCCAACAAGAAGGCCGAAGCGACCGCTGCTGCCGCATAAAGCCTCACCCCTGACATAAATGCTTTTTGAAAAAGCTATCTTAACAGGCTCTGTTTTTTTGAGCGCATTCCTGCTGTTTCAGGTGCAGCCGATCATCGCAAAGGCGATACTGCCTTTATTCGGGGGCTCTGCATCTGTATGGATCACCTGCATGATATTTTTCCAGACAGTCTTGCTCCTAGGGTATCTATACGCTCACTGGTCCGTCAGTAGGCTTACGCCGAAACAGCAGGCGATAACGCATTCGTCGCTCATCGCCTTGGGTCTTTTATCTTTGCCTCTCAGCCCCGGAACTGCCTCAAGTTTTTCAGTAGGTTACGGGCCGTCATTG
>SCQE01000018.1 GCA_004321915.1 Nitrospirota bacterium
CTGTAATCAGTCATTTAAGATTCCTCCAAAAGACACCCGATAGGATCCGTTCATACTTCAACAATACTACGACAAAATATGCTGCTTAATGAGCATACTATTATGAGACCGTTAATAATTCTATCCGAAATCTCAGAAATACAAGTTCTGGCATTCCCGTATACAGGGGAATGCCTAAAAAAAGTGCCGGTTATGAGAACTCTGAATTTTGAGATGGTTTTTAGTACTTAGCTTCCAAGGAACTCAGCACCACTCTGTTTTTGCCGGTCCTCTTTGCTTCATAAAGGGCCTTGTCAGCTTCGTTGATTATGTCCTTTATGCTCAGCGCGTTTTGCGGGCATGAAGCTACGCCTATGCTCACCGTGACCTTTATCCTTGCTTCGCCCGTATCGACCTCCTGAGACTCTATAGACTCGCGTATCCTCTCGGCAACCACTTTTCCGCTCTCCTCGTCCGTTGCAGGAAGAATGACCACGAGTTCCTCCCCACCGTAACGAAATGCCATGTCGTCATCCCGTATTGCGAGCTGCACGCAGTTGCTCGCTTCTTTCAGCACCTGATCGCCGGCAGGATGGCCGTAAGTATCGTTTACTTTCTTGAAGTTGTCGATATCGAGCATAAGAAGCGTAAGTTTTTCTCCGTATGTCTCATACATGATAAACCGTTTCTCTATCGAGGTCCTGAAATGCCGCTTGGAATAAAGGCCGGTAAGCTCATCCGTTATAGCTATGTGGTAGAGCATAGCGTTTTCGAAAGCCACGGAAAGATGTGTGCTCAAAATCTTTATAAGGGCCAATCTGACCCGGTCGAAGTCCCTGAATGTTTTTCTCACCACTATCAGGGCAAGTCTGTTGTCGCCTTTGTTGATCGGAATGTAAACCTCTTTGCGGTCTTTAGAGAACCACTCTTCGGTTATATCTTCTTTAAGCCATTTGTTTGTTACTTCAAATATGTGGTCTGACGGCTCTATCTTCTTACGGAACATACGGTTCTCATAGCCTGTCCATGCTATAGCGCCCGCATCCCTGTATTCTTTTGGGAGTACTATGTCTATCTCATCGGCGTCGAGCGCGTCCCTGATTATATCCACCACCGTGTGCTTCAGGTCTGAAATCTCGATAGTCCTGCTCAGACGTTCAACGACGTTGTAGAGGAAAGAGAGCTCTTTCGATTTCACTATTATCTCATCTATATACCTGTCGAGGCCTTTAGCAAGAAAACGCGACAGGAAAGGCACCAGAAACACGAGGCATACAAGTCCTGAAACGGCTATGATCAACTCAAGCGTAAATATAAGCGAGTATGTCGGGGCCAACGAACGGTCGATTATGAGTTTGCCGTTGATCCTTTCAGCAGGGTCATGACAGCCGTGACAGGAAGGCTCATTGTAAATAACATTGACGCTCCTTAACACCTTTGATCCGTTAATATCGAGCAATGTGGTAGTGACCTTATGGGTACCGACATTGTTTCTGTGGCACGACAGGCATGAACTGTCTTTGAACCTGTCAATAATCCTGCCCCTTTCGGTCTTGTCGGTCGAATAAGCGATCTTACCGTATCTGTCGAGGACTATGGTCCTGATTATTGACGATTCGTGATTGCGGAAATTTTCGAGGCTGCTCTGTATCTTTTCGGGATCGCGGGCCAGCATGAGATGGCCCAAACTCATTTTAATGATCTGGCTCAGTTCGCGCGTCTTTATCTTGGTGTCTTCTATAAGCCGGTCTCTCAAAAGAAAGGCGAGGACGATCATTGCGAATGTTATTGAAAGGGTAAGGGCAACTAAAATGCCTATTATAAGCTTCTTTTTGTAACCGAAGAACCACTCATCTGCTTTAATCTCTGCCATTCTTCCGTCCCCCCCGTCTAAATGGATTATAACAGATTTACATTGCCTTAACAATTATATAATTGCCTTTTTAAGAAGCCTTAATTATTATAAATTCAAGAATCGACAAAAAACCTAAATGACGATGCAATCTATAAGGAGGACCAATAAATGGCTTTTGTTATTGCTTTCGCGGGAAAAGGCGGCACCGGAAAGACAAGTCTTGCCGGATTGACGGTTAAATATTTGACGGAGAAGAGGCGCGGGCCTGTGCTTGCGGTCGATGCGGACAGCAATTCCTGTCTGAACGAAGCGCTCGGCGTTCAGATACATGCAACCATAGGCAAATTGAGGGAGGAATCTCTCCAAGCTGTGCGGAGCGGCGGCGAACGGCTAGGCGGAATGTCTATGGAGCAGTTGTTCGACTATCAGGTGCAGCAGTCTATCATAGAAGCCGCGGGTTTCGATTTAATGGTGATGGGAAGGCCCGAGGGGCCCGGATGTTATTGCGCCGCCAACAATATAATAAGGAAATACACGGATATACTTTCGGACAAATACCCGTATGTGGTCATAGACAACGAGGCAGGGATGGAGCACCTGAGCAGACGGACAACGCACAAGGTCAATGTGCTCGTGATGGTAAGCGACCCGACCGCAAAAGGGATACTTACCGTAAAAAGGATAAATGAACTTGTTGACGAACTGCAGCTTGATGTCGAAAAGAGAGTGCTTATTATAAACAGGATTATGGGACAGGAAGGAGAAGAACTCAAAAAAATGGCGGAAGGTTTTGGTATAACCGTTGCCGGACTCGTACGTCAGGACGAGATGATATTCAGGTTCGACCTCGAAGGTAAGCCCATATACCTGCTGCCCCCGGAGTCGGTGGCAGTTCAGGCCCTGTTCGGCATATACGATTCAATGCAAATACCGTAATAAATGTATTAAATATTAAAATAACCGCACGCTTTTATTTGTCCGCATTTTTGTGTTAGCCTGTTATATTTTGCTGACACATAAAACTCTTTACTTTTTACGTAGGAATCAATTAATATTGCTAATTTACAAATTAGTAAAACTTATAAGGGGGAACGCGTATGCTTATAATCGGTGAGAAGCTCAGCATCATAGCCAAGAGGGTCAGAGAGGCTATGTTGAAGAAGGACAAGGGCCCTATTCAGGAAATAGCGACCCGTCAGTGGAAGGAAGGCTCGGGCATGATCGACGCCAATATCGGCCCTGCGGAAGACGGCGGAGAGGATCTTATGCAGTGGATGGTGACCACCATTCAGGAGGTTGTCCCGCTCCCGGTTTGTCTCGACACAACGAATTTCAGCGCGGTCGAGGCAGGCCTGAAGGTCCACAACAACCAGTGGGGAAGACCGCTCATAAATTCTACTTCGAACGATCCCGAGCGTTTTCCAATGATGGAGATTGCCGCCAAGTACAATGCGCAGATAATCGGACTTACCGTAGGAAAAGGCGGGTTGCCGGCAGATGCGGAAGAAAGAGCGGGGATAGCTGCCGAGATTATGGGCAGGGCCATGGAATACGGCATTCCTCTCGAAGATTTGTATCTTGATCCGCTTGTACTTCAGGTGGCGACATCTCAGGACCATGCGTTGCATGTGGTGAAGGCCATAAAGATGTTTCAAGAGATGAACGATCCTGCGATGAAGACCGTTGTCGGTTTGAGCAATATATCGAACGGATGTCCGAAGACGCTCAGACCTATTCTGAATAAATATTATTTTGTCATGCTCATGGATGCGGGTCTGTCTTCCGCAATCGCTGACGCCCATGAGATGGCCGAAGCTATGCAGGAGAAGAAGACCATAGACGATGTCTTGTCCGGTAAGTCTATAGATGACGCAGCCAAGATGACCGAGATCAAAAAGACTATGGATATCTTTATGAACAAGACACTGTACGCACACTCGTATCTTGAAATGTAAATAACGGCTGACAAAGCTGAAAAACGGAGGTATAAAATGGCTTTTGTTGAACCTAAAGAATCTTTTGCAGGAAAGGTCTATCAGATAACTATAGGGTCTGATAAGACTGCTGTTTTCGGCGGAGAGAACGCCCTTCCTTTTTTAACGGTAGACGGCAATTATCCGAACAAGCCGGTAATAGCATTCGAAATTCAGGATGTACCGCCTACGGACTGGCCCGATACGGTCAGAAAGGCCTATGAAAATGTGTCCGGAGACCCGGTCACATGGGCGAAATATTGTCAGAACGAACTCAATGCTCAGGCTATTGCGCTAAGGCTGGTAGGCACACACCCGGACAGGGAAAACCGCACGGCGGAGGATGCTGCCAAGACGGTCAAAGACGTACTCGCAGCAATAAATGTACCGCTTATAATCCTCGGCAGCAATAATGTCGAGAAGGACTCTGTGGTATTGGTTGCCGCGGCAGAGGCTGCAAAGGACAAGAACTGCGTGATAGGAAAGGCACAGGAGGCCAACTACAAAACTATTGCGGCGGCCGCAATGGCCAACAATCACAAGTTGATTGCGATGTCCGAGCTGGATATAAACCTTTCCAAACAGCTCAACATCCTTATAACCCAGATGGGCTTTGACAAAGAAAGATTGATAACCGACCCGATGTGTTCTGCGTTGGGGTACGGTCTTGAATACACCTATTCCGTTATGGAAAGAATACGGCTTGCGGCCCTTACGCAGAACGATGCGACTATGCAGCCGCCAATACTGGCCGATGTCGGCATGTATGTCTGGAAGGTAAAAGAGACCCAAGCGGCCGAGGCGGATGTCCCCAACTGGGGAAATGTCGAACAGAGGGGCATAACATGGGAAACGGTCACTGCCGGCAGCCTTATGGTTTCGGGCGCCGAGCTTCTCATAATGAGACATCCCGAGGCTGTCAAGGCAATCCAAAAATTCATAGACGAGTTAAATTAAGGAGGGTTAGATCATGGCTTTAACCGGCGTTGAAATATTCAAATTGCTTCCAAAAACAAACTGCAAGAAATGCGGACACCCAACCTGTCTTGCCTTTGCCATGAAGCTGGCGCAGAGACAGGCCTCTCTCGATGCGTGTCCCGATGTGTCCGAAGATGCAAAGAAGGTCTTGGGTGAGGCTTCGGCCCCGCCTGTCAGGCCTATAACTTTGGGCACCGGAGACAAGGCCGTTAAGATGGGAGAAGAGACCGTTCTTTTCAGACATGAAAAGAAATTCGTCAATCCATGCGCCTTTGCGGTCGAAGTAAAAGACACCATGTCCGAAGCGGACATCAACAAAATCTGCGATGACGTCAATTCGTCCGAAATAGACAGGGTCGGCCAGAAACTCAGGATCGACGCCATATTTATAAGCAATGCCTCCAACGATGCGGCAAAGTTCGAGGCTGCTGCAAAGACCGTAGCGGCAAAAGCCCCGGCCGCTGCCATAATCCTCGGGACCGAGAATGCTCAGACTGCCGAGGCTGCTGTAAAGGCCGTTGCCGACAGAAAACCGTTGCTGTTCGGAGCAAACGACTCCAATGCCGAAGCTATGGCCGGCATAGCAAAGGCAAACAAAATTGCACTCGGAGTCAGCGCAAAAGGCCTCGAAGCACTCTCCGCACTTACCGAAAAGATCAAAGGACTGGGTGTTGAAGATATAGTGATGGATTCAGGCGCAAAAACCGCGAAAGAGATCATCAATAATAATACCCTGATCAGAAGGGCCGCCATAAAAAAGAATTTCAAGCCTTTGGGGTATCCGGTCATAACCTTCGCGCAGAGGGACGACGTGATGCTGGAAACGCTTATCGCAGTGGCGTGTGTTGCCAAGTACTCCTCGATTGTGGTACTCAGCAGCGTCGAAAAATGGAAAAACTTGGCCCTGTTCACGGTAAGACAGAATATCTATACTGACCCTCAGGTCCCGATGCAGGTGGAACAGAAGATATACAAAATCGGAGAGCCCACGGAAAATTCTCCTCTAATGATAACCACGAATTTCTCGCTCACCTATTTCATAGTGTCGGGCGAAGTAGAGAACAGCAAGGTCCCGTGCAGGCTTGCCGTAATGGATTCCGAAGGTTTGTCGGTGCTTACCGCATGGGCGGCGGGAAAGTTCACAGCATCCAAGATCGCCCAGTTCATAAAGGAAAGCGGCATAGAAAACGAGATAAAACACAGGGAAATCATAATCCCCGGTTATGTTGCCATTATGAGCGGCGCCATCGAGGAAAAACTCCCCGGATGGAAAGTTACCGTTGGGCCGAGAGAGGCAAACGCTCTGCCTGCATTCCTTAAGTCCAGATAGAGTTCTACCACGAGCGCCCTCTCTTAAAACGAGGGCGCTCGTAAACTGAAAAAAACAACTAAAAAATAAAGAACTTGACAGAACACTAAAGCCATGTTGTATATTAAAAAAATTTATAATCCCATAAACAGGAGGGGTAGATGTCCAAGTTAATAGCATCAGCAGCCATAAGAGCGGCAAACAAACTTGTGGCGCAGGCAGAAGAGATGGTCGAAAAGGCTATAGCCGAAAAGGGTAAGGACTTTGTTTTTGAATTTCCGGACACGGCGTTTTATCTTCCGATGATTTACGCCATGACCGGTTTTCCGGTAAAAACTCTGGGCGACATGAAGGTTGCCCTCGGTTTTGCCAGAGAGCTTCAGCACGCTGAACCTGATGAAAAAATATGGAAACCTTATTTGGGTGAGGCCCTCGATTCGGGTATGGCAACGCTGTTTGCCGAAGAGATAATCCTCGCGATAAGGTATATCTACGGCCTCGAACCTTGCAAGGACCCCGAGACCGGCTATGTGTACAACGGATTCATAACCGACACCATACAGAGGAATCTGGGCATTCAGCTTGTTGACGGGACCATGCCCGGCTTTGCCGCCATTTTAGGCGCGGCCCCGTCGGACGACATCGCCGTTAACATAGTCAGAGAGCTTCAGGAAAAAAAGATACTGACCTTCCTCTCGGGCCAGTCCAACGGCGACAGCGTGACAAAACAGCTTTTGAGAAAGGGTGTAGAGCTCGGTTGGGATTCATGGATCGTTCCGCTCGGACCTGATACGGAACACACCCTCTACGCTCTTGACTGGGCAATCAGGGCATCATTGATCTTCGGCGGTATAAAACCTGCCAACTTCAAAGATCACCTCAAATACCAGAAAGACAGGGTCTTCGCGTTCGCAATAGCGCTCGGCCCGCTTGACGACGTAAAATGGGCAACAGGCGCAGGCGCGATAAATATGGGCTTCCCTGCTGTCGCCGATACGGACGTTCCTGTTATCCATCCTACCGGAGTATGCACCTATGAAGAGGTCGACACGGAATTCGACCACACAAAGATCGTACAGAAGGCCATAGAAGTAAGAGGCCTTAAGATCATCGTAGAGAGACCTGATATACCGGTGGCCTTCGGTCCCGCCTTTGAAGGCGAGAGAATAAGAAAAGAGGACATGTTCATCGAGTTCGGCGGACAGCGCACTCCTGCATTCGAGTGGGTTCGCATGCGCGAGATGGAAGAGATCGAAGACAACAAGGTCATCATAGTCGGTGACAACTGGCAGGAGCGTTTTGCTGCCGGAGGCAAGATGCCGATCGGTATCCTTATCGAGGCTGCCGGAAGAAAGATGCAGAAAGACTTTGAGTCTGTCATCGAGAGAAAGATCCATTCGAATATTAACGAGGCTCAGGGCGTATGGCACATGGGACAGCGCGACCAGAACTGGGTAAGGATAAGCGTTGCAGCTAAAAATGCGGGCTTTACCCTCGAACACATAGGCATAATACAGAATACACTGACGCACAACCGCTTCCGCTCTATTGTAGACAAGGTGCAGACCACCATATTTACGGATGAAGCCAGCGTCAATAAGATGCTGGAGGAAGCTAGGGCCGCTTACAAAGAACGTGATAAAAGGCTCGGCAGCCTCACCGACGAATCTGTCGAAACCTTTTACTCATGCCTGCTCTGTCAGTCTTTCGCACCCGCCCATGTTTGCGTTATATCACCTGAGAGGCTCGGTCTGTGCGGCGCTTATAACTGGCTTGACGGCAAGGCCGCATACGAGATAGACCCGACAGGAGGAAACCAGCCTATCAATAAAGGAGAGCTGGTCGATCCTAAATACGGACGCTATACGGGCGTTGACGAATATCTCAAGAAGGCCTCAGGCGGGGCGGTCGAGACCCTGAACCTTTACACGATCATGGAAAACCCTATGACATCCTGCGGCTGCTTTGAATGTATACTTGCGATAATCCCCGAGGCAAACGGCGTTATGATAGTCAACAGGGGATTTACCGGAATGACCCCTATCGGAATGAAATTCTCGACCCTTGCCGGGACCGTAGGCGGCGGCGCCCAGACCCCCGGATTTATGGGAATAGGAATAAACTTCGTTACCAGCAAAAAGTTTCTTTTCGGAGATGGCGGCTTAAAAAGACTTGTCTGGATGCCGAAAGGTTTGAAGGAAAGGATAGCCGATGAGTTCAAGAAGAGGGCGGAAGAGGCCGGAGTTCCCAATCTCCTTGATATGGTAGCGGATGAATCGATCTGCGAAGATTCCGAGAAACTTCTTGAGCATCTCACGGCAGTCGGTCATCCGGCCCTCGAAATGCCGTCGATCATCTAAATAACGCAAACGGAGGAAAAGATAAATGGAAAAGAAAAAGATAAGAACGGCTCAGCCGGGCACAGAACAGATTATTGATAATTTGCCTGATATGGAGACCTGTTTTGACAGGGCCGATAAGATGAAACCCTGCCCTATAGGCCATGAAGGGGCCTGCTGTAAGAATTGCCACATGGGCCCATGCAGACTTGTGGGCAAGGATGCAGAGAACACCATGAAAGGAGTTTGCGGGGCCACGCTGCCTGTTGTTACTGCGCGGTATTTTGCCCGCATGGTTGCTGCCGGGACCGCATGCCACGGCGATCATGGAAGGGACATGGCGTTTACGCTTCTTGCTGTTGCAGAAGGACACGCAAAAGATTTTCAGGTGAAAGACGTTAAAAAACTTTACAGGACCGCCGACATTTTGGGAATTGAGTTTGAGGGCAGGCCGGTCCTTGATGTTGCGAAAGATGTTGCAACAAAGATTCTTGAGGATTTCGGACGCCAGAGGGGAGAGATGAATTTCATTAAACGTGCGCCGAAGAAAACTCAGGACCGCTGGAAGAAGTACGGCATTGTTCCGAGGGGAATGGATAGGGAAGTGGTCGAGGTGATGGACAGGACCACGATGGGAATGGACGCAGATCCGGATTCGATTCTCGATGCTGCGCTTCGCTGCGCTCTCGCTAACGGATGGGGCGGCAGTATGATATCCACCGATGTCACCGATATCCTGTTCGGTACTCCTATGCCTGTAAGGGCCGAGGCGAGTCTTGGCATATTCAGGGAAGACGAGGTCAACATCATAGTCCACGGTCATGAGCCTTCCCTTGCCGAGATGATCGTAGAAGCCGTAAGCGAACCGGAATTGATAGAGTACGCCAAATCAAAAGGCGCTAAAGGCATCAACTTAGGCGGTATGTGCTGCACCGCGAACGAAGTATTGATGAGACATGGAATAGCAACTGCCGGAGGCTTCACAAACCAAGAGCCTGCCATAATGACAGGCCTTATCGATGCCTTCACGGTCGACGTTCAGTGCATAATACCTGCTATCGTGGATGTCGCAAAGAAGTTCCATACAAAGGTTATAACCTCATCCGATAAGGTCAAGATTCCGGGGGCTGTTCATATGCCATTTGACGAGCATATAGCAAAAGACCAAGCGCGTCAAATTGTAAGAATAGCTATAGACAATTACCCGAACAGGACCAAGAAAGGAAGTTTTGTTACCGAAAAATCCACGCTTATCGGAGGATTCTCCCACGAATACATCGAATATATGCAGGGTGGAAAGTACAGGGGCTCTTTCAGGCCTCTGAACGACGCTATAATGGCAGGAAGAGTGCGCGGAGTGGTCGGTATGGCAGGCTGCGACAATCCGAGATGGCCTTCTACGGGAGTGCATAAATATCTTGCCACAGAGCTGATAAAGAACGACGTCCTTATCGTCTCGACAGGCTGCAGTTCAGCGGCCTGCGGCGGCGCAGGATATCTTACACCCGAGATGGCGCTCGAAAATGCAGGCCCCGGTCTGCGCGAAGTCTGCGAAGCAATCGGAATTCCTCCTATTCTGCATCTCGGCGCATGTGTCGACAATACGAGAATACTTACGATAGCGAGCGCTATGGCGGCGGAAGGCGGTCTTTCCGATGAGATAGGCGGTATGCCTGCGGTAGGCATAGCGCCTGAGTGGATAACAGAAAAAGCCGTATCCATCGGCGCATACTTTGCGGCCTCCGGCGTTCCGGTCATATTCGGGGGAGAGTCTCCTGTTAAGGCCTCAAAAGAGGTCACAAGGATCCTCACCGAAGTATGGTTTGAAAGATACAGAGGAGCGTTTATATTTGAGCCTGATCCGGAAAAGATGCTTGCTATAGCTCTTGATTACATCGATAAGGCCAGAGCAGCTCTCAAACTGAAGAAGTACGAACCGGGCAAGTTTACGACCGAAAAAGTCCTTATGGATATGACCGCAAGGCGTGAAATGAAGGCTGCAAAACCTCACATAGGGCTTTAAAACAACGGCTTTCCAAACCGTTTTAAAAAAGGGAGCGCACTGCGCTCCCTTTTTTTATGTGACTTTCAAAAAGATATTTTATCGTCAGCCGCCCGAGCGTTTCGGCTTATGACCCATTTCAGTCAATATTGCAATAATTACGTCGCAGCGGTCCCCCTGAATTTCAAGAACCGTGTCTTTGAGCGTACCGCCGGTGCCCAGCGCCGACTTCAACTTCTTCAGCAGCGCTTCCCTGTGGTCTGCCGGGAGTTGGAGACCTTCGATTAGAGTCACAGACTTCCCGCCCCTTCCCTTGCGATCGAGCCGTACAATCACTCTTTGAGAGGAAGGATCCATAGTCGGCCGTAAATTCTTTTCAACCGGTTTTTCTTTTCGGGGAACAGCGCTGTCGGTGGAATAGACTAATTTCGAATTTTTTTCCGTCATATATTATCAACCTGCATGTTACTCGAACTGCTTCTTCCAGTCATCGAACATCCGTTTCAGTCGATCGATCTCGGCCCGCATTTGAGAGACCTGCGACTCAAGACCCGAAATCCTTGCGTCCTCGTCGCGGACTTTTTTGGTGGCGTCTTCTTCAGGCAGTTCAACAGGCAGCTCGGCCCCAAGCTGCCCTCCGCTGAGCAGATGCATATACCGGCGCTCTTTTTGTCCCACCTGACGCGGAAGTTTTATAATAAGAGGGTCCTCTCTCTCTGCCAGTCTATTCATAATGTTTTCAACTTCATCTAAGCCTGAAAAAGAGTGCATCCTGTCGGCCCGTCCCCTCAGCTCTCCTGTTGTTTGCGGACCGCGCAAAAGAAGTTCGCAAAGAACGGCAGTCTCAGCTCCGGAAAGTTCAAGCCTCTGTTGCAGCAGATGCCGGTATTTGGGGATCCTGCTGTCTATCAGGTGCACCTTCTCGGCCAGATGCTTGTCCCTCAAACCGTCAAGTCCTCTCACCACAGTCGTCTCTTCATATGTTACAACCGGATGCCGGTTCGACTTCTGATTGCAGGCCGAACAGAGCGAATTCAGGGTAAGCGGATAATAGTCGGGGGTCGTCTTCTCCTTTTCTATAAGACAGCCGAGAACACGGGCCTCGACATCATTCAGTACAAAGTCCATTCATGCCTCCCGTTATTTGAAATTTCGGATTCTTATTCTTTACCATTACAAACAATCAAAGCGAACATGTTTCCCGTCTTATCGCCGAAGTTAGCGCCCTATATGGTCAGTTTTGCAATAAAACCGATAAACGTCTTAAGCATATCAGGCTCAAAAATATGCTCCTGATGCACCATCTCGCCTATTATCTGTGTGCGTTTTTTGAATGTATGCTTAAAGTCCGTCACCCTGCTGCTTTCAAATGTGTCTGCCAAGGCCACTATTTTAGAAAACTTCGATATCCTATCGCCCGTAAGTCCGGCCATATACCCGCTGCCGTCCTCCCTCTCATGATGCGTAAGCGCTACGATCTTGGCCGCTTTGGGAACGTCTCGTTGCGGGTCCAGCAATTCCTTGCCCTTTATCACATGAGACTTGAAAATTTCACGTTCCATTTCATTGTATGAGTTTTCGCCGGCATCATCATCTATATCGACACGTCCAACATCATGGAGCATGGCGGATATGCCCAGATTAAGAAGCTCCGCCTCCTCCATATTGGACGCATGTCCATACATAAGCGACATCAGACATACATTAGTGGAATGAATATATAAGAAAAAATCCGAGACGTCAAAGAACAGAAACTTTCCGGCATAGCCGAAATCGTTCGCTATCAGATTCATTACGATATTGATGTGTTTGTAGAGCTTAAATAACGTATCCTGCGTGATGGAATTGTTACGGGCCTCCTCAAGCAGCCTGTAGCACCAGACCTTAAGCTTCTCACGCCGACACCTTAACTTTAATAGAGGGTCCTCGATACCTTCCGCATCCAGTATTTTATCCAAGTAGAGGTAATAGGAATCTACATCCTGTTCGCGCACCGCAATATCTGAATTCAGGTCGAGCAAATTCCTGTACGCGTCATTGCTGTCTACGCTAAAAGGAATTTCCCCGAATAGAGGGAACCTTAAACCGCCGAGCGGCAGCGTGAAAGGTATGCCTGAATCAAGCACCTGCTTGTCCACAATAAACCACTTGTCCCTGAATGCCTTGTACCTCGAGTTAAAGAAGTCGGGTTCAAGAAGCATTTTCTTCAGCTTGGCGGCATTATGCATGTACTCGTCGAAATTCAGGGCGCTGCCCTGTCGTATATAAAACTTGCTCAATGCTTGGTCCTCTATCATCCGTTGGGCATAGTAACTGTAAGTGGAACCTTTGTCCAGAAGGGATTTGTAGATGGTCCCGTCGTGAGTAAATATTTCAAAAGGGATCTGCGCCCCGGTCACCAGTTCACCGAGGTCAATGGGGATATATCGTTCGCTGTCGTCGTATTTATAAATTCGTGACATAGTGATAGTTGTTCTATATTTTCATTATATAACAACCGGACTGAAAGATGGTTTTCGACGAAAAAGTAAGATGTGTTACTTTTACTAACACATAAACAAGGGGAAAATGGTCGGGGCGAGCCGATTCGAACGGCCGACCTCTCGCACCCCAAGCGAGTGCGCTAAACCAAGCTGCGCTACGCCCCGATTTTAAGAAAGATCCTCAAGCAGTTTCGTCAGGCTCTGCCTTACCGCTTTAAGGACTTCGTCATTGCTGCTGCCGCCTGCGTCTTTGTTCACCGTAATTTTGGTATCTAAAGGCGCATCCGCTGCCTGCTGCTTTAAAGGGCCTGAACCAAGCTTCTTTCTGACCCCCTCAATCGTATATTTCTCTTCATGCAGAAGTTTTTTTATCTGTATGAGTAAATCAACGTCGTCTTTAGTGTAAGTTCTTTGTCCTGAAGACGTTTTTCTCGGCTTTAGAAAGGGAAACTCAGTTTCCCAATATCTAAGGACATAAGACTCTACTCCGACTATTTTCCCGGCCTCGCCGATCTTATAAAAAATTCTCTCCGGAAATAGCTTCAGCGGCTCGGGTGATTCTAATGCGTCATGCATAGAGATTGTTATCTCCCCTTCGCTGACAACAGAAAAAAGCTCAGGCTTTTTCTACTGCTTCTTTAAGCTGGTCGCTTGCCTTGAATGTGATGACTCTGCGAGGAGTAATCTCAACTTCTTCCTTGGTCTTAGGATTCCGGCCTACCCTAGAATTCTTCTTTCTTATATTGAATGTGCCGAAACCCGAAACCTTGATAGATTCATCCTTTTGCAAGGTTTCCTTAAGCGTATCGAACACCGCCTCGACTATCAGTTGGGTCTCGTTTCTAGGAAGACCCACCTTTTCAAAAACCAGATTAACGATATCAGCCTTTGTCATAAATACCTCACAATTTTTCCAATAAAAATAGACACTTTCAAATATTAATAGCTAACCCAGATAAATGTCAAGTGGCATAACACATTGACATTTTTACATTTACAGGCTGTGTTTATATATTCTTCGTTACGGTTATGGATATCCATCGCCCGTCTTCAAAACGCTGCGCTAAATTAAGACCGCATGACTCCATAGCTTTTAACACATCCGTTTCTTGTCCGAGAAGCATGCCGGAAAGCAAAGCAATACCTTCAGGCGCAAGCCTTTCAGCTATTTCAGGCGCTATTTTTATCAGCGTTTCGGATATAAGGTTTGCGGCAATCATATCATATACCCCCGCAGCCCGGCCTATCTCACCTTCGATCAGGCAGATATTAGAGAGTCCGTTTAGAACAACATTCCTTCTTGCCGCATCGATAGCGAGCGGATCGCTATCGATAGCCGTGATCTTTTCAAAACCGAGTTTGGCGGCCGCTATGGCGAGTATCCCGGTTCCCGTTCCAAGATCGAGAAAGCTTTCTTTATTTTTCGTAGTCGAAGAATATTGTTCGATTATTTTCAGACAGAAACGGGTGGTCTCATGATGTCCGGTACCGAAGGCCATCCCGGGATCTATTACAAGATTTATTTTCCGGATATCGGGTTCTTCCCATGGAGGCAGGATTGACAGGTTTTCTCCTACATCTATCGGCCTGAAATTGGTCTTCCATGTTTCATTCCAATCCTGTTCTGGCACAAAAACATAATCGTAGGACAAATCCGAAGCAAGCCCGCTTTTATTCAATTCAAGAACAGATTCTTTCAGGGCCCCAATAATCGTTTCTATTCCCGATACATCTGAAAAATATGCGGTGATTCCGCCGTCTGCTTCTATTAAACCGAGAAGTCCGGAGGCCCGCATAAGCTCGATAAGGGCATCTTTAGACTCATCAGGAAGCTTGATATCGAATTCGTAGTACCCCACCCTGTCAGTCTATATAGCCTTTCTGGAAAAAACCTATAACTGCGGCTACGAGCATGGCTATACCTGACAGAGCATAGATGTAAAGTCCAAAATGGGTCTGGCCGAGGATGTTTATGAACTCGGCCCTGTTTAAAGAGAACCCCCAATAGAAGACGAAGAGATAAGAAATCAGGAGTCCCAGTTTGTATTTCCCCAACAAAAGGCACCCTGAGTTTAAAATCACGAGGATTATAATCTGTCCGAGCGGCACTGAAAAATCCTTGTCAGAGATAAAGTTATAAACGTTCATAAGCGTGTCCATAATCAGGCCTCCTTTTTATTTGTTTCATGTCCAAGCAATGCATTTATAACAGACTCTCTTTCCTCCGGGGTTGACATAAGGACGAGAGTGCTCGACGGCTGTACAAGATAGTCTTCCTGAGGATTGAAGACCCAGTCCTCCAAGGTCCTTATTGCAAGCAGGAGCGTATGCCGATACCTCTTTAAAGATAATGCGGATAAAGGTTTCCCTACATATGATGCAGGTATCCCGACCTCTTCTATCCTGAGCCCCCTTTCTTTGTCACGCAGCATTATGTCGAGAAATGAAACCACTGCAGGCCGCACCATCTCGGACGCCATTCTAAGGCCCCCTATAAACGTCGGAGAAACCACCGCGTCCGCTCCGGCCATCTTCATTTTTTCGATATTTTTAAGGTCATGGCTTCTTGCCACCACCCGTATGGCCGGATTGAGCTGCTTTGCGGTAAGACTTATGACCATATTCAGGTTGTCGTCTCCGGAAACCGCAAAAAGTCCGGTTGCCCTGTTTATTCCTGCTTTTATAAGAGTATCGTTATCAGTGGCGTCCCCTTCGATATACACATTGGTATGAAAGGTCGGGAGTATCTTTTCGATCTTTTTTCTGTCTATGTCAACGATAACATACGGTCTTTTGGTTTCGTAGAGTTCGTTGACTATGTGAAAACCAACGCCCTCTATACCGCAAACTATATGGTGGTCCTTGAACTTTTCGATGAGCCTCTCCATCTTTCTCCTCCGGAATGCTTCGTTTAGCTCGCCTTCTACAATAAAGGCAGTGACATTAGAAAGAATATATGTAAGCGATCCGATCCCGCAGAGCGCAATGACCATCGTAAAGACCCTGCCTGCCGGATTGTTTGTCAAGTCTATAATTTCGCCGTAGCCGATCGTGGATATGGTAATAACGGTCATATACAGGCAATCGACGAGCGAATATTTGTCTCCGCCTAGCACTCTGTACCCCATGGTGCCTAAGATAATTACCAGCAATAGGGTTGCGCCGGCCCATGAGAATCTTTTAACCAGCTGTTCTGTAAGTTCGTCTTTCATAAGAAGCTTTCGGGATGATTTTAATAATAACTTTTTGTTTAAAAAGTTACAATCATGCCGTTAAACCAATTTCGGGGATTTTGAAAAAAGCGGGCTAGCTAAGTTTCGAAAAATCGGCAAGCTGACGTCCGACCGTCTGGATATACTTTATCAGGGCAAGCCTGTTGTTCTTTATATCTTCATTCTTGTCCATAACTAGGACTTTGTCGAAAAACCGGTTGACCGGTTCCCTCAGCGTAAGCAGTACCTCTAAAGAATCCGAGTATCTTTCGAGCGCGAGCAGGGGGTAAAGTTTGGACGCAGCCGACTCTGCCGCGTTGTACAGCGCGGCTTCCTCTTCCTGCGAGAACAACTCTTTTTTTACAGGCCCGGATTTGCCCTCAGGGGCTATGTTGTTTATTCTCTTGAACGAAAGCAGAAAGCCTTCGTAATCAGGCAGGGTCTTGAATCTTTTAAGCGCTTCGAGCCTGTCCTTCACAGTATAAAGAGGTTCGTCTTTGGCAAAACAGGTTACCGCGTCGACACAATCGGCCGCATATCCCTGATTCAGCAGCACCTCAAGCCTCTGCTCATAAAACTTAAGCATATCTTCGAGTATGGATGCAGTTCTATCCGACTGATAAGGTTGAAGCGCTTTTCTGAAGAGCTCGCTTACATCAAGACGGTATCTTTTGCCTATCAGTATGGAAATGATTCCGAGGGTCTGTCTTCTTAAGGCAAACGGGTCTTCGGTAGCTGTCGGCACAAGCCCTATGCTAAAAAACGAGGCTATATTGTCCAGCTTATCGGCAAGGCTTACAACCGCTCCGGCATCTGTTTCCGGAATTGTGTCACCCGAAAAAGCAGGGCGATAATGCCCTGCTATCGCTTGTGCGACATCAGGACCAAGCTTATCGTTGGCCGCATAATATCCGCCCATCACGCCCTGAAGCTCCGGGAACTCTCTGACAACCCCCGAAACAAGGTCCGATTTCGAAAGCTGGGCCGCAATCCTTATCTCATCTTTAATGTCAGCGCAGCATTTGTCTGCTATATATTCCGCTATTGAGGAAATCCTCAAAGTTTTTTCATAAAGGTTGCCGAGTTTTTCATGAAAAGTTACCTTTTTAAGCTCTTTAAGCCGTTCCTTGAGCGAGGCCTTCTTGTCATCATGATAATAGAACCGAGCGTCCTCGAACCTTGCCTTGATTACACGTTCAGCGCCCCTTTTTATGGTTTCCGCATTGTCTTCCTTGGTGTTGCTCACAATGATAAAACGGTTTGTAAGCTTGCCTCCCGAATTTACGGCAAAATATTTCTGATGGCCCTTCATCACAGTTATCAGAAGTTCGGGCGGCAGTTCGAGATATTCCGCGGGGAATGTTCCCAGAAAAGGCATTGGATACTCTATAAGATACGAAACATGATGCATAAGCTCGTCGTCTTTGACAACGGAAGCGCCTATTGCCGACGTGAGAACGTCCGACTCTTCCATAATGGTCTTCTTGCGTTCATCATGGTCGATTATAACGAAATTGTTTCTCAGGAGATTTATATACGAGCGAGTATCTTTCACCTCAAATGAGGCGGGAGAAAGAAACCTGTGCCCCTTCGTCATATTGCTGCTCTTGATGCCTTCTACCTCAAAAACTACTTTTTTATTGGCATAGCTTGCGAGTATCCAGTGTATCGGCCTTGCAAACCTGATGCTGCCGTTTCCCCAACGCATCGATTTAGGAAAATTTATCGAGAGTATGAGTTCGTAAAATACCTCAGGCAGAATAGTTTCCGTAGGTAGGGCATCTTCCCTGACAAGCGCGACCAGATACAAGCCCTTGCCCTTCTCTTTCCTTTGCAGTGAATCGACAGACAGGTTATTTGCTTTTGCGAACGCCTCTGCAGCTTTTGTCGGATTACCGTTAGCGTCAAACGACACATTTACAGGCGGCCCCCATACTTCTTTCTCTACGGCTGTTTGAAGAGAAGGCACGCCTTCGGCAATCAAACAGAGCCTTCTCGGCGTGGCATAGGCTTTCAGGGAGGTGAAAGAAAGCCTTTTGTCGGACAACATTCTCTCTGCATTGGACCTGAGCTTGTCCAGCGCCAAAGGCAGAAAACGCGCAGGTATCTCCTCGGTCCCTATTTCGAGAAGCAGCATCGAAGCCGTATCGTTTTTCAGTTCCATTCCGATATTTATCCGTTATTCCCGTTGAGCAGCGGAAACCCCTTCTCCTCACGCTGTTTAAGATAGGCTTCCGCGCAAAGCCTTGCCAAGCCTCTTACACGCGCTATATATCCGGTCCGTTCCGTCACGGAGATAACGCCCCTCGCATCGAGCAGGTTGAAGGTATGCGACCCTTTAAGGCAGAATTCATACGCGGGAAGCACTAACCCCGCCTCAATCATCCTTTTAGACTCTTTCTCGTAAGCGTCAAACTGTTTTACAAGGAGCTTGTCGTTGGAATAATCGAAATTATATTTTGAGAACTCGATCTCTCCCTGCTTGTGTATCTCTCCGTATTTGACACCTTTGCGCCACTCGATGTCGTAAACATTGTCTATCTCCTGAAGGTACATCGCTATCCTCTCGAGACCGTATGTAAGCTCTACAGACACCGGCTTCAGGTCTATGCCGCCGACCTGCTGAAAATAGGTGAACTGCGTTATCTCCATGCCGTCAAGCCATACCTCCCAACCGAGGCCCCATGCTCCGAGGGTCGGAGATTCCCAATCGTCCTCGACAAACCGGATATCATGCTTGGTAGGGTCTATGCCGACCATGCTGAGGCTTTCAAGATAAAGCTCCTGACTTTCAAGCGGGGAAGGTTTCAGTATGACCTGATACTGATAGTATTGCTGGAGCCTATTCGGGTTTTCGCCGTATCGGCCGTCGGTAGGCCTGCGGCAAGGCTCTACATAAGCTGTTTTCCATGGTTCAGGTCCCAACACCCTGAAAAACGTGGCTGTATGAAATGTGCCCGCCCCGACCTCAAGGTCATACGGCTGAAGCAGTATGCACCCTTTAGCGGCCCAGAATGTGTTTAATTTTTGAATAAGGTCTTGGAAATACATGGTTAAAATAAAAATGAATACTCATGTTATACAAAAAGCCGTTTCTTTGTCAAACGCGCTTTATGTGATAAAATGGAGCAGGAGAAGGGAAAATATGACTATAAGAACAAAAAAGACAAAAAAAGAAAAAGGCATCGCAACCATGGAGTTGGTGTCTGTGGTTTCAATTATTGCCTCAGCTCTTCTCGGGAAAAGTTTTGTAATGACCACAAAAATCTGCAATTAGCGGAGGAATTATGCTGCGCAACAACAAGGGTTTTACTCTTATCGAAGCCTTGATGGCCTTGGCGATCGGCATTATAATCGTAGGGTCTATTACGACGGCATACATGGCGGTAGTAAAGGACTTCAGGGATGTAAAAAGCATATCGGACAACCTTCAGACAAAAACCCCGGCCATTGAGCTTATCGGGAGGTTTTTTGACAGATGGGGGGTCGGTGTAGTTTCTCAACAGGACAACTCGAGTTGCACTAATTGCCCCTCGACTCAAAGGGCCGTGACAATAACCACCACTGGCGGCTGTTCCGATGTGACTTTTTACGGCAACATCTACGGCATGGGATTTGTTTATTCGGTATCTGGAGGCGCTGCAAACATTATAAGCTGCAGGCTTAAAACAGGCGCAGCCGACAACTGCTATGTAATATGGCGAGATAATGCTACGGCAAATTCAATTTCCGGCGGCTCTGTAGTCCCTGCCGCCCTTGCCTCTTTGAGCGCCGATGATCAGACTTGCTCGGATTTAACTGCAGGCGCAACTTCCAATGTCACCGCTAGTTCTACAATGTCGTCTCAGACCGTTCAGGCAGGGGATGTGATACAGCGTTTTTGGCACAGAATAAGGTTTTATTGCTCGAACAATTCGAACGATTCGGACAAAAATTGGTTGTTCGTTGATTTGACCGACGCGTCTTCATGCGCAAATTCCCAATCGGCAGTGCCGATAGCCCCGGTTGAGGCGTTCTCTGCAACGGCCATGCCGGCCGGGACCAATTGCAATTCGTCCACAGGCGGGACCGCGTGCAGGGCCGTGAATGTAAACTTGACTTTCAGAAGCCAAACATCAAAATACACGGGGGGAAGCGGATCTTACGACAATTACACTACCTCGAACAAGGTCTTCGGGAGGTAACCGGAAAATGAAAAGAACAATTAATAACGAAAGAGGAATGGCCATTCTGATAGCCCTGACGATAATGCTTTTGATCCTGATCATTGCAGGAACATCCATGACGATTTCACAACTCGGATATATGTCTATAGGCAGCGAACAAAAATACCAGCTTGCAACGGCAGCGGCGGAATATGCTGTAAATTCCGGTGTTTCAGCGGCGGCCACATGTTCCCAGACAGCCTCAAGCGGCACTTTGACCGGAGGCGCGAGTTACAGCTATTTTGGCAGGTCCGACAATTCAAGCGCTTATTGCTTTGTTTACGGCAGGGGACAGATGGGAACAGCCTCGGTTATAAGGGTCACGGTAGTTCCAAGAAGCTCAAGCGATATCACCGCGCTCGTCGCCAACAATGTAAGCAATGAAACTTTTAACGGGGGTAATTCGGCCATCAGTTCCAATGGATGCGGCCCGGCTGTCATATACGAGTCCTGCGGCTTTTCGAACTGTTCGAGCACAATGGCTGCTGAATCTCATCTGGAGGGTTCGCCCAAGGCCCAACAGAAAACGATTGACGATATGACCTCTAAGCTCTTCAACGTTGCGGACTGGAACGACCTCGTCAACCGGAATATCGCTGCTGCAGCCACACTGAACTCCAGCGTTCCGGCGGCATGCAAATTTTATTCAAGCAATGCAGCCACAGTCGCGAATACGACATGCACCACTATAAATAACTCCGGCGACATAAAATGCGAAACCAGCGGAGGCGGCACTACTTATATATATGCTTCGTCGAATTGCTCGACCGTTCTTATCACCGCCGGGCAGATGACTATAAACGATACGCAGAACCAAGCCCCGGACATGTTTGTGTATGCGCAGAACACGCTTTCTATAAGTTTGAACGGCAACCAGCCTACTTTGAGCGGATACTTTTGCACAGGCGCAACAGGAGAGACGAGTTTCAACATGGGCGGCGATGGTGGATTTACAGGAATCCTTACGACCGCCCGCGCGAACAATATAACCCTGAGCGGGAATACCACCAGCGAAGGCCTGATCTTTGTGGGTAACTCAGGGACCGAAACTCCTAATGTTACCATTAACGGAAACGACAAGATGCAAGGGGCCATGGTGTTTAACGGCAATGTGGAAATGACCAGAAACGGCGGGGGGACCGCCTACCCCAATATCGAGTATAGCGCAGACCGGATCAATGCTTGGAAATCCAAGTTCGGCGGCTCCCTTCTCAGCAGTCTTATAAAGACAGCCTCCTGCGGCGGGGGTTCGCTTTCCTCCGCAACTTCACGCACTAAAACAACGGTATATTAACGATGATACCCAAGGCGGCGTTGCCGCCGTTATTAAATCTTGAAGTCGGCATACCCTCATAGTTGAGGGCTGTTTTGCCAAAAGGGGTGGACGATGTCGGAGAGCGTTTACAAGGTCATCGAGCTGGTCGGTACAAGTCCTGAATCTTGGGAAAAAGCTGCTGCCGCTGCTGTCTCAACTGCGGCAAAATCCTTAAAGGACTTAAGGATTGCGGAAGTGGTGGAATTGGACATGCAAATCGAGGATGGCTCGATACGCGCATACAGAACAAAAATAAAGGTTTCGTTCAAGTATCACCAGAAAGACTAAGGGTATAGTTTTTAGGAAATAAAACGAAAGGGCGGCCAATTTTGGGCCGCCCCTTCGTTTTATTGTTCAGGTTTCATTAACGGAAAGATTATTACGTCTCTGATGGACTGGCAGTTGGTAAGCAGCATCACAAGCCTGTCTATCCCTATGCCTTCGCCGGCTGCAGGCGGCATGCCGTATTCGAGGGCCCGTACAAAATCTTCATCCATCGAGTGTGCCTCGTCATCCCCGCGCTCTTTGGCCTCGACCTGTTTCATAAACCGCTCCTTCTGGTCTATCGGGTCGGTAAGCTCGGAAAAAGCGTTTGCTATTTCCCTGCCTGCGATGAAAAGCTCGAATCTCTCGACAAGTTCAGGATTGTCCGGCTTGCGCTTTGCGAGAGGCGAAAGCTCTACAGGATGGTCGGTTATGAATGTCGGTTGGATCAAATCGGGTTCAACGGTCTCTTTGAAAATCTCGTCAAGCACCTTTCCGAAAGAACTGCCTGACGGAATATTCATGCCCTTGCCCCTTGCCCATGCAACAGCGGCATCATAGTCCGTAAGCGCTTCCTTAGGTACGCCTTTATTGGCCATCGCATCGAGCATAGGCAGGCGCGGCCACGGCGGAGTAAGGTCAATAGTCAAGTCCCCGTAAGGGATTTTAAGCGTTCCTATCGCCCTCTCTGCCACATACGCAAACAACTCTTCGGTGAACGACATAAGAAAATTGTAGTCCTGATATGCGATATAAAACTCCATCATCGTAAATTCAGGGTTATGCCTTGTAGAAATCCCCTCATTCCTGAAATTCTTGTTCAGTTCGAAGACCCTTTCGTAGCCGCCCACAAGAAGCCTCTTTAAAAACAACTCCGGAGCTATTCTGAGGTACAGCTCCATATCGAGGGCGTTATGGTGCGTCTTGAAAGGCCGGGCAGTCGCTCCGCCCGGGATCTTGTGCATCATCGGGGTCTCGACCTCGATAAAGCCTTTTGCTTCCAGAAAGTCGCGGATAGATTTGATTATCGCGCTTCTCTTTGCGAAGATGTCCTTCGCCTCAGGATTTACTATCAGGTCGACATATCTCTGCCTGTATCTTATCTCGATGTCCTTCAGACCGTGCCATTTTTCGGGCAGCGGCCTGAGCGACTTGCAAAGCATTACAAAGTCGGTCACTTCGATGGTAAGCTCATTGGTCCTTGTCCTGAAAAGTCTGCCGCTTACGCCGATTATGTCGCCTATATCGAGTTTTTTGAGCAGCTTGAATTTTTCTCCCAGCATATCTTTTTTAAGATACATCTGGATCTTTCCGCTCGCATCCTGCACATGACCGAACGATGCCTTGCCGAAATCCCTCAGCGCAATGACCCTGCCTGCAACGGTAACATCTATCGGCATGGACTCAAGTGTTTCCTTATCGGTATCGCGGTATTTGTCGAGCAGAAACGCAGAGCTGAATTCGGGAATGAACTTGCCGTTGTAAGGCTCTACGCCCGTTTCACGCAGTTCCGATAACTTTTTAAAGCGTTGTTGTACGAGTTCGTTGGTATCTTCCATAAGATAGTGATTATACTTTTCCAAATTCGGGCAAGTCAATTTTGAGGGAAACATACCGCCAAACGACCTCTTTTGTTCTTCTCTGTAAAATCATTGGCGTGTTAAAATATAGAAAAGGACCATGAGCGCCACAGACCAGAAATACTCGGAAGACACCGAAACAAAAGAGCGGCAGGACACCAAGACCCCGTCGCTTTACAGGGTCTTTCTGCTTAACGACGACTATACGACTATGGAGTTCGTGATACATGTGCTCGAAAAGATTTTTCACAAACAGCCTCCGGAAGCCATGCGCATAATGCTGCATGTGCATAAAAACGGCAGGGGGCTTGCCGGAATCTACACAAAGGACATTGCTGAGACAAAGATAGCGGCGGTACATGAGCTCGCCGCACAGTCCAAATTCCCGTTAAAATGCTCAATGGAGAAAGAATGATAAACAAAGAACTGGAACTTACCATCGAAGCTACGATAAGAGACGCAAGCACGCGGCGACACGAGTATCTTACAGTGGAACACCTGCTGTACGCGGTCCTTCATGACGAATGGGGCATCGAGATAATAATAGGCTGCGGGGGCGACGTCGAAAGACTGAAGGCCAATGTCGAAGAGTTCTTCAGCAAGCACGTCCCGCTGATACCTCAGGCCGAAAAGACCCATCCCCAGCCTACTCTGGCCTTTCAGAAGGTGATACGCAGGGCGATACTTCATATCAAATCGGCGGCAAAACCCGAGGCCGATTCAGGCGATATCCTCGCCTCGATACTGCTCGAAGAAGAATCCCATGCCGAAAACTTGCTGAAGAATGAAGGCATAACGCGGATAGATGTGCTGAATTTCATATCGCACGGCATATCGAAATACAACATCGATACGCCTTCAGGGGACACGGAAGCAGAACCTGCCGCCAAGCATGAAAAAAAGACAGGAAAAGACCCGCTGCAGGCCTTCACAGTCGACCTTATCGAAAAGGCAAAGAGCGGACAGATAGACCCGCTCGTGAGCCGCGAGGCCGAGATAAAGAGGACCGTTCAGGTCTTAAGCAGGCGCAGAAAGAACAACGTGATCCTTGTGGGCGAACCGGGTGTAGGCAAGACAGCGATAGTCGAAGGCCTTGCGCTGAAAATGCATAGGGGAGAAGTACCTGCTGCGCTGAACGCATCCCGAATCTTCTCTCTCGATATGGGCTCCATCTTGGCAGGGACCAGATACCGAGGTGATTTTGAGGCGCGGCTGAAAGCCACGATAGCGGCCGTTGAAAAGATAGACGGGGCCGTTCTTTTTATCGACGAGATACACACCATAGTAGGCGCAGGCGCAACATCAGGCGGGTCTATGGATGCCTCCAACATACTCAAGCCCGTCCTCAATTCAGGCCGGATGCGCTGCATAGGGGCGAGCACTTACGAGGAGTTCAAAAACCATTTCGAAAAAGACAGGGCTTTGTCGAGACGCTTTCAGAAGATAGAGATTCAGGAGCCTGCAGTGCATGAAACCATAAATATTCTCAAAGGGCTCAAATCATATTACGAAAAGTTTCACGGGGTCCACTACACCTCAGGGGCGATAAAAACAGCGGCAGAGCTTGCCTCGAAATACATCAACGACAGGTTCCTGCCCGACAAGGCCATCGATGTTATTGACGAAGCAGGGGCGAGGCTCAAGCTTTCACCTCAATACAAGCTGAAAAAAACCGTGGGCAACGCAGAGGTGGAAAAGGTCGTGGCGGACATTGCAAAGATCCCTCCGCGCACCGTATCCACGAATGACATCGAAAAACTCAAGACCCTCGAGAACGAACTGACATCGGTTGTTTTCGGGCAGGACAGCGCTATTCATTCCCTTGCCTCGGCCATCAAACGGTCTAGGGCAGGACTCGGATCTCCGGAAAAGCCTGTCGGCTCTTTTCTCTTCACAGGCCCTACCGGTGTGGGCAAGACCGAGGTCTCCAAACAGCTCGCAAATATTCTGGGAGTAAAATTCATACGCTTTGACATGAGCGAATATATGGAAAAACATACGGTGGCAAGGCTCATCGGAGCGCCTCCCGGATATGTAGGGTTCGATCAGGCAGGACTCCTGACCGACTCGGTGCGCAAACATCCTTACAGCGTAATATTGATGGACGAGATAGAAAAGGCCCATCCCGACATATTCAGCCTGCTCTTGCAGGTAATGGATTATGCGACACTCACGGACAACAACGGCAAGAAGGCCGACTTCAGAAATGTGATTCTGGTCATGACCTCCAATGCAGGGGCGCAAGACATGGACAGGAGTACAATAGGTTTCGGGGACAGGACCGGCGACACTCAGGCGAAGGGCGCCGATGCCGTAAAAAAGCTCTTCAGCCCCGAATTCAGGAACAGGCTTGACGGTATAATACAGTTCAACCAGCTCACGGTTGAAATAATGCAGCGGGTGGTGGATAAGTTCATCTCTGAGCTTCAGGCCCAGTTAAGCGAGAAGAAAGTCGAAATATCGCTTTCGGACAGCGCAAGGGAACGGCTTGCGCAAAAGGGCTTTGATCCCAAATTCGGCGCACGTCCGCTTGCGAGAGTGATACAGGAAGAGGTCAAGGACAGTCTGACGGAAGAGGTGCTGTTCGGAAAGCTTATGCGCGGAGGGAAAGCGCTTATAGATTTTAAAGAGGGTAAAATAAGCATAGACTGCATTTCCTCATGAACTTTAGAATAGACCTTCATGTTCATTCGAGGTCCAGCGGCGACAATAATGCAGACCCCGAAGAGACCGTTTCAGAGGCGATCTTAAAGAAACTCGACGGGATAGCCTTTACAGAACATTACTCTTACGGGGCCTCCGAACATGCCGAGCGGCTCCAAGAAAAATACAGAGATGTCATCAGGATATTCAGGGGCGTCGAATTTTCTGCGCTCGAAGGGCATTGTCTAGTCTTCGGAGTCGATACCGACAAACTGCTTCCCAAACATGCCCCTATTGCCGAAGTCATAAAAAACGTCAATTCTTCGGGCGGGGTTGTCATCCCTTCTCATCCGTACAGAAGGGTCAACAGCATCGACGATATGGTTTTTAAATTGTCGGGCATTTGCGCCATCGAGGGATACAACGGCTGTAATATGCACGCCTACAACCTTAAGGCTGTGGAGGCGGCAAAGCAGATAGGATGCCGGTTTACCGGAGGTTCGGACGCTCATCTGCCGTCAGAAATAGGCTCGTGTTATACCGAATTTTACGAGGAAGTAACGCACGAAAACCTCGTAAGCCTTCTGAAATCAGGCGCTTACACAGGCAAGGACACCCGAAAAATAAGCAAGACAACCATAGACTATATGAACAAGTGGTTTATGTAAAACGAATAATGTGTGTTACGCTTCCTGATTGAGCCCTTACCAGACCTATCCCAGCCTGAACCTTTCGCAAATAATCCGCGCTTCATTCAAAAAATCGGCAGCGATTTTTTTGTCCCTTAGCACGGTCAGAATTTCGTCGGAATAAACGCTGTGAGTGTACCAGTTGTACGAGCCTGTAATGACTGTTTCGGAATCAAATACCGCAAACTTGTGATGGAGCGGCGAATAAACGCTCTCATGGTAATAGACGAGCGAAACATCCATCCATGAGTCTCTAAGCCTTTTGACATGCTCCTTCAGCGGCCTCCTGAAATCCTTGTCCCACGCAGCCGGAAGCCTGCCCGTATGGGCAATCATGCCGTTCAATATCACTTTTACTTTTACCCCTCTATCACGGGCGGCAATCAGGGCGCTTATAACGTCGGATTCGTTTTCTTCTCCAAGCCGGATGCCCGTAAGAAAATCCATGTCGAACATGCAGACCAGTATAGACCCTTGCGCTCCGGCTATTTCGGTCAAAATCGCGTCCTGAGGCCTGAATAACACGCGCTTTTTACGGCCCGCGCTATATTTGCCGAAACTGTAATAGGTATTATGCCTTGCCTTAGGTTTCAGGCCTATCTCCCGAACAACGGCGCCTTTGATATGGCGGTATATACTCTCGTAAAGCATGCTGAAATCTCTTGCATAATAAAAAAGAGAATTCTCCCAGTTGCCTCCCCACAGATGAAAGTGCAGGTTGTAGGATGAAGAATGGGCCGCCTCTCCGTCGAAGATTATTATCTTTGTGTGCATGCTTGCAATGCCGCCTGCCGGGTCTGCAGGAGTATTGCGCACAATGCCGTAAACAGGTATTCCCGCGCGCCTCAGTTTGGCAATATTTTCGGAGCAGTTCATAGAGCTGACGGACGCCCAATCACCCACACACTCCACCTCTACGCCTTTCTGAAAAGCATAGACAAGGTGATCGGATATGTATTGGTTGTCAAAATCGAAGAGGGCAAATTTTATGTAATGCCTGCCTTCAGGGTCTTTTGTCTTTTTGTCTATGACCCGATCGATAAGCCTGTGGATCTCATGAACGGGATGATCAGGCCCAAAGGCATTTCCTCTCGTAAAAAAAGGTTTTATCGGAAGGTCCTTTCTGCGGCCAATCCTTTCCAGGGCCTGCTGCAACGACCGGTAATCGACCGCTTCAGGAGCATAAACGTTGAGCTTTTTAAAAAGCGGGTTGTCGAAATCATCCCCGGAAACCCGTTCTCTGTAAAAATCTTCAAGTGCGGCAAAAAAATATTCATATTTCGAAGAAACAGCCTCCCCGTCTTTATGAATAAAATAGGCGAAAGAGACATGCGTCGCCTTTCCGTGAAGACTTTCATATGGAAAGAGCGGCAGTCTCTTGGCCTGCCGGATTTGCGAACTGCCGCCGCATCCATCCATAGGATACGCGTCGGAGATAAATCGTTCGCAGCAGCCGGCCTCTCTGTAAACGTTCAGTACGACCCTCAATGTCTCAATGTGGCAGTCTTGGGCCAGAAAATCTATGCCGCCCGGGAAGTTGGAGATATTCCAGCTTTGAAGATTTGTGACGAACCTTCTCGCGCCTATCCATTTGCCGGACGGTATGGCGTATTTTTCGGCGTATTCTTTAATCGGATTTCACGCTCCTTCACACTTTAAAACAATCTATTATGATAAAATATTCCCTATAAAACTACATGAGGGGATGTATGCCAAGTAATATCAAACTGCTTTCCGACCTTATCAATATGGAAGACGCCAAGTCCGTGTGCGAAGAGGTCAGATATATCAATTCCCTTATGTATGCAAAGACAGGCTGCAAACTCTTCGACGAGGTTTTTAAAAAAATATATTACGATATCGTCGACCTTTTCAGGGGCAAATGGAACGATTACAAAAGCTGCAATACCGGATACCATGATCTCATGCATACTACCGATGTCTTGCTCTGTTTTGCAAGGCTTTTGCATGGGGCCGTTATCAAGAAAGTGCAAATTTCCGAAGAGACCGCAATGCTCGGGCTCATAAGCGCTCTGATGCATGACACCGGCTATATCCAGAAAAAAGACGACGGACAGGGGACCGGCGGCAAATACACCCTCAGCCATGTCGAGAGAAGCGTAGAGTTTATGAAGGATTATCTTTCGAGCATAGGATGTCCGCTCGGTTACGTCCAGAAATGCTCGGACATAATCATGGCCACAAGCCTGAGCGCCAAGGTCGAGGAGATAAAATTCGAAAGCGAAGAAATAGCAAACGTGGCTAAAATGCTTGCCGCGGCAGATCTTGTGGGACAGATGGCAGACAGGGTATACCTCGAAAAATTGCTCTACCTCTATAAGGAGTTCGAAGAAGGCGAGGTGGCGGGATTTACGGATGAGCTGGACCTGCTCAAAAAAACAGTCGGTTTTTTTGATTTTGCAAAAAAACGGATATCCGATAAACTGGACAATGTGGACAAATATCTGAAATATCATTTTAAGGCGCGTTGGCAGATAAAAGAGAACCTTTATGAAGTCGCCATGAAGAACAATTTGAAATATCTCAACAAGATAATTAACGACTCGGAAGATAATATTCTCAACTATTTGAAACGCGGCGGAATAGTGCAGCACTGGCACCAGATAAGATCGGCTTAAGCCGTACGCCTTGTTTTCAATGAAAAAAACGCCTCATTCACCTTCGCTCGGCGCAAAAGAAATACTTAAGTACATCGGCCCGGGCTTCTTGGTAACGGTCGGCTTCATAGACCCCGGGAACTGGGCGGCCAATATCGCGGCAGGCTCTCAATACGGATACTCTCTTCTATGGATGGTCACGCTTTCGACCGCCATGCTTATCCTGCTCCAGCACAATGCAGCGCATTTAGGCATAGCAACCGGACTGTGCATATCCGAGGCCGCGACCAAATTCCTTCCTAAATGGATCAGCACCGCATTTTTGGTCAGCGCGATGCTGGCTTCCGTATCAACCGCTCTTGCCGAGATACTGGGCGGCGCAATAGGACTGAAAATGCTCTTCAACCTGCCGCTTAACATTGGGGCGGTGCTTACGTCAATATTCACCCTGACGATGCTCCTGACGAACAGCTACCGGAAAATAGAGAAATGGATCATAGGTTTTGTTTCTCTTATAGGCCTCTCGTTTCTCTTTGAACTCAGCCTTGTCAATCTAAACTGGCTTGACGCGGGCAAAGGCTGGGTGGTCCCGTCAATGCCTGCAGGTTCTCTTCCCATAATTATGAGCGTGCTTGGCGCCGTAGTTATGCCCCACAACCTGTTCCTGCATTCGGAAGTGATCCAGAGCAGGCAGTGGAACCTTGAGAGCGAGGAAACGGTCAAACGCCAGCTCAAGTACGAGTTTTTGGACACACTGGCAGCAATGCTTACGGGCTGGGCGATAAACAGCTCTATGATACTTGTGGCCGCGGCGGTTTTTTTCAACAGCGGCACGGTGGTCACAGAGCTTCAGCAGGCGCAGGAGACTTTGCGCCCACTGATCGGAAGCTCGGCCTCTATCGTATTTGCTTTCGCCCTTTTGATGGCAGGTCTTTCGTCGTCGATTACTGCGGGTATGGCCGGAGGCAGCATATACGCGGGCATATTCATGGAACCCTTCGACCTTAAAGACAGCCACTCCAAAACAGGCGTCCTTCTGACAATACTAGGCGGCCTCTTTGTCATATTCTTTCTTACAGACCCGTTTCAGGGGATAATATGGAGCCAGATATTGTTAAGCGTGCAGCTTCCCCTGTCCATACTCGGACTGATATTTCTCACCTCCTCTAAAAAGGTGATGGGTGGATTTGCAAACTCATTGAAGGACAATATAATGCTTTGGCTTACCGCTATTATTGTTTCCGGACTCAATATAGCGCTTCTTGTCCAGTTCATAAGAAACTAAAATCCGATTTGATTACAGCGGCGTAATTTTTCTAAAATAACTTCAAAAAGGAGGTGACTGTTAAAGTGTCGGCTAAAATTTTAATTCTATCTATGGCCTTGGTTGTTTTCGCTTCGGTCGTATCGGCGGTGCCGCCGGGAGACGTAATGAAATTCGGCAACGTTATTATTGACGGCAAGCTTCACGCAGACAGAGGTATGGATTGCAATAACTGCCATAGCGGGATATTCGAAATGAAGAAGGGGGCCGCAAAGATGACTATGGATGCCATCTATAACGGCAAGTTTTGCGGGGCCTGTCATAACGGACAGATGGCCTTTGATTCAAAGGCCATGAGCAATTGCGGCAAATGCCATAGAATGTAGCTTCTTCTTGAAAAATGATAAAAAAGGGGAGCAGCCTGTTTCCGGCTGCTCCCCTTTTTGGGTGTTAAAGGCTTATTTTACAAGCTTATTGTCCTTGTAATATTCCTGTTTTACCTGTTTGCCTGTCGCGTCGAAGTAATTGATCAGTTTGTCAAAGCCGTTTTCTTTTGCGTATTTCTGGGTATAGTCAAAGGCCCTTGTAGCAACCATGTTCGAAGCGCTGTAGGTGACCGTAAACCTGTAGTACCCCTTTGTTTCGGCGTGTTTGTCCGTGTAATAGTATTCGCGATGGGTTATCCTGTTACTGTCGTAATAATCGACATGTTTTATCATGGCGTTTTCTTTGGAATACTTATCGGTGTAAACAGCCTCGCGTCTCACGATAATGCCTTTGCTGCCGTAATGGTCCGTGTACTTCAGGTATCCGTTGGCCGAAGATATCGCATCCGTGAATTCGTATTCCTGCTTTGCCACCTTTTCGGTAGCGACATTAAAGTACGCGGCCGCTTTTTTAAACCCGGTCTGCTGCATTATTTTTTCGGTATAGGAATATTCTTCTTTTGCCTTCCTGCCGGTGTCATAGTAATAAATGAAGTGATCGACAAACAGTTCCGCATTTTTGTCCCCCTGCGTATAGACCGTTTTGGTCGTTTTCCCGCCGAACTCGTTCTTTTGGGCAATAACCGTAGTGGTTTCAGCGTAAGCAAGCCCGACAACAAAGAACAGCATCACGGAAACGGTTATAAGTACTCTGCTTAATCTCTTAAAATCTCTCTTTACAATACGCATGTATGACCTCCCGGGAATATAGTCATTAAGTTTAATCAATTATAACCATAACTAAGCTTGATTTCAATCGTCAAGTCAGCCGGATGTTTTTTTACCCTGAAAAAGTTCGCTGCCTACGCCCCTGTAAACCTTCCTCTGCGTTTCCGGGGTAGGCGTTACAACCCCGGGCCATTTACCCGGTTGCGGGTCGGGGCCTTCGAGCGTAATGTCAGATGGGTTTTTATCTATTATCTTAGGCTTGCTGCGCAGATCATTTTCGGGAATGGTGCGGCTGAACTCGATAGCTATGCCATTCGGATCGAAGGAATAGATCGAATGAATAAATCCGTGGTCGATAACTTCAGAAACCCAGATGTCGGCGGCATCCAATCTGTCTTTAATCTCATAGAGATCGCCTTCATTCTCGACACCGATAGAAACATGATCGAAGGCGACCCTTCCGGAAGCGGGTCTGCCGTGCTCCTTCTCATTCACAGGCCCGACATCCGGCCATTCAAAAAAGGCTATCATGTCCGTGTCCGAAACCTCGAAAAAGTAATGCTTATAACCGGTAGAGCCCATGCCGATAACCAGCCTGAAACCGAGCAGGTCCCTCCAGAACCTTACTGTCCTGTCCATATCGCCTGTAACGAGCGCAAGGTGATTTATGCCGTTGTATTTCACCATTTCGTATCCTCCATTATACCCCAATCAAATTATAACAATGTTTACCGGGCATTGCAGCATTTGATAAGCTAACATGAATTTATGATAAGCGAACAATCCCTAAAACTCCTCGATTTCCCGAAGCTGCTCGCTGTAATTTCGGACTTCACCCACAGCGAAGCATCGAAAAACAGGGCGAATGCATTAAGACCCTTGCAGGACATCGAAGAAATACGCCTGAGACAGGAATCGGTTTCTGAAATAATGCGGATGTCTTCGGAAGGCCAAAGGCTTTCGCTTCGCGGGTTCAGGGACATCGAACCTCTGCTTGCAAAGGCCCGTCCGGCAGGGGCGGTCTTGGATGGGAGCGAGCTTGCAGCTTTTATTCCGGTCATCGAAATGATCTCGATGCTGCATGAAGAGACGACCGGCAGGCAAGACCTTCCGCGCCTTGCCTCTATTGGCTCGGAGCTTACCGGCTTTCCCGACCTGCTCAAAATACTCACCCGGTCTTTGGACGAAGACGGCAACATCCTCGACACAGCATCGTTTTTGCTGTCCGACTTGCGCGAGAAGATACGAAGAATAGAAGGACGCATACGCAAAAAACTCGAAGACATAATGAAAGACTCTAGTGTTTCGGTATTTCTTCAGGATGATTTTATCACGATGCGCTCGGGCAGATGGGTCATACCTGTACGCATGGACTCGAAAGGCGAAATATCCGGAGTGGTCCATGACGTATCGAAATCGGGCGAGACCGCATTTATAGAACCCCTTTCGATCATAAGCCATGCAAACGAACACGAAAATCTATTGGCCGAGCATAAGGCGGAAGAGATACGGATACTAAGGGAAATAAGCGCCAAGATACGGCTTAACACCGACGAGCTGCTGTCGCAATTCAATCTGCTTGTGAGTATAGATGTAATGAACGCTGCCGCAAAATTGGGACTGCTATATAACATGAGCATGCCTCAGGTCGAAAACTCCGGAGAACTGTCGATCATCGGGGGCAGACATCCGCTTCTTTTCATCTCGTTTGTCAGAAGCGACAACGGCCGGAGGGTGGTGCCTTTGGACGTAAAAACAGGCAACGATTCTACGATAATGGTCATAACGGGTTCTAATGCCGGGGGCAAAACCGTTGCTATAAAAACTATAGGCATCCTGCTCTCAATGGCGCTTACAGGGCTCCCTGTGTCGGCCGATTCCGGCTCGAAGTTCCCCATAAAAAAAGATGTCCTTATCGACATAGGCGACGAGCAGTCGATCGAGAGCAATCTTTCCACGTTCTCCGCCCATGTATCGAATATCTCGGAAATCCTCAAGTCCGCAGGCAAAGAAACGCTTGTGCTGATTGACGAACTCGGCACCGGCACCGACCCTGCGGAAGGCGCGGCTTTGGCCTGCGCCGTGCTGAACGAGCTGAGAGAAAGCAGGGCGCTGGTATTCGCTACAACCCACCTTATGGACATAAAGGGGTATGTGCACAGGACAGAAGGCATGATCAACGCCTCTATGGAGTTCGACCTTAAAACAATGACCCCCCTATACCGCTTGAGAACAGGGGAACCGGGACAGTCGCATGCCCTCGAAATAGCCCGTAAGTACGGCCTTCCCGACTCTATTATCGAATCGGCAAAAAGACTCCTCGGCGGCGTGAGGGTGGAGTTCGACAAACTGATAGCAGACCTTAACGATAAGAGGTCCTACTATGAACGCCTAGTAGCAGAGCTTGAGGCGGAGAGATCGGAATTGAAAGAAAATATTGCTGTGCTGGACAGGAGAGTGTCCGAAGCCGAAGCAGCTAAAAAACAGACTCTGGCCGATGCATACAGGGAATCGGTAAAGATAATTTCCGAGACCAAGGGCCGGATGAATTCATACCTCGACGAAATGAAAAAAAACGAAAGGGCCGCTGTAAAAAGCGCCCTCAAACAAATTGGAGATATGCAGAAAGAGACGACGGCAAAACTGAATGAGCTTGAAGACTCTACCGGGACTTCCACTTCCCCCGACAGTCTGTCCGAGGGGGACACGGTTTATGTGCGGACACTCGGCTGCGACGCCCAAATCGTCGAGATAAATCTCAAAAACGACAGGGTAAGGGTAAGCGTAGGGGGCAAAGAGATAGAGGTCCCTATGGCCGATATAGGCGCCAAAAAAGGGATACGCCTTGAAGAAACAAAAAAACGCCCGTACGGCGACCACAAGAACGATACAGTGGATTCATCCGGAATAAACCTCGTAGGCATGCGGGTGGACGAAGCCCTTTCAGTTTTGGAACCGTTCTTGAACCACGCCTCGCTCGACGGCCTTAACGAAGTGGTTTTAATACACGGAATAGGCACAGGCGCACTTGCCAAAGGAATACACACCCATCTTAAAAGACACCCGCTCATAAAATCGTTCAGAAAAGGCGAACCTAAAGAGGGCGGGGGCGGGGTTACGGTTGTATCGCTCGCATAAAATGTCCTGAAAACCGTTTACGCTGACAATCTCTGTAAACGCAAATCCTAACCAGCAGTTAATTTCGTAAACCGTTCAAACCTTTACAGGTTCAAAGGTATGTTGCACCTTGTATCGTGTGATTTTTTTCTTTTTAAGCGGAGTTTTTGTTTTGAGAGGCACATCTTTATCGATAAAATCGAGTTCAGCACCGTCGGGGATTGTGGCAATAACTTCAGGGTGGTCAATAATATGTTTTACAAAGTCGAAAGTGACACCTATATTTCTTTCAACATATTCTTTTTTTGTCATTTTTTCATTCCTTTCTTAAACTTTTCCTTATACCATTCCCACCTGTCCTTGATGTCTTGTTCAGCATAAGTCAAGGCATCTTTAAGATTCTGTATGGGAATAGCCTGTTTTGTTGTTTCACCTTTTGGCGTTAAAATATCCCGGTGAAAGAAGCCATGTGAACAATCGTACCTGACTGTCATTTTTCAGGTGCATTCCCCAGTTTCTTTTTCAGGTGCATTCCTCAGGTGTAGCACCCTGTGTTAGATTTTTAGCATATCGGTTTAAGCAGAATCAAGCCGACATCTTTTTTCT
>SCQE01000019.1 GCA_004321915.1 Nitrospirota bacterium
TCGCTCCCCAGCCCAGCAGGTCCATGCCTGTAAACGATCCGAGAGAAAGAACAAATATGAAGAGTCCCAGCCACAAGGACAACCAGTCCTCGCTTATTCCAGCCTTTTTTTCTTCCATGCTTTGCACCTCCGCAGTGTTTTGCACTATTCCTGAGAATCTACGCTGCCGGTTATTTCTTTTCCGGAGCTTCCAGCTTCTCTTTCAGTTTTTTCACGGTGTCTTCCAGTTCCTTGATCCTCGACAGGTCTATCCACTGTTCGTCCTCCACCGGATACCCCTTATGAAGGCTGTTGGCCCATACGATCCATGAATCGTCCCAGTTGGCCGGCTCTTTGAACCCGAGCAGCCTCAGCTCAAGATAGGTGAGGGTAGAGCGCGACCCTGTCTGGCAGTAAGCGATAGTCCGGGTGTTCTTGTCGAGCTTCTCATAAAATTTTGCGACAGTTGCAGGGGAAAGATTGCCGGTGGTCGTATCCTTGCCGGTCTTGTGGTCTTTGACCTTGTCGTAAGTGTCCATATGAGAAACATTGAGGGTAACATGAGGTATTCGCCCGCCCCTTATCGCCCTTATATCGTCGCCCTCGAACTCTTTCTTGGTCCTTGCGTCTATTACCTGAACGCCCTTTTTCTTCCCTTTTGCTATCTCCAGAACCTCGGCTGTCGAGGCGTATCTGCTCTTGACCACCTTTGACTTGAAGACCGCCGGGTTCTTTATCGTGGGCTGGGCGTCCAGCTTGTTGCCCGCCTTGGTCCATTCTTCGAGCCCGCCGTTCATCACATGGGTCTTGTTGTGCCCTAAATATTCGAGTATCCAGAAGGCCACACTAGAATCGTCCATGCTCTTGCTTTTGACCTCCCCGTAAAATACAACGTGGGTATTGCCGCCTATGCCCGCCTTGCTCAAGATCTTGTCGTAGTGCGACACATCGCTGAAAACCCTCGAGGTCCCGTCGCGCAAAGCGCTCTTGCAGTTTTTGCCGAGGCTTATGGCGCCGGGAATATGCCCCTTCACATACTCCTCCAGTTTCCTGCAATCCACGATCACCCAGTCTGCCTTGCTTACGTTCTTTTTTACATCTCCGACGCTCACAAGCAGGTCGGGGTTTGCCCAGTTGGCGGCCTGTACCGGTCCGACCAATGACAGAGCTAAAAGACCTGCCACCAACAATGAAAACACTCTTTTCCTCATAACCTTACCCCCTGATAAATAAAATATCCCCTCCATAAAAAGAGGGGTCCGGCGCAGATGATATGTTTAAAAAGAGCAAAAAGCATACCATTGGGAATTGCGTTTAAATCGGCGCTTTCTCTCTTTTATTGTCCCAAAAAGAACAATCCGCGGCCCACGGCTGTCCTAAACCGGACAAAAAAACAGCGCCCCGGTTTTTGCTATAATGCATGAATGGTAAAGGTATTCTGAAATGAGGCTTACTGATAATGAAAAGTTTATGCCTTTTAGAAGGGGAGCTTAAATGTCTTTAGATGGATTTCTCACATTCATCGGTATTGTTATAGCAATTTATGCTATTCCAAGCTTGGCTCAGCGCCGGTCAATGTTTATGTTTGTATCATGGCATCTATTGCTTATTCCGGTTTTGCTGTCTGTAATTTTATTAATGTCACCCAAGGTTTTAAGCATTTTCGGATATGAGTTGTTGTCTTGGAGCGGTTCTCTTTTTGATCTCTTGGCATTTGTTTTGCCGGTCGCAGCTTTGTCGGTTGGAATGTTTCAATGGTACAGGGCGAGACTTGATGACGGGGATGATTCAAAATTCAGGAACTTTTTAATGTCATGTTTGCGTGAAAATGTTTATGATGAAGCTGAGCGCATATTGCGTGCAAACAAACACCGATTGCAGTCAGTTTTAACGCCCGACACTCTACAATTGATCTTTGATCGTAAAATTGTTAACAGACTATTTCAATCCAGATCATGGTTGCATCTTGATATTTTGGCTGACGAGCAACTATTAAGTCGTCTGCCTGATCCGCATGCGGCGGTAAATACGGTTATTCGTGAAATGCTTGTTTCCGATGAATCTCCCCTCAGGGCTGCTGTTGGCGGAGAGGAGCACCGCAATTATTCAAAAGAGCAAAAGACCCTCATTGAAGCAACCCTGCAGAAGCCAAAATGGTATCATGTAAGTAATGCACACTATCCCCTCGTTATTTCCGCTATGGAACAATTAAATTCCGGGAAATTAGATAGCATCTATAATAGAAATGATCAGAATTATATGGCAGTTCAGGGTGTACGCTCTCGGACAAAATGTGTGATCTGGTTAGCCATAAAAACACATGTGTCGGCAATACGCTCGGCTATCAAACAGAATTATGAGAAAGATTTTTATATAAGTGATCTGTTGCAGCTATTTCAGGTAATTAGGGATCATTCTGTGTATGACTCTACGATATGGGAAGGAGAAAAAAGTAATTTTACATGCCCAACGCCATATTCTTATTTGCTTTATCAGATTAGCCAAGATTTTCATGAGCTTTCGCATGATGCTGTAAAATCTGCCACAAATAACGGAAAAACAGATAGCCCAAACCAAATTGTCAGGCAGATTGCAAAATGCTGGGCATTTTGTACTTGTGACATCGCTCGGTCAACAAAAAATGTCAGCGAATCGTTTAAATTAAACTTAATAAAAGAACATCTGCAGTTTATACTGCTGCTTAACTCTGGCCAAAGGTCGGAATTGGGATTGAGCGGTCAAGACAGAATAGGGGGATTGGATACATGGAGAGACCACTATGCCGATACGTTAAAAGAGCAATTTATTAATGCCGGAAATGACGCAAAATGCGTTCTGCAGAAGGCGATAGGCAATCTTGATCTGTGTGAAGAAGGGATACCGTGGTTGAAAGCGACTTTTAACATGAGTGTTACACATGAAACTCACTGATAACGAAAAAAGAGAAATAGTAAAACTGATCGATGCGGGCAAGCCTCTGCCGGACAAATATCGCTTCCTTCTGTTTGACGACAAGCGTGAGGTGGAGCTTGTCTGGAACGGGAAGACCAATGAGGTCTGCAATATTGTCCTGCCCTTTCAGGTGATTGAGCAGGTGGATGAACCGCGCGCTGAGAAGCCGGAAGATTCCAATGCTCAGTTCGGGCTTTTCGATACAAGGGGACGGCAGAAATCCGGCTGGACAAACAAACTTATCTGGGGTGACAACAAGCTCATTCTTTCATCGCTCAAAAACGGCCCTCTACGGGATGAGATCGAAAAGCAGGGCGGCATCAAGCTCATCTACATAGACCCGCCGTTTGATGTGGGCGCGGACTTTTCAATGGATATAGAAATAGGTGATGAGACCTTCACCAAGAAGCCCAATGTGCTGGAAGAGCTTGCCTATCGCGATACATGGGGCAAAGGCGCGGACAGCTTTATCGCAATGATTTACGAACGGCTTTCTCTTATGCGGGATTTATTAGCGGAGGATGGGAGTATTTATGTGCATTGCGATTGGAGGGTGAATGGATATATAAGGTTAGTACTTGATGAGGTTTTTGGTAAAGAGCAATTTAACAATTCTATTGCTTGGCATTATAGCGGATGGAATAAAAAATTAGCATCTTCATTTGAAAGAAGACATGATACGATTTTGTTTTTTTCAAAATTGAAACAGCCGGTTTTCAATTCTTTTTTTCAATCATGGGAATCTAAGGATGCTTATGTAAAAGCAAGGAAACAGAAAGTTCGATTTGATGATGACGGAAGAGAATATGTATTATCTGATGCTGGTAGCGGAGAGAGAATAAAGAGATATTTAGATGAAGTGATGGAGCAAGGAGTTGTTGTCGATGATGTTTGGGATCTGGATAAAATAAATAATTCCGCCAACGAAGCAATTGGGTATCCTACGCAGAAACCAATTCCACTTCTCGAACGCATCATCAAGGCAAGCTCCAACGAAAACGACATCGTGGCCGACTTCTTCTGCGGCTCCGGCACTACGCTTGCCGTTGCTGAAAAGCTTGGGCGCAAATGGATAGGCTCAGATCTCGGCAAGTTCGCCATTCATACAACACGCAAGCGCATGATCGGCGTTCAGCGTCAACTTAAAGAAGAGGGCAAGGACTTCCGCGCCTTTGAGATACTCAACCTCGGCAAATACGAGCGGGCGCATTATATCGGTGTGAATGTAAACCTCCGGGAAGAAGAGAAGCAGAAACAGCTTGAACAGAAAGAGAAAGACTTTATCAACCTCATCCTCCATGCCTACCGCGCTGAGACGATTGAGAACTTCAGATGCTTTCAGGGCAAGAAGGCAGGACGCATGGTTGCAGTCGGGCCGGTCAACCTGCCTGTAACAAGGCTCTTTGTAGAAGAGGTCATTCTTGAATGCCGCTCCAAGCGCATCTCCCGCGTTGACATCCTCGCCTTTGAGTTTGAGATGGGACTGTTCCCGAATATTCAGGAAGAGGCAAAGTCAAAGGGCATTGACCTTGCCATGAAATACATCCCCCGCGAGGTCTTTGACAAACGGGCGGTAGAGAAAAATCAGGTAGTCTTTCACGATGTGTCGTTCATAGAGGTAAAACCGCTTGTTGTAGGGGCGCATGGCCGCGCGCCCGGTAAAGTCGCGGTAGAGCTAACCGACTTCTCCGTCTACTACTCACAGGACAGCATAGACAATGCAGCCGCGAGCCTGAAGAACGGCGCAAACAAAATAGTTGTCGAGCAGGGCAAGATCGTAAAGGTCATGAAGGACAAAGACGGCATTGTCACCAAAGAAGTCCTTACCAAAAACTGGACAGACTGGATAGATTACTGGAGCGTGGATTTCAACTTTGAAAGCAAGCGGGAGATTGTCAGAGTTAAGAAAGAGGAGACCGGAGAGATCGAGGAAGTCTGGACAGGCGACTTTGTCTTTGAAAACGAGTGGCAGAGCTTCCGCACAAAGAAAGACCGGACGCTCGAAATGAAAACCCCGTTTCATGAATGCCCGAAGGGACGCTATAAAATCGCCGTCAAGGTCGTGGATATATTCGGTAACGATACCATGAAGATTGTGGAGGTGGGGGTGTGAGGGAGTCATGATCAATAGAGGCTCAGAATGGCGCAAATGGGATTTGCATGTGCATACACCATTTACAAAATTTAGTAATAATTATGTCGCTGAAGATGGAGCAGATATTTGGAATGAGTTTTGTAACATAATAGAAAATTCAGATGTGGAAGCATTTGGTATCACAGATTATTTTTCAGTAGAAAACTATTTTATTTTTATAGATAAGTTTAGAACTCAGTATCCAAATTCCAAGAAAGTATTTTTCTTAAATATTGAATTGAGACTTGAAGTATCAGTTAATAAAAAGGCCGAAGAAGTTAATATTCATATAATTTTTACCTGCAAACCTGATAAATCAAAAGTTGAAAGTTTTTTATCCAAACTACAAACAAATATGACAAGGAATGGAGCACCTCTTTTTTGTAAAGATCTTACAGGTAAGGAGTATGAATCCGCAGGAGTTGACTATAAAAAAATCAAACCGATATTAAAAGAAGTATTTGGCAACGATGAGTGTTATTTGATTTTTGCTGCGGCAAATAATGCCGGATTAAGACCTGATACCTCATCTCCAAGAAAACTGAATATTACTGATGAAATTGATAAAGTATGTGATGGTTTTTTTGGGGGGCATCAAAATATAAATTATTTTCTTGATACAAATAGGTATGAAACAGATGAAAAAGCTTTGTCAAAGCCTGTGATTTCTGGTTGTGACGCGCATTCTTTTGGTGATTTGTTGGATTGGTTAGGCAAGCGCATTATTGGAAATGAAAATGAAATACAGAGGGATATTACATGGATAAAAGCAGAGCCGACTTTTGAAGGGCTGAAACAAATAATATATGACCCGGGGACGCGTGTTATTATTGGAGAGAAAACGCCTGTTCAACCTACCAATGTCATTGATAGTATAACTTTCAACATTCCTCAAAATGCAAAAATAACAGTCGATCAGAATAACAGGAAAGCTAAAGAGGATATCTTTTGTTTCGCCAATATACAGACAACATTTTACTTCAGCCCGTTTTTTAACTGTTTTATAGGTGGCAGAGGATCGGGCAAAAGCACGGTTCTTAACTTTCTAGGTCAGTATTCAACCGACTCAAGCTCATCAAGATCATTTTGGGAAAAGATTCAACCTTCCTTCGATACAGCAGATACAAGCATATTTTCTTTTTCTGGAATAGAAACTTTTGAATTTATTGGCCAGAGTGAGGTTGAAAGTTTTGCGACAAACAAAGAAGCTTTTACTAATGCAATATATGAAAGAGCAAATATTTATGCATCACTTGAAGGAGCAAAAATCAAGCTGGACTTATGCTTGGAAAAGATTAAAAAGTTCGTGCCGTTATTAAAGACATTGAATGAAATAAAAGAAGAGCAGCGTAATATAAAAAAAGACAAAAAAATATTGGAGAACAGCGTAAAAATAACAGAGAGCAAGGAATATTCAGACATTATTGATAAAATTACAAAAAAGAGTAATCAGAAACAAGAATTGGAAAGATGGAAAAACAGAATTGATGAGTTAAGAAAGTCAGTAGCTAATTTACAAGAACAATACTTTCCGACATTAGAAGAAGAATCTGACGAAGGGGAAACTGTCGCGGCTGACGAACAAAATACTGAAGAGAATATTGCTCGTCTGTACCAAGAAGCTTATGGAACTGCCCAATCTAGTATTAAATCTGCGGAAGATGCATTAGACGAGAAAAAGTTTACTGATCTGGTAAAACAAGAAGAAGAATTATTAAATGAAATAGAAGGACATGAACAGGAACTATCACAACTACTTAAGAATGCCGGATTGTCTGAGGAGAATATTTTACAGGTTAAAAGCTCTCCCCAAAAACTTATAAAAATAGAAAATGACTTAGCAAAAGTTAAGAAAAGAATTGATGATACAAACAAGAGCTTGAATAAATATGACGATATCATCAAAGAGTCGTTGATCGCAAAGAAAGAGTATGAAGAGAAGATAAAAGATTCTATCAAGCCCCTTGTAACAACGTTAGAAACTCAAGCCAAGGAAAACGACAAAGAAGATATAAAAAATATTGGTCTCAGTTATTTTTTTGATGACCAACAAGCATGGAAAGATATCGCCAAAGAATTTTATAACTATTTTTCTGATCAATATAATGAAGTACAAAGATCAGATTTGCTCAAGGGGTTCATTTTTGATAATAAGGAGATATTTGAAAGTTCTCAGGACAATATTAATAAACTCCTTAAAAATCAAAATAATACAGAATATATATCGTTCCTTAAAAATGTTTTTTCAGTTGATTTAAATTACAAAATCTTCTTAGTAATCAGAGACACACATCTTAATGATGTTTCTAAATATAAACGAATACAGGTTCTGTATGACAATAGAGATATTGAGCATGCTTCATTCGGGCAAAAGTGTACAGCAGTAATAGTCATCTTATTGTTGTTTGGCAACTACCCTCTTATCATTGATGAACCTGAAGCGCATTTAGACAGCTCTCTCATTGCAAATTATCTGGTTCCTCTAATCAAAAAGAATAAGAATAATAGGCAGATCTTTTTTGCAACACATAACGCGAATTTCGTTGTGAATGGAGACGCTGAGAAAATATTTATTCTTAAGAACGAAACCGGGACAACAGAATTTGTGGAAACAACTATTGAAGACTTAAATAATAGAATTGAACTGCTGAAGTTAGAAGGCGGGAAAGAGGCATTTCAAAAACGTGGAGAAAAACTTAGCATTAAATTATAAGGGAATATTGTGTGTTTAATGAATATAAGAATTTGTTTCTATCGGAAATGATACGATGAAGATTGTGGAGGTGGGGGTGTAAAGCGATATGACAACAGTAGATGATCTCAATAGATTGCTTAAACAGCCGGAAAAGGAAAATCTGGAATTTAAAACAGCTAAAAATAGTTTTAGCCGTGATAAAGATCTTCCCGATTATTGCGCTGCGCTTGCCAATGAAGGGGGCGGGAAACTTATACTTGGCGTAAATAATAATCGGGAGATTGTCGGCTCAAAGGCATTTGAAGGCACACATAACACACTGTCTAATGATTTGCTTTCTAAAATAAATATACGAGTTGATATTGAAGAATTAATACTCCCCCAAGGGCGCATCCTGATATTCCATGTGCCTTCCCGTCCGATCGGTCAGGCGATCCGTTCAACAGGCAATTATCACTATCCCATGCGCGCAGGGGAGTCGTTGGTTGAAATGGATCAGATAACTTTAAAAAGAATTCTCAACGAAGCTGATACCGATTTTTCCGCCCAAATAGTTGAAGGATTAAGATTGGAAGACCTTGATGAAAAAGCAGTTGTGAATTTCAAAAGGCGATGGGCCGAAAAGTCAAAACGCCAAGACTACTTGGCTTTTACAAGCGAGAAGGCTCTGCAGTCCATCGGGTTGTTGACGGATAAAGGGCTGAACTATGCAAGCCTGATTCTTTTCGGAAAGAAAGAAAAGCTTGCTGAACTCCTGCCGGGATGTGAACTGATATTTGAATGGCGGCAGGATGCTAAAAAGACAGCTCATGATTTTCGAAAAGTATGGCGTGAACCGTTTTTTAATATATGTGACGAGATATGGGAAACCATCAATGCCCGAAATATCAGAATACCGTTTCAGGAAGCTCTCTTTCAGCGTGAAATCTTTGCGTTTAGCGAAAAGCCTGTTCGCGAAGCTATCCTTAATGCAGTAGCGCACAGGGATTATACAATAAGAAACCAGTCCATTTTTATTAATGCGTCCCCTGAGTCATTCGTCATCGAGAGCCCCGGCAGCCTTCCTCCCGGCATTACAATCGAAAATATCTGTCACAAGAGGTATTGGAGAAATCGCTGTATTGCCGAAACATTTGAAAAAGCCGCACTGGTTGAACGCTCGGGGCAGGGAATGGATGATATTTTTGAGTTTACTATTAAAGAGGGCAAGGGATTGCCGGATCTGTCAAAGAGCGATGCGTTTTCTGTTTGCCTCAAAATTCCGGCTCAGGTAAAGGATAAAAATTTTATTTTATTCCTTGAGAAAATTATTAATGAAAAACAATTTGCTCTCTCTTTTGATGAGATTTATGAATTAGAGAAAATACGCGAAAATCAGCCGGTCGCAAATGTAGAAAGCAGGGACAAATTTTTAGCTGGCGGAATAATAGAACAAGTAGGTAAGACTAAAGGGGCAAAGTATATTCTCTTGCATAAGTATTATGCACATGAAGGGAAGGTTGGTCTCCATACCAAGTTAACAGGCATCTCCCGAGAGAAGTACAAAGAATTAATTATTAAGCATTTGGGAAAAAATAAAGGCTATCGCCATGATTTGCAAGATGCATTCCCAGAGTTGAACCCCCAGGACATTTCAAATATCTTGCAAGAGCTGAAACGAGGAAAGAAAATAGTTTTTTCAGGTACTCGAAGAGATGGATATTGGGCACTTGTTAATTAAATATAAAATTGATTTAGAATGGCCTTTTGAAGTTAAAAAAACCTTAATAATTATAAGATTATGTTGTCTAAAATTAAATATAAACTAAATGTAAAATTCATTTAAAAACTATGGCAATTCACCCTTCATTTCCAAATTCACCCTATGAAATCCTTCATCCGGATATCCGCTGGTTTCCGGCAGACGAGGCATTGCGTGAATCGAGCTATGACAAACTTCTGCCTCCGCTTGTAAACAAGATACGCAGGGAGGTCAGGCTATGGCGTGATTCAGGGTATGACGGCGCGACAGAAACGACTAAGGCGTTGCTTAACTGGTGGTTTAATACTGAATATATATCCCGGCAGACAGAAGACTTACCGGTTGAGTTTCGCTATTATTTTGCCCAGCGTGAAGCCGTTGAAACCGTCATCTATCTTTATGAAGTCGTTAAAGTTAAAGATAAATATGACCTTATCCGTTATGACTCATCAGGAGCGGTATCCACAGGGATGTTCGATGAAGACTGGCTCCGTTTTGTAATAAAGATGGCTACCGGAAGCGGCAAGACAAAGGTAATGAGCTTAATCGTTACTTGGTGTTATTTTCACAAGCTCTATGAGCCGGATTCAAAGCTGTCAACAAACTTCCTCATTATTGCGCCGAATATTATAGTCCTTGACCGCTTGCGGGCAGATTTTGACGGGTTGAGAATCTTTTTTAACGACCCTTTACTTCCGGACAACGGCCATGAAGGCAGGAATTGGCAGGACGACTTTCAATTGACTCTGCATATTCAGGACGATGTTTCCGTTATCAGGAAAACCGGCAATATCTTCCTGACCAATATACATCGCGTGTATGCAGGCAACGAGATTGAGCCGAGTTTTGACGATGAAAATCTTGAGGATTACTTCTTAGGCAGGCGGCCAACAGGTAAAACAACAGACTCAAAGGTTGACCTTGGCGTCATTGTCCGAGAGATTGACGAGCTTGTAGTAATCAACGATGAGGCGCATCATATTCATGACAACCGTCTGGCGTGGTTTAAATCCCTTGAAGATATACACAACCGTCTGAAGCAGAAAGACCATTTTCTCTCTCTACAGATTGATGTAACTGCAACGCCTAAACACAATAATGGCGCTATTTTCGTGCAGACGATTTCGGATTATCCGCTTGTTGAGGCGATTACTCAGAATGTAGTCAAACATCCGGTAGTGCCTGACGAGGCGAGCCGTACAAAACTTCAGGAGCGTCAAAGCGCACGCTATACGGAAAAATATGCTGACTACATTGCCCTCGGCGTGGAGGAATGGCGTAAAGCTTCTGCCGAACATGAAAAGATGGGCAAAAAGGCTGTGCTTTTCATAATGACCGATGACACAAAAAACTGCGATGATGTGGCCGAATATATTGAAAGTACATACCCTGATTTTAAAGACGCTGTGCTTGTTATTCACACAAACAACAACGGAGAAATCTCCGAGGCTGATTCCAAAAAGTCCAAAGAAGAGCTTGAAAAGCTTAGGAAGGCATCCAATCAGATTGATGGATTGGAAAGCAGGTATAAGGCGATTATATCGGTTCTCATGCTAAAGGAAGGATGGGATGTGAGGAATGTAACGACAATAGTCGGTTTAAGGGCATATAGCGCAAAGAGCAATATCCTGCCGGAGCAGACCCTTGGAAGGGGATTAAGAAGGATGTATCCGGGGACCGACACAACAGAGTATGTCAGTGTTGTCGGGACAAATGCCTTTATGGATTTTGTTGAATCCATCCAGAGCGAGGGCGTTGAGCTTGAGCGTAAGCCGATGGGAGAAGGCACTGCCGCAAAAGTGCCTATCATCATTGAGATAGACAATGAAAACAAGAAAAAGGACATTGAGGGGCTTGATATAGAAATCCCTGTGCTTTCTCCGAGAATTTACAGGGAATACAAAAATCTTGAGGAATTAGAGCCTTCGCAATTCGGCACAAAAAAAGTGCTATACAGGCAATTTTCTGAAGAAGAAAAGAGAGAGATCGTTTTTAAAGATATAACCACCGGAGAGATTACGCATACCACATATCTGGACTCGGCAATGGCTGCCGATTATAGGAGCGTGATAGGTTATTTTGCGCAGGTAATTATGAAAGACCTCCGCCTGATAAGCGGTTATGATGTGCTTTATGGAAAGGTGAAGTCTTTCATAGCCGAACATCTCTTTGACAGGATTGTAGATATCGACGACTTAAACACTATCCGCAATCTTTCCGAACTGGAAGCAAGCAAGACTATAATTGAGACCTTCAAGAAAAAGATAAATGAGCTTACCGTCGTTGATAAAGGAAGCGCCGAGATACGGGACTATATCAAATTACGGCAGACAAGGCCGTTTGTTGTAAAAGAGCAAGGTTTCCTTGTGCCTCAAAAAAGCATATTCAATAAAATCATCGGAGATAGTCATTTAGAGCTGTTATTTGCATCTTTCTTAGAGAAATGTCCTGATATAGGTGCATATGCAAAAAATTATCTTGCCGTGCACTTCAAGCTTGACTATGTAAATGCTGACGGCAACATTTCAAATTACTATCCGGACTTTATAGTCAAGGCAAATGAAAAGGAAATATATGTTGTAGAAACTAAGGGCGTTGAAGACCTTGATGTGCCGCTTAAGATGGAAAGGCTGAAAAACTGGTGCGACGACATCAATAGATCACAGAAAAAATATAGGTTTGATTTTGTCTTTGTGGATGAAGATGATTTTGAGAGATATAAGCCCGACGATTTTGAAAGTCTGGTAAAGAGTTTCAGAAAATATAAGGCTGAATGATATGTGTAAAAGAGTAACGGAAATAAATTTATGTATGAATGGCGATGCATGAATGAAGCCCCTCCTCTCGGTGGTCATCCCCAATTACAACGGAAGCGAAACCATAGGCCGGTGTCTCGAAGCGGTATACGCTTCAGACTTCACAGGCTTTGAAGTTGTCGTGGTGGACGACTGTTCAGGGGACGCTTCGGTCGAAATAATAAGACGCTTCCCCTGCAAACTGTTCAGACTGGAGAAGCACAGCGGCGCGGCAAGGGCGAGAAATACAGGCGCGGCGAACAGCGGCGGCGGGATCCTCTTCTTTACGGACGCCGACTGCGTCCCGAAAAAAGACACGCTCAAGATCGCCTTCGAAACAGCGCAAGAAAAAGGGCCGGATGTGGTAGTAGGGGGGACCTATACACGGAACCCCTGCGACGACTCTTTTTTCAGCGCATTTCAGTCCGTTTTCATAAACCATTTCGAAACGAAGAACGCCGGGAACCCCGATTATATAGCTACGCACGCCATGGCGATACATGCAGGCACTTTTAATGAAAGCGGAGGCTTCCGGGAAGATTTTCTGCCCATCATCGAAGACGTGGAATTCTCCCACCGCCTGAAAAGAAAGGGGCTCAGGCTTGTCATAAACCCCGGCCTGCTCGTAGGGCATGTATTTAACTACTCCTTGACCGCGTCCCTGAGAAACGCATACAGAAAGGCGCACTACTGGACCGTTTATTCCGTTAAGAACAAGGACCTCTTCGCGGATTCAGGCACTGCGTCCCTCGAACTCAAGGCGAATACGGTCTCCTACTTTGCGTCCATTTTCAGCGTGATCCTTGGGCTGTTCTTCAAAACCCCCGCCTTCCTTTACTTGCCTCTGCTGCTGTTTTTCTGCAATCTGTTCGTGAACAGGAAACTGCTTCTGGCCTTTCTAAAAACGGGGGGCATCTTTTTTGCATTGTCTTGCACGGCATACTACACCCTGCTTTATCCTGCGGCAGTAGGCGCCGGGGGCATGGCGGGGTTCATAAAGGCATTGCTGAAAAAAGGCGGTGTATGATATGGCTTATTCTCCGTTCAGACACATCGGTTCCATAGCATGGAAGAGGAGGCCGATACAGCTCACCTTTTTTCTGACCAAAAGCTGTAATGCCCGCTGTCCCTTCTGCTTTTACCTCTCACGCGGCAGCAATTCAGGGCATGGGCCGGAACTCTCTCCCGATGAGATTGAACGGATATCCGCCTCTATGGGCAGGCTCCTCTGGCTCGCCTTTTCAGGCGGAGAGATCTTTCTGAGAGACGACCTTGCGGACATAGTAAAAACTTTTTACGACCGGAATAAGCCTTCCATAATACTGCTCACCACAAACGGCTTGCTTACCAATGTTGTGCAGGCAAAAACAGAGGCCATATTAGAATATTGCAAAGAAAGCTCCGTGGTCTTAAAGCTCTCGCTGGACGGGCCCGAAGAGGTCCATGATTCTTTGAGAGGGACTGCCGGGGCTTTCAGAAAAGCGCTCGAAACATACGCTATGCTTCGCGGGTTTATCGGCGCATACCCGAATTTCGAACTGGGGATAAATTCGGTTTTCTGCGCTGCGAATCAGGACCGCATGGGCGGGTTCATGGAATTTGTCAGAGGACTGGATAAGACCATGACCCATACTGTTTCGCTCATACGGGGCAAGGTGCAAAACCCGTTACTGAAGAATGTGGACATGGAGAAATATCTGGAGATAGGCAAAAAGCTGGAGGCGGACCTCCATGACGGGTTGACAGGCGTCTATCGTTTCAGGGGAGCGCGTTTAAAAGCCGCGCAGGATATCCTGCAGCGCAGGCTTATCCATGACACGGCTGTTCAGGCCAAAAGACTGATCCCGTGTTATGCAGGCAGGCTGAACCTCGTGCTGACAGAAACAGGCGATGTTTACCCCTGCGAAGCCTTCGACCGGAAGCTGGGCAATGTAAGGGAAGCGGGATATGATATAAAAACCATACTAAAGGCAGATAAAACGCTGGCGGCGATTAAGGCAATTGCAGACAGCGGATGCCACTGCACGCATGAATGCTATTTCATGACGAATATCCTGTTCAACCCCGGGCAATATCCCTCGCTGCTCAAGGAATACCTGCGGCTGCGCTTCAGCAGCGCCGCTCTTTCCGGCTGAAAAGGCCTTTTTGGGTCCAGACCCAAAAGAGACTCCTGAGACCGTTGAAGGCCGCAGCTAAGTCATCCGTTGTCCTGAGCCCGAGCGCCCTCTTTATAAGAAACTCCGGCCTCGAATAAAACCTTTTGAAGGCCGTCCGCCTCAACTCGACTATCTCTTCCCTGTTCATCGTGTAGGGCACAAAGGCCGCCCCCTGATAAGTGTAATCGTTGAGGTCTTCGGACAGGGTCCCGTATTTTTCGACGTTATCGTAAAGCTCGCTCCCGGGAAACGGCGTGAGGCAGTGGAAATTGGCGATGTCCGGGTTTATCTCACACGCGAACTCTATAGTCTCCAAAGCCTCGGCATAGGTCTCGCCGGGGATGCCGAAGATAAAGGGGGTCAAAACCTTTAACCCGGCTTCCTTGGCATCTCTGACGGCCCTGCGGATTTGCTCGACGGTCGTGCCTTTTTTCAGGGCGTTCAAATTCTTCTGCACACCGCTCTCGGCCCCGAAGAGGATCGCCCAGCACCCCGCGTCTTTAAAGGCCTTTAAAAGCGGCTTATCCACCTGATTGACGCAGGCCGAGGCAAACCACGTAAAATCGAACCTCCGCGATTTTATCTCCCTCGCCAGTTGCATCGCCCTGTCATAGTCCGCCGCAAGCGTATCGTCAATAAATTTTATCTCCCTGTATCCCTGACGCAGGCACAATTCGATCTCCTCCAGCACATTGCCGATGCCCCTGTATCTGATGCCGGACGCCCTGTCTTTATCCATCTGAAAACAAAAAATACACCTTCTATTGCATCCCCTCGAAGTCATGACTACCGCGACCGGCTTGCGGCGATAGGTTGCCGGGGGGGGGACATACAGGCCGGTCTCGCCGAGGAGCCCGCGCTCAGGGAAGGGAAGGGAATCAAGGTCTGATACCAAAGACCTAGGGGAGGGGGTCACGATTCCCTTCCCTTCCCTGAATGCCGTTCCTTCTATGCCGTCGAGCCCAAAATCTCCGGAGAGCCTCGACAATATCTCTACAACCGTTATTTCTCCTTCACCCAAAACAACCGCGTCCATGTCTTCGGCCTCTCTAAGACACTGCGCCCCCACAGCCGTAGGATAAGGACCGCCCGCGCAGACAAAGACATCTTTCAAAAGGCGTTTTATGTCCGAGGCCGTGCGCACCGCCTTCCCCCATCCGAAGGCCGTAGAATAAAGACCGGCGAAATCAGGACGGTATTCCTCTATCGCCTTAAGGATTTCCTCGTGCGGCATGAAAGCCCCGTTCAGGAACCTGACTTCATGCCCGGCCTTCAAGAGCGCCGACGCCACATAAAGCGTGCCGAGCGGCTGCCAGTAATTTATTTGCGAGCCCGCCGTCTTTGCCGGAAAGATCTCTTCAGGCGACCATGCGGGTATGATAAGGGCGCACTTCATCTGGCTCGCTCCGGAGTTTTATTTTTTCGGCGGGCTTCCCTAAAATCGCTTCGGCCGCCTCGATCCCGGATTCCATCGCCCGGTCCATATTGAGGTAACTGAACCTCCCGTTCCTCCCGGCCGTGTGAAGGTTTCCGAACCTGTCGAGATAATCCATAATGATCTTCAGTCTGTCCTTGAAATACACGTCAAAGACCGGATACGCGTTAGGGACCCTGAGCACGCAGGCATCAAAAACCTCGCAGGCCTTTATAAACCCGAGCTTCTCCATATGCCGGACAGTGAGGTTTATGAGGGCTTCGTCCCCCGCCCCGCTGATGCCGTCGCCGCGGGAACAAAAGTATTCGGCCACCACGTGGGTCTTGTCCTCCGGCGACATGAACGGACTCCAGTTCTTGGGTTCGTGTATCCTGCCGAAGGGTATGTCTTTCTCCGGAAGATACATCCATGTCAGATCGGTCAGAGATTTTCTGTCGAGCATGAGCGCGACTATCACGAGGTCTCTGAACCTGAGCTGGGAGGCGGCCTCTAAAACTTCATACGGCGGTCTTGGATAGAGCCGCTTTACAAGGCTTGTAACAGGAATGCTGGAGATATACTCCCTGCCCTGCAAATCCATTTCAACGCCTTGTCTGCAAACAGCAATATGTTTTATGTTGAAATTTTCATGCCGGATCCTCACAACTTCAGAGCCGGTCAATATTGTATTATCTTTCTCTATTTCATCCTTCAGTCGTTCGGAGAGACGGCCTATACCCTGCGCAGGATAATAAAACCTGTCCGTCAACGTCCTTATCTTCCCGTTTTTTAATTTAAACAGGGAATTCTTCACCGCCTTCCAGAGAGAGAGCCCGTCTATCCTGCTTGCCGCCCACTCGCCGCTTATCTCCTTGCAGCCCATCCCCCACACCTTCTCGCTGTACTGCTTGAAATAAAGCTCGAACATCTCCCTACCGAACCGGTTTACCGTCCAGTCCTCCAGAGAAACAATATCCGGACTGCCGAACAAACCGGCGGCCTGCTCCCGGCAGTAATCGAAGATTATTTTCGCGGTCTTAGAGGGTCCGAGACCGAAGACCGCGTTCGCAGGGTTCGGCGGATAGTCGAAAAATTTCCCCAGCATATATATCCTGCTCTTTCTCGGCACTATGAGCAGTTCGTCCCGCAGCAGATCCTTTACCAGCGACTCGATTGCCGGGTTGTCGGTCATGAAACGGTGGCCGCCGAGATCGAACCTGAAGCCGCGATGGGTCGCGGTCTTTGCAAGACCACCTACTTCGCAATCCCTCTCGATCAGGACAACCCGCCTGTCCGCCTTCGAGAGCGTATAAGCTGCCGAAAGCCCGGAAAGCCCTCCCCCCAAAACAACTGCGTCCGCACCCCTGCTGCGTATCATCCGTCACGTGAGATATGAAACGGCGCTTTGGATCATCGCGCAATCAGCACCGGTATTCGGGCGCATTGGGACACCTCCCTGCTCACGCTGCCTATCAGCAGGGAATGCACTCTCTTGCCGCGGGACCCGATAATAATCATGTCGGCGGCCTGCTCCACCGTCTCTTTGAGTATCTCGTCCGCCGGGTGACCCTCCCGGACCGCAGTTTGTATTCCAAGCACGCCCAATTCTTCCAGCTTCTTCGAGTAATGCGCCAGTATCGCCTTCGCCTTCCTGTCGAGCTGTTCCTGATATTCCGTATCGCGGAGCTCTTCTTTCAAGGTGGAGAGTTCGGCGTCCCCCAGCATTTCGGTCATCACGGACTTGCCTTCTATCTTTTCGACGTAAAGCAAAATCACCGTCTCCGGACGGGCGCAAAAAAACAGATCGGCGAACGTCTTGATAACGGCCTCGGTGCCTTTGCCTTCGTCAACCGCGAGTATAACTTTTTTCATTTCCATCTCCCGTCTTGAACCCGCAAAACAATCCCGGCTTCATATTTCATTCAGGGACAAGCCCTGTTTACTCGTCCTTATACAGCTCTTTGTAATAGTCCTGCGTCTTCTTGTCTATTCCTTCCACGGTATCGCCCCCGCTGCCGTATCCGCCCGCTTCGGCCGCTTCGAAATATCCGGGCTGCACGCCGGTCGAATACGAAAGCTTGTACCCCCCGATGAAACCGAGACCCCACACAATAACGCAAATCAAAAGCCATATCCCCGTTTTCATTACTCCTCCTTCAGCAGGTCCTTGTAATAATCCTTCGTCCCCTTGTCCAATTCCGCGCCGGCCTTCACTTTATTGGGTCCGCCGCCGATCATGCCCGCCTCTATGAAAGAGGGCGTGCTGTAGCCCATGAGGAAACCCAAGAAACAGACCACCACCGCTATGATAATCCAGAGATTCTTCTTCATATCTTCCCCCTTTTTATGTTGAAAAGCGTCATCCGCTATCCTTTCTTGATCCTCCAGATATATTTCCCGCTCTCGTTCTTCTTCTCGATTATCTCGTCGCCTGTCGTGTCGCACATCGCGGCGACCGATTCCGACGAAGACGGATTGTCGAATATCAATTCGAGCACGTCCCCGTTCTTCATTTTTTCGAGCGCCTTCTTCGTGTAGATCTGCGGGTGCGGACATACGTACCCCTGAACGTCCAGCATGAATGTCCCCTCTTCCTTTTTTTCGAATTTCATCGCCATTTCACACCTCCCGAATTTATGTAAAATAAATTTAACGCCCGATGCCTCTAAAAATTGAACGAGGCCATTTCTTTTGCCATTTTCCGCTCGGTCCACCAGTTAAAGAACCTGACCCCTATAAAAGCGCCCCCTATCATGCCGATGCCGAACAGCCACCCGGAGGTGTCGCCCATGGCCACCCTTACAAAGAAGGCACCGACATTGCAGCCCAGCCCGAGTCTCGAACCGATGCCCATCAAGGCCCCACCGATAAGCGCCCATGTGGCCAGTTCCAAAGTCGGCTTCTTGAACTTGAATTCGTTATGCAAAAGCGCCATTACGGCTGCGCCTCCGATAAGCGCAAGGGACATCCAGTCCGCAGGGTTAAGCGCCGGGTTCGGTATGCCGTTATTGAGCCCGAAATATATGTTGTCCATATTGTCCCAGCCGAGCTTGTTGAATACCCAGCCCACCCATTGGGCTTCCTGTGTCGTGACATACCAGTATCCGGGGTCGAAGACCGTCCCCTTGACCGACAGTCCGAAATCCGAGCCCATTTTCGACAGGAGCGCGCCGGCGTTCTTGATTCCGAATTTTATCCGCAGGCCTTCTATAACGAACATCTGCAGGCCGCAGGCAATGCCTAAGAACAGGCCTGCAAGCGCGGTCCTTTTGGACGCGGTTATCATGCCCCAGTAGCCTGACAGTTCCTCTTTGAAACTCGCCGTTCCAACCCCTTGCTTTTTCAGTTTGTTCAGATAGCTTTTTCTCGCCCAGATCAGATACACGAGAAGGAGCAGCACCGTGGCGGGCAAAACTACGCCGACCAGAAAGTCGCCGACAAAGGCGCCGGGGACGGAAGTATCAGACCACCCCATCATCTTCGAGAATTTTACTACAGGCCTGTCCCAGACATAACCTGCAAGATACTGGTCCACCCAGCCGTCGCCCGCGTTTATGCTCTCGGGGAGTTTTTTTGCGAGTGCGGATTGGTGCCATGATTCGGGCACCAGCTTGTTGAACCAGCCGCCGATGTCCACGAATATCGCCTGAGTCACGCTGATGGAGAGTATGACCGTCAAGGCGACTCCGTTTCCCTCTCCGGTTTTATAGAGAGAGCCCGATGCGCAGCCTCCCGCGAAGACCATCCCTATGCCGAAAATAAGCCCTGCCACGGTTGCGTGGAGGCCGGTCGGCGCGGCATGAAAGGTGCTCATGCCCGTCACCGATACGAAGGCCGAGACAAAGCTGAAGAGGATAGTGGCTATCATTATTCCCACCACCATGCGCGGCACGCCTACGGCGAAAAGGTCCCTGAACGCGGACGCGAAACAGAAGCGTCCATACTGCAGGCACATGCCGTAGATAAAGCCGAACCAGAGATACGCCGAAAGATAGATGTAAAACTCGTTATAGGCGTACGTCGCTACGCTTACCAGCACGAAGAAACCGGTAATAATAAAGGCCCAGAGCTGATTTTTTCTCGATTCGTTTTCCACCTGATTACCCCCGGATTTTTTTATTAAATAAAACGTCTTTCAAGCCTTTTCTCCCTGCTTGAGTGCCATATCAAAAAAGCAAGAACTGTGCCATTAAAAACCGCCTTGAATGGAGCGTTCGGGTATGGTTTTTGGGACATAAGCTGTCCCAAAAGGGACAGCTACAAGAAAATTACTGGACTTTTCCGGACAGACAGCCTTCGCTGAAGATGGTCACAAAGGTCTTGTATCGAAAAACCCCGGAAGACTTTAAAAACACTGCCGCAGGTCCGGTCTTCAGGCCGCGAGACGCTGCGTAATCCCGCATTTCCGGCGAAGCGGCCGCGGCGGCCGCTTCGCCGGAAATGACAACGAGCGGCAGGCCTGCGTCCTTGTCCGTCCCCGAATAAAAGTCCGGCATTTTCAGCTCCCATGTGAATCGCAAGGAAGACTTCTCTATCCCGTCTTTTGCGGGAAGCCCCGGCTTTGCGCCGCGGTACACGAGCCTTTTGGAGGTAAACAAATCGAGGACCGGGACTGCGGCCTCTGTGTTTCCATCGGACACGGGCTGGGGCAAGGCGTAAACCTCGACCGATTCACAGGGAAGGCTGTCGAGATATACCCCGGCATCTTTAAGGTTTGCGGCGCTCATCCCGTCCAAAAAAGGCAGATATGCACAAAACAGGATTACAAGCGAAGAGGCCGCCGCGCTGTAAGCTATAAAGCGCGCCAACCTCCCGTCCTTGACCACGCAAAGCCCGTAGGAGGCCATAAGCGTAAACAACGGCAGCATGGGAAGGACATAGCGGACCCTGTTCATACGGAATACAACGACGAGCAGCACGAACCAAGCCGCGACGAGAAAACGCCTGTCTTTATTTTTAAACGCCGCAAACGCGCCGAACAATGAAAGGGCTGTGACAAAAGGATGCGTCTGGAAGAGAAAAGTAGAAATATAGCCTTCCTGCCAGCGCAGCAATCCCGGCCACTGGTAAGCCTTGAGCATGTCGAGCTGTTCGAAAAGGACGTCCAGTTTCGCTAAAAAAAACATACCGCACAAGACCGCCGTCAGTCCTGCGATAACAGCGGTGCGGCCGGCGACCTCTCTTGTCCTCCCCCGCAGGGAGACACAAGATATCACGGCCAGAACAGAGAGCATCGGCCATGTGGAATACTTACTAAAGGTTGTAAGAAACACGGCTGCTGAAGCGGTCCCCGGCCACACGAGCCCGCCCTTTTCGATCGCCTTTGTAAAAGTGTATATCGAGAGCGTGAGGAAAAACATCGCGGGAATGTCCACAAGCATCAAGGGGACCTGTGTCGGGAGATAGGGTATAGCCGTAAGCAGCAGTCCCGCATAAAATCCCTGCCTTTCTCCATAGAGCGCTTTGCCCGTAAGATAGGTCAACACTATGGTCGCAGAAAAAAGAAGGGCATTGAAGAGCTGGATATACGTCCTCGTTTCTCCGAAAAATTTAAAGATAAGCCCGTAGAGAAACGGCACAACCGGCATGTCGGTCCATGCGCCTATCGTTTTGCCCCACTCCCTGACGAAATATTCCACCCCGTATAATTCGAGGTATTTTGCCTGCACAAAATATCTCGAAGCGTCGGGGATGACCTCCGGCTCCGCGCGGAGGGGAAGGGCAACGAGAAACGACAGGCCTAAAAGGAAAATCAGGGGACGCCTTTCCGGCAAAGAGGCCTTCGAGAAAAAATAAGAAAGCAGAACGCCGAGCGCTGTCAGCGCGTAAATTTTCCCGACGCCCGCGCCCGCGAACACCCATCTCCAGCTCGTGAGCGCATTGCCGTCGAGGGCGCGCAGGATATAAAGAAGGGGCGCCGCCAGCAAGGCGGGAAACGCGACCGCAAAATACTGCCCGGCGCCGTCCCGGTTGATCACGCCGGATTACCCTTAGAGCACGAGCACCCTGTCCGAATCGTGGACCATCGCGGCATTGTTGAACTGGCTGCCGCAAACTATCGCAGCCGGGATGTCTTCTTTTTTCACCTTATGCTCGCCGGCGCTGTGGTCGCAATAGCTCATGCGGACGCCTTTGAGCATCGACAAACCTGTGAACTGTCTGAGTTCCAGCAGCCTTGTCCCGCTGTCCATAGCAAAGATATCCACCTCATGCCCTTTTGCGAGGGCGATCACCGTGAGTTTTTCAATATCCTCCGGATGCCTGTCTGTATTGACCAAAATACCGAGTTTCATCTTCTTCCCCTCCTCCCCTACCAGCAGATCACCCTGTCGCCGGTCATTACAAGGTCTATGATGCGGTCGTACTCTTTGCACTCCCTTAAGTCTATCACGCTGACCTCGTTGTTCTCCCTGTGGCCGTCCATAAGCTCCTTAAGCGTCCCTTCGACGTCCTGCTTTAAAATATACACGATCTTCACGCCGACTCCTCCTTCCGGTGTAAACTTTCAGTACGCCAGTATGTGACTGTAACCGAGCAGCCTCGCGGCTATCTCTTTATTGTCGAGATACTCCATGTCATGGTTCTCCCTCTTGTTTGTGTAAACCTTCATCTCCATGTCGCAGGCGGTCTCGAGATTCAGGACGTTTTTTTCGTTTTTCTCGATCTTGCGGTCCAAAACATAGATATCGATGACATCGTCCATAAGGGTTATGCCCACGGCCATCCTGAGCGCCTCCTCCTGCCGCTCCCTCACGAGAACCGCTATTTTTTTCGTCATCCGTTCCTCCTTGCAAAGAAATCACTGCCTGCCCTGTTCTTATGCAAGGGCAATGCCAACCAACAGTTTTCCTGCGATTCCGGCATATCACGGCCTGCAACCGCAGACAAAGCGCCTCCTTTTGTGCCGTTAGGGACAATGCGCCGTTGATTTGAAATCTCAAATTTGGAGGAGGGGCCGTCCCCACGGCAATAATTTCATTAACGGCGGGGTTTGGTATATAATGAAAATCGGGGGGTCAGTCTTAGATCATACGGACTGCCCGGAGACAATGGACTGGATAACATATCATATCGGGGAAGACTTCCTGATCGCCCTTATCTGTTTCGGCATAACCGCAAGGGTATTGCGGAAAGCCAAAACAGACCTTTCACTCGACCGCGAAAAAAGGAGCAGGCTTTTTATCTTCGGCTCCGGTTTTGCGATCTTAGGTCTGAGCAGTTTCATACATGCCTCGATCCACACCTTCGACCTGAATACGAACATCCTGTACCAAACGCTTCTCGGCTATTGCTTCGGCCTCCTGATGCTGATAGCGGCCGTCACCTTGGAAAAGCCGTGGAACAAAAAGACGCTGCCGCTCCTTTACCTCCCGCTTGTATTGATGCTTTCCCCGTACGTATATGAGCAATTCCCTATCTTCAACCAGTTCAGGCCGCTCGTATGGCTCATAGTCTCATACCTGTCCGGGCTTATCTGCATGCTGTATCTGGCGACTTTCTATTACACCAAAAATGCGCGGTTCGTCCTTTCTTCGATCGGCCATCTCTTTATATGCATCGCGTCCATAATACTTTTTTTCCCCGCCTCCATAGGCGCGGACCCATGGACCTTCGGACACCTCATTAGGCCTTTGGGCTTTGTCATTTTGTTCTTCAGCGTCACGAGCAGGGAGCTCGGCGAGCTCAGGAGCAGCGTCCTTTACAGGGCGCTTACCGCTTTCAGCCTGCTCGCCTCGATACCGCTTCTCGTCTCGGGCGTAGTAATGCTGTATGAAAACCTCAACCCGGGCTACGTTATAAAAAAAGAGCCTATGGTCTTCGCGCTCCTGTTGATCACCTTGGCCTCGGCCCTCATCTTCGGACTCGGCATGACCATACGGCTGATACGCCCGCTCCTCCGGCTCAAAGACTCCGTGATAAAACTTGCGGACGAAGGTTTCAACAAAAAGATAGCAGTGGACAGCACCGATGAGATAGGGGAGCTTTCCAATGCCTTCAACGACATGACCGTCAAATTGCGCAGCGCCCTCGATGAACAGGACCGGTTGAGCAGGCTGGCGGCCACAGGGGAACTCGCCGCGACCCTTGCCCACGAGATCAAAAACCCGCTGAATGCGATAAGCGGAGCGGCGGTCTATCTCGAAGAGAACTTCAAGGGCGGCCTCATACAGGAATTCGTAAAGATAATCAATAGTGAGGCGCAGCGGATAAACAAACTTACGATGAGCCTTCTGAATTTTGCCGCACCCGTAAAACCTGCTCTTGCGCCGTCTGACATCAACAGTCTGGTCCGCGAAACCCGCCTGCTTCTCGAACAGGAGTCTAAGGACCGCGGCGTAATTATTGAAGCTGAGCTTGACGCGAAAGCTCCTCTAATAGACTTCGATTACGATCAGATAAAGCAGGTGCTGATCAACTTCATAGTAAATGCAATGGATGCGGCGGCCGCAAACGGTCTTGTTAAAATCAAGACGCGCATATCGAACGGGGGCCTGCTGCTGTCGGTCGAAGACAACGGCCGGGGCATTAAGGAGGAGGACCTGAAAAACATATTCAATCCCTTTTTCACGACCAAGACGCGGGGTGTCGGGCTGGGGCTTGCCGTGTCGAGGAAAATAGCAAAGGAGCACAGCGGCGATATACTTGCGGAGAGCATTCCGGGAAAGGGCTGCCGTTTCACGCTTATGCTGCCGGTGAAGAGAAAATGAAGTCCTCGATACTTATAATAGACGACGAACTCAATTCCCTGAAGGTGCTGTCCCTCGCGCTCAAGAAAGAGGGGTTCAGCGTAGAGGCGTGCAGCACCGGCGAGGAAGCGCTGGCAAAGCTCGACAAAGATGTTTTCGACCTTGTTATATCGGACTACAAGCTCCCGGGCATCAACGGCGAAGTCATCCTCGAAAGGGTCAAAGAAAAGACCCCTTCAGTGCCATTTATCCTGCTTACCGCATACGGCAGCATCGAACGCGCGGTGAACGCGATGAAAAAAGGGGCATATACTTATCTGACCAAACCGGTGCATCTAAGCCTGCTGTCTTCTGTAGCAAGGGAGGCTTTAGGCGAAAGGATAAAAGACTATGTCGGCGATCCCTGCAGATACCAGTTCCTGAATATTGTCGGCAAGTCCAAGCCCATGCAGGACGTATTCTCCATGATACAGCGCGTCAGCAAAACCGACGCGGGCGTGCTCATCTTAGGAGAGACCGGCACAGGCAAGGAACTCGCTGCGAGGGCGATCCACTACAGCTCCATGCGGGCCAACAGCGCCTTCATCCCCATCGACTGCACCACCATCCCCAAAGACCTCATGGAAAGCGAACTCTTCGGCCATGAAAAGGGTGCCTTCACCTGCGCCTATGCAAGCAAGACCGGCCTTCTCGAAATGGCGAATGAAGGCACGGTCTTCTTCGATGAGATCGGGGACCTCGATTTCACCCTGCAGAAAAAACTCCTCAGGTTTCTTCAGGAAAAAGAGTTCTATAAAATAGGCGGCAAACAGAAGATCAAGGTGGACGTGCGCGTGATCGCCGCAACGAACAGGAACATAGAGAAGGCCGTAGAACAAGGGGAATTCAGGGCCGACCTTTATTACAGGTTCAATGTCATAACCATCAATATGCCGCCGCTCAGGGAGAGAAGCGACGACATCCCTTTGATAGCAGCGCACTTCCTCGAGTTCTTCACGAAGAAGTACAAGAAAGATATAACAGGTTTTGAGCCTGCCGCCATGGACGCCCTGAAGCATTACGACTGGCCGGGCAATGTCCGCGAGCTCGAAAATGTCATCGAGAGGGCGACGATATTGTGCCCGTCGGGACAGATCAATATTTCATGCCTGCCGTATAAGCTGAAACCGCTGCTGCCGGAAGAAAATTATTCGCTCGAAGACGGACTGAATCTCGCGGAGATGGAAAAACGGGTTGTACTGAAAGCCCTCGAAGCATCCTCGTGGAACCAGTCGAAATCAGCTCTGCTGCTCGGGATCACCCGCAAACAGCTGAGGACAAAGATGAAGAACTTAGGTCTGCTTCCGGGTTAGCCTGTTGAGCGGCAATCCTGTTTTGTCGTCTGTTTTGACCGGCCGTCTTTTTCAAAGATATGCGACAAACGCCGGACAATGCTTACGCTCTTAAGCTCATCTACGGTCAATAATGTCTTGCGCATCCAACTCGGGTAAGCGGTGGTCACTCCGGGCATGTTCTGCTGGTCGCGCGCGCCGGTTATGTCGTCGAGACTCACTGACAATAGTTTGCTCGGGGACTTTGAAAGGTATTCATAGACCGCAAGACAGAGCTCTTCGGTCATCTCGTCCGTCTCTTCCATGCGGATGTCCTTTGAGTTCAACGCCTCTATCAAAAGCTTCCTGATCTTTTCTCTATCGAGCAAATCCGCTTTCATCGCGTCTTCGTCTCTATAAAGTCCGAGCTTGTTTCTCAGCATAATGTCCCTGCCCTGCCAATAGCCGGACAGCGTTGGGAGATCGTGGGTGGTGACCGCGCATAGGGCCATCGAAGGGTAAGCTTCGGGCTGCCTGAAGGACGGATCCGGATAGTTCCGTTCGAAATAGAGCAGACGATACGAGAGCATTTTGAAACTCATAAGCCTTTCTTTGATGTCATCGCCCACGGTGCCTAAGTCTTCGGCTATGACTATCGTCTTATTTCGCATGCTTTCTAACGCGATGATTCTCAGAATGTCTTCCGAAGGGTAACGGACATAAGCTCCGGCAGAAGCCTCGGTCCCCCCCGGAATCCAGAAGAGCCTGAAGATGCCGAGCGCGTGGTCTATGCGAATCGCGCCGCCGTGCTTCATGTTCCTGCGCAGGGTCTGCACCAAAAACTCATATCCAGTTTCGATCAGGGATTCGGGTTTGATGGGAGGGAAGCCCCAGTTCTGTCCTTTAGGATTGAAACCGTCCGGCGGCGCCCCTACGTCGACATCAAACGCAATGACATCCTGATGCGCCCAGTCATCGCTGCCTCCGCCGGATGAGCCTATGGCAAGGTCGTGATAAAGGCCGACACTCATTCCCGAAGCCTGAGCAAGCTTCGCAATTTCGGCCTGCTGCAGTTCGATGACCCATTGGATATATTTATAAAAAATAATCTTCTTCTTGTTTTTTGCCTTGAAAGCCTCTGTTGTTTTGCTGCGGTTAGTTTTGTATTTTTCGGGCCAAGCCTGCCAATTAAAGGCGCACCCTATCTTTTCCGCAAGCGCCATATAGGCGGCAAAGGCATCTAGTTCTCCGTCTAGGTTTTCGGTAAAATCCCTGAAATTCCTGCCCGAGCTTGTCCCGGCAAGGTAATCGTGTTTGTAAAAGTATTCGAAGGCATGACCGAGCGCTTCGAATTTCAGCGATGCGACACGCTCATAGTTTATGAATTCCTGCGCCCTCAGCCTGTTTAACGCCGATGAGAATTTTTTGGAAGTTATAAGATTTTTAAGTTTCTTGCATTTTTCTGCGCCAGGCAAAGCAGTCATGTCGATATAAATAAAATTCTTAAACAGCCTGCTGACAGGAGAATAAGGGCTGACGCCTAGGGGACACCTGTTAGGTATCGCATGCAGAGGGTTAATCCCTACAAAGCCTGCGCCCTCTTTTGATAAGAGCCGGACAAGGTCTCTTAAGTCTCCGAAGTCTCCGACACCCCAATTCCGGGCCGACTTTACTGAATATAGATTCACGGACAGACCCCAAGTCTTGCCTTCTGCCAGCGTCGGAGGCAGGTAACATTCATCAGGCGCAACTATAAGGCGGCATGTTTTTTTGATTGCGGTTTTGGCGTTATGGCCCTTCGCAGCATGTTCTGCCTTGACGGAGAGCGTGTAATATCCGGGCTCGCATGCAGATTCGCAGGGGACAAGGATTCTTACAAAACGCTTTTCATCTTCCAAAATACGCTCTTCGGTTATGACTGCGGCGTTGCCTAAAAGAGCGCCTTCATATTTGTTGCCGTTTTCATCCGTGAGCGTCCAAGAAAGAGAAATGCCTTCTTCTTCGCCGGGATTCAAAGGCAGATACACAGGCACGCCTAAGGGGCGCGCGCTGCATGAAAGCACCGTAACAGGCGCTAAAAAAGATTCCCACGGATGCCGCCGCCGTTTTTTAATCTCTTCAGCCAAAACTTCTTCGGACCCGGCATTTATTCCCAGCGCACACAGGATGGCCTTCTGCGTTTCGACTGAAGCCTCATGCCTCGTACCGCCCATGTCCCAGTATTCAGGCAGTATGCCGCAGAGTCCGGAAAGTTCTTTGATCAAATCTTCGGTTGTTTGCATTGTTGTCCAGTTATCATAATCTATGGCGTCCCGATTTGGACAGATAGTTGATATAAGTCGCCCAAATTTATTGGGCCCATTGTTCGCAGTCCGTTCTTTTGACAAAGTGCATCATAAGTGTTACACTTATAGCAAAAAGGGGAGGGCGGCTATGCCGACTAAAAATCCACGGGTCAATATCGCAATGGAAAAACCTCTGTACGTCACTATTCAAGGCATTTCGAAGCGGGACGGTGTTTCTATGTCTATGGTTGTAAGGGATTTGATAAAGGAGTCGCTGGAGTTGAGAGAAGATGTCAGCCTTGCAGGATTTGCGGAGGAAAGGGAGAAGACCTTTACCCGTTCAAAAGCTCTGAGTCATAAAGAACTATGGGGATAGCGTGGAATACACCCTGCTTTATCACCACGATGTCAAAAACAAAGACCTTCCGAAACTTAATGATACATTAAAAAAACGTATTCGGAAAGCCATCGAAACCAGATTGACGGTTGCGCCGCACGAATACGGCATTCCTTTGCGAAAAACCCTGAAAGGATACTGGAAACTGAGGGTGGGCGATTATAGGGTGGTTTTCAAGGTAAAAGGCGTTGAAGTCGTTGTTTTGGGAATAAGGCATAGAAAAGATGTTTATGCGATTATCGATGAACGTACAAAGTGACAAACAAGGGTGTTTTATTTTGTCTTAGCAGGTAAGGTTGAAACTGCACGGCCGGAGCTTTTTAAATTCAGCTTGCTGTTTAAAAGCCGCGCGGCTTTTTTTATGGCCTGAAGATCGTCGTGCGTGAACTGCGATATAAAATCGGTTTCGTCCGGAAACAGCTCTCTAATTTCAACATTTAACGCTGAGGCTATGCTTGCAAGGGAATCGAGGCTGGGGTTTACTTCCCCACGTTCGATTTCGCCAATGAATTTGTAACTAATGCCCGATTTTTCGTCGAGCTTTTCCTGAGTATATCCTCGCAGCTTCCGTAGCTGCCTAATCCGACCACCCAACTTTATTTTTATAGCATCGTTCAAGTGTACCTCAGAAGAATTATATGTGCTTTTTATCAGAGGATAAACCGTATGTTAGTATTTTTTTGCTTGACAAATAACACTTATATGTATAAAATTTCCATAATTTTAGAATTATAAGGCCATATCGGTTGCTAAAAAATTGGGGAGGGTCATCATGAAATTCAAACTGCTATACAAAACAAGCGTCCTGATTTTTGCAGCGGTGATAATTTCGGGATGTGTCTCTGCCCCGCAGCCTGTGGGTGATTTCAGTTTTCAGAAAAAACTTCAATCAGCGCGCCATTGGCATATTTTAGCGCAGGATGCTGCCGAGCAGATACAATCCATTCTGAATGCAAGCAATATGCAAAAACAGGCGATGTATGTAACTCCGAGCAGCGATACCTCATTCGGTCAAGGATTTCATAATATGCTGGTTACTTCTTTAGTGGACAGAGGGGTAAAAAGCCTGACTCAGCCGGACAAATCCGCGCTTAAAATTACATACGAAGCTCAGGTTGTCCATCATCTCGCAAACAGAAACAGATTACCGAAAACAGGGCTATTGGCGTTATTGGCGGGTGAAATAGCGGTGTTCAGAAATATCAAGATCCATAACACCACGCATCCCGTTGCCCAAACGGCAATAGGGGCGGGAGCTCTTGCCGGCGGCGCCATGGTTTACGACTTTCTGAATGAGGATATCCCCCATACGGAAATAGTCCTTACTATTTCGATAAGCAAAGGCAACGAATACTTCATCAGGAAAACTGACTGTTATTATATCAATGATTCGGACCACTGGCACTACAAGCCGCCAACGCCTCCTAAACCGATGAAGGTGATGGGGTAAGCACAGATGAGATCGAAAAATATTTTTATCATTCTTCTCCTTTTAGCGCTGACAAACGCTTGTGTGCCTGCTGTAAGATTGGATGACGACTTGATCACGACAAGCTACTTGGCCGCCGATATACTTAGGGGTCAGGCGGTGACGCCTATACCTCCCGGAGACACGGTGCTCGTCGGAAGTTTTGTTAATATCGATAATCTGGAACCTTCGACGCTCGGCAGGACAGTCTCTGAAATGATCGCCTCGCGTTTTACCCAAACCGGGTATAAAGTTATAGAAATGAAGCTGCGGAAATCGGTCTTTATAAGAAATAAAGCAGGCGGCGAGTTTATGCTGTCGAGAGAGGTTAAGGATTTAACCACCGAACACAATGCGCATGCAGTCATTGCCGGAACTTATGCCGTCGGCACTGATCTAATTTACGTTAAGGCAAGCATAGTTGATCCTGCAACCAACATTGTGATGTCTTCTTACGATTATAAGTTGCCGATTACTCCCAATATCAGAAAAATGCTCGGCAGCGGCGTCAAAGAGTTTCTGCATTAAAGCGTAATCTCCGTTCTTTTTTCTCAATCTGGATTTAAATTAAGAAATCCGGCTGTGATGCCGTGCGTTTTTGCGTTCCATTAATTTTCCCGGTACTGAATTCCACCATGCAGCCCCGTTATGGTATATAATACCTAAAAAACCCGGAGGGGCTTTTTGTCGCCGGGCGGTAAAAATACGAGCAAGGAGAGGACGCACGATATGTCAAAGTTTAGGCTTGCAGCCGGAATTCTTTTTCTTACGATGTTTTTCTCTGCGCAAATCGCATTGTCTCTCAATACCGACGCAATAGCAAAGGCCCAATACGTCGGGTCCAAGGCCTGTGAGAAATGCCACGTGAGGATTTATACCGGCTGGACGGAAACCCTGCACACAAAAAAGATCCAGCAGGCCAATGAATATACGGTTGTCGGCGATTTCACAAATAACAATAAACTTACTATAGAGAAAGACGGCAAGAAGTTCGTCACCTCGATGACAAAGAAAGACGGGAAGTTCTATATCAATACTTACGGCCCGGACGGCAAGGCGCAGGAATATCTTATCGGTTATACCATCGGCGGCACATGGCAGCAGCGTTATATGACGATATTCCCCAACGGGGCATATAAGGTGCTGCCGGTGCAATGGAATGTCAAGACAGGCGAATGGGTTGATTACAGAGGACTTAAAACGGCCGCGCCCGGAAGCGGCAAATACTGGAGCGACAAAGCCAACACATGGCAGACGCAATGCGGTTCGTGCCATGTGACCAATCTTGAATTTGCGTATGACGAAAAGAACGACACATACAAGGACACTAAATGGAACGACAACGGTGCGGGCTGTGAGGCCTGCCATGGCCCCGGAAGCAGGCATATAGAGGCGGCAACAGACACAGAAAAGCGCGAAGCTATAATAAATCCACGGAAGCTGCCTACTTTTGTGGGCGCGATGATCTGCGGGCAGTGTCATGCAAGAGGCGTTTCGACCGACGGCAAATACGAATACCCGAAAGGCTTCAGACCCGGCAAAATGCTGACCGAATACTTTGTGGAAAAGCCGGTGGTGTGGCCTAACGGAAGTTCGAAATGCAATGCCCAGCAATACTCCGACTGGAAAAAGAGCGGCCATGCAAACTACGGGGTAAACTGCTGGACCTGCCATGAGGTGCATAGGAAAGGGGTCACCGAAAGGTATTCTCTTAAGTCTTCCGGCTGGTCCGTCTGCCTATCGTGCCATTCTGGAGAGACCGATAAAAGCGAGCGGAGCATCCATTCTCTTCACGGCGTGATCGGTTGCGCCACGTGCCATATGCCGAGGACCGCGCAGAGCGCGCTTCCGAACGACATATCCGACCATTCTTTCAGGGTGATACTGCCGCAGGAGAGCATTAATAAAGGGGGCACGGACAAGCAGCCGAACTCATGCAATCTTTGTCATTATCATAAAAACGACTCTCCCGAAGCGTTGGTGAAGTTTTTGAAGCGGATCAAAAAGGATTCCTACGGACCGGCAAAGAAAAGATAATTTATCAGGAGGTGTCTTTATGTTTCGAAAAATTTTGATAATCGCGTGCCTTGCTGTTCTTGTCGGGTGCGCGCCCCGGGCTTATACGGCTGACACGGAAAAGAAAGAGGCAAAACCGGACCCGCACAGCGTGGAGTATCTCGGTTTCTTCTTTAAATTTTCCGAGTGTCGTTCGGTAAAAGATAAAATCAGCTGCGATGTGATGATTACCAATAGGGGAGAAGAAAGGACCCTTATGGCTACCGCCGAAGAAAAGGGCCTTTTTGCAGAGCGCGACACATATACATCGAGGATTTTTGATGATCTCGGTAACGAGTATTACGCAAAGAGGATACGCTTCGGGGCCAAGGAGTCGATCAAGCCGCAGACGCTTCTTTTGAAAAACGTGCCTACAAAAGCTACGCTCAACTTTTCGGGCATTAACCCTGTACCCAAAACGATAAACATCCTCGAGGTCGGTTTTTTCAGCAAAGAACACGGCGTTTTCAAGGTCTGGTTCAGGGACATTAAATTGGTCAAATAGCCGTAAGCGGATGGGATTTGAAATTTTAAATCCCATCCGCTTTTTGCAGTCCATTAGCCGGAGCGGTCCCAACCGCCTACCTGCTTCCAAATTCAATATTATCAGGCCTTCGCAGCTTATTGACCGGAATTATTTATCTCCGATAAACTGTAAGTATATAGTTTAATCAAGTCAGGAGTTTAGCTTTGTGAATATCTTTTTAACGGCAATAAAAAAGTTCGCGATTATAGTTCAGGCGCTGTTTATTGTGCTGCTGTTTTCTTCGTGCAGTTCCACGAGCGACGGCAAAGAGCCTGATAAGCAGGCCTTAAAGCCCGAGCCTGTAATGCTTACACTCGATCCGTTCATAATGAACGCAGGCGCATACACCGCAAAGAAATTTATAAAGCTTGCGGTGAGCTTTGAATTTTCCGACCCTGTTCTGGCAGAGAAGGCTAAGGTCAAATCCGCGGTTTTGAGAGATGTTGTTATAACGCTTGTAACCCAGAAGACGTATGATGTGCTTTTGTCCCCCGAAGGAAAGGTCCAGTTAAAGGACGAAATTAATGCGCTGTCCGGCCAGCTGATCGGCGATCAGGCCGTGAAGAATGTTTATTTCACCGAATTTCTGATGAAATAATTGCGTCAGGGGCAAAAGCAAGTATGCTGCTGCGCCGTCTTATCTCTAGTTCAGTCTTTGTCTTTACCGCTGTCTTTACCATCGTTATTTTGTCCGGCATCCGGCACGGATGAATTGTCCTTATCGGGACCGCCGTTGCCTGTCATTATTTCCGAATATTCCGGTATCACTATCCCGCGCTTCAGCATTATGTTGTAGATGATCTGCGAACGGTTTTGGACATATCCGGATGCGGACAGGGGATTGTATTTTAGCGGGTTGGGCAGCACGGAAGCCAGACGCGCCGACTCTTCAGGAGACAATGCCGAAGCGGGTTTGGCATAGTAATGCCGGGCCGCCGCCTCTATTCCGAAAAGCCCGTCGCCCCATTCAGCCATGTTCAGGTAGAGTTCAAGTATTCGCTTCTTGGTCAGCTTGTTTTCTATGCGCCAAGTTAGAATCGCCTCTCTTAATTTTCTGGCTGGGTTTTTGGACGGCGATAGATAAAGATTTTTTGCAAGCTGCTGACTTATGGTGCTCGCGCCGAACTTGAGTTTTTTCTCTTTGAGGTCTTTTTCGACAGCCTTCTGCATTGCTTCGAAATCAAAGCCTTCGTGCGCCCAGAACTTGTCATCCTCGGCAATAAGCACAGCCTTTATAAGGTAAGGGGAAACGGTCGAGAGCGGGGCCCATATCTTGCGGATTCTGATCTTCCGCCCCTTTGCCGCCCACTGTTTTTCGCGGTATTCCATGAAGGCTGATTTTTGCGGGGTCTCTTTTGCCAAGCGCGAAACATCGGGATATGCGAGGGCTGACAAGATATAGAGTACAAATCCGCATACAACAACCGCCGCAATAACAAGGAATATTTTCTTCAGTCGCATTGATCTAATATAACTTTCCGAAACAAAAAAAAGCAGGCAATAAAACAAGACCGAATCGTTTTTATTCGTGTATAATCCTGAATGCGTTTTATAGCGGATATGCACATACACTCCAAATACTCCCGTGCAACGAGCAAGGATATGTCGCCCGAAAGCATCTGGAAATGGGCGCAGCTCAAGGGGATTACGGTCATAGGTACAGGGGACTTTACCCACCACCTGTGGTTTAAAGAACTGAACGAAAAACTGGAATCTACAGGCAACGGTCTCTTCCGGTTAAAAAAAGGTTTTTATTCAGCCGATGTTCCGGCCAGTTGCAGCGCGGATGTTTTTTTTATGCTCTCGGCCGAGATAAGCTGCATTTACAAAAAAAACGGCAAGACAAGAAAAGTTCATATACTGATTTATTGTCCCGATTTCAAAGAGGCGGCAAAGATAAATATCGCCCTTTCCCAAATAGGCAACCTTAATTCTGACGGCAGGCCGATATTGGGGCTGGACGCAAAGGAATTGTTGAAAATAGCCCTTGATTCCTCACCTAATGCTCTTGTGGTTCCGGCGCATGCTTGGACCCCGCATTTTTCCGTGCTCGGCTCCGAGTCGGGCTTCGACTCTCTCGAAGAATGCTTTGATGAGCTGACAAGTCACATATACGCTGTCGAAACAGGCCTGTCCTCGGACCCGTTGATGAACCGGCGTTTGTCCGCGCTCGACAGGGTGACTCTTATATCAAATTCGGATTGTCATTCTCCGCAAAAGATAGGGAGAGAGGCCAATATATTCGATACCGACATTTCATACGAAGCTATGATCAACGCAATAAAATTCCGTAAAGGCTTTGAAGGGACAATCGAATTTTTCCCTGAAGAGGGCAAGTACCATTATGACGGCCATCGCAACTGCGGTGTAAGCCTTACCCCTAAAGAGACTATGGCGCATTTTTATCTGTGCCCTGTCTGCGGCAAAAAGGTTACGGTGGGTGTTATGCACCGGGTCGAAAAACTGGCTGACAGGGATGAGGGGTTTATGCCCCCGAACGCTCCGGCCTTCAGCTCTATAATACCCCTGCCCGAGATAATAGCCGAGACCATAAAGGTCGGGCCGGGCAGTAAAGCTGTCGGAAAGATCTATTCGGAGCTCTTGGAGAAATTAGGCAGCGAATTCAAAATATTGATAAACACCCCGCTTGATGATATTGAACGCGCATCCACCCCGTTTCTCAGAGAGGCCATATCGAGGGTCCGCTCCGGGAATGTGCATATTGCGCCCGGATATGACGGCGAATACGGCAAGGTCAAGATATTCGAAGATGTTCAACGCAAAGAGGTAAAAGGCCAGAAGATGCTTTTTTGATTGGTTAATTTTGGACTACGTTTTCTATTTCAGAGAACTGCAGCGATAAAGTCTTTGATACTCCCTTTTCTTCCATAGTCACGCCGTAAAGGTAATCGGCCTTTTCCATAGTCATCCTGTTATGTGTAATTACAATAAACTGTGTTTCGTTCGAAAGGTCCTTTATCATCTGCGCGAACCTCACGGTGTTGGACTCGTCGAGCGGGGCGTCCGCTTCGTCTAGGATACAAAGAGGACTCGGTTTTATCAGGAACCCTGCAAAAAGGAGGGAGAGAGAGGTCAGTGCCTTTTCTCCGCCCGAAAGCAGGTTTAGATTTTGGAGCTTTTTGCCCGGAGGCTGGGCGATTATTTCGATCCCTGCTTCAAGGATATTTTCTTCGTCGGTAAGAATTATGTCCGCTCTGCCGCCCGAGAAAAGATTCGTAAAGACCTCGGCGAATTTTGTTCTGAGAGTGTCGTAAGCCTCGCGTAGTTTTTTCTTGGTGGTGGCGTTTATCCTGCTTATCGCCTCTTCGAGTTCGGCGATAGACATGGTGAGGTCCTGCTGCTGCTTGCTGAGGAAGTCGTAACGGGTCTTCAGCTCCTCGTATTCTTCTATGGTCCCGAGATTTTGAGGGCCCAAATCGCGGATCTTTTCGTTAAGCTGGTCTATTTTTTCTTCATCTTCCGCAGGCTCGAAGCCTTCTGTCAGGATCTGCTCTCCCTCGATATTCAACCCGTATTTCTGCGATACCGCATTTTCTATGTTCTCGATTTTTAACTTATGTGTGACCGCGTTGGTGTTGGCTTCGTTAAGCTCCTGAGTTACTGCGTCGATGTCCATACGCAGCGCCTTCAGCACCGCCCCTTCATCCGCCAATGCCTGTTTTTCGGCATTGATTCCTTCACGCCTTGACGAAAGCTCATTCGCCATGGCAGCCGTTTCAGAGGCTATGACCTTCATTGCGTTTTCTATATTGCCCAACTCCTCAAGCGATGCCTTAATGTGCGACTCGGCGCGCAGTACGTCCTGCGCCGCGGTTTCCTTTATCTTTTCGAGGTCCGATATGGTGTTTTTTATTCCGCCGATCTCATTCTTAAGCGCATTCAGCCTCTCGCGTATGGTTGCAACCGACACGTTGAGTTCGTTGAGTTCGGCCTGAATAGCCTCATATTCTTTACGCGTCTCTGCGAGCTGCTGCTGCAGGAATTCGACAGTTTCGCTTATTTCTTTCACCTCTGATTCAAGGGTCGAAATCTCCGAGGCCTTCGATGCCAAAAGAACATTAAGGGACTCTTTTTCCCCTGCGATCCGGGTCAAGTCCGTTTGGAGCAGGGACAGTTTTCTCTCCCTGCGTTCGTACTCTTCGCGCTGTCCTGTGAAAGAGTGTTTGGCCAAGGAAAGGTCTTTCTCTATTTCGACTATCCGGTTTTCCATGCCGGACAGGTTTTCTTTTTTATCGTTAAGGTTTGCGGCAAGAGATACCAGCTCATTTTCCGTATCCGATATCTGCCCCTGTTGTTCGGCAATAAGCTGCTGAAGCTCTTTGATCTCCCGCTTCTTTTTAAGGATTTCCCTGCCTTGGCCGGCAAAAATTATTCCGTCGACATCGATGACTTCCCCATCGAGCGTGACAAGAATTTTGTTGCGGAATTTATCGCCGGCCCTGAGCGCTACGGCCGAGCGCAGGTCTTTTATTATGTATGTGTTCTCAAGTAGCCCCGCGGCCTTTTTTCGGGACTCTTCCTTTTCGAATGAAATGAAATCGCTCGTCCGGCCCAGCACCCCGTCTCCGAGTGCGACTTCGCTTGGAGGGTTTTCACTGTTCAGGCAGCCTGTGAACAACAGAGAGGTTTTGCCGAGCTTTTTTTCCTTTATTATGCTTACGGCCTTTAACAGCTCGTCTATATTTTCTATGATCAGAGAGTTGACCTTTTCCGAGAGGACCGCCTCTATGGCCTTTTCATACTCTTTATTGGCGCTCAGAATGTCCGAGAGCACCTCGTACCCGTGCCCTTCGGAGCTTTGGGATTCGGCAAGAAAATCGGACAGGGTCCTGTCAACGATAAGTTCTTTTAGCGAATTCATGCGGGCGGTCGCTGAGGCAAGCTCTTCTCTCATAAGGGAAAGGCGCGTTTTTTTGTCCTCTATTCCTGCGGCAGTCCTGTCTATATCGACCCGCAATGCATCACGCTGTTCCTGCAACTGTCTGTGTTCTAATGTTTTGGCCTGTATAAAGGTTTCAGCATCCGCGATAGATGCCTTCATCTCCGCAAGCTCGGCGCTTATGGTGTCGATATCGCGCAGAGACACCCCCTCCTGATATGTGAGGTTGTCGTTTGCTGCGTGAAGCCTCTGAAGCTCGGTTTTGCGTCCGCTTACGGCTTCGGACGCTTTAAACAGTTCTTTTCGCTTGTTATCTAAAGATTGTTCTCTGTTCTTTATATTTTCTTCTTTTTCCGTAGAGTAATTTTTTCTCGCCTCGATGTTGCCTGAAAGTTCTGCGGCGTTTGCCGTCATGGATGCTTCCAACTCGCCAAGTTCAGAGGCCTTTTTTTCCAAACCCTCACGTCTGGCAACGGCTTCTTCTTTCTGGCGCGTAAGTCTTTCTATGTCGGCCCTGTAATTTTCGAGACCTTTTTTCAGAACAGCGCTGCGTGTTTCCGAATCCGAAAGCTCCCGCTCCTTTTCGTGAAAGCGCTTTTCGATCTCCTCAAGCGCTTTTTCTCTTTCGACTAGGGCGATTCTTCTTGCTTCAAGCCGGTTTTCCATGTCCGAAAGCCCGCTTCTTTTTGAGGAATCGAGCTCCTTAAGCCGCTCTATATCGGACACAAGCTCTTTCAGTATCGCGCTGAGAGAAAGAAATTCGCGCTTGAAAACCCTAAGCTCAAGGTCCTTGAGCTCTTCGATAAGCCGTTTGTAACGCTCGGCCTTTTTTACCTGCCTGTCGAGACTGTTTATCTGCCGCTTGACCTCATAGACTATGTCGTTTATGCGCTGCAGGTTCTGCTTTGACGATTCGAGCTTTGAGAGGGCTTCGGCCTTCCTGACCTTGTACTTCATAACACCGGCCACTTCTTCGATAAGAAAGCGCCTGTCAATAGGCTTTGCGTTTACAATGTCCGCGATTTTGCCCTGATCGAGTATCGAATAGCTCTTTACATCGAGCCCCGTATCCAAGAAAATATCGCGTATATCTTTTAGTCTGCACTGCCGCTTATTAAGCATGTATTCGCTCTCGCCGGAACGGTAAAGCCTTCTCGATACGATGATTTCATCGGCTTCGGGGTCCTCTTTTGAGCCCCCGTTGCCGTTTTCGGGTTTTCCACCTACAGCCCGGGAGAATGTCAGGGTCACATCGGCCATGCCCTTGGATTTTTTTGAATCGGTCCCGTGAAAGATCACATCTTCCATCCTATCGCCTCGCAGGCTCTTTGCGCTCTGCTCTCCGAGCACCCACCTGAAGGCGTCCGAAACATTGCTTTTCCCGCAGCCGTTGGGCCCCACAAAGCAGGTTATTCCGTCATGCAGGTATAAAAGCGTTCTTTCGGCAAAGGACTTAAAGCCTGTAAGCTCGATCTGTTTTATCTTCATAAGTCGTACATTTTATTCTTTAGCGGTCAAAAGGGTCAAGCTTTAAAAATGATAATAATTGGATAAGTTTTTTTTATTTGACCCTGATTCGTATGTTATATTAGCCTTGATAGCTTGCAAAAGCGACCAATGTCTGTAAAATCATATAAAAGAGGAGGATTTTATGCCGAAGAAGTACGACACACCGTTGTTAGACGAGCTGGAAAAAGGCCCGTTCCCGAGCTTCGTCACAGAGATTAAAAAGGCGGCTGCAAGAAGCGATATGGCTGCCGACGAGCTTGGACAGCTTGAAAAGTCCTATAGGGACAAGCGCGGCTATTGGAAACACGGAGGAATAGTCGGTGTTCGCGGATATGGTTCCGGGGTCATCGGAAGATACTCATCTCTTCCCGATCAGTTCCCGAATGTTGCCAATTTCCACACAGTCAGAATTAACTCCACCTCCGGATTTTTCTACACATCCCAGTTCCTGAATGAGATGTGCGATATTTGGGACAAATATGGGAGCGGTCTGACCAACTTGCACGGCTCGACCGGAGACCTCGTTCTGCTTGGAACGGACACCGCAAATCTCGAAGCGATTTTCGCCGAATTCTCCTCGCGCGGATGGGACCTTGGCGGTTCAGGCTCCGCAATGAGGACCCCGAGCTGCTGCGTAGGACCGGCCCGCTGTGAATGGTCTTGCATCGATACGCTCGACATTAACTATGCGATAACACAGGAGTGGCAGGATGAGATGCACCGTCCGGCATTCCCGTACAAATTCAAGTTTAAGACGGCAGGCTGTGCCGTTGACTGTATCGCCTCTATCGCCCGCGCCGACTGTTCCATAATCGGGACATGGAAGGGCAATATTGCGGTTGATCAGGCTGAAGTTGCAAATTATGCGAAGAAGGGCATGAATATAACGGAAGAAATCGTCAATATGTGCCCGAGCAAATGCATGAGCTATGACGGCAAGGAGCTTAAAATAACCGATGCCGATTGCATACGCTGCATGCATTGCATTGCCAAGATGACAAAGGCCCTTAAGCCGACCGGCGAAAAGGGAGCCTCCATACTTGTCGGCAGCAAGGCGCCGTTCGTTATCGGAGCGACACTGTCATGGGTAATCGTTCCTTTTATAAAGATGGAGCCGCCGTATGACGAGTTCAAGGACTTGATCAGGAAGATGTGGGAGTTCTGGGATGAGTACGGAAAGAACAGGGAGAGGATCGGCGAACTCATAATCAGGAAAGGCATGAGAGAGTTCCTCGAATTTATCGGCGTAGAGCCCCAGCCGCAGCAGGTAAAAGAGCCGAGAAGAGACCCATTCTTCTTCTGGACAGAAGCAGACTTGCAGAAATAAAAAATATAAATTAAGGAGGGAATATATGTCAGCACCACAGAGAAAAACGGATATCGGACCACCCCACTATAAGCAGTTCCTGCCGCCTGTAATGCAGAAGAACTATGGGGATTGGAAACATCATGAAATCATCAACCCCGGCGTTATGGTCCATGTGGGAAACAGCGGAGATAAAATATGGACCGTAAGGATGCAGTCCCCCAGACTTCTCAGCACGGACACTATCAGGGACATTGCCGCTCTTGCAGAGAAATACTGCGGAGGACATGTCAGATTTACAACGAGAAATAATGTTGAGTTTCTCGTTTCCGACGAGAAAAACATAGAGCCGCTTCAGAAGGAATTGAAAGACAAGAAACAGATGGTCGGCGGCATCGGCCCGATGATCAGCAACGTTGTTCACACGCAGGGCTGGGTGCACTGCCACTCTGCGGCTTCGGACGCTTCCGGTCTCGTAAAGGTCATTATGGACGAGTTTGCGGACTATTGCACCACGAAGACGCTTCCCAACAAGGTCAGGATGGCCGTTGCATGCTGCGTTAATATGTGCGGCGCGGTCCACTGCTCGGACATCGCGGTTGTTGCGATCCACAGAAAAGTTCCGACAATCGATCACGATAAGGTAAAAAACATGTGCGAGGTGCCTTCCACCATCGCTGCATGCCCCACAGGCGCAATAAGCCCTGAGCCTTCGAAGAAGAGCGTTAAGATCAATGCCGACAAATGTATGTATTGCGGAAACTGCTTTACGGTATGTCCTCCTATCGAGATCCATGATCCTGAAATGGACGGCGTTGCAATAGTTGTCGGCGGTAAGGTCGGCAACCTCAGGTCCAATCCGAAGTTCTCCAAATTGGCGATCCCGTTCATAAAGAACAATCCGCCGAGATGGCCTGAAGTTACAGCCGCCATGAAAAATATTCTCGACGCTTATATCGCAGGCGCTAAGAAACACGAGCGCGTCGGCGAGTGGATCGAGAGAATCGGCTGGGAGAAGTTCTTTAAGATCACAAACCTGCCGTTCACTTTCCAGCACATCGATGACTTTACGATTGCTAGGGAAACGTTTAGGACAGCAGCAACCTTTAAATGGTAATATAGCAATCAGTAATCAGCGATCAGCCTTCAGTAAAAAAAGCTGAGGGCTGATCGCTGACGGTTAAAAAAAAAAGGGGTGCGAGATGGAAAAAGAAGAAGTCAAGAAAAAGATCTACGAATTGGTAGAAAAGTCTACGGGAAAGAAAAAGCTGAAATCCAGCGATATCCAGAAGACCGTTTCTGCAGATGCCGGCATATCGAGGGACGAGGTAAAGGACGCGTTGAGAGATCTTGTTGACGAGGGAAAACTTATCTACACATATTTCGGCGGTAGCTTCGTAGAGATACCACCTCAGCAGTAAATATTTAGCGCACATAGAAAGGCAGCTCTTCTGGAACGGGCTGCCTTTTTTATGCGCCGGCAAGGGACACATAAGGAGAGCGGCTCAAATATGCTTACTCAAGGCGACATCATCTATTTTGTCATTACCGACAGGTTCTGTGACGGAGACCCTTCGAATAACTTCGATATCGACAAATCAAACCCCAACGCCTATCACGGCGGCGATTTTGCGGGCATCGTTAAGAAAATTCCCTATTTTAAAAAGCTTGGGATTACCGCCCTTTGGATCACCCCTGTATATGTCAATATTCATCTTCAGGAGAAGGGGATGTGGGGTTATCACGGATACTGGCCGCTCGATTTTGAAAGAACAGATCCTCACCTGTTTTCAAAGCAGGACGGCGTTCCTGACGGAAGCAAGCAGCACTTGAAGCAACTGGTCGATGCCATGCATGAAAATGACATAAAGGTGATACTGGACATGGTCGTAAATCATACGGGCTATAATCACCCGGGGCTTAAAAGCGGGCCCGACACTCCGGTCAGGCCTTACTGGTACAATCAAGCGTGTCTTGAATCTGTCGAGGAGGGCCGGCTCATGGGCTTGCCCGATCTGGATCAGGACAATATAGATGTTGTGGATTACTTCATCAATGTAATAATCGATTGGATCGAAGAGACCGGAATAGATTGTATACGCATGGACACCGCAAAACATGTGGAAAGGGCGTTCTGGTACCACTTTAAGACTTATGTCAAAGGAAAGCATTCGAACATATCGCTTCTGGGAGAAGTGCTGGAATGGGACATAGACAGGATTTCGGAATTTCAGAAGTATTATGCCTTCGATTTCCTTTTTGATTTCCCGCTGCAGCAAGCCATGACCGACGTTTTTATTAACGATAAAAGCCTTGTAACATTCGCATACCCGCATCTGAGCAGCAGCGCGACCCTCGGGGTGCTGGACAAGGACACCCACTACACCAACCATAACCGCCTTGTGACCCTGCTCGACAATCATGATTTGCCTAAACGGTTCATTTCGACCGCTATGGACAGGTTTAACGGAGACAGGGCGTATGCCGCAAAAATATATAAGCTTTCGCTGTCTTTTATGATGACCACGAGGGGCGTGCCTCAGATATTTTACGGAAACGAAATAGCCCTCGAAGGGCACGGCGATCCGGACAACAGGCGAGACATGCCGTGGGATATCTTTGACGAGAACTTCGAGCCTAAAAAGGAATATTCTATAGAACTCGACATATTCAACCACACGAAAAAACTTATAGAAATAAGGCGCTGCAACGACTGCCTCTCGTACGGCTCGCTTATCACTCTTTATGTCGACAGTTTTATTTATGCCTATCTTCGTGAGTTCAGAGGCAATGTTGTAATAACCGTTATAAACAACGGACACCAGCCCATGAATGTGCCGCTTACAATTGCTATCGATACGCATAGTGAGATAGCGCCTAGGATAAAGGGGTTGATGAAGGACAAAACCTTGGTAGACCTGTTCGATCCGTCCGGACCTAAAATACAGATTGCGGGCGGCGCATTCTCGATAAAACTCGCCGGGAAGACCGCAGGTATTTACGGACTTGCTGACAGGTAGACCAAGTTTTTGTTATATTTCCTGATATATGAATTATCCTAACGGTTATATTTCTGTAATGGGAGCAGGCAGCTGGGGCACAACCTTGGCCAAACTGCTTGCCGAAAAAGGCTACGACGTTACTATATGGGCTTATGAGCAGGAAATCGCCGACTCTATAAACGAGGAGAGGGTCAACAGCGTTTTTTTTCCGGACGTAGTTCTTCCTTATAATATCAAAGCGGTCACGGACCCGCTGAAGGCGGTTGCAAAGGCCCGCTATATTGTAAATGTCGTGCCTACGCAATATATAGGAAGCGTTTTTAACACAGCGGTTTCAGGGATGCGCGACGAGGCGATTATCATAAGCGCGTCCAAGGGCATCGAGATTTCGAGCCATATGACGCCGTCGATGATCCTGAAAAAACTTTTAGGCAAAAATATTTCGGTACTTTCAGGCCCGAGCTTTGCGGATGAGGTCATTCGCAAAAGGCCTACGGCCGTAACTTTAGGGACCGAAGATTCGAAGTCAGGCCTTCTTTTGCAGGAGATGTTCAATACCGACTATTTCCGGGTCTATACCCATGACGACACCATCGGGGTCGAGATCGGCGGTGCATTGAAAAATGTCATTGCCATTGCCTCGGGGATATGCGACGGCTTAAGCTTGGGCCACAACGCCCGGGCCGCCCTGATAACGCGCGGATTGTCCGAACTCGCCCGTCTCGGTACTAGTATGGGGGCCAAGGAAAAGACCTTTGCCGGGCTTAGCGGGCTTGGCGACCTTGTCCTGACCTGCACCGGTTCTCTTTCGAGGAATTATACGGTAGGGGTCAAGCTCGGGCAGGGGATGAAGCTTTCGGACATTACAGGGCAGGTCAAGACCATAGCCGAAGGCGTATCCACGACACGTTCGGCGTTTGAACTTTCCAAGACCCTTTCCATAGAGATGCCTATCACAGAACAGGTTTATTATGTGTTGTATGAAAACAAGCCGCCTGCCGAAGCGGTCAAAGAACTTATGAACCGCTCTCCCAAATCCGAATTCGATGGATAAAAAAAAACTCCGGCAGCTTCTTGCTAAAGTAAGCTCCGGAAAACTCCAAGTCGATGCAGCGCTCGAAAGCCTCAAGGACCTTCCCTTTGAAGACTTGGGCTTTGCAAAGGTCGACCATCACAGGGGTGTAAGAGACAGCATTCCGGAAGTGGTTTACGCAAGAGGCAAAAAGCCTAGGGATGTTATAGCAATCGCCCGCGCAATGTACAAAAAGTCAGGCAGGTTCTTGGTCACCAAGGCTTCGCGGTCAATATACGACGGTTTGAAAATCAAGGGGGCGCAATTTTATCCTGACTCCTGCCTTATAGAATGCGGAGAAAGCGACAGCAAAAAAGGGCTTGTGCTGGTTGTTTCGGCGGGCACGTCGGACATTCCCGTGGCTGAAGAGGCGGCTGTAACCGCATCTTTTCTGGGAAGCAGGACAGAATTCATTTACGACATCGGGGTCGCCGGAATACATCGGTTGTTCGACAACAGGGACAAGCTGGCAAAGGCCCGCGTAATTATAGTTGTTGCAGGCATGGAAGGCGCTCTTCCCTCCGTTGTCGGAGGGGTCACGGAGAACCCTGTAATTGCGGTGCCGACCTCGGTGGGATACGGGACGAGTTTCGGCGGACTCACCGCCTTATTTGCGATGCTCAATTCATGTGTGCCCGGAATTGCCGTTATGAATATCGACAACGGTTTCGGGGCCGGATGCCTTGCCCACAAGATAAATCTGTTGAAATAATTTTCTGAACCGACGGTTCAGCAGGCTGAAGCTCAGCCGCCGCCAAAGCCCGGCATGCCTCCTGAGGGGCTGAAAGCCGGTCCGCCGCTTCCAACAGAACAGCAGCTGAATGTCGAAAGCATCTTTTTTACCTTTGCGTTCCCGCATTTAGGGCACTTGGTTTCGCCCTCTTTTGTGTTTATGCTCTGCAAAACCGAAAAGGTCTCGCGGCATTTTTCGCAGTTGTATTCGTATATAGGCATTCTCAATTCCTCCTTTGGATATGCTGAAACAGTCTATATTTTTATAATCGTACACCCGGAAATTCTTAGAGCGTCTAACAAAACTCGATGCAGTTTGTCTCATACTCCAGCCTCCTGCCATTCGTGCAAACGCCTCCGGCACGACATTCCAGAGCCACATCCCATTTCCGGCTTTTTAACCTTAATATTTTACGCGGTCAATATCCCCAAAATCTCTCTGTATCTTGCGGCGGTCTTTTGCACGATGTCGTCCGGAAGTTCCGGCCCCGGATATGTCTGGTTCCAATCCAGTGTCAGAAGGTAGTCTCTCACGATCTGCTTGTCGAAGCTGTCCTGCCCCTTGCCCGGCTGGTAATCCTTTGCGGACCAGAAGCGTGAAGAGTCGGGGGTCAGCACCTCGTCGATAAGTATCAACCTATCTTGATGCAGGCCGAACTCCATCTTTGTATCCGCAATGATGATGCCTTTCTTTTCGGCCATCTCTCGGGCTTTTTTGTATACGGCTATTGTCGTGTCGCGCAAGAAAGCGGCTTTGTCCTCTCCTACTATCTTTGCCATTTCATCAAAAGAGATGTTTATGTCATGCCCCTCGTCGGCTTTGGTGCTAGGCGTGAATATCGGTTCATCAAGACGGGATGATTCGACAAGCCCGGCAGGAAGCTTAATGCCGCAGACCGTGCCGTCTTTCTTGTATTCTTTCCAGCCTGATCCCGAAAGGTATCCTCTTACAATGCACTCAACAGGCATCGGCGCAGCTTTTTTTACGAGCATGCTCCTGCCCTCAAGGATAGCTGCGTATTTGTGAAGGGTCTGCGGATAGTCTTTGACTTCAGTAGCAACAATATGGTTTTCGATTATGTCTTTCATCCGGTCGAACCAGAAGACCGATATCTGCGTCAGCATTCTGCCTTTGTCCGGAATGCCGTTCGGCAGCACAACATCAAAGGCCGAAACCCTGTCTGTCGCTATTATTAGAAAGCAGTCTTCAACTTCATATACATCGCGCACCTTCCCTCGGCGCAGGAACTTTACGTCAGAAAGTTTTGTTTCAAGCACTATGCCCGGCATATCTTCTCCTCCATAACTTTTCGATTTCCACTGCAAAGAATACCACAGACGATGCGACGAGTGTAAACAGCAATTCATTGAAAGTCAGTGGTACTGTCTTGAATATTGGATTTAAAGCCGGTACATATACCACGCATATCTGAAGAACAAAGGTAAAAATTACAGCCACTAACATTGTTTTTATCTTCTTAGGCGGTATGCTGAAAAAAGACTGCTTTTCAGATGTGAGGGCAAGAGCAGCGCCAAGCTCTGCCAAACACATAAAGGTAAAAAGCATGGTTTGCCACTTTGTATTCATGCCTATGTTCAGTGCGCCTGCCTGAAGCACTATCCCAACACCGGCAAGCAGGAACCCTATCCACAATATTCCCCTTACCATTCCGGCAGTAAGAATGCCCTCCCGCGGATCTTTAGGAGGTCTGCTCATAATGTCATGTTCGGCAGGCCCTACTGCAAAAGCAAGGCTCGGAAGTCCGTCAGTGACGAGATTGAGCCAAAGCATATGGATCGGCAACAGCGGTATGGGCAAATGAAAAAGCGGGGCAAAAAACAGGAGCATAATCTCTCCCGAGTTTGTAGAAAGGATATACCGGATCATTTTGGTTATTCCGTCAAATATTCTTCTGCCTTCCTTTACTGCTTTTACAATGGTAGCGAAGTTGTCATCAAGAAGCACCATATGGGAAGCTTGTTTGGAGACATCCGTGCCGGTAATCCCCATGGCTATGCCGATGTCAGACCGTTTAAGGGCCGGAGCGTCATTTACGCCGTCGCCTGTCATAGCAGTAAACTGTTCTCTGTCCTGAAGGGCCTTTATTATTTTTAGTTTCTGTTCAGGCGCGACCCTTGCGTAAACTTTTATTTTTTCGACGCGGGTTTCGAATTCGCTCAGCGGAAGTTGTTCGAGTTCTCTGCCTGTGATAACCGAATCCGCGCCGTCCGATTCTTCGAGAATTCCGAGCCGTTTAGCTATTGCGGCGGCTGTAAGCGGATGGTCGCCTGTGATCATTACAGGCTTGATCCCTGCGCTCTTGCAGAGCCTCACAGCCTCTTTTGCCTCTTCTCTCGGAGGATCCATAATTCCTGCAAGCCCGATTATTGTAAGGTTCTTCTCGCAATCCTCCGGAGAAAGTTTTGCAGGCATTTCATCCCAATGTCTCATGGCGACGCAGATGACTCTCAAGCCGTCCGCAGCCATTCTGTCGCTCTCTTCGGTCAGTGCTTTTTTATCTATCGGTTCTGTTCCGTTTTCGGACAGCAGATAATCCGCTTTTTCTATAAGGTTCTCGAACGCGCCTTTGGTGAAAGACAGGTAAGAAGTATTAAGTGGGAAGAGAGAGGGAGGAAAAATTTTATTCCCCGTAGCTTCTGGCCTTTCATTTTTTACTTCCCACCTCGCACTTGTTACTTCTAACTTATGAAACGTCGTCATGCATTTTCTGTCAGAATCGAACGGTATTTCGGCTGTGCGCGGCATCTCTTTTTCTAAAGCACGTCTATCGAATCCGCTGTTTTTTGCTAACTCGTACAGGGCGATTTCTGTTGGGTCTCCAAGCGTTTCGCCCGAGGGGTTAATTTGCACATCGTTGTTCAAAGCGAAGGCTGTATAAAAACAGGCGATAGGCGACAGGCCGGAGGCATCGGTTTTTTCCGTTGACTGTTTACTGTCGACTGCCGACTGCCGACCGGCTATCCATGTTTCTTCGACAGCCATTTTGTTCATAGTAAGAGTGCCTGTTTTATCCGAGCATATAAAAGTTACAGACCCCAGCGTTTCTATCGCCGGAAGTTTTCTTATAAGGGCGTTTTGCTTGACCATCTTTTTTGCCCCGAGGGCAAGGGAAATAGTTACAACTGCCGGCAATGCCTCCGGTATGGCAGCAACTATAAGGGTTAATGCCGTCATAAACATAACCAGAGGCTGTTCGCCCCGAAGAGTGCCAACGGCAAAAAGAAGTCCACATATGGCGATTACTGCTACCGAGAGCTTCTGGCCGAAGATTGTAAGCCTTTTCTGTAAAGGAGTTTTTGTCTCTTCTTCATCTTGAAGCATGCCCGCTATTTTGCCGAGTTCGGTCTGCATTCCGGTTGCGGTTACAATGCCCGCGCCTCTGCCGTAAACGACGCTTGTGCCTTTGTATGCGGTGTTCTTCCTGTCTCCGAGAGGTATATCAGCATCTTTCAGATGATGTGTGTGCTTTTCAACCGCTTCCGATTCTCCTGTGAGAGCGGCTTCCTGAATCTTTAACTGTGCGGTTTCAATAATACGCAGGTCCGCAGGCACAATCCTCCCTGCTTCCAGAATAACTATGTCTCCCGGAACCAGATCCGAAGCAGGCAACGGTGTCGGGTGGCTGTTTCTTAGAACAACAGCGGAAGCTGCCGACATTTTTTTAAGAGCGGCAACAGCCTTTTCTGCCCGGTATTCCTGAACGGAACCTATAACCGCGTTGAGGACTACGATAATAATTATCGCAATGGTGTCCGAAGGTTCGCCTATAATTCCCGAGATTATCGCTGCGGCGATAAGCACAAGTATCATAAAGTCCTTGAACTGATCAAAGAACATCGAGAGAGCTGTTTTCCGTGCCTTTTCTTTAAGTTCGTTGGCGCCGTATCGTTCAAGTCTTTTCTGAGCTTCGTCCGATGAAAGGCCGCGTAAGGAACTGTTCAGCGACGAAAGAGTGTCAGCAATATTTTTTTGATGCCATAGCATTATAGGTCCTTAATAGATGGGAATAAAGTAAGGGGCAGACAATCTGCCCCTTTTAAATTGAATACAAAACTTATAACGGTTATTTTTTGAAAACGCTGAAAAGTTTGTCCATGCCCGATTTTTCGAGCTTTGCAACGGCCTCGAGTTCGCCCGCATCCAGCCAGACACCGTCGCAGGAGGAGCATTTGTCAATCTGGATTTTTTTGTAGTCTATCTCTATAAGTTCCATGCCGCATTTAGGGCATCTCATGTGATGGAGTTCTTTCAGTTTTTTCTTTTCTTCTTTTGCAAGGTGCTTATGTTTTTCGTCCTCGATTTTTTTTAGCCTCGCAAATTCCTGTCGGGCAATGAATTCTTCTTCTTTTTCTGTAGGTCTCATTTTGAACCCTCCGTTTATGATTTTTTCAGTTTTTCGGATTTATTTACTAAGCTTTGTCTTGTCTTTTCCCTGAATTTCTCAAGCTTCTCCTCTATCCGGGGATGTTTAATCGAAAGGATCGAACATGCAAGATACGCGGCGTTTTTCGCTCCGTCAATCGCTACGGTTGCAACCGGTATTCCCGGAGGCATCTGCACGGTTGAATACAAAGCATCGACACCGCTTAGAGGGCCCGATTTCAGGGGTACTCCGATTACGGGCAGTGTTGTGTGCGAAGCTACAACGCCGGCAAGATGAGCGGCCATGCCGGCGCCTGCGATTATTACTTCTATTCCGCGTTCTCTTGCGGTCTTTGCGTATTGTGCCGTTTTGTCGGGCAGCCTGTGGGCCGAACAGATATCGATTTCGAAGCCAACACCCATTTCTTTCAAAACCTCCGCGGCCTTTTCCATAACAGGCAGATCGCTGTCGCTTCCCATGAGTATTCCGACAAGAGGTTTGGCCATCGTTATGCCCCCATCCTCATCGCTTCAAGCCTTGCGACCCTTTCTTCGATAGGCGGATGCGTGCTGAAGAGCTTGAGTATGCCGCCGCCTGTCAAAGGGTTTACTATGAACATATGAGAAGTTGCAGGATTTGCGTCCAGCGGTATTCTCTGCGATGCCATTTCAAGTTTTTTCAGGGCATTTGCAAGGTGCCTCGGATTGCCGCAGATCTTTGCTCCGCCCGCATCCGCGCCGTATTCCCTCGCCCTCGATATCGCCATCTGTACGAGCATTGCGGCTATCGGGCCTACTATCATCATTACGATTGCGGCTATCGGATTGCTGCTCCCTTCATCGTCGTCGCTTCTGCCGCCGCCGAATATCGCCGCCCACTGCGCCATCTGCGCTATGTAACTTATCGCTCCTGCGATAGTCGCGGCTATCGTGCTGACAAGGATGTCCCTGTTTTTGATATGCGCTAACTCGTGGGCGATGACGCCTTCAAGCTCTTCACGGCTTAACAGCCTCATAATGCCCGTGGTCACGGCAACTGTTCCGTGCTCGGGATTCCTGCCGGTCGCAAAGGCGTTGGGCTGGTCCTCCTCCATTATACAGACGCGAGGCATAGGCAGCTGCGCCCTGTGGCTGAGGCTTCTTACCATCGAATAAAGCTCCGGAGCTTCAGACTCGCTCACCTCTCTTGCCCCGTACATCTTCAGCACGATTTTATCGCTGAACCAGTACGAGATAAAATTCATGCCGAAGGCCATTATTAAAGCGAAAGTCATACCGGTTTTCCCGCCGAGCGCCGCGCCTACAAGCACGAGCATTAACGTAAGCGTTACCATTAAGGCCATTGTTTTGATCCCGTTCATTTTCACTACCTCCTTTTTCCTAAATCAAAAAGACCTTTACCGCAATTATCTTGGTGCGGTAAAGGTCTCGCTTGTTAGTTTTCAACTAACCGATGGTACCGGCCGGTTTTCCAGCGTGCTGACGATATCCATCGATTCAGCTACTCCCCTCTACTTATTATTTAATTTATCCGAAAGTCGCAAGGCAAGTCAAGGCCGACGTTTCTAAGTTTTGACAGGTTTTGGCCTTTTGTGCTAAATTGTCCTGCTTAAGGCTAAAAACCTTTATTTTTCTGCGGGGGAAAATGAAGAACACAAAATCTAAAAACCTTTTCAAAAAAGCATGTCGGCTTATGCCCGGCGGCGTAAACAGCCCTGTCAGGGCCTTTAAGGCTGTCGGGGGACAACCTGTATTTATAGAAAGAGCCGAAGGTTCTAAAATTTATGATGTTGACGGTAACGAGTATATAGATTATGTGCTTTCTTGGGGACCGATGATCCTAGGACATTCCCATCCTGCCATAGTAAGCGCCCTGAAAAATAAAATTTCCGACGGAACAAGTTACGGCGCGCCGACCCCTCTTGAGATCGAGCTTGCAGAAATGGTCATGAAGGCATACCCGTCGATAGAAAAAATCAGAATGGTCAATTCAGGCACCGAAGCCACCATGAGCGCCATAAGGGCCGCTAGGGGTTTTACAAAGCGCGACAAGGTTATAAAGTTTGAGGGTTGCTATCACGGCCATGCGGACGGACTGCTAGTAAAGGCCGGTTCAGGCGCAACAACCTTCGGGGTGCCTGACAGTCCCGGCGTCCCTAAATCCTATGCAAAAAACACCCTGACGCTCCCGTTCAACGACATCTCCGCATTTAAGGCGCTGGTCGCAAAGGAATGGAAAGACATCGCATGTGTTATTGTCGAGCCGGTTGTCGGTAATATCGGCTGTGTGCTGCCCAAGCCCGGATTCTTAGAGGCATTAAGAAAAGAGACGAAAAAATACGGTATCGTTTTGATATTCGACGAAGTGATGACAGGTTTTAGGGTGGCCTATGGCGGAGCTCAGGCATACTACAAGATCAAACCGGACATGACCTGCTTAGGCAAGGTCATCGGAGGCGGTCTTCCCGTAGGCGCATACGGGGGTAAAAAGGAGATAATGAGCATGGTCGCGCCGGAAGGGCCGGTTTATCAGGCCGGGACCCTGTCGGGCAATCCGCTTGCCATGACTGCCGGGATCGAGACATTAAAAATACTTGCACGGAAGGGCACGTACGAAAAGCTCGAAAACACAATGCAGGAGCTTGAAGCGGGAGTAAGAAAGGCAGCAGGCAAGTCCGGCATAAAGACCAAATTCTACAGGGCGGGAACGATGTTCTGCTCCTATTTTACCGATACTGAGGTTGTCGATTATAAGACGGCAAAGACTTCGAATACGGAGATGTTCGGAAAATTTTTCATGGCGATGCTCGAAAGCGGTGTAAACCTTGCCCCTTCGCAGTTTGAAGCAGGCTTTATTTCGCTCGCCCATTCAGGGCAGGATATAGATAAAACGGTCAAGGCTGTTTATAGAAGCCTGACAAGCACTAAGTAAAAGGGAGTCCGGGAGGAAAAAATAATGACACTGAATCCTTTAAAGCTGTTGATCAGAATCCTAAGGTGGTACGCTGAAGAAATAAGTCCGAAGGCGAGGGTGCTTTACGCTGTCGGCACAATCACGGTGCTCGGCGTAATGGCGATAGTGGGTTATAAGGTGAATGAATTCGGCGAGCAGAACCCTAAGGCGTGCCTTATGTGCCATGTGCATGACGCAGCGCAGGATGCATGGTCCAAGAGCAAGCATTCCAAGGTGAATTGCCACGATTGTCATCATGCTTCCAAGGCCCAGCAGCTCACGCAGATGTTCAAGTTCGCCTTCATGGGGCAGAAGAGCGTTCCGGCGAGACACGGCGAAGTTATCGTTCCGTGGAAACTCTGCATGAACTGCCACTGGGAGAGAGACCCCAGATATCCGGAGGCGATGGCGGTCAACCGTTCGCCATATCATGCCAAGCATGTTTTCATAGAAAAGATCGAGTGTTCAAAGTGCCACGGGTATAAGGTCCATCAGTTCCCGCCCGAAGAAAGGTTCTGTCTCACCTGCCATAAGAACAAGGAGGTCCACGGAGTGGGAATGGAAAGCCTCGCCTGTCTGAACTGCCACACCGACAGGACCAAGGACCTGAGGCCCGGAAGAAACAAGTGTCTGTATTGTCACGGCAGCGACAGCATAAGGAAAGAGCTGGATAACGATCCGACCATTGACGTCAAATATTTCAAACCTAAGCCCGAGACGATAAGAAAGGCCGATAAAATAAATGTTCCTGCGAACGCGCCGATGCAGTTCCCGTGCTACACATGCCACAAGCCGCACGGCAAGGTGAAGCTCGACTGGGGCGATTGTCTGACCAAGTGCCATAACGACCAGCTGAATGTCGGCAAACACATGCTCCATGTAAAAGGCATGAACATGAAATGCATAGACTGCCACAAGCCTCACGGCTGGCGCGTTACGCCAGAGCAGGCAAAGAAGGACTGCGCAAAGTGCCATGAGTACAAAGATCCGGTGAAGTTTATCGGCGGATAATAGAGGGCTGAGAGGTGCAATTTTATAGAGGGAGGTATAAGGGATGAAAAGCCATGTTTGGAGGCCGCTTTATTTAGCAGCCGGTCTTTTGGCGCTGTTTCTCATTGCGAGATACATCTATGTGCCGAAAGACTTTGGGACGGGTGAGAGGGGATACAGATATTCCTTTCACCGCATAGGGAACGAGGATGAGTGGAAAGCCTTTAAGGTGAAGTACAAAGGTACGGAATACTGCAAAGACTGTCATTCCGACAAATACCAGCAGATTATGAAGTCTCGCCATGCGATCATAGCCTGCGAAAACTGTCATGGGCCGGCCATCGACCACCCTGAGAACCCCGCAAAGCTCGCAAAAGAGACCAACAGGGAGCATTGTCTGAGATGTCATTTGCGCCTGCCGTATCCTACGAGCGGAAGGTCGGCTATACGGGGCATATACCCCGGAGAGCACAATCCCGGGGCTCCGTGCTCTGCGTGTCATAATCCGCACAAACCGCAGGAGGGTCTGAGATGATAACGAGAAGAAAGTTAATTGCCAATACCTTGAAAGGCATGGCCGCTCTTTCGCTGCCTGCCGCTGCGTTCGAAATACTCACGCCCGATAGGCTGAACGCTATAATCTACAACGATCCTGCGAAGGTCAGATATGTGTTTCTTGTGGATACCAATAAATGCGTAGGCTGCGGACTCTGCGTTAAGGCCTGCAAGAACGAGAATGAGATCCCATACGATGCTAATGTTACAAGGACATGGGTCGAGCGTTACATAATCACGAGGGACGAAAGGCATGAGGTCTTGGAAAAAGTATTTGCCGACTCGCCTAAAGGCGCCCGTGACGGCTTTATCACAGGGCAGATTGACTTGGGGCACGGCAATATATATATGCCGAAAAAGGAGGACATAGACAAAGCCTTCTTTGTTCCCAAGCTCTGCAACCAGTGCGACAACCCTGCCTGTGTTCAGGTCTGCCCTGTCGGCGCAACATATCAGGCCGACGATGGAGTGGTGCTTATAGACAGAAAATGGTGCATAGGCTGCGGCTATTGCGTGATGGGATGCCCTTACGGCGTCAGGTTCTTCCATCCTGTTCATCGTGTTGCGGACAAATGCAATTTCTGCTACCACAGGATCAAGAAGGGCATGAAAACCGCCTGCGTGGATGCCTGCCCGTTCGGAGCAAGACTGATAGGCAACTACAAGGACCCGGACGACGCCGTTACAAGAATAATAAATACAAAAAGAGTAGGCGTGCTTAAAGAAGAGTTTGGAACGAGGCCGCAGGTATTCTATCTTGGTCTCAGCATGGAGGTGAGGTAATATGATGGTACACGGTGAAGCTTGGACAATAAAAGAGCTGTTCACATATCCTAACGAATACATCTACTGGAGCATACAGATCGTCATGTACCCGTTCATGACCGGTCTTGTGGCCGGGGCCTTCGTGCTCTCGTCGCTCTACCATGTTTTTGGAATCAAGCAATTGAAAGATATTGCGAGATTTTCGCTCGTCTTCTCTTTTGCACTGCTGCCGTGCGCCCCTTTGCCGCTTCTGCTCCATCTGCAGCAGCCGTTAAGGAACATGCATGTTATGATGACCCCTCATTTTACGTCGGCCATAGCCGCTTTCGGCATAGTGTTCGTAACTTATGGGGCGATAGTTGCGGCGGAATTGTGGTTTCTGTACAGAAAGCATTTTGTAGAAACAGCCCTTGCGCTCAAGAACAAGGCCGACAAATCAGCGTACGAAACGGTCATGTACCACGTTAACAACCTGCTTACGCTCGGCGCTCACGACATAAGCGAATTGGCCTTGCACAGGGACGAAAGGGCGATAAAGATAATGGCGGGAATAGGTATTCCGGTCGCATGCTTTCTGCACGGATACGCGGGCTTCATATTCGGTTCGGTCAAGGCCAATGCGCTCTGGATGACACCGCTTATGCCGGTCATTTTCATAATGTCTGCGGTTGTTTCCGGGATAGCGCTCTGTATGATCACATATATCGTTACTATGGAGGGAAGAAAGTTCCTCGCTAAAAGAAAGGCCGCAGCCTGTCCCGGAGAGTCCTGCGCGGAGATCGAGAGCGTTGAGGTCAATGTAATACGGATGACCGCAAAATACCTGCTCGGTTTTCTTGTGGCCGCCATCAGCCTTGAACTGCTCGACCTTATCTTCAGGGGTTACACTGCGGTAAAGTCGTGGGACATGCTTAGAAGGGTCATATACGGCAAAGACTTTTACAATATCTTCGTATTTCAGTACGGCTTGGGCAATCTCGTGCCGTTCATACTCCTTCTGATCCCGGGGCTGACCATAAGACGGGCCGTTGTCGGGACCCTGCTCGTACTGTTAGGTGTTTTTATGATGCGTTGGAATGTAGTCATCGGAGGTCAGGCATTCTCGCTTACGTTTGCGGGCTTTATGCACTACCACCTGCCTATTATTCCCCACGATATGGAAACCTTCAGGGAAGGGCTCTTCGGAGCGCTATTTATCATAGGTTCTCCGTATGTGCTTTTCTTTATCTTGAACAAGATAATGCCTGTATTCGGAATGAAAGAGTCTCATTAGAAAACCGTTAAAAAGGCCTTCACGCGGCATTTGCCGCGTGAAGGCCTTTTTTTTAGCTATCCGGATACTGCTTGTTTGTAAAGAGAGCGAAGCTTCGAGGTTATTGCTCCGGGATTAAGCGGCGTATTATTTATTCTGCTTACAGGCATGACCTCCATTGTGCTGTTCGTAAGAAAAACCTCGGATGAGGCGGTCAGCTCCTCTAAGCGGTAAAACCCTTCCCGCACTTTTATGCCTGTTTTGGTTGCCAGATCGAGCACAAGCGCCCGTGTTATTCCATCCAGAATTCCGCACTCTACGGCCGGTGTGCAGAGAGCCCCGTCTTTCAAGAAGAAGATATTGCTGATGGTGCCTTCAGCCAAAAAGCCGTCGGTGTTCAGCATTACAGCCTCGTATGCCCCGGCGGCCTTGGCCTCTATTTTTGCGAGTATGTTGTTCAAGAAATTCTGGGACTTTATCTGCGGATTCAGCGCGGCCCTGTGGTTTCTCCGTACTTCCGGGACCATAATCGCTATGCCGTCGCGGTAATATTCTTCGGGATAATTTTTGAATTCATTAGCTATGACCACAAACGTAGGCGCCTTGCAGAGCGCTGGATCGAGCCCGATAGGCCCCTCTCCCCTAGATATCGTAATCCTGACATAGGCTTCTCTCAGTCCGTTTGCATCAAGCGTCAAAGCCACAATTTTCTTGATGTCCTCATCCGTTTTAGGGACGGTCAACCCTATAAGCGAAGCGGAACGCTTAAGCCTCCGGATATGTTCGTCAATTAAAAAAACCTTTTTGTTGTAAACCCTGAGCGTTTCGTATATGCCGTCGCCGTAAAGAAACCCGTGGTCGAAAACAGAAATCTTTGCGTCGGCTTCAGGCAAAAGGCCATTGTTCAGATAAACTAACATTTCGTGCTAAAACGCTCCTTCCAGATGCTCTATGTCGGGCCTGCCGTCCGCAATAATGATACTTATGACGTCAAACCTGACAGGCAGTTCCTGCTTTTTTTGTTTTAGAAAATAAAGCGCAACTTTTTTAAGTTTTTCCTGTTTTTTATGGTTCACAGCTTCGAACGGTCGCCCGAAGGCCTCGCTTTTTCTAGTCTTAACCTCGACAAATACGACCGTCTCCCTGTCCATAGCGACAATGTCGGCCTCTCCCGCAGGGGTTGTGTAATTGCGGTCAATTATTGTATACCCGAGTTTCTTGAGGTGTTCCACGGCGATGGCTTCACCTTCATTGCCGAGAGACTTCAAAGATCTATCCCGAGACGAAAGCTTTCCTCTTCCTGTTCGCCGACCCTAAGCTGTTCGCCCGCAAGCCTTTCAAGCAGCGCCGGTATCCCTTCGATGTCTCTTATGTCCTTTTGGCATAGGATTTTTATGATCTCCCTGAACGGAACAAATTCTTCCCACATGCCCGGGATATGTCCGGAGAGTTGCTTCATTATGCTTTCACCCTTTGCATCCCAATCCATAAGCAGGACGACCCTCTCAAAGCGTTCGGACAGGTCTTCGCAGAAATCATAGATCCCCTTGCCGGAATGCACGGTAAGTATCTCGCCTATGAGACCTATTTTCCTCAGGGCAAGCAGGTCTCTTTTTCCCTCAACGATAACAGGGATGCGCTTGTTTATTTCGTAAAGCGCTTGCAGCGCCTCTTTCAGCCTTTCGGCGCGCTCGATATCTGTTCCGGCAGGCTGCACCTTATTTTGTCAGATGCCCAACCAGCCCGTGCTGTATATCGAACACCTCGCCGTTGTCGCTGAACTTAAAAATTCTGCCCCAGATGTCCAACTCATGGTTTTCGGGAATGCCCGGCTGATAGGTCCAGCTTCCGGGGCCGCCGGTCCCTTTATTGTAACCGGTGGCTGTCCAGCCGTTATAACCGTTATATACAACCGAATAGGTTTCGCCGCCTTTGATGGTGCCCATAGGATCTGTCCCACCCATTCTGTCCGTGTCCTGAAACTTCTTTGGCGCAACATCGAAGACCACCCTGAATTGTCTGCCTGACTTGATGTGTTCAACCCAGTTGCAGCAGCCGCCCATGAGCTGATTGGGATCGGTTAAAGTGAAGTTTCCGATCGTATGCCTCCCAAGCTTCTGATGCTGATATGACACGGTGTAATTCCCGGGGCCTGCGGCATCAACAGGGATGCATAAGTAGCGGTCATCATCGGCGCATGCCTTGTTGTACTGGCCGAAGACAGACTGCATGCCCGAATTCACAACGCCGAGGTTGCCCGGAATTGTTCGTATATCCATACCGTCTTTCGAGACGATGAAACGGAAATCTTTCAGATACACGTTGCCTTCTCCGTTGTACTTGTATCCCTTCGCATTAGACACATCCGCAAGAGGCAGAACGCTGTCTATGAAATCGTAGTAGTTGACCCTGCCGTCCCCGTTGATGTCCCGCGATTTTCCGTGATCTCCGTCAAAGGCAAAAAGCATATGCGGTCCCTTGCGGTAGAAGTTATCATTGTAAAAAACGCGGGTTTGATAGACCATCCTCTGGATTGCGGGGTAAAAATATATTGATCCGTCAACCAGCTTGCCTGTCGGGTCTGAGGTAGAAAGTTTGTACCTGTCGTCGGCAAAAGCGTCCTGCATTGTTATAAGCAACCCTATGCAGAGAAATGCTGCAGCTAAAATATTGCGGTTCATCTTCATAGACATGTCCCCCTATGTTTGAACGTTCCCATAATTTTACGCCCCCCAATTGTTACATGTAAAGGGAAAATTACCGAATGCCAAAGGGCCCTGCATCTGTTAAAATAGTTAAATAACCGGCTAAAGGAGAATTAATGACCGAAACACAAGGACAGCGGCTTAATGAAATAATAAAATTCCTTTCGGTTTACCTGCACGGAAAGGACAAGGCGTTAAGATTGTCGCTGATAACCTTTTTCTCGAAGGGCCATCTTTTGATCGAAGACCTTCCGGGCCTCGGCAAGACAACGCTCGCAATTGCCATATCAAAGGCGCTCGGTCTCAGCTTCGGCAGGATCCAGTGTACGAGCGACCTTTTGCCGACGGACATTACAGGTCTTTCGATCTACAAAAAAGACAGCGGCGAGTTTGAATTTCATCCGGGGCCTATTTTCAGCAATATCGTACTCGTTGACGAAATAAACAGGGCGACGCCGAAGACGCAGAGCGCGCTGCTCGAAGCTATGGGCGAGAAGCAGACGACCATCGAGGGCAAAACGTACAAACTTCCCAAACCGTTTTTTGTGATAGCCACCCAAAACCCCGTCGAGCAGTTCGGCACATTCCCGCTGCCGGAATCACAGATGGACCGGTTTATGATGAAGATAAGCATAGGCTATGTCTCAAGGGAGGCCGAAAAGGAGATAATATCCGGAGGGAGCAGGCGGGAGGAACTATACGCTATCGAGCCTATGATGAATTCGGACGAGGTGATGCAGATACAGCGGGACGTAAAGGGAAAGGTATACTCTTCGTCAAAGATCATGGATTACATAATGGATATCGTTGAGGCGACGCGCAACACGAAATACATACTTGCAGGCATATCCACAAGGGGGGCATTGGCCCTGAACGCCACCGCAAAAACAAACGCCTATTTTCACGGAAGGGATTTTGTGATACCGGAAGATATAAAGGAGCTTGCCGAGCATACCATCCCGCACCGCGTGATTTTCAGAGAGGAGTATGATTCTCTCGACAAAAAGGAGATTGTGCGATCGATAATAGATCGGATCCCGGTCCCGGCGTAATAAAGATACTCAAGGCAGGGACGATTTATATCGGCCTCACGCTGCTTCTGGGTTTTGCCGCAGTCAACACGGCAAACAACCTGCTGTACCTCATCGTTTCCGCCCTGCTCAGCCTGATGGGGGTTTCCGGCGTATTCGGAAAGCGTAATATTTCGGGCGTCGAGGTTGCGTTGGAGTTTCCCGAAGAAATTTATGCAAACAGCAATATCCCGGTAAAAATAAAGGTTTTGAACGGCCGTCGTTTTATGCCCGCGTTTCTCATAAGGATCAAGGTCGGCAACGAAGATGTGCTTTTCCCTTTTATCGATCGAAAATCTTCGGACATCAGGTATATGGACCTTGCCTTCCCCGGGCGCGGTCCTCAAAGCATCAAAGATGTCCGTATCAGCTCTGTTTTTCCGTTCAACTTTTTTGTGCGCTTCAGGCGGACGCAAGAAATTTATGACGTCATCGTATTTCCCGAACCCAAAGCCTGTCAATGGCATTCAACGCTTCGGCGCAGCAGAAAACCCCGGGGCGAAAAAAACTCGGACAAATCCGGATATGATTCCGATATTCTTTCTCTCAGGGCTTACAGCCATGGAGACCCTTTAAAGTATATCCACTGGAAGGCGAGCGCAAAGTCAGGCACGCTGATCACGAAAGAGCTCTCGGCCCTCCTGCTTCAGCCGGAGGTCATAGATTTCGAAAAAGTTCCTGTCAAAGACATCGAGGCGAGGCTTTCATGCGTGACCTACGCTATAATTAAGCACTACAGACAAGGCATACCGGTCGGCCTGAAGATCGGCGGCGAAACATACAGCCCGGACATTTCACAGCGCCACAAAACAGCTATGCTGAAAGCGCTGGCATTGTATGAAAAGTAAGAACATGCTGAACTATGGCGCCCGCCTCAAGATCGAAACACTCGTTAAAGGTTTCAGTTATGCCATAGGACTTGTCGGCTTTCTTTCCGTGGCGCGCGAAACCGGTTTTATTTATAACCTGCTGTTTGCCGGGCTTTGCGCCTTTGCTACTTACAGGGAATACAAGCTTAATTTTACGGTCCCCAGATGGGGAATCAATATTGTTTCGGTTTTATTGATAGCCCTCGCCCTGATAAGGATCACTCAGGACAACATGGTGGTCCCGGCCCTCGAATCGCTTATAGCCCTTTTGGGGGTCAAGTTTCTCGAGGAAAAGCGGTTCAGGGATTACATGCAGATTTACGCGATATCCATATTTCTGCTTGCGGGCTCGGCGCTGCTCTCTCTCGACATGCTTTTTCTAGCCTTTTTCTTCACGCTGATTTTCCTTATAACAATGACAGTTGTACTGCTAGCCTGCTATTCCGAGGACAGCGCCATGGAGCTTCAATTCTCGACCGCAGTTAAGATACTCTCGAGGGCCTTTCTTATAACCCTGATATCTATCCCCATCACGGTAATGTTTTTCATCATACTCCCTCGCACCAACTATCCGCTGCTTAACTTCCTGAACAGGGCATCTTCGGGGCTGAGCGGTTTTACGGATTCGATAACACTCGGAGAGATATCCGATATCTTTGAGGACAACACTGTGCTGTTCAGGGCAAAGATGAACAGGGTCGACGATAAATACCTTTATTGGCGCGGCATTGTGCTTGAACATTTTGACGGACGCACATGGCGGAACATCGGGGCCCCCGAGAACATTAAACTCTGGAGGACTGACCTCCGCGGCGAGCGGATTTCCCAGAGCATATTTCTTGAGCCTTACAATAACCGGTATTTTTTCGGTCTCGACAAGCCCATATATGTGCGTTATCCCCGCTCCAAGGGATTTGACGACCTCACTTTCAGTTTGTCCGAGAACATTATGAGAAAGATAAAATACGATGTAATATCTTCGCTTTCAGACACCATGCCCGCGCGGAAAGAAGAGGCCAACAGATATCTCCAGCTGCCTATGGACAAACACGGGACCCTGTCCAAGATCAAAGAACTCGCCGATTCGATCACCGGAAACAAAAAAGGCGAGGCTGCGGTCAATGCCTTGCTGGGCCATTTGACCGGCGGGATGTTCCGGTATTCGATAAAGGGAATGCCGGTTACAAAAAAACCGCTCGAAGAATTTCTGTTCGCAAGGAAAGAAGGCAGCTGCGAATACTACGCTTCGGCCATGGCGGTAATGCTGAGACTCTCGGGCATTCCGGCCCGGATTGTAGGTGGCTTCCGGGGCGGAGACTACAACGACCTTGGCGGCTATTATATGATACCCCAGAAATATGCCCATGTATGGGTCGAGGCTTATATCGAGGACAAGGGCTGGAAAAGAATCGACCCCACGCCTGCCGGAAGCGGCGGCCCAACGGTCAAAATACGGAAGGGCTTTATGCTCAAGCTGAAATTATTTATCGACAGCATAAATTATTATTGGAGCGTTGCGGTCATAAACTACAATCTCGAAAAGCAGATAAATATTTTAGGGGGCGTTATGCACGCCTTCAAACAGCCCTCATTGAAATTCGAGATGGACAAGAAAACGCTGGCAGAGCTCGGTCTTTTTATTATCGCGGTGCCTGCTGTTTTAGGGCTGCTTTTGGCGCTGCTGAGAAGAAAGAGGCAGACGATCGAAGAAGGGCTCCTCAGCCGTTTTCTGTCTGTCATGGAAAGACACGGGTATAAAAAAGGCAGGGCTGAAGGCTTGGAGGAGTTTATCTCAAAAATCGCGGACAACGGCATCAGAGAGAGCGCCGCAATGTTTGTTTCGAAATTTCAGCGGTTTTATTATCGTGATATGAAAATCGGGAAAGATGAACTGAAGAAGTTGGACGATATAATAGTGGAAGCGAAAAGGCGACGAGCGGATTCGAACCGCTGAATCGAGGTTTTGCAGACCTCTCCCTTGCCACTTGGGTACGTCGCCGTTTTAAAATGGAGCGGGTGGCGGGATTCGAACCCGTGACCCCAACCTTGGCAAGGTTGTGCTCTACCAACTGAGCTACACCCGCAATTAATTGACCCTTTTATAAGAATTTATCGAGGCCTTGGCCTGACTAAATATCCAGAGCCGTTTTCCTGTAAGTCCGGTGAACTGTGCCAACAGGAAAAGAGTTTATAAAATTATCATAACGGTAGCATATATGTCAATTCCTGCCGGCAGCGGTTTGCGGGAGGGTTTAAAAAAAATGACCGCATAGGGTAGTATAAAAATCCGTTCGCTTTAAAAACGGCAAAGAAACGATGATAGACACCCATTGCCATCTTGAAATGAGCCAGTTCGAAGCCGACAGGGCGGCCGTAATAAAAAACGCCTTTGATTCGGGGCTTGAAGCCGTCATCACCATCGGTTCCGATTTTAAAGGCTGCGAAGGCGCATTCAGCCTTGCCGGGGACCATGCGGACATTTACGCTGCGGTGGGCCTGCACCCCCACGACGCAAAGGATTTTAACGACAGCGTTCTTTCAAAGTTCAAATCGTGGGTGCAAAGCAAAAAGGTCGTTGCGATAGGCGAAATCGGTCTCGACTACCACTATGACCACTCGCCCCGCCAAATTCAGCAGGAAGTTTTTGCAAAACAGTTGGCGTATGCTAACGAATGCGGGCTTCCGGTGATAATACACAGCAGGGAAGCCAAAGCGGACACAATGAAATTACTTGAGGAGTCAGGGGTCCGGAACGGTGTGCTGCACTGTTTTTCAGGAGACATGGACATGGCCGAAAAAGCCATGGCCCTCGGCTTCCATATCTCGATCGCAGGTCCGGTCACTTTTAAAAAGGCCCAGACGTTGAGGGAGGTTGCCGCTGCCGTGCCTGACGATTATCTTTTAATAGAGACCGACGCCCCGTACCTTGCTCCGGAACCGTTGAGGGGCAAACGCAACGAGCCTGCGTTTATAGTCCACACTGCAAGGTTTATCGCGCAACTCAGGGGCGTTACCTTCGAAGACATCGACCGTATTACGACAATAAACACCAAACGGTTGTTCGGGATCGGCGTTGTCCCGTCACAAGGGGAAATTGCATATAAAATAAGGAACAGCCTCTATCTTAATGTGACGAACAGGTGTACGAGCAGATGTACATTTTGCGTAAAGTTTCAGGGCGATTTTGTAAAAGGCCACAATCTCAGGCTTCAGGCGGAGCCTTCCGAAGAAGAGCTTAAAAGCGCGATCGGAGACCCCTTGGTTTACGACGAAGTGGTTTTTTGCGGATATGGAGAGCCGCTGCTCCGGCCCGATACCGTAAAAGCGGTCGCCGCTTGGGTAAAGGAAAAAGGCGGAAAGGTCAGGATCAACACAAACGGCCACGGAAATCTGGTCCACAAGAAAAACATACTGCCCGAATTTAAAGGCATTGTGGATTCCATATCCGTAAGCCTAGACGCTCACGATGCCGAAACGTATGATAAGCTCTGCAACCCCGCGTTCAAGAACGCTTTTCCTGAAGTTATAGATTTTATACGGGAGGCGAAGAAATTCATTCCGGACGTTCAGGCCACCATCGTGACCGCAGAGGGCGTGGATGTGGGAAAATGCCGGGAGATCACGGATTCATTGGGGGTCAAGCTCAGGATCAGAGAGCTCGATATAGTCGGGTGAAGGTCGGTTTGTAAGTTTGAATTTTCAATAAGGCACTAAAATCGGCGTATCCCCTATGTTCTGGAGCGGACCAAGGGGTTTCTTTTTATTGTCATCCACATCTATATGCGGGGTCCCCCCCGAAAGCTTGTAGACGACCACATCGTTAACAATAACGATAATGGCATTGAATTTCCATCCCGACATTCTCGTTTTTCGGGCAAAAGTGAACAGGTCCGTAATTACATTGCCGTATCTTTTGTAGCTGGTCTGCTGGAGTTCGACCTCGTATGCCGTGCAAGCGGCCCTCGCCTTAATGCAGTTCTGCACCCCATCGTCGAGTTCTTCCTTTCTTATCGAGGGATTTACCAGAAAACGCTGCATGATATCGATATAGGTCAAAATCTTTATATTGGGCGTGTTTAAAGGATCGAAGCCGAGCGTTTTCAACCCTGTAGTCGTGGTCTGCCCAATGGTAATATTATCAAAAGCCGCCTTGACCTCCAGATAGGTATTCCAAGGGGACGTTACACTGTGGGAGCCCTTTGGCAGGAGACTGCCGCAGCCTGATGCGGCAAAGAACACGAAGGCGAATAACGCCGACATAATAATAAACACACGTGCCTGTTGCATAGCAACGGCCCTTGCTTTGTTGTTCATGGGACATGGTATTTTCATGTTTTCAAACCTTAGAGGTCATCGGCTGATAGTAAAAAATATCAAAAAAAAAAGGAAGAGTCAAGGGCGATTTTAAAAATCATGCAGGCTCGATGTGTACTACAACATCAATCACTTCGGGTGCGCTGCGCTTTATTTTTTCTTCCACCCGATGGGCGATACTATGGGCTTCTTCCACCGACAGTTTCGGGTCGACGAGCAGGTGAAGGTCTACAAAGACCTGTTCTCTTGTCCCCCTTGTCCTTATGTCATGGCATTCGCTTACGCCCGCAACCGTTTCAACGATTTTTTTAATAAACTGCTTATCGGTCTGGGCCCTGTCTATGAGCGTTTCTGCCGATTCTCTTATTATGCCGATGCCTGCCTTGGCCACGAACAGGCCGACCACCATCCCGGCAATCGGGTCTGCCATCGGATAGCCTAGACTGATGAAGACTAAGCTGACCATGACCCCGAGTGTAACGTAAATATCTGTCATCGTGTGGCGCGAATCCGCGATAAGGAACTCGCTCCGGAGGAGGTCGCCTTTTCGGCGTTCATAGACCGCCACAAATATATTCACCGCCATCGTTGCGAGCATAAGCGCAAAGCTGTTCATGCCTATTTGCGGCGCTGTTCCCTCCGCAAAAGACTTGTACACGTCCCTTAGTATTCCGTAACAGGTAAAAAGCATCAGCACGCCCACGAATATGGTAAAAACCGTCTCGTATTTTCTGTGACCGTACGGATGACATTCGTCCGGAGGGTGCGAGGCCATTCGAATGGCTATCAGTCCGACCACATTCGAGACGCCGTCGAAAAGCGAGTGATAGCCGTCCGAAGTTATGGCAACGGAACCCGCTAAATATCCGTAAATGACCTTTGCGGCAGAGACGGCCGCATTCAGAAAAAGGGTGATGAGCAGTACTTTTTTTATTTCAGCCGTTCTGTCCAAATACGGTCCCCCATTTTTTTTTGAACCGGGCGAAAGCCCCGGCACTTATCGCCTTTCGCATATTTCCCATAAAGTTTAGATAGAAATGCAGATTATGTATAGTGTTCAGCCGCATAGAGAGAATTTCCCTCGCCAAGAACAGGTGCCTTAGATATGCCCTCGAATAGTTTCTGCATGTGTAGCAGCCGCATTCGGGGTCGAGCGGTGAGGGGTCTGCTTTGAACTCGGTTTTTTTAATGCTTATTCTGCCTGCGCTTGTAAACAATGTGCCGTTTCTCGCGTTCCTTGTCGGCATAACGCAGTCGAACATATCGAAGCCGTGTTCCACAGCCTCGATCATATCGAGCAGATCGCCTACGCCCATAAGATAACGGGGTTTGGTGTCCGGCATTTTCGGCGCTATAAATCCGACTACATCGTACATTTCGTCCTTCGGCTCTCCCACGCTGAGGCCGCCTGCAGCATAGCCTTCAAAATCCATTTCGAGCAGTTCATTAAGGCTTCTCTCCCGAAGGTCTTTGTACATGCCGCCCTGCACGATGCCGAACAGCGCCGCAGCGCTTTCTCTTTCGGATCTTTTCAAAAATTCTTTGCAGCGGCCGGCCCATCCGGTTGTCAGTTCGAGAGACTTGAGCGCATATTCGTATTCGGCCGGATACGGCGTGCATTCGTCGAACGCCATGACTATGTCCGAGCCGAGCGCGGTCTGTATCTCCATGGCCTTTTCCGGACCTATGAAATGCAGCGAGCCGTCAAGGTGGGAGCGGAATTCCACCCCGTCTTCGCGGATCTTTCTCAGAGAGGAAAGACTGTAAACCTGAAACCCGCCGCTGTCCGTGAGGACCGGCTTCTGCCAATGCATGAATTTGTGCAGGCCGCCTGTCTGTCTGATGATTTCATGTCCGGGCCGAAGGTACAGGTGGTAGGTGTTCGAGAGGATTATTTCCGCGCCCGCCGAAACAAGCTCTTCGGGAGACATGGCCTTTACAGTGGCCTGTGTGCCGACAGGCATGAAAGCGGGCGTACGGATGCTGCCGCGTTCAGTTTCGATAACACCTGTCCGCGCAGCGCCGTCTTTTGCATGAATTTCGAACTTCATTTTCCATCAGAATTATAGCAGATTACTTTTCCACATTTTTTTAACATTCATTTCACAGGAAAAAAGACAGAAAAACAGGCTGTTTCCAAAAGGGCTATTTTGTCCTTGACATACACAAGATGTTGTGGTTAAATGTCTGGTACTATACCAAATAAAGCATCCGCTCCGGATATCTTAAGATGCCGGACGAGAGGCTGGCGGGCAATAACGAGGGGGACTGTAAATGAACGAGGCTACAAAAAATCTGGGTCTTACAGCAAACGCAAGGACGGTGCTCGAAAAGAGATACCTGACCAGAAACGAAGAAGGCAAGGTGATAGAGACCCCTGAGGAGCTTTTCATGAGGGTGGCCGGACATGTCGCCTCTGCCGATGCCCTTTACGGGAAAAGCGAAGGCGATGTGGGCGCTGTAGCCGAAGAGTTTTACGACCTCATGACGTCTCTGCGCTTTTTGCCGAACAGCCCTACGCTCATGAACGCGGGAAAGAAGCTGGGGCAGCTCTCCGCCTGCTTTGTCATACCTGTCGACGATTCTATGGACTCGATATTCGACGCCGTAAAATGCGCCGCAATAATCCACAAATCGGGGGGCGGAACAGGTTTCAGTTTTTCAAGGCTTAGACCGAACGGGGACGTTGTAGGTTCCACAAAAGGCGTATCTTCGGGCCCGATATCGTTTATGACGGTCTTTGATGTTGCCACGGAAGCGGTGAAACAGGGCGGCACCCGCAGAGGCGCAAATATGGGAATCCTGAGGGTCGACCATCCCGACATAATGGAGTTTATAACCTGCAAGGACCATAACCAGAAACTGAACAACTTTAATATATCCGTCGGACTTACAGAGGCCTTTATGGCCGCGGTAGAGACCAATAGCGAGTATGAACTGCTTAACCCGAGGACCAGAAAGGTGATCAAGAAACTCAAGGCACGCGAGGTTTTTGAAACCATAGTCAAGCAGGCATGGAAGAACGGTGAACCGGGCATAGTATTTTTGGACAGGATAAACGCATCGAACCCCACACCGTCTCTCGGCGACATAGAATCCACGAACCCTTGCGGCGAGCAGCCCCTCATGGCGTTTGAATCCTGCAATCTCGGCTCGATCAACCTTGCAATGATGGTAGAGAACGGCGAGCCGGCATGGCAGCAGATCAAAGATACTGTTTGGAAGGCGGTGCATTTTCTCGATAATGTAATCGAGGTGAACAAGTACCCGCTTGAACAGATAGAAAAGACGACCAAGGCGAACAGAAAAATAGGCCTCGGAGTTATGGGCTGGGCCGACATGCTTATACAGCTCAATATACCCTACAACTCGGAAAAGGCGCTTAAGCTTGCCGAAGAGGTCATGGGCTTTATCCAGACCGAAGGGCGTCTTGCTTCCAGCGCGCTTGCCGAAGAGCGCGGGCCGTTCCCGAACTATGACAACAGCATTTACTATGGTGAAATGATGGTCAGAAACGCCACCGTAACAACCATCGCGCCCACCGGCACGCTTTCGATAATCGCAGGCTGTTCGTCAGGGATCGAGCCCCTGTTTGCGGTTTCTTATGTCCGTAATGTAATGGAAGGCACAAAGCTTATAGAGGTCAACCCGTATTTTGAAACTTATGCAAAAGCGGCTGATATGTGGAGCAGAGAGCTCATGGAGAAAATAGCAGAGAAAGGCTCTCTCCACGACTTCAAAGAATTCAGCGATGAAGTCAAATCGATCTTCCTCACAGCCCATGACATCACCCCGACAGACCACGTTAAGATGCAGGCGGCGTTCCAGAAGCATGTCGACAACGCTGTTTCAAAGACGGTCAACTTTTCTAACAGCGCCACGACCAAAGACGTTGAAGAGGTTTATATGCTGGCCCACAAGACCGGCTGCAAAGGCGTTACGGTTTATAGGGACGGATCGAGGGACTCGCAGGTGCTTTCTACCAAGAAAGAGGCGCCTGCCCAGCAGGAAGTTCACCAAAAATCCAAGCTGCTGCCTAAGAAGAGGCCGTCGGTAATAAAAGGCGTCACAAGGCTTATGAAAACAGGCTGCGGCAATCTTTATATCACTATCAACGAGGATGAAAACGGAAGGCCTTTTGAGGTGTTTACCAATATAGGCAAGGCAGGCGGCTGCGCTTCGAGCCAAGCCGAAGCCATAGGCAGGCTCATCTCTCTCTCGTTCCGGTCGGGGATAGAACAGGACGAGATAGTAAAGCACCTTAAGGGGATATCATGCCATCAGCCTTCGTGGCACGACGGCGGACGGGTCATGTCGTGCTCGGACGCGATAGCCAAGGCCATCGAAAAATATCACCCGCATTCTCACGGTCCGGAAAAAGGAGACAAAGGCAACGGCAAATCCAAGGACAGGGCCGAGATGCTTATAGGCGCCTGTCCCGAATGCGGCGGGACCGTGGAACACGAAGGCGGCTGCGCCGTATGCCATGCCTGCGGGTTCACGAAGTGCGGATAAAAGACCTGTGGGTGACGGTAACGGGAAAAAAACTTACTGCCGGCCTTCTTGGGACGAGTACTTTATAGAGATAGCAAAGGTCGTTTCTTCCCGCTCGACCTGCCTGAGAAGGCGCTACGGCGCGGTGATAGTAAAAGACCATGTTATCGTAAGCACAGGATATAACGGCGCGCCGCGAGGCTCTTTGAACTGTATAGATCGCGGCGTCTGTCGAAGGCAAGAGCTCAATGTGCCTGCAGGCGAACGCTACGAACTCTGCGAGGCCGTCCATGCAGAACAGAACGCCATAGTAAACGGCGCGCCGGAAAGAATGAAAGATTCCACCATCTATATCGCAGGCTTTGAAGAAAGCGGCGAGTTTGCCGAAGGGAAACCCTGCCTGCTGTGCAAGAGAATGATCCAGAACGCCATGATAAAAGAAGTCGTTTTTCTCAAGAAAGACGGCAGTCTCGCACATGTCGAAGACTTGAGAAGCCTTGAAACATCGCCGCTGACATTAGGGGCAAAATAGCGGGTTGATGGCACGGATAAAAATAGAAAACAAATCAGGGAAAAGCAGGCGCAAGCCTGCTTTTTTGTTCATGTTATAATAAATAAAAGCATGTTTATACAAAATTCGGAGGTTATAACATGGTGGTGGTAAAAACAACAGAAAAGGGGCATGTAATAATACCTGCCGGGTTAAGGAAAAAACATCATATAAAAAAGGGCAGCCGGGTAGGGGTGTACGAAGGCGAGGACGGGTTGATCATCCTTAAGCCTTTGCCCGACAACCCTGTGGACGCAACTAAAGGGCTGCTTAAAGGGAAGACCTCTCTTTTGAGCGCATTGCTTAAGGACAGAAAGGAAGAGGCAAAGCGTGGATAGTGCGGTTGTCCTTGACAGCTTCGCAATTATTGCGCATCTTGAGGGAGAAGAGCGCGGCGCCAAAGTAACAGCTCTGCTCAGAAGGGCGCAATCGGGGAAGCTTACAGCGTACATGTCGGTTATAAATCTGGGCGAAGTTTATTATATAACCGCGCGCGAACGGGGAGGCGAAAAGGCTGAAGAAACGCTCTTATTACTGCGGCAATTGCCGATAAAAATAATCAATGCCGACATGGAACTGACCGTTTCTGCAGCGATATTCAAAGCAAAGCATCCCATAGCCTATGCCGACTGCTTTGCCGCGGCCTTGTCCAAGTCGAAGGGGATCCCGCTCGTGACCGGCCATCCGGAGTTCAAAAGGCTTGAGGATGAAGTGAAGATAATGTGGATTTGACCCCTGAATGCGCCCGTGGACAAGCTTTTTGAACTGACCAATAAATATTTCGCAGAGTCCTACGAGTTCAGCGTAACGGATGAAGAGACCGAAATAACGCAAAGAGGCGTCGGTATGCCTGTTTCGGGGGCCGTTCTCTTTGTGGAGGCGCAGGCCGGGCACAAGGCCTTTCTCGTCAAGAACAGGCCGCTTTTTCTGAAATACTCTTACATATACAAATCTCTTTTGGCGGATATCGTATCGACGCTTGGGGCAAAAAAAGAGTGGACGATGTCTTCAGGCAACGCGATAACCGTTTTTTTTACGGCTGACGGGGCATCTAACAATGTATGGAACGCCATTTTATCGGCCATGTATGTCAGGACAGGACTCGAAAAGATCCTTCCCGAAATCTCGCCGGCCTTTGACGGCTTAGGTATAAGCCTGAAAACTGCGGTGCATTTCGACTCTTTTATCGTTGCCGATATAGGCAGGCGCATCGATAGCGCGGCGCAGCCCGTCGACGCGCCTTTTCATATAATGGCCGGAATGGAGAGCAGGCAGAGCGACAAAGAAATTTTAATATCCGGCCCTGCTGCGGAACGGCTCGATTTCTCCGCCATCTTCGGCGCTGCATCTTTGACCGGAAACCTGAAGTACAGAAAACTTCTTTTAAGGCCGGTGGCGGAGCTTAAGACGAAAGACGATAAAATTCCAATATACAGTTTTGAGGAAAAAAAGTTCGAGAAAATCCTGTCCTTGGCGGCCGGATAAACGGACCTGTCGGGATTAAGCTAAAGTCTTAATAGAGGTTTCACCGCTTCAAAAACCTCGTCAACTGTTATCGCCTCCATGCAGCGCTGATATTCGCACCTTTTGCTTGCGCAAGGGTCGCAGATTTTTTGTTTCTGGATCACCGTATGTCTGGCGAGGTCGTAATAGGGCCCTGATTTTTCCGCATCCGCAACGGCAAACAGCGCAACGACGGGTGTTCCAACCGCAACCGCAACATGCATGGTCCCGGTGTCCCCTGTAACGAGGGCCCTGAATCCGGAGATAAGCGCAGGCAGATGCCTCAAGGCCATCTGTCCGGAGGAGACGATCGCCCTGTCGCCGATAGCTTGCGCTATTTCAGCGCAATAAGATGATTCGCGCGGCGAACCGGTCAGCACTATTCTCAAATTCGGCGCAGCATCGACAAGACGCTTTCCAAGTTCTATAAATCTGTCTTTAAACCACATCCTGCTTAAGGTGGATGCGCCGACCTGAAAGCCTATCACAATATCTTTTTCGGATACGCCGTTATCCTGAAGGAACCTTTGCGCTGCTGCTGCGCTGCTGTCCGATATGGGCAAAACCATTCGCTTGTCTTTGATTTTGCAATCCGCAAGTTCGGCCACTGCAGAGCGCTGGTCCGTGCCGTGCTTAAAGGCCTGCCAGCCCAAGGTCTGCCGATTGTTCGAGAGCAAAAATCCGTATTTGCTCACATTCGGCAGCTTGAAGATAAAAGGCGCGCCGGACAAATAGGCGGCAGGCGTGGCCTGCGGTTCGTTTCCGTGGAAGATCAGCGCGAGATCGAATTTATGTTTGCGAAACCGGGCTATTGTTTTGAAAAAACGCTTGTAGCCTCCGTAGTAGGGCACAATACCGTCAATGTGCGGATTGTTTTCGAAGAGCTCCATATTGTCGGCATTGAAATGGGCGATTATGCGCGCGTCAGGATACCTTTCCCTCACCGCCCTTATCGCAGGAGTAGAAAGCAAAGTGTCGCCTATGGCCGTAGAAGAAACAACGAGGATGTTTTTTATCACAATAGGATCGAAATATTGCTGTCCTGTTTTTCTCGGGTCCAGAGCCTTTGCAAGTTTCAAGAAAACAAAGAGAAGTGCGTCAATCGGATTCAGCCTCATTTTGATTTTATCCCTAAGTACAGGCCGGACAACATGGTATTTGTATAAATAAACATTCTTTTTTTGAACCAAGAAACACTGTCTTTAACGACTATGCGCTTTATTCCAAAGGGATTGTCACCGGCTTTGACAACGCCGTGCTTTGTGGTGAACAAGGCTTTATAGCCTGCCTGTTTTGCCGCTTCCACTGCCGTGTCATTGTATTTGCCGTACGGCCAGCAAAGATAAGGACACGGTATTCCGAGTCTGTTTTCGAGCAGATGCTTGGAGCCCGCAAGTTCATCAGAAAGATTCCGTTCGTCTATCTCATTGCACCGCGCGTGGCTTTTTGTATGCGAATAAAATTCCAGAGTCCCGCCCTCTTTCATCTCTCTTACCAACTTCCAGTCAAGAACGACCCTGCGGTCTTCCCTTTCCTGAATCAGTCGTTTTGCCTCTTCATGGCGGGGAACGGAGAGAGGAACTTCTCCGCATGACAAAGAGGCGCTCTCGACCCTGTCTGTCACAAGAAATATTGCGGCCTTGATGTTGTATTTTACGAGGGCGGGGAAGGCATAGATGTAGTTATCGAGCCAGCCGTCGTCGAACGTGACCGCTACGGCCTTTTCTTTTAAAACAAGACCCCCCTGCATAATATCCAGAAGTTCGTCTAAGTTGAGCGTTCTGATCCCGTTTCTATGGATGAATTCCATCTGTCCGGCAAACACCTCGGGCGTTACAGTGACCATGTCCCCCTTGTGCGGGTTTATGTGGTGGTACATCAACACAGGCACAGGCCTCACGAGCCGTTCCTCCCGAGCAATTCCATATAAAGTCCGTACATTTTTTCACACATTTTTTCCGTTGTGAATTCCTGCTCCGCGATCTGCCTGCCCTCCAACCCCATCCTGCCGGCTTTTTGCTTGTCGCCCAGCATTTTCAATACGGCTTCGGCAAGCGCGGCAGGGTCCTCCGGCGGTACGAGGTATCCGTTCACGCTGTCGCGCACCACCTCTCCGACGCCGCCCACGTTAGAGCCTATCACAGGCTTTCCCATGGCCATCGCCTCGATGAACGAGGTGCCGAGCGCCTCCTGCAGGGTGGGCAGGACAAAGACATCTATAGATTTCAGGATATTCGGCATGTCTCTTCTCATGCCGAGCATTAGAACCCTGTCTCCTATTCCGAGTTCGTTTATTTTTGCCTTCAGGTTTTCGTTTTGGGGCCCGTCGCCGGCAAAGACGAATCGAGCATCGGGCATGTTTTTTAACACTGTCGGCACGGCATCGAGCAGGATGTGGTGCCCCTTTTTACGCCTCAGGATTGCGACCGTTCCGACCAGCGGGGTGGAATCGGACAAGCCCAATTCTTTTTTAAGGGTCCCTTCCGTCCTGTCAGGATCGAACATCGCCGTATCTATGCCCGTCGGCACGGATATGACATCTTCCGGATTTACACCCTTGCTTATCAAGTATCGTTTCACATGGTCGCTGACTGTGACGACTTTGTGCGGCAGAAGACTGTAGGTGAATCTCGATGTAATCGGCATTTCAAGATGGCGGGTCCTGACTATCTTGGGACTGCGCGACGAAAGCCTTCCTGCAATGCCTGCGATCAGGCTGTCCCTGCCGCTGTGCGTATTCACTATGTCGATCTTGTCGGTTTTTATGGTCCTCAGGACCTTGATAAACGCTGTGATGTCGTAACTCTTTTCCATCCGGCATTCCCTGATTTCAAAGCCCGCCGCTGAAGCCCTCTTTGAAAGTTCGCTGCCCGGCTGGCAGAGGAAAATAGTTTTTACGCCGTATTTTTTCAAGCCGAGCGATTCCCTCAGGGTCCTGTTTTCCTGACCACCCCAGCCTTTTGACGATTCGGTATGAAGCAGCGTGAACACTTACTCTCTTGCCCCCTCAAGTTTTTCGGAAAGGACCTTTATGACAACCTTGGGCGTTATTTCATAAAGGCAGTCGCTTATTTTGCTCCCGCCGCAGCCGTCTTTGCCGCAGGGGACACAGTCCCTGTCAGATTGTATGACCGTATGCCTGCCGAATACTTGTATTCCGTTTCTTTTCTCATAAGGACTTTGCAGTTGGATTGTCTTGGCCGGGGCATTGTCCCACGGCCCCCAGTGGAAGGCCCCGCTCGGACCGAAGAGCGCGACCACAGGGGTGCCCACGGCCGCGGCAATATGCATCGGCGCCGAGTCAACGCCGAAGAACAGATCGGATTTTTCCGATATCGCTCCGAGCTGTTTCAGCGAGGTCTTGCCGCAAAGGTCTATAAGATTTTTGTGCGCCCCTGCAAGCGAAAGAATATTTCTGGCTTTTTCGAGCTCTTTTTTTTCGGAAGATGAGGTGAGGGCGACAGTATGACCTTTAGACAATAGCCATTTTATGATCTGCGCCGTGTATTCATCCTTCCAGCATTTGAACAACCAGCGGGATGTGGGATGGACATGGACCACCTTGGAGCTGCTTGCGGCTTTGGCTTCTCTGAAAATATCTTCGGCAGAGGATGCTGCTGTGTCAGGAACAAAAAAATCCACAGAAAGGTCCTCCGTATTTATGCCCCAATGCCTTACCACATCTATATTCTGCAATACCGTGTGACGCTTGTGTTCGGGCTCCGACAGGTGTGTATAAAACCGCTGCTTGCCGGCAAACCCCTTTTTGTCTTTCCACCCGATCCTGAACCTTGCGCCCGAAATCAGAGATATGACTGCAGCCCTGTCCCCTCCTGTCAGGTCGACCGTCATATCAAAGCCGGCGTCCCGTATCTTTTTTAAAAACAGCGCTTCTTTCAGATAGCGTTTCACCTTGGGCAACTTTTTAACGCTCCGGTCGAGCACGGTGAGCTCATCGATTAATGGATTGCCGCGCAGCATATCTTCAGTGCCGGAGTTTACAAGCGCAGATAGATGTGCCTGCGGAAAGTTTTCTTTGAGCGCTTGGAAAACAGGCGCGGCCAAAAGCACGTCTCCGATATGCCTGAGCTTGATGACCAGAATTTTTTTTATGTTTGTAAAACCGCCTTTCTTCACCGGTTTATTTTATTCTTTTTTGGATATTGCCGCAAATTTGTCTCCTGACCGGATGCCGCAATCCTGAACATTCAGGATGATTTAGGCTGAAATTGACTAAATCGCCTCCCTTTGTTTATCGTATTAAACTATGGGCTTGTTCCCCCACAAAATAGACTTTTTTGAAATCTTCGATAAGGCCCTCGCAAACCTTACCAAGGCCGCGACCATTCTCGTGGATCTGATGAAAAACTTCGAGGACATAGAGAAAAAAACCAAGGCCATATACGACTGCGAACACGAGGGCGATATCCTCACTCACGAGATAATGAAGGAGCTGAACAAGACCTTTCTTACTCCCATAGACAGGGAAGACATACACGAACTCGCCGCACGCATCGATGATGTTTTGGACCTCATTTGGAGCGGCACCGACAGGATGTCGGTTTACATGATAACCAAACCTACTACCGCCGCGATTTCAATATCGGAAGACCTGCTTCTTACCGCGGAGATGCTCCAGAAAGCCCTCAGCAGGTTGCGCGCCAAACAGTATTCGCATGTGCAGGAATACTGCATAGAGATAAACAGGCTCGAAAACAGGATAGACCGGAAGTTCAGGGACGCGCTGGGGACCCTTGTAAATGAAACCAATGACCCGATATATATAATCAAATGGAAGGATGTTTATCAGCACCTCGAAGATGCCTCGGACAAATGCGAGGACATCGCAAATATACTCGAAGCCATAGTCCTCAAAAATGCATGAAATCCTTATTCTCCTTATAATCCTTGCTATTATCTTCGATATAAGCAACGGCTGGCATGATTGCGCCAATGCCATAGCAACCGTAGTCTCTACGAGGGTGCTTTCCCCTACCGCAGCCGTCACGCTCGCCGCAGTGATGAATATTATCGGCGCGTTCCTTACCACGGCCGTGGCAAAGACCATGGGCAAGGGCATAGTCGATCCGAAGGCGATAACGGACGTGGTGATAATCGCGGCGCTGTTGAGCGCCTTTCTCTGGAACCTTGTAACGATACTGATGGGCCTGCCCGTAAGCTCCTCCCACGCATTGATCGGCGGCATCATAGGCGCATCGATCTCCCACGGAGGGACCGACATCCTGAACTTCGCCGGCATATCCAAGATCGTGCTCTCGCTGCTCATTTCCCCTGTGGCAGGCTTTGCCATAGGGTACCTGTTTATGAAACTTATCCTTTACTGTTTCGGCAGGCTTGCGCCCGGCGCAATCAGCAAGCATTTTGCACGGCTCCAGATATTTTCGTCCGCAATGATGGCCTTGGGCCACGGCTCAAACGATGCGCAGAAGGTCATGGGAATAATCACTATGGCGCTTTTCAGCGCAGGGACCATCCAGTCGCTTGAAGTTCCGGGGTGGGTCATGCTTGTTTCTGCGCTGGCCATGGGCATAGGGACACTCTTCGGCGGATGGAAGATAATAAAGACCCTCGGCGTCAAGATGCTCAAGCTCGAACCTATTCACGGTTTTGCGTCAGAGACCTCCGCAACGCTTACAATTCTCACGGCCAGCCATTTAGGGATGCCTGTGAGCACGACCCATGTTATATCATCTTCGATACTCGGGGTGGGCGCAACCAAAAGGTTGTCGGCTGTCAGGTGGGGAATAGCCGGAAAGATACTAATGGCATGGGTGCTGACCCTGCCTGTTTGCATAGCCTTGGCTTGGGGCATAGTCCAGATTTTCCCGCCGATCAAATAAAAATGGTCGAAGAGTTCGCAAAGCTTTTCGTCGCTGCGGTTTACGGCGGATTGGTCGGCATTGAGCGCCGCATACGCGGCCAATATGCCGGTTTCCGGACCCAACTGATAGTCTGCGTGGGCTCCTGCCTTTTTACGATAATTTCTATCAAGGTGTTCGAAGTTTACGGCAAGCCTGCCGACCCCGGCAGAATAGCGGCCCAGATAATAACCGGCATCGGTTTTTTGGGCGCAGGCGCGATACTTAAGCACGGCAACTATATCAGGGGCCTTACCACTGCGGCGTCCCTATGGATAGTAAGCGCGATAGGGATGGCTGTGGGGTTCGGGGAATATGGTCTCGGGGGCTTTGCCACGCTGCTTGTCATAGCGAACCTCATAATCCTCAAGCATATGGAAAATATCCTGCCGAAAGAGATGTATGCTTCGCTTACAGTCAGAACAGCGGGAAGCGAAGAGCCTGACATCAAAGAGCTCATCGGTGAGTTCAAGATAAAGCTGCTCGAAACAAAACACAAATACGACGCAAAAGACAACCACTGCGAAGTTCAGTTGTCGGTAAAATATGGGAAGCAGGAACAGCTAAAGCAGCTCTTCAACAAGCTCAAGAAACTTCCCAACATTGTCGAGATAAAAATATCCTGAATAGTTTTTCTTATTGTTCTTTTGCTGCATTCACCCAGATCGCGTTGTAAAGGTACCCGAGCGTAAGCAGAAACGAAACCGACATGCCCATCGGGAAATCTATATCCAGAAGCGAATGCGCTGCCTGCAGCGCGGTTGCGGGCGTGAAGGACACGATAACGAGCCGTAAGATCGCCTGATAGTTCAGGTCGACGTTCAAAATCCTCGTAAAAAGCCTGCCCACCGATACGGCAAGCAGGGCGAGCAGAAAATAGAGCGCTGCGGTTATTGCGAAGACAACAGGAAAGGTTATGAGTGCGATCCAGTCTTTGAATAACTCTATCCATTCGCCTACGCGTTTTTTGTCCACGCTGAGGCTGTCGATCTCTTTGAGGTCTATTGTCCGGACATCATTGGCCTCCCTCTTTAAGAGCATCCGGTTTTTGGTCAACAGCACAAACGCGGTAGAGTTGTCGAGCGAATCGATGGTGCCGGATGTATCGATAATTACTAAAGGGTCAGGTTTGTTCGGGAAGGGTATAAAGTGGGGAGAAGCCGCGTCCATAGAAACCTCTCCTTTTTTTATTGTTATGACAGGGACCTGCGCCAACAGCTTTGGCGAATGCTCATCCACATACTCGGCTATTGTCCGGTGGAAACGGAACATTTCTGGCATCAGGTACAGCATGATCAGCAAGAGGAAATAAGAGATACATATGCCCGACCAGTTCTTTACAATGTCCTGATAAAGCTCTTTCGAATAAAAAGACATGTAAACTGCCTGCAAGTTGCCGAATTTTCTCAATTGCCCGCCGCCCTCCGGTTTTTAGATATAATAATGGAAAAGGTTTTTGAATGTGAAGCAATTATTCATTCCGGAAACCTAATCCCTATCACTGAGTTGGATATAGAGGGCTTTTTCATAAATGCTTAAAATAGGCGATTTGATCATAAACTCCAAATGTATGCTGGCCCCGATGGCGGGCGTGGCGGATACTCCTTTCAGGCTGATCAGTCGTGAGGCAGGATGCGTTTTTGCCTTTTCCGAAATGATAAGCGCGAAGGCGCTCGCTTACCGCAGCAAGAACACGCTCCGGATGCTTCCCGCAAATCCTGTGGACAGGCCGATAGGCCTGCAACTGCTCGGCGATGACGAAGCCTCGCTGCTGAAGGCCGTAGATATCTCTAATTCACTCGGTTTTGAACTGCTCGATTTTAATGCTGCCTGTCCTGTCGGTAAGGTAACGGCCAAAGGAGCGGGCTCCGCGCTTTTAAAAGAACCGTCAAAGCTGAAACAGCTGCTCAGGGTGATGGTGCGAGGCTCCAACGCTCCGGTAACTTTGAAAATAAGATCGGGGTGGGATGAAAACTCTGTGAACGCAAGAGATGTCGCGCTGCTCGCTCAGGACGAGGGCGTCAAAGCGCTCTTTATCCACGGCAGGACAAGGATGCAGGGGTATCGCGGAAGCGTAGATTATGAAGTGATAAAAGAGGTCAAGCAGGCGCTTCAGATACCTGTTATAGCGAGCGGCGACTGTCTCTCGCCGCAGCTTGTGAAAAAGATGTTCGACGAAACAGGCTGCGACGGCGTTGCGGTTGCCCGCGGCGCGCTCGGCAATCCATGGATATTCCGTGACATAGAGGAATACCTGAAAGGCGGTGTTATTCCTGAAAGGCCTTCGCTCGATGAAACAGCGGATACAATGACGCGGCATCTTGATTTGTGCATCGCCGAAAAGGGCGGGAAGAGGGGCGTAATGTTGTTCCGCAAGCATCTTGTCTGGTACATCAGGGGGCTTGCCGAGATACGGCGCTATAAAGAAAGGGCGTTCAAGGCGGTTGCGCGTCAGGAGATGATTGGCCTGATAGAAGAGATCAGGGTGTCAGAAAAGAAGATAATCATACCGCCTTACTGATAAATGTCTCTTCTATGTCCTATTTTATGAACAGTAATAGTTTGTGTCTCATGATTGATTTCATAAATTACGCGATAATCTCCGCTTCGCAGTTTCGACAACCCAGCCCATCTGCCCTGTAGAGGCAGCGGAGTGATCGAGTTTGTATTTTTAGATAACCACTCAAGTTTGGCAGCGATTTGCTGCGCTATAGGTTTATCAAGCCTTGAAATGTCGTCAAAGGCCTTTGGCAGGATAATGACCCGTGTACACTACTGAAGTCCCAGTTGCCTTTTCACTTCCTCAAGCGGAATGCCCTTGCCCTGTCTCTTTTGCTCCAGAGACTCCAGCAACGAAGCCTCTACTTCCGGTCGCAACTCCAGTCCGTGATCAGGGTCAATTGCTTCCTGAATAGTCTCGCGGATAAGAGTTTTAAGCTCTCCGGCAGTCATATCGCTTATTTTTTTATCAGAGACGGCTGTAGACATAAGAACCTCCAATGTCTTTAGTAATTTACTAAGAACTAACATGACAAAGCCTCATATCTGTCATCCTCGGGCTTGACCCGGGGATCCAGTATTTTCAAGATATTTCTGGATTCCCGCTTTCGCGGGAATGAGTGCGCCTGAGAGTGTGCGAGGTCGGAAGGGTGAAAGTCCCTTTCAGGCAAACGCTCTCCGGCCTGTAGTCGAACGTAACTGCGTCACTGTGAAGTGGGGTGGAGAGCAAC
>SCQE01000020.1 GCA_004321915.1 Nitrospirota bacterium
TCTCAGGCGCACTCATCCTCGGGCTTGACCCGGGGATCCAGTATTTTCAAGATATTTCTGGATTCCCGCCTTCGCGGGAATGACAAATCATGTGGCATTGTAAATGTATTCCTTAGTAATTTTTACCCTTCATCCGATCACTTCCACATATTATCATCTATAGTCTCAAAATCCCTTATCCTCTTTTGAAACTCAGCATGCTCCTTATTGCTCCATGTGCCCGCAAGGTGATCAAGGTCGTTATGCACCACTCTACGCGGCTTTTTCTTTAGTCCTAAATTTTCTTTCAAGATTCTCAGCAAGACAGCATTAATACTCGTGTCTTCCTGTTGCGCTTTTTCTTTAATCGCCTTTATCAGAGAATCGTCTATTCCTCTAAGTGTCACTACTGCCATGTGGCCTCCTTTGCTACCAATCATTACACAATATAAGACCGCCTATATAGCTGAAATGTTCGTCGAAAGTAAACAACGACAACCCATGCCTCATTGCAGATGCGGCCACCCATATGTCATTTGAAGGGATCGGCCTGCCTTTTCTCTTTAAGTCGAAATAAATCTTTGCATAAAACTCGGCGGTTTCTTCATCCATCTGGATAACATAGACCCTCGGCGAATCAAGAAACTGCTCAAGCTCTTTTTTATTTTTAGACTCCTTGCTGCCGCCTTTAAATCCGCCCAACAACTCTCCTAACACAACAACATCTATTCCTATATAGTCAACAGTTCTAAATACTTGAAGAGCGCGCAGATCATTCTTCTTGAACGCAGCATAAGCGTTTGTGTCTATAAGAATTCTTTTCATCAATTCCCCTTACTAAGAACTAACATGACAAAGCCTCATATTTGTCATCCTCGGGCTTGACCCGGGGATCCAGTATTTTCAAGATATTTCTGGATTCCCGCCTTCGCGGGAATGACAAATCATGTGGCATTGTAAATGTATTCCTTAGTAAATTTATGCAGCTAAAAAATGATAGCATAATGACAGCATAATATGCTACCGTACTCGCACAAGCTCACCCATAAAAAGACTCTCAAATCCACGGGTGTTCTCTGAACAACCGTGCAAGCCCCGGATGCAGGGTTCAAAAAGTCTTTGTATCCCGGATGTCCTGAATGCTGCAAGGTTTCAAGCGGAAACAAACACAGCAGAGAGACATTTCTAAATTGGCTTTACACGGACCATGATACCCCTTCAGGGCAAACTCACTATGTTCGGAAGGGACAAATTTCCTCCGTTCAGGAGCTGCGTTTTGACGGCTCTAAATGCTCGCTATGCTACAGCCGTGCAACTCGGCCTTCGGCCTCAAACACTCACGGCTGTTTAACGCTGCGCTTCGCAAAGAACCGTTTCCAAAACTCCGCTATTCACTCCGAAAACCTGTCCCTCCCGAATAATTTGGACAGATAGCGTGTTTGCCCCGTGATACCACTTGATTTTTTGAGATAAACAAGGTAATTTCAAGGCAACGGTTTGAAACAGCGAGCATTGGGGGGAATGTCGGGGCCATCCGACTAATATTACAAATCCGATATTATCTGGGGGACTAACATTACAAAAAGAGTATTAGCGAGAAACCATCTAATAACTGGTTGGGTATCTCAATGATCAAGCGCATTCTGTCTGATGAGTTCCGATTGCTGACGTTTCGACGTCCAAGCTCGGCAATGCATACCGAATGGAAGGCTTTCTTAGCATTTGGGCTAATATTTACTTGGCTAGCAGGTGTTGGCCGGTACTGGGACAATCCCAAAGCACATCTGTGGCAGTACCTCGGTCTAGGTTCTGTTGCCTATGTATTCGTGTTGGCCTTAATCGTTTGGGTTTTGCTTGCGCCACTCAAGCCTAAGAACTGGTCGTACCGCAATGTTCTGCTTTTCATAACCTTAACCGCTCCACCGGCAGTACTCTATGCAATTCCTGTAGAGCAGTTTATGGCAGTCGACGCTGCAAGGACAGCAAACGCATGGTTTCTAATTGTCGTTGCTACTTGGAGGGTCGTTCTCTTTTTTGTGTTTCTCCGCCGAATAGCGGAGTTGTCACCAGGAATAGTTATTGTCGCTTCGCTGCTTCCGTTGGTCATAATCATCATCGCGCTCTCGATGCTCAATCTAGAGCATGTTGTCTTTGACTTTATGAGCGGCATTCGAAAAGAAGATCGTAGTCCGAACGATTCAGCTTACGAGGTAGTGTTTCTGCTTTCAATGCTGTCGTTTATGGCGGCGCCATTTCTGTTGATCGCCTATATCGTCGCTATAGTGCGTGTTCGTACAGGTGCCAAACCCATCAATCCAAAGGACGCTGCGCTATGAAGCCGCGCAACGCCGGATGATCCGGTTGGCGCATGTCTCCTTCTTCGGCCTGTGCTTTCTCAATCTCTCGTTCGCACTCACAGCATGCGCACTACACCTTGAATCCGGGCTTCAGACCATTTCCGACCGGCTGATATTAGTGGCAATCGCCATGCCCGTGGTTTGTTACCTCGATACATGGAAGACGATTTTTCGTCATCTATTCTTCATTCCAGCCATGTCGGTCAATGTCGGCATTGGTCTGTTCGTATGGAGGTTATTTCCCAAATGAACATCGGTCTATTTGCCATGAGTGGCATAAGGGTCTGTGACTCAGAACTACTTCGTCTCGGTCTTACGCTTCCTGGATTTGTAGAGAGAAGCAAGACCATCGCGTCATTGCCAAGCCTCGGCCTTCTTACCTTAGCAGGTATGACGCCTACCCAGCATCGTTTGCATTATGTCGAAGTTCCAGACTCTAAACTTCTTGACCCTCTACCCAGTGGTCTTGACTTTGTGGCCATCTCAACCTACAGTGCTCAGGTTGACGAGGCCTACGAGCTTGCTAGTAGGCTCAGAGTTATGGGGGTACCATCTGTTATTGGTGGGCCGCATGTTACAGCTATGCCAGAGGAGGCTGCCGAATACTGCGATGCTGTCGTCATAGGTGAAGGAGAGGTGTCTTGGCTACAAGTGTTGGAAGACGCCGGGCGGGGCCATCTTCAGCAGTACTATCGATCAGAGAGCAACGGATTCGACTTGGCTGATTCGCCTATGCCAGCATTTGAGTTGCTCGACATTTCAAAGTACAATCGCCTCACCGTTCAAACCAGTCGCGGTTGCTCTCACCATTGCGAGTTCTGCGCCAGTTCTATTATGTTGACCCGGCAGTACAAGCAAAAACCGATCGGTAAAGTGCTCCAAGAAATTGACCGTATCTTGAGTATCTGGAACCAACCCTTCATAGAGTTCGCTGACGACAACACCTTTGTGAATCATGCGTATTGGAGAGAGCTTCTCCCGGAGCTCAAAGACAAAGGGATCCGATGGTTTGCGGAAACCGACATTTCGGTCGCGGATGACGACGAACTGTTAACCCAAATGCGTGAGGCCGGATGTGCTCAGGTTCTTATCGGACTAGAGAGTCCAACAGAGGTCGGATTGGTTGGCCTTGATCTTCGAACCGATTGGAAGTTTAGACAATTCCATCGTTACAAGGATGCTATTAGAAAAATCCAATCTCACGGTATCACGGTGAACGGCTGTTTTGTCGTAGGTCTGGATGGCCACACACCCGATATTTTTGATCAGGTTTTCGCCTTCGTAAGAGACACGGAATTGTACGAAGTTCAGGTCACGATACCGACGCCATTTCCGGGGACACCTTTTTATGCGCGACTGGAGAAGGAAAATCGGCTAATCGATCCACAAAACTGGAAGAAGTGCACGCTCTTCGACATCAACTTCATCCCACAAAACATGTCTATCCAAGAGTTAAGCGAGCGGTTCAAGAAACTGGTGGTAGAGCTTTACAGCGACGAGTTCACCGCTTGGCGAAGAGCAAGCTTTAGAAAAAAACTGCGCCAGCAACAATGGAAGAGAGCGTCTTCATGATGAATAAGAACCGGGCAAATTCATTACGTTTCATCATAACTGCTCTTTATAACGGCGCATTGGGGATCTTCTTTCTATTTGATAGCGATACCGCGTTCCCATGGTTTCAGGCAACCCCGTCCAACCACTTGGGATATGTTCACTTTCCTGCGGCACTTCTTATTGTCTTTGCGTTTATGTTTATTGCGATTTTGATCTCATTTTCCTTCGGCAATTCTCAAAATGTGCGAGCGCCTCAAAATCAATACTTGCAGAAGTTATCCGTAACAAAAAGACCAAAACCTAATTGCACACTGTCGTCGTGGCAATTAGACTTTAGCCTTTATCCCCTTGTCAGGTGCCGGTATTTGATCCTGTGCGGCTGGTCCGCATCAGCTCCGAGTCTTGCCTTCCTGTCAGCCTCGTACTCCGAATAGTTGCCGTCAAACCAGACCACCTTGCTGTCTCCTTCAAAGGCCATGATATGTGTTGCTATTCTGTCGAGAAACCATCTGTCGTGGCTTATGACAACAGCGCAGCCCGCAAAGTTTTCCAAGGCCTCTTCAAGCGCGCGCATGGTGTTTACATCAAGGTCGTTTGTGGGTTCGTCGAGCAGGAGTACGTTAGCGCCCTCTTTGAGCATGCGTGCAAGGTTCACGCGGTTTCTCTCTCCTCCCGAAAGCATAGAGACCTTCTTCTGCTGGTCAGAGCCGGAGAAATTAAAGCGTGCCACATAGGTGCGTGAGTTAACCTGCTTTTTGCCGAGCTGGATCATGTCTTCGTCCCCTGATATGACCTCCCAGATCGTCTTTTCAGGATCGAGCGCATCGCGGTTCTGGTCCACATAGGCGAGCTTGACCGTATCGCCGGTCTTGAAACTCCCTGAATCCGGTTTTTCCTGCCCTGTTATCATTTTGAAAAGCGTTGTCTTTCCTGCGCCGTTCGGCCCGATTATTCCGACAATGCCGCCCGGCGGCAAGGAGAAAGTCACATCTTCGATAAGAATATTGTCACCGTAAGCCTTGCTCACATTCGAGGCCTCTACCACAACATCGCCGAGACGAGGTCCGGGCGGGATATAAATCTCGAGCTCTTTCGCGCTCTTCTCTACATCCTGATTAAGGAGCGCCTCATAAGAACTTATGCGGGCCTTGGCCTTGGCATGACGGCCTTTCGGGGACATCCTTATCCAATCGAGCTCGCGCTGAAGCGTCTTTTGGCGGTCGCTCTCGGTCTTCTCTTCCTGCTGCAGGCGCGCCTTTTTCTGATCGAGCCACGACGAGTAGTTGCCCTTCCACGGAATGCCCTCGCCCCTGTCGAGTTCGAGTATCCAGCCCGCCACGTTGTCGAGGAAATATCTGTCGTGAGTTACCGCTATTATGGTCCCTGCATAGTTCTTGAGGTGGTGTTCCAGCCATGCGACCGTTTCCGCATCGAGGTGGTTGGTCGGTTCATCTAGAAGCAGTATGTCCGGCTTTTGCAAAAGTAGTCTGCATAAAGCTACGCGCCGTTTTTCGCCGCCCGACAATACTTTGACCGGCGTATCGCCCGCAGGGCAGCGTAATGCGTCCATGGCCATTTCTAGCTTTGAGTCGATGTCCCACGCATCGAGGGCATCCAGTTTTTCCTGCACCTTGCCCTGCCGCTCTATAAGTTTGTTCATCTCATCGTCCGACATGGGCTCGCCGAATTTCTCGTTTATCTCGTTGTACTCTTTTACCGCGTTCATTACCTCCTGAACGCCTTCTTCCACGATCTCGCGCACTGTCTTGGCTTCATCGAGTTTAGGCTCCTGCTCTAAAAAACCTATGGTGTATCCGGGAGAGAGCGCGATCTCTCCGTTGAAATCCTTGTCCACTCCTGCCAAGATGCGGAGCAGCGAGCTTTTGCCCGAGCCGTTAAGCCCGATAACGCCTATCTTCGCGCCGTAAAAATATGACAGGTATATCTTTTTCAGCACCGGCTTTTTTTCGTAGAATTTGCTTACCCCTATCATAGAATAGATAACTTTGTTCGGTTCGTTTGCCATTAGACTTTATTCCTTTCGTTTCTTTGAATTCAGAAAATTGTTAAAGAGTTTTATAGTATAACCGAATCAGGGGGTAACCGACATGGCAAACGACAAAGAGAGGCAAAAAACTAGGGGCAACGTATCCCTATATGGGCAGTTTCCTTATACGGTATCTGCTTTCTTCAACAATGACAAGGAATACATTTACAATGCCACATGATTTGATAGGGGGTAGGAAAGGCTTTCGCCTCCCCTCCCTCCGAACCGTACAGGCGGATTTCCCGCATACGGCTCTCCCGTCAGTGGTTTCCTCATCGGGATTGACGAGCCTGAGCATGGG
>SCQE01000021.1 GCA_004321915.1 Nitrospirota bacterium
CAAGAAGACCATCGGAAAGCCGTGTGCGGGAAATCCGCACGCACGGTTTGAAAGGGGGACTTGGGAACGGAGCGGTTTAAACCGCCACCGCACCAGATTCTACCAATGACATTTGAGTGGGATGCAACGAAAAATAAGACAAACAAGGAAAAACACGGCATAAGCTTCGAAGAGGCAAAGAATTTATGGCTCGACGAAAACCGGATAGAGATCCGTCTCCCGTATCCGATAGAAAGCAGGCGTATTATACTCGGCAAGATCGACAACAAACTCTGGACCGCGGTTTACACCGTTAGGAAGGGTTCTATAAGAATAATTTCTGTCAGGCGTGCAAGAAAAAAGGAGGCAGCGCTTTATGACAAAAAAAGCTAAAACTACCGCCGAATTCGACAAGCGTTTCAACGCAGGCGAGGATATTCATGACCTTGCCGACATGTCGAAAGCAAAAGTTGTCCGTCATGGGAAGAAGGTTAGGATAACCCTTGATGTTTCCGAATCTCTGGTCAATGAGATTGACGGAATCAGGCAGGCCATAGGGGTTGACAGAGGGGCGCTTATAAAGATATGGCTTCACGAAAGGGTGCGGCAGGAAAAGGCGGCTAGCGCAGCGTAAAAATTCCTTTACCGCCCTCGTTGCCAAGACTACGCTATCCACTTGTCCCTGCCGAAGGATTTCGACAGCATGGTTGCCCTAATGCGGATTCCCGCTGGAGCCTGTCTCCGAATGTAGTAATCGGGGGCGGGAATGACGGCCTCTTTATTTCGTCATGCCCGAAGTCCTCTGTCGGACATCCAGAAAACTAAGAACGCTGGATCCCCGGCTGCGCGGTGATCATGGCTGCGGCGCTGGCGGAATATTTTCTGCTTTAACGCAAGCCGGTTCTATATCTCAGGGAAAGTCTCCGAAAACAAAAACCCTGTCGACTCCGCAAGGGATTTGTTCGTGATGCGGCCCTGAAACGTATTCAACGCGCTTCTTATTTCCGTCGATCCCTTAATGGATTTCTCTATCCCCGAATCTGCGATAAGCTTTATATACGGCAACGTGGCATTGGTCAGGGCGAGGGTCGAAGTCCGGGGATATGCGCCCGGCATGTTTGCGACCATGTAATGAATAACTCCTTCGACCTCATAAATGGGGTCTTTATGCGTGGTAGGCCGGGACGTCTCGACGCATCCGCCTTGGTCCACCGATACGTCAACGATAACGGAACCTTTTTTCATCGTCCCTAAAATTTCTTTTGTGATAAGCACCGGTGTTCTGCCGCCGGTCACGAGCACCGCGCCAATAACAATATCGCTTTCTCTCGTCCCGCAACGAAGGTTCTCGTCGGTCAGCGGCAGGGTCTTCACCCTATCTGAAAAAACCCCGGCTAGCCTGTATAATCCGGGCCCCTTGCTGATCACCGTCGTATGCATGCCCAGACCGGCACAGACCCTCGCGGCATTCGTACCCACAACACCCGCACCGAGAATCAAGACCTTCGCCGGATCAACGCCTTCCACACCGGTGGGAAGCACTCCCGCGCCCCCATGGATCTTCTGCATATAAAAAGCGGCCATAAGCGGCGCCATCCTGCCGGCTATTTCGCTCATCGGCGCAAGCAGCGGCAGTGTGCACTCTTTCTCGAGAGTTTCATAAGCGAGCCCCGTTATTTTTTTATGCAGGAGAAAATCGATCAACCGCCGGTTAGGCGCGAGATGCAGATATGTAAAAAGCGCCTGACCGGCCCCGAAAAAAGAGTACTCTTCCGGAAGCGGCTCTTTTACCTTTACTATAAGCTCCGCTTTCTCGAACAAGGGTGCCTTATCCAAAACATCGGCGTCGGCGCTTAGATAGTCTTCGTCCGAAAAACCGCTGCCGATGCCTGCGCCTGTTTCGACAAGCACTGTATGGCCGTTTTTCCTGAGTTCGCAGGCCCCTGCGGGGGTCAGCGCGACCCGGTATTCCTCACACTTTATCTCCTTGGGAACACCGATTATCATTTTATTATTTCGGCATTCATGTAAGACTGCAAAGCAGCCGGAATCAAAACCGTTCCGTCTTTCTGTTGATAATTTTCGAGGATTGCCACCAGCGTTCTGCCGATAGCAAGGCCCGAGCCGTTCAATGTATGCACGAACTCCGTGCCTTTCTTGCCTTCGCGTTTAAAGCGGATGCCTGCCCTGCGCGCCTGAAAGTCCTCGAAGTTCGAACACGAGGATATCTCGCGATAGCGCTGCTGTCCCGGCAGCCAGACCTCTATATCGTAAGTCTTGGCGGAAGAAAAGCCCATGTCTCCGGCGCAAAGCAGCACCGTGCGATAAGGGAGTCCGAGCCTTTGCAATATATCTTCCGCGGCAGAGGTCAAAGACTCGAGTTCATTGTAAGAATCTTCGGGCCTGACGAATTTAACGAGTTCGACTTTATTGAACTGATGCTGTCTTATCAACCCGCGCACATCCTTGCCGTGGGAGCCTGCCTCTCGCCTGAAACACGGGGTGTATGCCGTGTAATATATAGGCAGCTGGTCTTCACGCAAAATTTCATTTCTGTGGATATTGGTCACAGGCACCTCGGCCGTAGGGATCAGGTAAAACTCCGGCTCGGCGGTCCTGAACAGCTCTTCGGAGAACTTCGGCAGCTGTCCTGTTCCTGTCATGCTCTCTCTGTTTACAAGTATGGGCGGGAAAATCTCTTTGAACCCTTTTGCAGTATTCAGGTCGAGCATAAAGTTCATAAGCGCCCGCTCAAGCCTTGCGCCCATGCCCTTCATTACGGCAAAGCGCGCGCCTGTTATCTTCGCGCCTCTTTCGAAGTCGATAATGTCGAGTTTTTCGGCGATGTCCCAGTGATTGAGAGGCGTGAAATCAAACTCTCCCGGCGTTCCCCACCGTCTTACCTCGACATTGTCATTTTCATCCTTGCCCTCCGGGACCGACCCGTGAGGGATATTCGGGATATTGAGAAGAAAGCCGCTTGCTTGTTCCTCCATCCCCCGCAGGGTCTCTTCTATATCCTTTATCCTGTCTGCAACGCCTTTCATTTCCGAGACGAGCAGGGCCGCATCCTGTCCCTGCCTTTTCAGCCTGCCGATCTCTTCGGATGCGACATTCCTTTTGTTCCTCAGGTCTTCGATCTCCTTCAGCAACCGAAGCCTGTCCCCTTCAAGCGCGGCAAACCCTGACAGGTCGGCCTCTGTGCCCCGTCTTTTTAAAGCGGTCTTGAGCACCTCGATATTTTCTCTTATAAAACGCGCGTCGAGCATTGCATCTCCTTTCCTTGAACAGGCAAACCGTTTGTATGGCTGATATAATAATCGAACAAAAAAGACTAATTCCAACTATGCGGCAAACCGCTTCGCAAAACAAGAAGTCCGCTCTTTCCTGAGACCCGATATCCTTTATCTCCGGTCTCCGGAAATCATTTTATCGAGCCTTCGAAAATTGTCCGCCGCCACCGTAAAATTAGGATTAAGGCGGGCCGCTTCCTGAAATTCCCCGCGCGCTTCCTCGAAACGCCCCAAGGCTTCATAAGCCGCCCCTAAATTGTTATGGGCAACGGCAAAGGCCGGCAATGTTTTCAGGGCGGCCTTGAATTCGACAATCGCCTCCTCAAATCTGCCCTGCTCATAATAAATCGCGCCCATATTGCTGTGTACCTCGACACAGTCGGGATCGATCTTAAGGATCTCCATGTATTCTTTCACCGCCTTGTCCGTCATATTCCTACCGTCGTAGTAATTGGCCAGATTAAAACGCGGCCTGATCTTGTTAGGGCTTTTTTCGAGCACATCGCGCCACAAGCTTTCTTCGTCCTGCCAGACAAGGTTTCTGGAGTAGGCGGCTGCGGACAATGTTGTAACGATGCAGATGAGCAGCGCAGAAAGTATTTCATCCGCATACTTTATTCCGCCTGCCCGGTCCTTTAAAAACTCGATGAAAGACATGACCGCAATAAAGAAACCTGTTGAAGCAAGATACAACCGGTGTTCGAAAATCAGATCGAGCAGCGGTATGACGCTCGACTCCACGGACAGTGTCACGAAAAACCATAGTATGCCGAAGGCGGTCAGCCTCAGCCGCCTTATGCCTTCAATGTCCCTTTTTGTCGAAAGGAAAAATAAATACATCCCGGCGCCTGCCGTCAAAACAAGGAACAGGAACGATATATAAACCTCAGGGGTAAAAAAAGTTTTATACACCGGGTAATCATAATCCAAGTTCTGGTCCACCGGAACAAAAAGAAGCCTGATATACGTCACCATCACCCTGAACTGGGTAAACAGGTAGTCGCTCATTGTGTTTGCGCTTCCCGCAACCGATTCGTTCATTCTTGCCAGTTCGACCGCAGCGCCCCCTGATTTTAAAAGCGTCAACGGGATTATGAGCATCGTCAGGAAATGAGGGACCAAACGGACCAGTCTGCGCCTTGCATCCCCATCGAAAAACATGAATTCGCACGCGGCCGTCATCAAAGGAAGCGTAAACGCTATCTCTTTCGTCTTCATCGCAAGCGCTGCCGAAACAAAAGACAGAACGTATAAAAACCCTGTCCTTAATCCCGTTGCGGATTGCACGCCGCCGGGCGTATGCGCCGAAAGCCTCCATCGGACATACGACACAAAAGACAACAGATAAAACAACGCGGCCAAGGACGTGAACCGCTGCGTTACAAAGGTCACGGCCCCGGTCTGCACGGGATGGCAAACAAACAAAAGAGAAACGAACAAGGCCGTTGTGCTGTTTTTGGCCGGACTTTCGCCCTCTGCCCGGAGCGGCCCCGTAAAATAAGGGGTCTGCAGAAGCGAAACGACGACAAGATAAACAAGTAACGCATTCGTCAGATGCACCAAGAGATTGAAGACATGATAGCCTGCCGGATCAAGCCCGCCGTAACGGTAGTTCAGCGCAAGCGTAAAATGGCCGACCACCCGTGTCCGGAACAGGTTTTTTATGTTTTCGTTCATCACGGCATTGCCGGCTTTCGCCGTATCGGCAAAATATTGAAAGTCCTTGATAAGGGGATTGCTGTGAATATAAAGACGATCGTCAAACACGAACGGCGCCCGGAAGGTGTTGGAATAGACGATAGAGCCTATTATGACAATTATCGAAAAATGGAAAAGCCTGTTCGAAAACAAGGCCGTCAGCCCGAATCTCTGCATTTTTGAACACCCCGCATATATTGCTGATATAATAGAAGCAGATATGATTAATTTCAAGATTACCGGACCGGAAAGCAGTTCGATCATCATACAGAAGCCGTTAGGTAAGGCCCTGCCCATACAGCTCGGTGAGACCCTTGAGGCCTTGATCTCGGATATTCAGCCGTCAGGCGCAGTGACCCTGAACGTTAAAGGCAGTTATATTACGGCAAAGACCCAGCTTCAGCTCGAAAAAGACCTGACCGCCATGTTCAAGGTCATCGACACCCCGGTGTCTGGTAAAGAATTAAAACTCCAGTTTGTCGGATACAAGGAACAACCCGAGCAGACAAAACAAAAACCTGCGGACACGCCTTTAGGCAGGGCCATGGGAGACCTTTCCCAAGCGCTTGCCAAAGGCGGCGACAAAATCGCGCCGAAGACAATAGATAATGTTTTAAAATCCCTTCCGCATGACAGTTCTGTTTTGCCGAAAGATGTCAAGCAGCAGCTTCAAACCCTGCTGCAGGAAAGCCTTAAATCCACCGGACAGAACATACAGACAAAGCTGTCCGGGTTTTTCAAAAACCAGGTCCCGGAAAGCGCTGCCCAACATCCCATGGTACAAAACCTGAAAACGGAACTTATGCTGAATATCGAGAAATTGTTTCCGCCGCAGATAAAAAACGCGCTTCAGGACACCGGGGTGGCGCTCGAAGCAAAACTGAAAGCGGTTGCGGACAAGCTTGCCGCCTCCGTTGAAAAAGATGCGATTACAGGAAGAACGGACGGACAAAGACCTCCGGATTTTAGCGCTCCTATAAAAGGGGACCTTAAGGCAGGCCTGTTAAAACTGCAGGAACTCCTTACCGTGCAAGAAAAAGAAATAACGGCCAAACCATCCAAGTTGTCCGAACAAACACTCTCCGAAATCAAGGCCTCGTCAAAAACCGTGGAGGGGATACTGAAAGATATCGAAACTTTTCAGGCGCTGTCCAAGGCCACCGATTCGTTTTATACTTTTTTGCCCCTCGACTGGAAAGGGCTTAGAGAGGGAGAGGTAGCGTTCAAAAAAGGGGAGGAAGGACAGAACGGAGCGCCTTTTTCGTGCAGGATAAACCTAGACCTCGAAGGCCACGGCAAGCTCAGCACACTGATACTCCTTCACCGGGGAGAGTTTTTTGTTTCGTTCAAAGCAGGCGATCCTGAATTCAAAAACGTTCTCGACAAAAACTCGGACGGATTAAAAAACGCCTTTAGAGAAAAGGGGCTCTATCTAAAAGGCCTGACAGTGCTTGATTTCGGCGATGCTTCCTTCGGGCCGCTCGAAAACCTCGAAGGCTTCGACAAGCTCTTGAGCGTCAAAGCATAGGCCGTGAACCCGAAACGACAAAAAGCGGCTGCGCTCAGATACAACCCTGCGGACGACAGTGCGCCTAAGGTTGTCGCCAAAGGAAGCGGTTTTATGGCCGAAAGGATCCTTGCAGTAGCTAAAGAGCATAACATCCAGCTCAAAGAAGACCCTCAGCTTATAGAAGTGCTGTCCGGGCTGGACATGTATCAGGAAATCCCCCCCGAACTGTACAAGGCTGTGGCCGAAATACTGGCATTCGTTTATAAAATGACAAAAAAAACGGCCGGCCCCTGAATTTGTGTTGACCGGGTTTCAGGTTAAATACTAAAATGTGCGGACAAAAAGGAGCGGCCATAAAAAAATGCCGGCAGCAAAAAAACAGAGGGGCAAAATAATTATCGACAGGGAGTTATGCAAAGGCTGCAGATATTGCATTATCTCATGCCCTGAAAAGGCGCTGTCGACAGAGAAGGCCTTCAATGAGATAGGATACTTCCCCGCATTTTTTGAACACCCCGAGAGATGCACCGGCTGCGCCGTATGCGCCAAAATGTGCCCTGATATCGCGATAGAGGTCTGGCGGGAATAGCAGTGGCAGGCTATGGAATTATCTTCCCGGGGTTCAGCAGCGCTTCAGGGTCGAACAGTTTCTTGACCCCGCGCATCAGTTGAAGCTCTTTCTCCTTGACTTCCATCCCTATGTAAGGCATTTTTACAAGGCCTATGCCGTGCTCTCCGGATATCGAGCCGCCGAGCCTGAGCGTTATATCGAAAACATCCCGTACGAGTTCAAGCCCTTTTTGGTATTCCTCTTTTTTTGTCTTGTCGATCATTATGTTCACATGGATATTGCCGTCGCCCGCATGCCCGAAGCAGACTATCTTTATTCCGCTGTCCTCTGAAAGTTTTCTGAACGAAACGAGCGCCGGAGACAACTTGTCCCTCGGCACTACGATATCCTCGTTAAGTTTATTGGGCTTTATCCTGTAGAGGGCCGGGGACAAAACTCTCCTCGCCTCCCAAAGGCTTTCCCGGGCCGGATCGTCTTCCGCCATTACAGCCTCTCCGCCGAGGTTCCGGCAGATATCCACAACCCTTTCGGCCTCTTTTCTTATTGTGGCGGGATAACCGTCAAGCTCTACGAGCAGAACGGCCTCCGCTGCCGGCGGAAAGCCCGTAGGTTTGTATTTCTCTATCGCCTCTATCGCCGAACGGTCCATAAACTCCATTGTGCGGGGGATGACCCTTGCGGTCGACATCTTTGCCGGAAAAGCGCCTGCGGATTCGATGTCCCGGAAAATCAGGAGCAGCGTTACGACATCTTCCGGCAGGGGCAGTATCTTCAGCCGTATGCGGGTAAATAAGGCCAGCGTTCCCTCGGACCCGGTCAAGAGGTTCCGCAGATCGTAGCCTACGGTGCGCTTATGGGTCTTGCCTCCCGCGTTGATGACTGTTCCGTCCGCAAGAACGGCCTCTATTCCCATAACGTAATCCCTTGTCACGCCGTACTTTACGGCGCGAGGCCCCCCGGCATTTGTCGCCACATTCCCGCCGATCGTACATATATTAATACTTGCCGGATCGGGGGGATAAAAGTATCCCATATATTCGAGTTCCCGTTGCAGCCGGCCGTTGATTATGCCCGGCTCCACCACAACCGTCATATTTCTCGTGTCGATATCGATTATCTTCCGCATTTTTTCGAAACTCATTACTATTGTTTCTTTCCCGGCAGGAACGGACGCCCCCGCCATACCGCTGCCTGCGCCGCGCGGTACGATCGAAAAGCGATTGTCTTTCGCAAAGTCAAGCAGTCTCAACACCTGCTCGGTGTTTCTGGGCCATGCAACCGCCTTAGGCTTGGCAGGTTCGGCTATGGACGAATCGTAGCTGTAAGAGATAATGTCTTCTACGGCTTCGGATATTTCGATGCCTTGAAGACTGTCAGGGGATTTCATATCTGCGAAATTATACTAATTGTGCGTTTGTCGTGTAAATTCAAATCGGCGCCCGGTTGCCTGTCATTGTTTTCAGGCAGGGCAGCGATGTAGAATTAACAAGCAAAACAGCAGGGGGTAGCGCCGATGAAGTTTTCACATACCGACGGACAAGGCAAGGCGAAAATGGTGGATGTATCGGACAAGGCCGTGACGGAACGCGAGGCTGTGGCCTCTGCCACGGTCCTGATGAAACCGGCCACGCTGAAACTCATCAAAGAGAATAAAATCCAAAAGGGCGATGTGCTTGCGGTCGCAAAGATCGCGGGCATAATGGCGGCAAAGAAGACGGCCGGGCTGGTCCCTATGTGCCATCCGCTTAATATTTCCCATGTCGCGCTCGACTTCGGACTGGACGAACGTAAAAGCGCGGTCGGCATAATTTCACGCGTCAAGATAAAAGACAGGACCGGGGTCGAAATGGAGGCGCTCACCGCCGCGTCCGTTGCCGCGCTCACTATCTACGACATGTGCAAAGCAGCGGACAAGGACATGGTGATCTCTGACATCATGCTGCTCGAAAAAAGAGGCGGAAAAAGCGGTGAGTTCAAAAGGAAAAAGAAGCGGTGATTGACATGAAGGGGCCCGCTGTTTAAACTATTGACTGCACCCTAGGGAGAGGGCGGAGAAAGCCGATGCTTAAAATCAACACATACAATATCAAACGCAATGAAAACAGAATAGTATTTATACTCGTCTCCCTTATAGTTGCGATCCTTGCAATAAACTTTTCCTCGCTCGCACAAAAACTTTCGTGGCTCAACTATTTTTTTATCGCCTTATGGATATATCTGCTCATTTTGCAACAGAAACTGAAAAAGACGGCTTATGCGGAAGAATTGCGGCAATTCAAACTGAGCATGGAAAGCAACAAGAGGAAATATCAAAGGTATGCCGTGGGAAGAGGAGATAAAATAAGGGTCTTCTTTACCGTAGTCAAATACCTGTGGGTGTTCGAGCTCAAGAAAAAAAGATTCGCAAAAGTAATCGACATATCGGAAGGGGGCCTGCTCGTACAGACCGACACAAAAGATATAGCTGAAGGGGACAAGGCTTCCGCGGTGACCATAGAGTTCCCCCAAGCAGGGACAGTAAAAGCGGACGCGCTTTTTGTAAGGGTCACGTCCGACCGCTGCGCCCTCTCCTTTGTGAATCCCACAAACGCCTCAAGAAATATCATTAAAAAATATATACTCTTGAACAGCCTCGAACTTTCCGACGGAAAAGGATAGTTATTGGGCCGGGCCGCAGACTTTTCCCATGCGCCTTTGAAAGCCTCCCTGCTTGATTTTTCTTTCTGCAAAAAAACCGGGCGACTCTCTCTCATCGTAATAATAGTATTATTTGCCTCCCTTTCCTCATCATGGGCAGAATCCGCAAGCAGGCAAAAGAAGGTTGCGGTCATTCATTGCGATTACGCCCCCATTTCTTTCTGGAACAAGAACACCGATAAGCCCGAAGGGTTTTTAATCGATATTACAAACGATATCGCCGGACGGGCAGGCTTGGATGTAAACTATATCTGCAAGCCCGGCTGGCCCGAAATCATAAAAGCGGTCGAGAGCGGCGAAGCGGACTTCGGGGCCCTGATGAAAAGCGCGGAGCGCGAAAAAATGCTGCTTTTCAGTTCCCCGATAGAAATATCCTACCTCTCTTTTTTCGCCCGTTCCCAAAGCGATATGGATGCCGAAAAAGCACCGGCTGGACATACGGTAGGCGTTGTCAGGGGAAGCATGTCTTTCGACCAGATGAAACACCGCAAAAACGTCCGCCTCCTGACATACAGCAGTTATCAGGACGGCATTTTCGCTCTTTTGGCAGGGGAGGTCAGCCTATTTGCAGGCGAAGAATCCATGATACTGAAAAGAGCGCGGGAAACAGGGCTGGAAAACCGGATCAAAAAGATCGGCAAGTCTTTTGCCGAAAAAGAGAGAAGCTTTATAATGCGAAAGGACGATATTCAGCTGCTTACCCTAATGAACAAGGCTTTGCAACGCTTCACAAGCAGCCCAGAATACCAGAGCATATACCTTAAATGGTACGGCAAGCCCGCGCCTTACTGGAGCGCCGAAAAGATAGTAAGTGTGGGCGGTCTTTTGTTGCTTACCATTGTTTGTATCATGGCGGTATGGAGATACAAATCGATTTCGAAGATAAATAAAACGCTCACTCAAAATATCGCCGAACGCAAACAGATGGAGTACGAGCTCATAAACAGCAAGGGCCATCTGGACAGGGCACAAAAGATAGCCCATGTGGGCAATTGGGAGTGGGACATCAAGACCAATAAGGTAAGCTGGTCGGACGAACTCTATCGAATTTACGGATACGGGCCTTATGAGATAGCCCCGGATTACGATTTGATCGTCAAGGCCATGCATCCCAAGAGCAGAGAGGATTTTCTCGCCTCGATAGACGCCGCTCTAAAAAGGCGGAGCCCGTTTGAAATGGACTATATTTTTTACAGGAAAAGCGGTACGGAAGCGGTCCTGCACACGATAGGACAGGTTGTTTACGATGATAACGGAAGCCCCGATCATATGTTCGGCATTGTCCAAGACATAACCGAACAAAAGGAAACCGAAAAGATCTTGATGGAATCGGAAGAAAAGTTCAGGACCATCTTCAACAGGGCAAACGACGGGATCCTGATCGCGAAGATCGCAACAAAGAAATTTGTTGAAGCGAACAGCGTGATCTGCAATATGCTGGGCTATACAAAAGCCGAGATGCTGAGCTTAGGCGTGGATAACATACACCCTGTGCATCAACTGAATAATGTCCGGGAGGTTTTTGAAAAACAGGCGCGGGGAGAGTTGCGGGTCGCCGAAGACGTGCCTATACTGAGAAAAGACGGCACGGTATTCTACGCGGACATCAGCGCCGCGGTAATAACGCTTGGAGGAGAAAATCATGCGGTAGGTGTTCTCCGGGACATTACCGAACGGAAACAGCTCGAGGAACAGTTGAGAAATACTATCGCGGAGCGCGAGACCTTATTACGGGAGCTTTATCACCGGACAAAAAACAACATGAACACCATTTTGAGCCTCATCAACCTGCAGATTGCGCCCTTTCTTAACGATGAAAATTTCGTCCAGATGTTCAATGATATAAAAAGCAGAATTATGACTATGTCCCTAGTCCACGAAAGGCTTTACAAATCGAAAAATCTTTCGAACGTCAACCTGAAAGACTATATAGACGACCTGTCCAACACCTTGCTGATAAGTTATAAGAGGGAGAGTGAAAAGGTGTCGCTGTCTTTGGACATAGACGAAATAGTGCTCTCCATAGAAACGTTGACCCCCTGCGGCCTGATAATAAATGAACTGATAACGAATTCCTTAAAATACGCCTTCGCGGACGGAAGGGACGGAGTGATCAGCATAAAAGGGCGGTCGTCCCCCGAAGGTGAAATCAGCATATCATACAGTGATAACGGCCCGGGGTTCCCCGAAGGGTTCGATTTTTCGGCTGCAGAAACCCTAGGATTGAGACTGATACGCGGATTAACAACGGGCCAACTGTGCGGCGCCTTAGAGATAACAACACAACCCGAAACCGTATTTGCCATAACCTTTCGAGAGCTTCATTATGAATAGGGGATCCGATGTCGTTAAAAAGGTGAAAATTCTGGTAGTCGAAGACGACTATGTCCAGTTCATGTCTATGGAAATGGTGATGAAAATATGGGGCTATGAGGTGTTAGGTCCCGTATCGTCGAGCGAACAGGTCCTTGAAAGCGTAAGGCAAAACAGGCCGGACCTTGTGCTGATGGATGTTAACATTCAGGGCTGTATGGACGGGATCGATACTGCCAAAGAGATTTTGGACAAATATAAGATCCCGGTAATGCTTATCACAGGTTATGCCCTTTCGGAGCTGCATCATAGGTTGCAATCGGTGAAGGCAGCCGGTTTCCTGATGAAACCATATGACCCTCAAACATTGAGGTCCGCTATAGAAGCCCTTATGAACAGCCCGGTTTGATCCGGGAATTATGCGTTATTTATACCTTGTTACCGTAAAGCGGTGAATTTCAATATCGTTGTCATAGGGATTGATCCCGGCCTTCATCTTGGTGATTCTGAGCTGATCTTCCACTGTGTCAACCCCTTCAAGGTCCGGTAAAAGCAACCCTCTCTGACAGCCTTTGGATACTATTATTCCGTATTTCTTAGGATCGAGGTCTCCGGGACCGCCCACCTTCTCAGGAAAAGAGAGTACGTCTACGGAATAGGTTATAGCGTCCAGCTCCTCCGCCCCGACAGGACCAAACCGCGGGTCTTCGGTAGCTGCGGCAACCGCATTTCTGACGATCTCTTCATGAATATTTTCTGTGGCCGGCAGAAAAGTCCCGATACAACCGCGTAACTGCCCTGCTTTTTTCAGGGACACAAAAACACCGGCCTGCCGCTTCATGTCTTCGGGAAGTCCCTCCGGCTGCGGCAGCTTCTTTTTATGTTTTACGAATTCGGCGATTGCCGTTTTTGCAAGGACAACTAGAGGGTGCATATTAATGCTGTCTCTGCATCGCATAATCGGCCATTAAAAGGAGGTCGCTTTTTTGTTTTGATACGGGGAAAACAGCCAGCTCTTTCTTGGCCTCGTCAACAAGCTCCTGTGCGATACAAAGAGATTCGCCTATGGCATTGTATTTTTCAAATAGTTCGATAATCCTCTGCAATTTCTTGCCGCCTTTCTTCTGCTCTTTGATGATGTCCTTTATCTCCTGCACCTCGGATTTAGAGGCATTCTTAAGCAAACGGATCATCGGCATGGTTATCTTGCCTTCTTCGAGGTCCTTACCCAATCTCTTGCCCAGATTCTTCTGCTGCGCCACATAATCGAGTATATCGTCCGCAAGCTGAAAAGCAATGCCTATCTTCATTCCGTATGCCGCGAGCGCATTTTCCCTTTTCGGGCCGGCCCCGCCGAGTATGGCGCCTATTCTGCAAGCTGCCGAAATCAGCACGCCGGTCTTGGCGGAAATAATCTCATAGTACTCGTCGGTCGTTATGTCGGGGTCTCCGATTTTGCTCAGTTGCAGTATCTCCCCTTCGGTCATCTTAGTGGTGGCCTCGGAGAGCGCTTCCATTATCCGCTGGTTTTTCTGGAGTACCGCCAGTTTAAGGGCATTGGAGTAAAGAAAATCTCCAACAAGTATCACCACCTGATTGCCCCATAAAGCATTGGCGGCAGGCTTGCCCCTTCTGGTGTCGGCGCCGTCTATCACATCGTCATGGAGAAGAGAGGCGGTGTGTATCGCTTCGATTATTGCTGCGAGAAGGTTTTTCTTGTCGCCTTTGTATCCGCAAAGCCCGGCGCTCAAAAGGAGAAATAGAGGCCTGAGCCTTTTGCCCCCGCTGCCCGCGATATGCCGCCCGATCATAGGCAGCAGAAAGACATTGCTCTTAAAGATCCCGGCAAGCCTCTCCTCAGTTTTCCTAAGTTCTACCGCATAAGTTTTAAAAATGTCTTCGCAGTTCATCAAGGTCTCAGCCTGAACGTTTCTAGGTCTATGTCCTTTTTTGCAAGATTTTTAATGTCGCGCGGCCTGTAAGCGCCTTTTTCAGTAAAGAGCGCAGTCACATATTTTGCCGGTGTAACATCGAAGGCTAAGTTTATTACATTCACGCCTTCAGGCGCAACTCTGTGCCCCCACACGGTCGTGACCTCTTCCGGGTCCCTCTCCTCTATGGGTATCTTGTCACCAGAGTTCATCTTGAAATCTATGCTGCTCAGCGGGGCTGCCACATAAAAAGGGATTTTGTGCTCCCTGCAAAGGACTGCGACCGTATAAGTGCCTATCTTATTGGCAACATCCCCGTTCCGTGTGGTCCTGTCGGTGCCCACTATCGCCAAATCTATCCTGCCTTTTTTCATTATCGCCCCGGCCATGTTGTCCGTGATAAGCGTTACCGGGACCCCGGCCTGCATCAGCTCCCATGAGGTAAGGCGTGCGCCCTGCAATACAGGCCTCGTCTCATCTGCGATGACCTGTATACGCTTGCCCTGTTCAACCGCAACCAGCATAGGCGCCGTGGCGGTCCCGTACCCTCCGGTTGCAAGACTGCCTGCATTGCAGTGGGTCAGTATCGTGTCGCCGTCCTTAATAAACTGCGCCCCCCATCTGCCTATCGCTTTGTTTATTTCTATATCTTCTTCGAGTACCTTTATGCCTTCGGCAATAAGCATTGCCTTAAGTTCATCAACCGTTTTTCCTTTATTGTCGGATAACAGTTTTGTTATTCGCTCAACCGCCCATTTGATATTGACCGCGGTAGGTCGGGTGGCAAGCATATCATCCATTACTTGCTGTAGCTTGGTTTTAAAAGCTTTATAGTTCGACGCCGTTATCTCCTGAGCTCCGAGAGCTATGCCCATTGCAGCGGCTATGCCTATTGCCGGCGCGCCGCGTATCCGGAGTTTTTTAATGCCTTCGGCCACCTTCAGATAGTCGCCGCACTCTATATAGTTGACCTCAAGGGGAAGTCTGCTCTGGTCGAGCATTACCACCTTGCCGTTTTTCCACTCTATTGTTTTGACCATTAATCCTCCCGAGATATTAAGCCGTAAAACGTTAGTTGTTATATTAACATGACTGCCGATAACACGGCTAATACCACCGATGCATAAGGCCGGGCAGGATTTTCGATTTTCTATCGTATGCGCTTGACAAGAGCATGAAAATCTGGTGTAAAATCCATGTAAATTTTTTGTAAACCAAAACATTTCAGCAGGGGAGAGCAATAATTATGCATAAAAGCGTTTCTGAGTTGAGAAGAGAAGAGAGGTTCCCGTTCGCAAAAAAGATCGAATTCAATCTGAAGTATTGCGGAAACCACGACCGGCTGAAGGGTATTTCCGTAAACATCAGCAGTTCAGGCCTGTGCCTCTATGTTTTTAACCCCATTAAAGAAGGAGAGATCATCAATATCAACAGCGACCTTCCGACCTCGTGCAAGACAGCTATGGTCCGTTGGGTAAAAAATATCGAAACCGACTTTTATATGATCGGGGTCCATTGCTCGGGCGCCTGCAACGCATAATTCTTTTGTCTCTCAATCCCGGGATTTCTTAAGACCCGTTCGGCGCAGCATCGAATGAACGGCTCTCTTATACTGCTTCTCCATGCCCATCTGCCTTTTGTAAAACACCCTGAGTACGAATATTCTCTAGAAGAAAACTGGCTTTTTGAAGCTGTCCGGGAAAGCTATGTGCCTATGATCGAAATGTTGGACAGGCTTGCCGACAAGGGCATGTCCCCTCATATCGCCATGACAATAAGCCCGACCCTTTCGGAAATGCTTAACGACACCCTGCTGAGGGAGAGATTCATCCGTTCAACCGAAAACCTGATCGAGCTGTCATGTTCCGAAATCAACAGGCTCCGCAATACGCCTTTTGAACAGGTCGCAAGGTTTTACAACAGGAGGCTGAAGAAAATACTCGGGCTTTATACAGGCCCTTACAAGCAGGACATAATAAATGCCCTTTGCAGACTGCAGTCCGAAGGGGTCGTAGAAATCATGACCACATGCGCAACTCACGCGTTCTTGCCGGCTTTCGAACATTTCCCCGAACTGGCCGAAACCCAGATAGCCGTGGGAATAATGAGCTATAAAAGGAATTTCGGCAGACAGCCGTCCGGATTCTGGCTTCCCGAATGCGGCTATTACACTGGGCTGGATGCCTTGCTTAAGAAGGTGAATATCCGATATTTTTTCCTCGAATCCCACGGCCTGACAAAAGGCATTCCCAAACCCCGGTTCGGTGTTTCCATGCCGGTGGTCCTGCCTTCAGGGCTTATCGCATTCGGCAGGGATTCCAAGCCCGCAAAACAGGTGTGGTGCGCCGAAACAGGATATCCGGGAGACGACGACTATAGGGATTTCTATCGGGACGTCGGCTTTGACCTTCCGGTCGACTACATTTCAGGACACACAAAGATAAATATCCCGACTTTTACAGGGCTGAAATATCACCGCATAACCGGCAGGACTCCGGACAAGGCTGTTTATGACAGGGGCCTTGCCCTTAAGAAAGCAAAGAAACACGCCGCCCATTTTGTCAAAAGCAGGAAAAACGATCTGCGCAAAATAGGCGACGAATGCAAACCTCTTACGCTGTCGGCCTTCGATGCGGAGCTCTTCGGACATTGGTGGTTCGAGGGCGTAGAGTGGCTCGGCCATGTTCTGGAAACCGCTTCGAAAAGGGGCTTGGGCATTGAAACTCCGCAGTCATACCTAAGGAAAATAGAAGACCAAGACTTGGATGTCCTCGAACCCGCCCCTTCAAGCTGGGGGGCCGGCGGGTACAATGAGTTCTGGATCAGCGGCAAGAACCGGCATTACCACAGAGAGCTGCACGCAATGGCGGGAAAGATGAAAATACTTGCGGAACTTAACGCAAGGACCGGTCCGAAAAACGGGAAAAAGGGGGCGCTTTGCAAAAGAACCATAAATCAGGCTTTGCGGGAAATGCTGCTTGCCCAGTCGAGCGATTGGCTTTTTCTGATCGAGAATCAGCGCGGAGAAGGGTATGCAGAGGCGCGCCTGAAAAAACATATCCAAACCTTCGATAAGCTTTTCAGTATGGCTGGTTCAGGGGAGATCGACACAGAAACGCTCGAAGAGACGGAAAAAAGAGATTCCCTTTTTAAATGGGCTACGATTGAAAACTGCTATAAACGTTCGGCGTAAGGGTAGGCCCTTACGAATGACAGAAACTCGTCTGCGGCATGCGGCAATACTGTGTTTTTCGGCATTATAATCGAGAAATGACGGGTCATTTTCTCCTCTTTGAAAGTTATCATCCTAAGCGTGCCGTATTTGATCTCTTTTTTGGCGGCCCACCTCGAAACGATAGAAACACCGCTGCCTCCCTCCACAGCTTCCTTTATCGATTCTGTGCTGCCCAATACGAGCGCTATGCTCATATCCGACGGGGTGATACCGTGTCCCGCCAGATATTTTTCGATCATCTGCCGGGTCCCGGAACCTTCCTCCCTGATTATAAAAGGTTCCTTCATAAGGTCGAGTATTGAAATCATCTTCTTCTTGGCCCAAGGATGCGCTGTCGGCACGATAAGCGCAAGTTCGTCAGCGATAAACGGCTCCACCTTGATCTTCTGCCTTGCTATTTCTCCCTCTACAAGCCCCATATCGATAATGCCCGAGTTGATCAATTCGAGGACTTTTTGGGTGTTTTTGATAAAAACGTTAATCCTTATCTTCGGATGGTTTTTCTTGAAGTCTATGATCAGAGAAGGAAGAATATAGTTGCCTATAGTAGTGCTTGCGCCGATAGTGATGCTGCCTTTTATAAGACCTGTTATCTTGCCTATCTCCTTGCCCAGCTCGGCGTAAAGCGCAAGTATATCTTTTGCGTACCTGTAAAGGATTTCACCGGCCGGGGTAAGATTGATGGTTGTGCTTGCACGATCGAACAGCTTGGTCTCGTATAGCTCCTCTAAGGCCTGTATCTGGAGACTTACAGCCGGCTGGGTCAAATGAATAATCTCGGATGTCTTCGAAAAACTCCTTGTTTCCGCAACGGTGCAGAAAACCTTGAGTTTATGATCTTCCAATCCCATGGTCATAACTATAACATAAATAAATATTATACTCAAGCAAACATTATCTTATACTCATTGAAACGGCAGACTAAACGGTCTGCCGTTTCAACCGGCCTTTACGCAATCTGCTTCTCGCTCAAAATATCTCCTTTAATGCTTATAACTATTTCCGTAAAAGGTATGTTCTTGCCGGACCTTTTAATCGCCTCTCTGAGAACAGCCGTCATTCCGCCGCAGCACGGCACCTCCATCCTGAGACAGGTGACTTTTTGAACGGTGCCGTTGCCGAATATCTCCGTGAACTTCTCGACATAAGAAGTTGCATCGTCAAGCTTGGGACAGCCGATAAGCACTTTTTTGTTCTTTAAAAAACGGTCGTGAAAATTCAACGCAGAAAAGGCGGTGCAATCGGCGGCGACCAAAAGGTCCGCGTTCTCAAGAAAAGGGATGACCGTACCCATAAGCTTGATCTGGATCGGCCAGTGGGTCAGTCTGTAGTCCGATAAATTTTCCGGCGCTGCCGGTTTGATAGGTGCGCATGATGGACATTCCATAATTAAACCTCCTGTTTGTTCCGTTTCCGGAACCGTGGGCTGACAGCCCCGAATTCTTCCTGAAACCTTCAGGCCATGTTTTATGGTACAACATGCCCGGCATATATTTTTATGACATGCGTCATAAACAAGAGATGACCGGTGAGAGGGATGAATTCCTTCCGTTCAGGGCTGCGTTTGGAAAGTTCTAAATGCTCATTCGCTACAGCCGTGCAACTCGGCCTTCGGCCTCAAACACTCACGGCTGTTTAACGCTGCACTTCGCAAAGAACTTTTACCCAACCTCCGCATTCACTACAGAAACTTGTCCCTCTCGCTGAAACACTGATATCATTGTTATTCGGTTTTAATTTCTTGACTTTAAAAACTCATAAGTGGTAATTTTTTGTTTATGCCTACGGACTACAAAGATACGCTTAACCTTCCACAGACAGGCTTTCCGATGAAGGCCAACCTGAACCAGAAAGAGCCGGAGACGCTGAAATTCTGGGAGGACAAGGGCGTTTATCAAAAGCTTCAGGAAAAAAATAAAGGACAGGCAAGCTATATCCTTCACGACGGCCCGCCCTACGCAAACGGTAACATCCATATAGGCCACGCCCTCAACAAGATACTGAAAGATATGATCGTAAAATTCAAGTCTATGCAGGGGTTTTACTCTCCTTATGTGCCGGGATGGGACTGCCACGGACTTCCTATCGAGCTTCAGGTGGACAAAAATCTGGGCGACAAAAAAGAGAGCGTCGGCATTTCCCGGAAAAGACAGTTATGCAGGGAGTATGCAGAAAAATTTGTGTCCATACAACGCGAGGAGTTCAAGCGGCTCGGCGTCTTCGGAGACTGGGACAGGCCGTACCTTACAATGTCCTATGCCTATGAAGCGTCAATAGTAAGAGAGTTCTTCGTCTTTGTTAAAGCCGGGTCGGTATATAAAGGAAAGAAGCCTGTCCATTGGTGCCCTTCGTGCGTGACCGCGCTCGCAGAAGCAGAGGTCGAATATGCTGACAAGGAATCGCCCTCGGTATTTGTAAAATTCAGCGTAAACGACGACGATACCGCAAAATATCTGCCCAATGTTTCAAACAAGAAAGTTTTTATAGTTATATGGACCACAACGCCATGGACGCTGCCTGCAAACCTTGCGCTCGCAGTCAACCCTGACCTCGTATATGTTGCGGTCGAGGAAGAGGCAGGCACATTAATAGTGGCTGAAGACAACCTCGACAACCTCAAAGACAAACTCGGGATTAAAGGCAGAGTGGTCGCAAAATTCAAGGGCGCATCTATCGAGGGAATGCGCGCAAGACATCCCTTCATAGAGAGGGATTCAAAGGTAATACTCGGAGATTTCGTAGCCGTAGGCGAAGGAAGCGGCATAGTCCATATCGCTCCGGGACACGGAGAGGACGACTATGAAGCAGGGCTTAAATACGGCCTCGACATATACGCCCCTGTCGACGACAGGGGCAAGTTTACTAAAGCCGTGCCTCAATTCGAAGGCCGGTTCGTTTTCAAAGCGAACGATGCGATAATCGAAACCCTGAAAGAAAGAGACGCCCTGCTCGGAACAGAGAAGATAAAACATTCTTATCCTCACTGCTGGCGCTGCAAAAAACCTGTAATATTCCGGGCTACTGCCCAGTGGTTCATCTCTATGGAAAAAAACGGGCTCAGAAATAAATGTATCGGGGAAATAGACAAGACACAATGGGTCCCATCTTGGGGCAGGGACAGAATACACAACATGGTGGCAGGAAGGCCCGACTGGTGCATCTCGCGCCAGCGCTCATGGGGCGTGCCTATCACGCTCATCACCTGCGACGATTGCGGAGCTTATGTAAACGATTCCGCTCTCTTTGACAGAATAATCGCATTGACCGAAAAGCACGGCGCAGACATATGGTTTGAGACAGGGCTGAAAGAACTCCTCGGCGATGGATTCAAATGCCCGGCCTGCGGCGGGTCATCGCTGAAAAAAGAGATGGATATCCTCGACGTGTGGTTCGATTCAGGCGTTAGCCATGCGGCGGTTGTCGAACTGGACGAGCGCCTGACATGGCCCGCAGATATGTACTTGGAGGGAAGCGACCAGCACCGCGGCTGGTTCCAGAGCTCACTGCTGGCCTCCACAGGCACAAGGGGGACAGCGCCTTACAAGACCGTACTGACACACGGCTTTACGGTTGACGGGCAGGGCAAAAAAATGTCTAAATCCCTCGGCAATGTAATAGCGCCTCAGGAAATCATAAAGGCAAACGGCGCCGAAATAATAAGGCTCTGGGTCTCGGCCGAAGACTACCGCGACGACATAAGACTTTCCAAGGAGATCATCAGCAGGCTTACCGAAGCCTACCGCAAGATACGTAATACAGGAAGGTTCCTGCTCGGAACGCTGCATGACTTCGACGGCAAAGATTACAGCAAAAATCTTCTTGAGATTGACCTGTGGGCTTTGTCCCGGCTGCACGGGCTGATAAAGCGCGTGACTGCTGCTTATGAACGCTTTGATTTTCACGAGGCCTTTCACTCCATCTACAACTTCTGCATTGTAGACATGAGCTCCTTTTACCTCGACATTCTGAAAGACCGGATTTACACCTTCAAAAGCGATTCGATCGAGAGACGGGCGGCCCAATGGGTACTCCATAACATACTTCTCGACATGACAAAGCTCACGGCCCCGATAATCTCATTCACCGCCGAAGAGATATGGGGATACATCCCGGCGTTCAGTGGAAAACCCGAAAGCATATTCCTCTCCGAATTCCCGAAGGCGCTCGATGCCTTTATCAGGCCTGACCTCGAAGAGAAATGGGACAAGCTGATAAAGATAAGGAACGAGGCCAACAAGGCCCTTGAAATAAAACGGAAAGAAAAATTCATCGGCAACGCGCTCGAAGCGAAGCTCTCTTTTTATGCTGCCGAACCTGAATTTTCATTGCTCGAAGACAATAAAGACTTCCTGCCTGCGCTTTTTATAGTTTCGGAGATAGGGCTGAACAGGTTCTCGGGCAAAGTCCAAGATGCGCATGAAGGTGAAGGAATAAAAGACCTCTTTATCAAGGTCGAAAAAGCCTCCGGTAATAAATGCGAGCGTTGTTGGAATTGGAGTAACACTGTAGGTGAATTCTCCGACCATCCGAACATCTGTTCGCGGTGTCATGCAGCAATCGCAAACTCCTGATGGAGAGAATTAACAGAAGTTTCATTTCTAAAAACTCACCGTGGTTCTTCATTATAATGGCTGCGGTCGTATTTGTCCTTGATCAAATTACAAAACATCTTATAAAAACAAATGTGACCCCTTTCGATGTAATCAGAGTGCTGCCTTTTTTTAATATTGTTTATGCCGAGAATGTCGGTTCGGCTTTCGGTATGTTCAAGAGTCTGGGTAATGCTTTCTTCGTTTCAATCGCAAGCCTTGCGGCAGTTGTGATCACCGTAATGATATGGCGCGATAAAGAAAACAGGTTGGAACTTTCACTTATACTCGGCGGGGCCGCCGGCAATCTCGCAGACAGAATCATCTACGGGTATGTTATCGATTTCCTCGATGTCCACGTTGCAGGACATCACTGGCCCGCCTTCAATGTGGCTGATTCGGCGCTTAGCGTGGGGACGACGCTGATGATCGTTAAAATGCTCCTGCCGAAGCCAAAAACTTAGCAAACTAATCACCGGTTTCAGTCTTTTTGTGTGTCCGAAGAGGAGCCGTCGAGGTCCACGATCTTTTTGCCTTTGATATAATCCTTGGTCTTATAGCTCGTTATGCTCAGCATCTTTTTGATTATGTCGTTCATCCTGACGCATTGCTCCTTGATCATATCCATTTCGTCCTGAGTCATAGGCTTCCCGTCCTGCGCCTTTTTTTCCGTAAGCGAAATAACGCCCTGCACTACGGTCATGGGCTGCCTGAGTTCGTGGGCTGTTGCCCCGGACAGCTCCACAATCGCAGACAGCTTTTCCTGCTCTATATTCTTGGATATTTCGGAACTCAACCTTCGCGCGAGGTAATAAACTATTGTCGAAAGCAGAATGCTGCTTAGAAGCCCTATGGCTGTCATAGATATTATGCTCCTTCGTATCTTCATGGCCTGTATGGCGTCCGAATTTTCCATAGGTATTGTTATGTTTATCGCGCCTCTTATGTCGCCGTGGCCATATCCTTCGGACGCATGGCATTTAAAGCAGGGATCGTCTATCTGTATGGGTGCAATATATTTAAAAAGTCTTGCGCCGTGATATCCCCTGAAAACGGTCATCGCCTCTTTGGCCCTGCCTGTTTCAAGGTCCGTCAGCGCCTTCCTTTCCCATTCGTCAGGGAAGTTCGAAGGGTTTATCGGGCGCAGGCTGACAACACGAAATTTGTAACCGTGGTGTTTGTTTGCTATTTCGGACATTTCACGCGTCATATAAGCCGGGTTTATCTTTGTGAACCTCTTGCCGTCGGCAGTGACTATCTCTCTGTGCGGGTCGTCCAAAAAAGGATTGGGCGGGGTATTCTCCGTGACCTGAACGTAAACTCCGCCGTGCTGCGAGTTCCATATTCTCGTCACCATTATCTGTTCAAAAAACGCCCTAGCAACGTCGCGCAGGTCCGCAATCTGGTTTTCATCTATGTTTTTGCGCTCCCAAGCAATCAAAGAAACAACGAAAAGGGCCATGATAAGAAGCAGCGGCGCCAGAAACATTATCGTAAGACGCAGGGGGTTCGATTCTTTTTCGAAACTTTTTTTGGCGCTTTTTATCATGTCTGTCGAAGCGGTTCCTGCGATCGGCTCTCAGCGTATGTACGCTTCGGTAACATACCTTCTCATCATTCTGTGCGTATTGAAATAGTAGGCGTTTTTGCCTATGGCGTTTTGCATGATCCTTACCCATAGGTGCTTATCGCTGTAAAAGCTCGGGATGATCACATGTTCCAGCTTGTGATACAGGTCGTCGGCGTCTTTTGAGGGATCGGCGTTAACGTCGGGCGAAGGGCCTATGGCCCAGCCGGTGTAGCCTTCTATGTGTCCCTCTATCCACCACCCGTCGAGGACGCTGAAGTTCGGAACGCCGTTGTGCGTGGCCTTCATCCCGCTTGTGCCCGAGGCTTCGAGCGGTCTTAGGGGCGTATTAAGCCAGAGATCGACGCCCGAAACGAGCTTTAAGGCGAGTTCCATATTATAGTTCTTCAAAAACACGACCTTCAGTCTGTCTTTCAGCCTGTCCTTGTATTCGAATATTTTTTGTATCAGCATCTTGCCGTTTTCGTCACGGGGATGCGCTTTGCCGGCATAGATTATCTGGAGCCTGCCCTCGCCCATACGCGCGAGCTTTTCCGGGTCTGTAAAAAGCAGATCGGCGCGTTTATATGCAGTGGCCCTGCGGGCGAACCCTATGGTAAAGGTATCGTAATTCATGTCTGTTTGGGCTTCGCGGTTTACATGGTCGATTAAAATTCTTTTTGCCTCCATGTGCGCGGCCCAGAGCTCGTCGTCGGGTATGCGGCCCACCCGCACGAATATTTCGGGCTCGTTCGCCCATCCGGGCAGATATTTGTCGAAAAGCCTTTTCATGCTGTCGCAGGTCCAGCTGAAGGAATGCACGCCGTTTGTGATCGCATTGATGTGATAGCCGGGGAACATGCCTTGCGAAACCTCGCCGTGCTTTTTTGCGACCCCGTTTACATAGTTGCTCAAGTTTAGTGCCAAGAGTGTAAGGTTAAGATTGTCTTTTCCGCCCAACTCCTTCATAAGAGCGATGGGCACCATATTGCAGAGAACCCTCTCTACTATGTCGTAACTGAATTTATCGTGTCCGGCCGCGACCGGCGTGTGCGTTGTAAAGACACACAGGCCCCTTACCTTGTCCGTGTCCCAGACGAGTTTCTCGTCCCAAACCTCTTCGATGTCTCTTTTGTACCTGAGCAGCAGTTCAAGGGTCAAAAGACTTGAATGCCCTTCGTTCATGTGGTATTTTTTTATCTCGAAACCGAGCCTTTCGAGCATCCTTACCCCGCCTATGCCGAGCACTATCTCCTGCTTCAGCCTGTAAACCTGATCGCCTCCGTACAGGTGATAGGCGATGCCCCTGTCCTGCTCTTCGTTTTCCGGCAGGTCTGTGTCGAGAAAGAGCACCGGCATTCTGCCTCCGGTCGCGCTCTCGATGACGTAAAGCCATGCGGCAACCGCAACCTCCCTGTTTTCGATGCAGACAGAAACCCGCTCTTTGATCGGGATCATAAACTTCAACGGGTCCAGCTCGTCCGGCAGTTCGGTCTGTCTTCCGTAAATATCGAGCTCCTGCTTGAAGTAGCCTTTTTTAGTCAGCAAAGTCAGCGCGACCATCGGGAGCTTCAGGTCTGTTGCGGATTTTACGGTGTCGCCCGCAAGCACACCGAGGCCTCCGCTGTATGTCGGCATATCGCTCCTTATGCCGATCTCCATAGAAAAATAAGCTATCTTAGGCTCTGTTATGAAATCGTCCGTCGAGTATTGCGCCACGCTAAATTCCTCCGCATTCTGAAGTCATCTTCAGCAACATTTCAAGGGCCGCTTCGCCCTCATGGGCGATAGTGATGGTGTAAGGGTTAACATAAAGGCCGATGTGTTCCATTATCACTTTTTCGGAAAGCTCCTGAGCATTCTGCTTGATATAAGGCATGGCCTCTTCCTTATGCAGAAAGGAATAGTTTACACTTGCCCTGATAAGGTTTTCAATAGCGGCGACAGCGGCGGACCCCAGAGTTTTTTTTGCCGCGATCCCGCCGAGAGGGATCGGAAGCCCTGTTTTCTTTTCCCACCAGACGCCGAGGTCCGCCAATTGCCTCAATCCGTATTCGGGATATGTAAAACGCCCCTCGTGTATGATAAGCCCTGCGTCGACTTCCCCCCGGGAGACGGCAGCCATTATGAGATTGAAAGGCATGATGATAAAATTCCCTGCCCCGGCCCCAAAGTTTTCGGAAAGGCAGAGTTTAAGCAATAGCGCGGCTGTGGTATATCTTCCGGGCACCGCTATCTTACTGTCCTTAAGGTCGGCCAAGGCCATATCTTTCTTTGTCACGATCAGCGGCCCGCACCCCCTGCCTAAGGCGGCCCCGGCCTTCAGAAAAACATAGTCATTCCGCAGATGATAGTAAGCATGGCACGAGACCTTTGAGACATCCAGTTCCCGCCTGAGCGCAAGGCTGTTCAGCGTCTCGACATCTTCGACCGTCAGCTCGAAGTCGAACCCCGACAAATCGATTTTTTTGTTCGCGATAGCGTAGAAAATAAACGTGTCGTTCGGGCATGGAGAAAAGCCTAGGGTGGTCATGTTTGCAATTTTAGCACTAACGGTTTATATTTACCAATCACGGCTTAAGGAGGCACAAATGAGCGCTTATCAAAACATATTGGACCTTATCGGCAACACGCCTTTGGTCAGGATCAACCGGATGGCATCGGCAGGCAGCGCCGAGATATGGGCCAAACTCGAAGGCGCCAACCCCGGGGCGTCGGTCAAGGACAGGATAGGGCTTTCGATGATAGAGGCCGCTGAAAAGGCCGGACTGCTTGAGCCGGGAGCGACGATTGTCGAACCCACAAGCGGCAATACCGGCATAGGGCTTGCGATGGTCGCGGCCGTAAAGGGTTACAAGCTTATACTGACGATGTCCGAAACCATGTCGATAGAAAGACGTCAGGTGTTTCAAGCCTTTGGAGCGGAACTTGTGCTTACTCCGGGCGAAAAAGGCATGAAAGGCGCTATCGAAAAAGCCGAAGAGATGAAAAGGGAAAACCCCGGATTTTTCATGCCGCAGCAGTTCAAAAATCCGGCCAACCCCGAAATCCACAGGAAGACGACCGCTCAGGAAATAATCAGGGATTTGGGCTGCGTGCCGGACGCCTTTGTTTCTGGCGTAGGCACCGGAGGTACGATGACCGGCGCGGGCGAGGTCTTGCGCGATAAAAAACCGGACATATTGATCGTTGCCGTAGAACCGGCAGGTTCGCCGGTACTCTCGGGCGGACAGGCGGGCAAACACAAGCTGGCAGGACTCGGGGCCGGTTTTGTCCCCGACATACTTAATACAAAGATCTACGACGAGATCATAAAAGTCACCGACGAGGACGCGGCCGAAACAACGAGACAGCTTGCAGCTAAAGAAGGAATACTTGCCGGAATTTCCTCAGGCGCCGCAATGTGGGGGGCCTTGAAAACAGCCGAAAAGCTCGGCAGCGGCAAGAAACTTGTTGTGGTGCTTCCGGACAGGGGCGAGCGCTATCTGAGCACAGGCCTTTTTGCAAGGCCCTGAGAGCGGACCGGCTTTTGAAATAAACACCGCTGTGCTGTTAAACTAAGGGCAATTGTTCAGGCGGGGTTATGCGTTCCGGAAAAAAAAACTTCAATATAAAACTGCGTATTTTTTTGTTCGTTGTTGCCGCTTTGTGGCTGCAGGCCCCGTTGTGTTCCAAGGTTGCGGCCTCCGAAATAGACACGCTCATTAAAGCTGCTGAATCCGGGGACGCAAACGCGCAGGAAACTCTCGGAGAGATGTACCACAAGGGAATAGGGATGCCTGCTATTTACGGGGAGGCCTTTAAGTGGTATCTGAAGGCCGCCCAAAACGGGAACCTGCTCGCGCATTATTTCCTGAGCGAACTTTACGAGAAGGGGCAGGGGGTACCCAAGGACTACTCGGCTGCGGAGTCGTGGCAGTTAAAAGGCGGCGAACTGATGACCCCTCTCGCAGACCTTTATATGCAGTCGAAGTTCAGACGCGAAGAAACGCCCCCCCCACAGGTTGCCGAAGCTATAAAAAAATACAAGGACCTCTCGGAAAAGGGCAGCGAAATCGCGCAGATCATACTCGGCGATTTTTACCGCTCCGCAAAAGAACCTGCCGAGGCCGAAAAATACTACCGCAAGGCCGTAGAAAAAAATAACACGTTGGCGCAGATAAAACTCGGAAAGCTTTTATATTTCGGGGACAGCGGCGCGATAAAAGACCTGAACGGGGCGCTCGGCTGGTTCAGCAAAGCAGCGGAACAAGGCAACGAGATGGCGCAGGTCATCCTCGGAGATATTTATATTAAAGGGCTGGGGCCTTCCGATGCCTTGAAATGGTACGCGAAGGCCGCGGAACAGGGCAATACTGTCGCGTATCTCAGGCTGGGTTATCTCTATGCGGACGGAGACGGCGTAAAGAAGGATTATCAGGAAGCGCTCAACTGGTTTCAAAAAGCGGCCTCGCAGGGTAATGCTCAGGGGATTGTCCGCATAGGCGACATGTACAGAAAAGGCGAGGGCGTAAAAAGGGATGTGGATGAGGCGATGAAATGGTATGTGACCGCGGCGGAAAAGGGCGACATAAAGACCCAGTTTTATCTGGGCACTTTATATATGCAGGGTCTGGTCGTCAAGAAGAATGCGGCCGAGGCGATGAGATGGTACAAGATGGCTGCCGACAAGGGCGACATGAAAAGCATAGTGCATATAGGCAATCTCTATCGTGACGGCGAAGGTGTCAAGCACGACATGGCCGAGGCCCTGAAGTGGTACAGAACGGCTGCTGACAAAGGGGATGTAGACACCCAATACTATCTCGGACACATACATCTTTACGGCACCGGCGTCGGCAGAAACTATCCCGAGGCGGAGAAGTGGTTCAAAAAGGCTGCGGCCAACGGCAGCGATGCAGCCCGGAAAAGGCTCTACGAGATGGAGCAGCAAGGTCTTCTGAATTGAGCGGTAAAGACAAGACGTATAACGGCATATTTATCTCTTTCGAGGGGATAGACGGTTGCGGCAAGACCACGCAAAGCAGGGCGCTTCAGGAATATTTCAGGTCCAAAGGCCGCGAGGCCGTACTTACGCTCGAACCGGGCGGGACATTGATAGGCACAAGAATAAGAGAGGTGCTGCTTCAGCCGGAGCATAAAGAGATGTCGCCGGTAACGGAGCTGCTTCTCTATAATGCGGCCCGGGCCCAGCATATCGCCGAAAAAATACTGCCTGAACTTAAAAAAGGGACCGTAGTTATTACGGACCGTTTCACAGACTCGACAACCGCTTATCAGGGATACGGCAGGGGCATGGACCTCTCTCTGATAAATTCCATAAACGACATTGCCACGAACGGGATAAAACCGGACCTGACCATTCTGCTGGATTTGGACCCTGAAGCCGGGCTCGGAAGGAATAAGAGCGTAAATAAGGTTGACCGCTTCGAACTCGAGGCCCTAGCCTTTCACCAAAAAGTACGCAAGGGCTTTCTCGAAATAGCAGGCATGGAACGCGAAAGGTTCGAGCTTATCGATGCGTCCCTGCCTGTCGGGGAAGTGAGCAAAAAAATAGCGGGCATGGTCAATAACCGTTATGGCGTTTAAGGACATAGCAGGCCAGAAGCAGGCGTTAAGCATTCTTCAGGGGACGATAAGAAAAAAACGCACGCCTTCCGCTTTTTTGTTTTCGGGGGACCTCGGAATAGGCAAATGTCTTGCTGCCGTGAATTATGCAAAAACCCTGAACTGTCTGGGGCCGCAAGGTCCGGATTGTTGCGACAAATGCTCGTCCTGCGGAAAGATAGCAACAGGCAATCACCCCGACGTTCTGGTGGTCTCGCTCGAAAATGTCGAAAAAACGCTTTCGCTCAAGCCGAAAGAGAGCAAGGACGGCAACAGGTACGAGTATCCGATAGAGGCGATAAGAAAAATCGAAGAGTTCCTTTATCTGAAATCCTACGAAGGCGGATATAAAGTCGTCATAATCGACGATGCCGACGCGATGAATTTAAACACGGCCAATGCCTTTCTGAAAACGCTCGAAGAGCCCCCTCCGGGCAGTCTTATAATACTCGTCACATCCGAGGCAGGCGCTCTTCCCGATACTATAAGGTCCCGTTGCACGAATGTGGTATTCAGGCCGCTGCCTCTTGCCGAGTGCAAAAAACTTACCGAGGGAAGGGCCGGCGATTCGCCGGAGTTGGCGATGAACCTTGCTGGAGGCAGGCCGGGGTTCTGCGTTTCAAGGGATTTTCCACGGGAGAAGGAAAGGTTTCTCTCGAGTCTTCAGGACATATTTTCAGGTTCCGCGTCAAAGGACGCGTGGAAAGACAAGGCGGAAATCAGGCAGTGGCTTGAACTGGCCTCGGTCTTCATCCGCGATATCGTAATAGCTAAACTGCCCGGACACGGACAACATTCGCTGCTCGGAGACTTGGGCGGATTAAGGACGCCAAACAACAGGCCTTTTGCAGAGGCGATAAAAAAAGTCGACATCGAACGGTTGCTCGAAACCCATCGGCTTCTCGAAAGATTTAAAGGGGTGCTTGATTTTAACCCCAACAAATCAATATCATGGAATTACGTGTCAAGCCTTATGAAAGGCTGTCTCGACTGATTCACCAAATTCAAAAATCCCCCGGGGGTATCTTATAAATGCCGGAAATCGTAGGAATAAAATTCAAGCAGTGCGGGAAGGCTTACGACTTTGAAGCCAACGAGTTGGACCTGAAGATCGGCGACAGCGTTATCGTCGAGTCCGACTTCGGCATAAGCGTAGGCAGGGTGGTAACGGAAAAAAAAGGCGTCGAACCGTCGGACCGGCAGTTCAAGAAAGTGATACGACATATGAACGATACCGATAAAAAGTCGAAAGAGGAGAATGCCAAGATCGAAAAAGAGGCCCGCGATTATTGCAGGGAGCGCATTATGGCGCGCGGCCTTCCGATGAAGCTGGTCGGCGCCGAATCCACTCTGGACAGAAAGAGGATAGTTTTTTATTTTACGGCCGACGGCAGAATAGATTTCAGGGAGCTCGTAAAAGACCTTGCCGCGAAATTCAAAACAAGGATCGAGATGCGCCAGATCGGGGTGCGGGATGAGGCCCGTTTCATAGGCGGCATAGGCATTTGCGGCAGGACCCTCTGCTGCAGCACTTTCCTATCTTCGTTCGAGCCTGTTTCGATAAAGATGGCCAAGAAACAGGAGCTTACCTTGAATGTGGGAAAACTGTCCGGCCAGTGCGGCAGGCTGATGTGCTGTCTGCGTTACGAATACGAGGGCAGGCTTGAAGGGATCACAGCGGACGAAGAGCTTCCGGCGGAGCTTGAAGAGAAAGCCAAAAGCGAACCCGAAGGCATGATATCTCAGGTGCTTTCGAAGATAAAAGAGAACGGGGATGAAAATCGGCCGCAACAGGACAGCAAAGCACAGACCTCCGCCGCCCGCGTGCCGAACAAAGACAACCGCCATAGGGGCCGTAGAGATGTCCGGGAGCAACAAAAACCGGATATGAAAACCGCACAACCGGAAAACCAGCCCCAAGCTGAAGGCGAGCAGCCGAAGCAGGAAAAGCGCCACGACCGCCGTCCAAGGAGAAGAAGACGGCCCAACAAATGAGCTCGATACCGGAAAAATTTTATGTGACCACCCCGATTTACTATGTGAACGACATACCGCACATAGGTCACGCATACACGACAATCGCCGCCGACATACTGGCCCGCTACAACCGGATGAACGGCAACGATGTCTTCTTTCTTACAGGCACCGACGAACACGGACAAAAGGTCGAGAAGGCCGCGAAAGACCGGGGCATGACGCCGAAAGGGCATTCGGACCTGATGGTCAAAAACTTCAATGAGCTTTGGGTAAAACTCAACATAAGCAATGACGCGTTTATCAGGACGACCGACGTCGAACATAAAAAAATAGTTCAGGAAATAATGTCCGGCCTATGGCGGGCCGGAGAGATAGAGAAGCGCTCATACACGGGGATGTACTGCACTCCCTGCGAAAGGTTCTGGACCGAAAAAGACCTTGCGGAAGGCAACTGCCCGGATTGCGGCAGGCCTGTCGAGAGGATAGAAGAGAACAACTACTTTTTCCTGATGTCAAAATATCAGGACAGGCTTATAAAACATATCGAACAAAACCCCCGTTTTATTCTGCCCGGGACCAGACGCAACGAAGTGCTCGGCTTTTTAAAAAACAATCAGCTCGGAGACCTTTGCATATCACGGCCTGCAGCCAGACTGGCGTGGGGCATACCTCTGCCGTTCGATGAAAACTACACCACTTATGTTTGGTTCGACGCGCTCGTGAATTACTATTCCGCTACGAAATATCTTGCGCCTGAAAAAAATAAAACCGGCTTCTGGCCCGCACAGCATCACATAATAGGCAAGGACATCCTTACGACGCATTCCGTATACTGGTCGACAATGCTGATGGCGCTCGGCATGCCCCTGCCGGAAAATATCTTCGCTCACGGGTGGTGGACGGTGCGCGGCAAGAAGATGTCGAAATCGCTCGGCAATGTAACTGCGCCGGGAGAGCTGGTGGACCGTTTCGGGGCCGATGCCTTCAGGTTTTTTCTGTTCAGAGAGATACCCTTCGGCCTTGACGGAGATTTTTCCGAAGAGGCCCTGATAAAAAGGACCAATACGGACCTTGCCAATGATTTCGGCAACCTTGCCGGCAGGGTCTTAACGATGGCGGAAAAATATTTCGGCGGGGCACTCCCTGAACCTGCCGGTGAAGAAAATGAAATGAGACTCCTGTCAGAAGAAATCTCCGCCGGATTTGACCGCTCGCTCAAGCGGCTCGATTTTCACGGGGCACTCGATGAGGTTTGGCGGCTTGTTTCTTACACGAACAAATATGTGGATTCTTCCGCGCCTTGGACGCTCGCAAAAGATCCGGCGTTGGAGGGAAGGCTGCGCACCGTAATATATTCGGCGGTAGAGGCGGTCAGGATTATTACGCTTTATCTTCATCCGTTTATACCCGAAGCAACCGCCAAATTATGGCGACAGTTAGGATTTGAACAGGACATCCGGTCGTTCGGGACACGTACCGCCTGCGGATGGGGACTGCTTAAACCGGGAGTAAAGGTGCAAAAAGGGGAGGCACTGTTTCCTCGTGTTGAAACCGGGGACCCGGCGGTCAAACAGGAAAAACAGAAAAACAAAGAAGCCAAAAAGGAGAAGCAACATATGACCGAACAAAATATGATCGACCTTATAGGGATAGAGGATTTTGCAAAGGTGCAGCTTAAGGTCGGGCTGGTGCTCAGCGCCGAAAAGGTGGAGAAATCCGAAAAGCTCATAAAACTGAAGGTGGACACGGGTGAAGAGAGGCAGATAGTCGCCGGCATAGGGAAATCGTACACCCCCGAATATCTGGTCGGCAAAAAGATCGTCGTGGTCGCAAACCTTAAACCCGCAAAGCTGATGGGAATAGAATCTCACGGTATGTTGTTGGCCGCTACCGATGCGGACGGCGTTTGCTCCATATTGGCCCTAGACAAAGATGTTCAGCAAGGTTCCCGCGTAAAATAGCCCGATGGCCGGCCGTAAAGTTAAAGACTGGCCTGAAAGCGAAAGACCTCGTGAAAGGCTGATAAACAACGGCCCCGAAGTTTTGTCCGACGCCCAACTTCTGGCGATCATCCTGAGGACCGGCAGCGGCAGGACGAATGTGATGGAGCTTTCGATATCGCTGCTCGAAAAATTCAGATCGCTTAAGAATATCGACACGGCCTCTGTTCCGGAATTGTCGGAAACGGACGGGCTAGGCATAGCCAAGATAGCGCAGCTTAAAGCCGCCTTCGAGCTCGGCAAAAGGATGATGGCCGACTCCAAAGAGGATAAACCCTTGTTAAACTCGAGCGGCGCGGTTTATTCGTGCTTGGGCCCGGGTTTGAGGCATATCAAGAAGGAAAAATTCATATGCCTCATGCTCGATGCAAAGAACAGACTGCTCAGGGAACACCTTGTGTCTGAGGGTACGCTCACGAATTCGATGATGCATCCTAGGGAGGCATTCAAGGAGGCGATCAAAGAATCCGCAGCGTCGGTCATATTTGTCCATAATCATCCGAGCGGAGACCCCACGCCGAGCAAGGAAGACATTGCGGTGACCGAACGCCTGAAAAACACCGGAAATATCGTCGGCATAACCGTGCTGGACCACGTGATCATCGGCGACGGAAAATACGTGAGCCTGAAGGAACAGGGGTTGCTCTGATGCGTTCCGGGCTGGCCGGCCGGTCTGATATGCAGTTTATGTTTTGTGATAAAATGATGCGATCAAAAAAGGCCGGACAAGGTCTTGGCAATATATATTACGGAGGAGCAAAGCATGATTAAAAGAGCACTTATCAGCGTATCGGACAAAAGCGGTGTTGTGGAATTCGCAAGAGAGCTTTCGTCGATGGGCGTTGAAATACTTTCGACGGGTGGAACAGCTAAGGCGCTTCGGGAGGCGGGCGTTGCGGTAACCGAGGTTTCGGATTACACAGGCTTTCCTGAAATGATGGACGGCAGGCTCAAGACGCTCCACCCGAAGATCCACGGCGGACTGCTTTCGAGAAGAAGCAATCCCAAAGACATGGAAGATATTAAGAAACACGGCATAAATACAATAGATGTGGTGGTTGTCAATCTCTATCCGTTTGAGCAGACCATAGCAAAGCCAAATGTGACTTTCGAAGAGGCCATCGAAAATATCGATATAGGCGGGCCGGCCATGCTAAGGGCCGCATCGAAGAATTTTCAGGATGTAGCTGTGATAGTGGAGCCCGGCGACTATTCGCCTGTGGTTCAGGAACTCAAGAATTCGGGCGGCGAAATTAGCAGGGCGACAAAGCTTAGACTTGCCCAAAAAGTTTTCGCCCATACAGGGCGATACGATTCGCTTATTGCCGGATATCTCGCAAAGGCGATCGGGTAGAAAGGAGCTGTTATGAAAGTACTGGTGGTTGGAAGCGGTGGAAGAGAACATGCGATAGTCTGGAAACTCTCGCAGTCAAGGCATGTGGATAAAATTTATTGCACGCCCGGGAACGCCGGAATAGCGGATATTGCGGAGTGCATATCGGTGGACACCGCCGACTTCAAGGGGCTTATAGATTTTGTGAAATACGATTGGATAGATCTTACCTTTGTCGGCCCTGAAGAGCCGCTTTCGAGAGGCATCGTTGACGCTTTCGAAAAAGAGGGCAGAAAGATAGTAGGCCCGACAAAAGATGCCGCGCAACTCGAATCGAGCAAGGTCTTTTCAAAGGATTTTATGAGGCGCTATAAGATCCCGACCGCGGAATACAAGGTCTTCACATCCTATCCTCAGGCCGAAGACTATGTCCGGATGAAAGGCGCCCCGCTGGTCATAAAGGCCGACGGGCTTGCCGCAGGCAAAGGGGTCATCGTCGCGTCAACCGTTGACGAAGCTATAAAGGCCATAAGGCTGATAATGAAAGACAGGGCCTTTGGCGACGCCGGGGACCGCATTGTAGTAGAAGAATGCCTTCAGGGGGAGGAAGCGTCTTTTATGGCCTTTACCGACGGGATAACAATCGTGCCTATGGTAAGCTCTCAGGACCACAAGCGGGTTTATGATGAAGATAAAGGACCTAACACCGGCGGGATGGGCGCTTACAGCCCCGCCCCTATCGTGACAAAGGAACTTGAAGAGTTGGTGATGGAGAAGGTCATGCGGCCTACGATTTTGGGCATGAAGACCGAAGGCATAGTTTTTAAAGGGATACTTTACGCGGGACTGATGATAAAGGACGGCGTGCCTAATGTGCTCGAATTCAACTGCAGGCTCGGGGACCCGGAGACCCAGCCTGTTTTGATGCGGCTCGAAACGGATTTTTACGAGATATGCGATGCCATAGCCTGCCAAAAACTTTCTGACATTAATATTTCATGGAAGGATGAGGCAGCGGTTTGCGTAGTACTCGCTTCGGGCGGATATCCGGGCAAATACGATAAAGGCAAGATCATTTCCGGGCTCGACGATGCCGCAAAGACGGCCGACTCCTATGTCTTTCATGCAGGGACCGCTTTTGACAACGGAAAGGTCGTAACGAATGGGGGCCGCGTGCTCGGCGTGACCGCAACAGGCGCGGACATTTCTGCGGCCAAGGCCCAAGCTTACGAGGCCCTGAACAAAATAAGTTTCGAGGGAATGCATTACAGAAAAGATATTGCTGACAGGGCAATCCAGAGGTGAATGTACACATCGACTGCTTCCCCTGCTTTTTAAAGCAGACCCTTATTGCAGCTAGGCTCGGAACGGACGATCTTCAGCTGCAGGAGAGGATAATAAAGGGCGTTCTAGACGAGATAGGGGCCACCGACATGGGGCGTCCCCCCGCTTATTCGACCACTTTCCTGCATAGAAAGATCAGGAGCATTCTGGGGAAAGACCCTTTTAAAGAGAACAAATCCGAATACAACCGTAAAGCGCTCGACCTCTATCCCGCATTGAAAGAAATGGTGCGGGACGCCAAAGACCCCCTCTGGACCGCTTCGAGGCTTGCGATAGCTGGAAATATCATAGACTTCGGCATATACAGTTCGGTTGATATCGAAGGCGCTGTGCAGCGGGCGCTCGAAACGCCTCTTGCGGTCGATGATTACGCTGAATTGCGCGGATCTCTCGACGATTGCGATGAGGTCCTCTATCTGCTCGACAATGCGGGGGAGATAGTCTTCGACCGGATACTCATAGAGCAGCTGAGGGCTTTAGGCATAAAAGTCAGGGCGGTGGCAAAGGGCATGCCTGTGCTTAACGATGCGACCCTTTATGACGCCGAAGAGATTGGTCTTACCGGGGTTTGCGAAGTGATAGACAACGGCTCCGACTGCATAGGCACCATTCTGGACATGACGCCGGAGCGTTTCAGGAAAGAGTTCGAAAATGCGCGGATTATTATAAGCAAGGGTCAGGGGAATTTCGAGACCCTCTATACCACCGGAGGGCCTGCTTCAAACAGCGGAAAAATATTCTTTCTCCTTCAGTCGAAATGCGAAGTGGTATCGAGAGAGCTTGGCCATGAGAAAGGGGCCATGCTGCTTATGGCCGGCTGATTTTTTTGTTTTCAAGCGGAAGAATATTCCTTAAAACTCAAAGGCATGCTGTGCTTTCCCTTGACAACACCTCTATGTAGCTGCTAAACTGTCAAATCCTATAAAGAGAGGGGTGATGAACAGGTATGCCCTCCGTTAAAGTAAAAGATTCAGAGTCATTCGAGTCGGCCCTCAAGCACTTCAAAAAGCAGTGCGAGAGAGAAGGCATTTTGTCCGAGATAAAGAAAAGGGAGCATTACGACAAGCCCAGCATTAAGAAGAAAAAGAAGATTATTGCTGCGCGTAAGAAAGCCGTTAAAAGATCCAGACCCGCACCGAGACCATCGAGATAAGGAAAACCGGCCTCTAAAAGGCCGGTTTTTATTTTTTTAATAAACACCCATGGAAGATATCTTTCAAAAAATAGACGGGGACCTAAAAGAGGCGATGAAAGCCAGGGCTGAAGTCAGGCTTTCGGCCCTAAGAATGCTCAAAACCGCTCTAAAGAACAGGTCGATCGAAAAGATGGGCCGGCTTTCCGACGATGAGGTCATCGGGGTGCTTTCTTCTCTCGTTAAGCAACGAAGGGAATCGATCGAGCAGTTTTCTGCCGCAGGAAGAACTGAGCTTGCCGACAAGGAAAAACAGGAGATCGAAGTTTTACAGGCTTATCTTCCCAAGCAACTTTCTGCGGAGGAGATCGACGAAATAATAAAATCGGCCATTGCGGAATGCGCTGCCGCATCGCCGGCAGATATGGGCAAAGTAATGAAAATTGTCGCCCCGAAGACAAAGGGCATGGCTGACGGCAAAGCGGTCAACCAGAGAGTTAAAGAGCTTCTTGCGCCCTCTTCTTAAATCTTTTAACTATTTCCTAAAACAAATTGTGAGGTAACCGGAATGAAACTTTCAGAATTTTACGGAAAGGCGTTGTCGGCTGCGATCGAAAATGACCCGCGCGGAAGAGAGTTTGTCGAGCAGGAACTCGTCAGAAGGAAAAAGGATTTTGACAAGCTGACGGCAGAGGAAAAAGAGGATTTCGACCGCGAAAGCCTTGAAAACCCTTATGCTGACTCCAAGATGCTTTACGGGAGCGGCGATGAAGAGATAAAAAGGGTGCTGGTCGGCATCGATATCGACGTGTCCGAACTTTTACTTGCCGAGGGCCTTAGGGCCAAAGGTCTGGGAGTCGATCTCGTGCTTGCGCACCATCCCGAAGGCCGGGCCTATGCAAACCTTTATAATGTGATGAATATGCAGGCGGACATACTGCATCGTTTCGGAGTGCCGATAAATACGGCAGAGGCCCTTATGGAATCTCGCGTGAAAGAGGTCGAAAGAAAGCTTATGCCTGCAAACCATTCCAAGACCGTGGATGCGGCCAAGCTGTTGAACATACCGCTAATGTGCCTTCACACTATGGCGGACAATATGGTGGCGACATTTCTTCAGCAGGGCTTCGAGGACAAAAAACCCTACACTTTAGATGACGTAATATCGATGCTCAACGAAATTCCCGAATATAAAGTCGCAAAGAAAGAGAGTTTCGGGCCGCGTATCCTTATCGGATCAAAGAACAGAAAGGCCGGAAAGGTATTCGTAGATATGACCGGAGGCACCGAAGGTTCGAAAGAAATTTTTTCAAGCCTTTCCTTAAGCGGAATAAATACTATTGTCGGAATGCACCTTAGCGAAGATCATCGTAAAGAGGCAGAAAAGAACAACCTCAATGTGGTGATCGCCGGACATATAGCGAGCGATAATTTAGGCCTGAACCTTCTCTTCGATGCTATCTCTAAAGGCGATGACATCGAATTCCTCGAATGTTCGGGTTTCAGAAGGGTCAGCAGAAAATAGCCGGACTCACGCACCGTGAAGTCGGACAACCTAGTTGAAGACATAAAGGCAAGGCTCGATATCGTCGAGCTTATATCCGAACATGTCGAACTGAAACGTTCAGGCAGCAACTTCAAAGGGCTTTGCCCTTTTCATGCCGAAAAAACCCCGTCGTTCATGGTAAGCCCTGCAAAGCAGATATTTCATTGCTTTGGATGCAATAAAGGCGGCGACATATTCGGTTTCACCATGGGTTATGAAAATATGGACTTTTCCGAGACCCTTTCTTTTCTTGCAGGTAAGGCAGGCCTCAATATCGATGAATACAAGGGGACAAAAACCGGCAAAGGCATAAAAGAAAGCGTGCTGGCCGCACAGGTTGAGGCATTGAAATTTTTCAAACAAAATCTTTCGGCGTCCAAACAGGCAAAAAAATATCTTGCCGACAGGGGCATTTCAGAGGAAACCGCCGAGACATTTTCTCTCGGCCGCAGTACTTCCGAAAGGGACGCGCTTTACAGGAAGCTCAAGGACAAAGGGCTGCCGGATGAACATATCAGGGCATCGGGACTCGTAAACTTTGGGGAAAAAGGCCCTTACGATTTTTTCCGCGACCGCTTGATGTTTCCCATATTCGATCTGCAGGGCAAGCCGATAGCATTCGGAGGCAGGACGTTTTCGTCGTCCAAAGATATACCCAAATATATAAATTCTCCGGACAGTCCGGTGTTCAGGAAAGGCGAGACCTGCTTTGCGCTCGACAAGGCGAAGTCGGCCGTCACCAATAAAAAATATTCCGTGATAGTCGAAGGATACTTGGATGCGATAATGTGCCATCAACACGGGATTGCGAATGTTATAGCGCCGCTCGGCACGGCGCTTACGGCAGGGCAGGTGAGAAGGCTTAAACGTTTTGCGGAAAAGACGGTGCTTGTGTTCGACGGAGATTCCGCAGGCATTTCGGCCACAAAGAGGGCCTTGGCTGTGGTATTCGGCGAAGGGTTGCAGGCCAAGGTGCTGATCCTGCCGCAAGGCGAAGACCCGGACTCGTATATAAAAACCAACGGCGAGGAAAAATTCAGGAAACTTATGGCCGGGGCGCTTTCGCCGGTAAGCTTTTTGCTGAAATTTTCAGGCGGCAACAGGCTCGATGCGGTCAGGCTCGCCATACAGGCCATTGCCGCATGCGCAGATTCCTTGCAGCGCGATGAACTGGTCAGGGAACTGGCCGAACGCTCGGGGGTGGGCGAACTTACATTAAGAGAAGAGTTGAAAACAACCGTTCAGAAAGCTTTTAAGCAAGACGGCCGTTCACGCAAAAGCGAGACGCATATCATGGAGGAGCATATCAATAAAGAGGAGCTTTTGCTTTTGAACGTCATGCTTACGATGCCCGAAAAAGCTTGTGTTATACTACAAGGCATAGAAAGCGGGTTTATCGAGAACGCTGTTATACGGTCCATATTCGACAAGGTTTCAAAGCTGACGGACCGGAATTTGAATCTGACGGACACGCTTCTTGCCGGGTGCAGCGATGCCGAGCGCGTGCTGATAACCAAGCATTCTATCGCCTCTGAAGGCGAAATGGAACATGCCGACACTGTAATAGAGGACTGTATTTTGAAGATAAAGCTTCGCGGGCTAGAAAAAAAGATAAAGGAAGCTGAGCAGAAGGCCAATGAAACCGGCGATTTAAGGGATCTCGGCCTGTTGTTTTCCGAAAAAAACGAACTGGACCGCAGGCGGATACTCAGAGACCGGGGATAAGTCATTTAATCCGATAGAGGAGGAAGCTTGGACAATAATTTTAAATATTTTAAAGACGACATCTCTGATAGCGACACCGCCCCCGATATTAACGGAATTGACGATACGGATATCGAAGATTTACCCGGGCCGGTCGAACCGCAGGACCCTAAAGAAACAATAGATATGGAGTACGACCCTTTGCGTTCGTACCTTAAAGGCATAAGTTCGTTCCCGCTGCTTACGAGGGAAGGCGAGGTGCTTATAGCCAAGGAGATAGAGGCAAAAAAGCTCAGCATCGCAGAGACCCTTTTTGTAATACCTTTTGTCCTCGAAAAACTTGTAAAGATCGGCAAGCTGATCGGCAAGGGTGAGGCCCCCCTGATCGACCTTATTCAGGAAGGCGATGACTTGTCGGAAGACGACCTCCTCGAAGAGCAGAGGCGTTTTGCAACGATAACTGTAAAGATTTCCAAGCTGTATCTGACAAGGAAAAAACTGTTGAAGGACGGGGGGTTCTGCAGCGGAGCAAAACGCACCAAGGCCTCGTATGATATCAAACCAAGCAATCAACTCGAAAAAAATAAACACCGGATAGTGGAACAGGTAAAATCGCTCGACCTGAAGGATGATGTGGTCAGGGCCTTTTTGGAGGAGTTGAAGAACCTTAACCGGAGGCTGATGCATCTCCATGACGGTCTTCGCAGGGCGTCGAAGGTCAACAGCAGAAGCGCGGAATGCAGACGCGCCAGAAATGAGATGAAGGAGATCGAACTTTTAGTAGGGCTGAACTGGGCTGAGATAAAAAAGATAATAAAAGAGCTCGATAAAATTACGGTCGAGCTGGACAACACCAAATGCAAACTTGTAGAGGCAAACCTGAGGCTCGTTATCAGTATCGCCAAAAGATATATAGGTAAAGGACTTGGCCTCGGAGACCTGATTCAAGAGGGCAATATAGGTCTCATGAAGGCCGTGGACAAATTCGAATATCAGAGAGGATACAAGTTCAGCACCTATGCTACATGGTGGATAAGGCAGGCGATCAGCCGCTCGATTGCGGACCAGTCGAGGACCATAAGGATTCCCGTGCATATGATCGAGAATATAAACAAAATAGGCAAGATCACGAAAGAATATGTTCAGGAGTTCGGTAAAGAGCCCGGGGCTGACGAGGTGGCCAAGCGTTCCAAGATAGCGCTCGACAAGGTCAGAAATATCCTCAAGCTTTCCAAGGAGCCGATTTCGATCGAGATGCCCATAGGCGATGAAGAGGATACTGCGCTAAAAGACTTTATCGAGGACAAATCGAACCTTTCCCCTCTCGAAGAGGTCATTCAGGGGGACCTCAAAAAACATTTATATAAGGCCCTCCGTACCCTTTCTCCCAAAGAGCAGCTTGTTTTAAGAAAACGTTTCGGGATCGGTGAAGACGGACCGCATACCCTTGAAGAGGTGGGACAGGAGTTCGATGTCACGCGAGAACGCATAAGGCAGATAGAGGTGAAGGCCATAAGAAAGCTGAAGCACCCCTCGAGGTCGAAGTGGTTAAGGGACTTTTTGGGCAAGCCTTGACTAAACTTCAAGTTCGACGCTAAAATATTTAACTTTGGTGAGTTTCTGTTTTTCTTCGGAATTTCAGCTTTTACGCCGAGGGCCCATAGCTCAGTTGGTAGAGCTACCGGCTCATAACCGGTTGGTCCCAGGTTCGAGTCCTGGTGGGCCCACCAGATTCAATGGACTTACATCTTTCATGCCGCATGAAGCGGCATGCCTCGGAGAGCCGACAATTGAATGACGAACTGAAGACCTTGATCGAACTGCAGCAATTCGATTCCCGTATCCTAGCCTTGAAGATCAGGATCGATACTGCCCCCTCTCAGTTTTCGGCTGACGAGGCCTCTTTTAAGGAGGCCAATGCAGCGCTCGAAAAAGCGAAGCAGAATCAGCTTTCGGTAGAGAAGAAGAAGAAAGAGAAAGAAACCGAGATAGAGGATATCAAAGAAAAGATCAAAAAACTCAAGACAAGAAGCGCCGATATAAAAAACAATAAAGAGTACCAAGCACACCTGAAAGAGATAGAGAAGAACGAAAAAGACATCAAAGCCGCGGAAGACTTGATCCTGTCGCTGATGGAAAAACTGGACGAGTCTCAAAAAGCGGTGCTTTCCGAAAACACAAGGATCAACGCGGAAAAGCTCAAGCTCGATGCCGCAAAAGCGGAACTCGAAAAAGAGATCGAGCAGTACAGGGTGGAGCTGGAGGGCTTGAAGAAAGAAAGGCCCGGAATAGTTTCTAAAATCAGCAAAGACACATATAATTTTTATATGTCGATTCTCAGGGATAAGCGGGGCTTGGCGGTTGTGAAGGCGAGCAACGAGATTTGCTGTGGATGCAACCTTCATATACCTCCGCAGATGTTCGTGGAACTTAAAACGAGCGACGAAATATTGCAATGTCAGGAATGCAGGCGGATCCTTTATTACGAACACCCCTCACCAGAACCGGCAGGAGGGGCCAAGCAGCAATGAAAACGATAATACTGACAGGGGCCGCAGGCTTTATAGGCTGGAACACCGGACTGAAACTTCTTGCCGACGGAGTGAGGGTAATAGGCATAGACAACCTGAACGACTACTATGATGTCCGGCTTAAATACCACAGGCTGGAAGATTTAAAGAAACATTCCAATTTCAAATTTTATCACACCGATATAGAAAACCTTCAGGCCTTGGAGATAATCTTTCAGGACAACAAAATAGACGCTGTTATAAACCTCGCGGCAAGGGCCGGAGTGCGTTACAGCCTCGTAAACCCTCATGTTTATTTAAGCACGAACACTCTCGGCACTTTGAACCTGCTTGAAGCCATGAAGAGATACGGAACAAAAAAGATGGTGTTGGCCTCGACCTCTTCGTTGTATGCGGGCCAGAAAATGCCTTTTACCGAAAGCCTGCCGGTCAATACCCCGATATCGCCTTATGCGGCTTCCAAGAAAGCGGCCGAGGCCATGGCGCATTCATACCATTATTTATTTGGTTTGGATATAAGTGTTGTTCGCTACTTTACGGTTTACGGACCTGCGGGAAGACCTGATATGAGCATCTTCAGGTTCATAAAATGGATTGACGAAGGCACGCCTATCGAGCTCTTCGGAGACGGTTCTCAGAGCAGAGATTTTACATACATCGAAGATATCGCCGCAGGCTCGATCAAAGCGTTAAAAGAGGTCGGCTACGAGATAATCAATATAGGCGGCGGTCAGAAGCCGGAATCGCTCAATTATGTTATAAAAAAGATCGAAGATTTCTTGGGCAAAAAGGCGGTAATAGAGAACAAGCCTTTTCATAAGGCCGATATGATGGAGACTTCCGCCGATATAAGCAAGGCAAGAAGGTTGCTCGAATGGGAGCCTAAGACGGGCCTCGACGAAGGGCTGGATAAAACCCTCCAATGGTATGTCTCCAACCGCGACTGGCTTAAGGACATCAAGCTGTAATTGGCTAAAAAGCATTTAGGACAGAACTTCCTTTTCGATCCCTCAATTCTCGGCAGAATAATCGAAGCGTCCGGTCTGACCTCGGACGATTTGGTGGTTGAAATCGGTCCGGGCCACGGCAGGCTTACGAAAATGCTGGCTGCGACCGCGCGACAGGTAATTGCCGTAGAGATCGACAGGGACCTTCACAAAATCCTCTCCTCGGAACTTAAAGATTTCGGCAACATCGAGCTGATAGAAGGCGATGTGCTTGAATACCCCTTCGAGATGCTCCCAAGATTCAAAACTGTAGCGAATATCCCTTACTACATCACCACCCCGATAATCTTCAGGCTGCTCGAAACAGCTGCAAACCTCGAATCCATGACACTTACGATACAGAAAGAGGTGGCGGAGAGGATCGTTGCGAAACCCTGCACAAAAGAATACGGCGTGCTGTCTCTCGCCGTCCAGTATTACGGCGAACCCGAAATCAAGTTTCTGATACCGAAGGGCGCGTTCAAACCTACGCCTAAGGTTGATTCTGCGGTGCTGCATGTAAGAAAGCTGGCTGTTCCGAGAGTGGCGGCAAAAGACAAAAAGTTTTTTTTCAAAGTTGTAAGAACGGCTTTTTCGCAGAGAAGAAAGACCCTTTCGAATGCCTTAAAACCATTGCAGAAAGAGAATCTCTTAGCAGTACTCGAAGCCTTGGGAATTGACGCTAAAAGGCGTCCTGAAACGCTCTCTATCGAAGAATTCGCGGCGATCGCGAATGAGTTGTAAAAGGGCAACGGTTGACCCTATTTCCCCCGGAAACGTTATTTGAGCCGGATCACAAAACGCGTTATGTCTTTGTCAGTGCTCTCTTCGTATACAACAGGCAGTTCTTCGAGTTTTATTGCGGATATTATGAGATGTTTGTTTTCCATTTCTATGACCAAGGTCAATTTTTCGCCCTGTTGAAGGCTTGCGACCTCGTCCTTTACCAGCGAAGTCGCGCTGGTCGCACATAATCCCCCTCCGCGCATGTTGACCTCTCTGTCTGCGGCATAAGAGAACGCGGCGGCGGCAAGGATAAGGACCAGTATGGATATAAAAATCTTTGCCATTGAAATATTAAAATGAGGGGCGCTTGATACGCGCCCCTCATTTGTCTTGTTCTACTTAACTGTAACCTTCTTGGTCTCTCCGTACAAGAGATACTGGTCTTTGTCGACCTTGCCTTTCTTGTGGTCTCCGCCAGCAGGCATATACCAGAGGTTTACGGTTACATCCATTTCTTTTGCTTTTATGTCCCTGCTTTTCTTGCCGTCTTTTTCTACATCTTCATACGGGAACTTGATCTCGAAGGTCTCTACAACCTTCTTGCCCGGCTGAAGACTTGTGTCGGCAAGCATTCCGGACTTTCTGAACGGTCCGTAAGCCATTTTGTCCCCCCTGCCTTTTGCAGGAGACTGGGGCATATAAATCTTCGAGGTGGTGAATACTTCTTTACCGTCTTTGGTTTTAGCGGTCACATCCAGGACCAGCCTATTCGGGGACGGTCAGCCATCGGGTATTCTGTGGCCTGCGTTGTTCAACATTTTAACGGTTACCTTGGCCGTAGGCTGAGAATCTCCGGGCTTCGGCAGGAAATAGTATCCGGTAGCATCCACGCTTACGGTCACCGCTTTCTTTGCCTGTTCAGGATCTCTGTATCCCGGCATAAAATGGCCTTTTGTCATATGGCATTCCTGACAGGTCTTGTTGCCTCCGGACGGCACATAGGCATGCAGATAACTGCCGTAAAGGGTTGCGCACTGTGTCGGCTCGGTCAAATCGAAATTCGGACCAAGGCCGTGGCACTGACCGCAGAGTATAGACTCTTTCATAATAGGGCTCTTTTTAAGCGATTTGAACTTTGCATCGGCGTGTGCGCCCTCTTTATTGCCGTAAATAACTCCGGCTTCGGGCTCGCCGTCGGTCCATTTGTGTATAAGGGCCTTATGATTATGGCAAGTCAAACAGTTGATCCCGAGTTTTTTGAGTTTTGCCTTGGCCGCGTCATCGCCTGCAGCGCCGTCAATAGCAGCCTTTGCGATTTCCTGAGCTACAGCGTCAGTAGCGTCTTTAATCTGAGGCAAGTGGCATTTAAGGCAGGACAGCATATGCTCCACCTTAATGTCTTTTACTTCTTTCGCTCCGGACTTTGTCCATTCTTTCAATATGCCGTCTTTGACTGCACTGGCTATTGTGGCCATGGTCCTCGGCGAGCCGACAAGAGAACTTGCATGGTAGGATTTTTCCCACTCCTCATAGATCTTTGTATGGCACCCCTTGCAAGAGGAAACATCGTACATCTTTGCGAGTTCATCAATGCTCTTTGCCTTTTCCGCAGCAACGGCGGTAAGCGGCAATGCAATGAAAAGCAAAACAGCCATAAGTCTCAACAATCTCATAAAACCCCCTTTTTTTTGGTATAGATAAATCCCTCGAAACAGCTCCATTAATATCTCCCTATACCCATCACCCCCTTTTCAGGCCCACTCTGTATTTTTACCGCCGGGAAAACCGGACCCGCAGCGTATCCTGACTGCTGCGGTCCCTGTGTTCGCTTCGGTAAATTTTTTTCCAGTTTCAAAAATATTTAAATTTTATCACTGAATGAGTCAAACAGCAATTTTCAGAAAGTCCCTGCCCCTTTCGGGGCAGGGCAGTTAGCGGGGAGAAACAATCCTCGTACGATGCTATGCCTTCGCCGGCATAAAAAGCTGTCAGCTTCCATGCAGACGATGCGCATATGTACATACAAGAACTTTAAATAAGCTTTGGGGGTTTTTCATCCGATTTCCAAGGTATTGAAGGAATCCGGATGTGCGTGTTTTCTGAAAGACGTCCGATGGAGAATAATGCAAACATAAGAAAAAGCAAAGGGATAACGAAGCTGAGCCCGTCGACGGTCCCTGATATGTGTTTACCGCAAATGTCGAGGGTGGCTATCGACGCAGATGAAGTTTCATTATAGACCGGAGTCAAATGGTTTATGAATACAAGACATGGGACAAGACAAAAGAGGGTTATCAAAGCGAATAGTCTTATTTGTTGCATGTCTTTAAGCTAACAGAATCATAAGCCGATGTCAACTTGAAGTTCAAAGTTTAGACGGCTTACACTAACAAGCGCCTGCGCCGGTTACTGCTATTTCAACCAATCCCCTGCCTTTGCCCCGGACATGCTCTCGGCATTTTGAAACCCTGTCTTCCTGTAGTATTGAAGGCGCGCATTTGCATTCCTGATCGCCTCGTTCTGCCTTACGCGTTCCCGGGCCATATTATACTTGACGTTGAGCTTCTCCAGCACTGAGCGGGGAACGCCGTTCCATCTGCCGACGTCCATATATTCCTTGACTGCGGCCTTCGTGCTTGCAAGCACCTGCTCCGGGGTTAAATATTTGAATATCTCCGCTCCCTCCGGTTCTTTATACTCGGCAGGCTTGGCGTCGAAAAAATGTTCCTTATTCCACTGTTCACGCCCCGTTCTTATAGCTTCACTTTTTCCTTCATCTTCTATTTTAGCCAAGTCTTTCTTCGCATCCTCCAGCTCCTCCCCAATGTTGTCCCGATACGGATTAAAATTCAGTCCGAATGCAAGCGTAAACGGTATTTCCAGAGCTGTCCCGCCAGACCCTGACAGTATAGATTTTTTCGTTATAGTACCATACCTTGAACCGGAATTTTGTGATAATAAATTGCTCACAACTTCCTGAGCTTCCTGTCTGCTCTTTTCCCAGTTTTCGTATTGCTGTGCAGGGCTCAGAGTTGTTGTCCCGCCTGTAGTTCCACCGGTCGATCCGCTGCCGGATCCTCCGCCTGATGTCGAGGGTGCCGGTGCAGGAGCAGGCGCAGGCGCTGGACTGCCTCCCGGCGTTGTGTTTGTGATGGTCGCTGTTCCTGTGGCGGTCACGGTCGTGCCGGGGAGGCTTGGGGTCGTGCCTGCGGCTGCGTTTGCAGAGATGGTGACATTATTGCCGCTTATTAAATTGTTCGCGCCGTTCGTCTGTGTAAGTATCCCTTTTTCGCCGTTTCCGCCCGATGCGCTGATTGATATATTGCCTGAGGCGCTGGTTATGTTTGACGGGTCTATGTATATGCCGTAGTTGCTTATGCCGCTGCCTGCGCCCGTGCCGGTTATGTTGATATTGCCGCTTGTTGACGATACGGTTGCAGCCACAATGTTGACGCCGGTATTGCTGTTGGTCCCGTTTCCTCCCGTGCCGTTCAGAGTGACCGACGCGGTCCCGGTCGCTGTTACTGAAGCCCCGCTCGGGTTCCAGCCGGACGAAATATATATGCCATTGTTGCCCCCGCCCGTGCCGCCGCCTGTGCCTGTGATGGATATTGCGCCGTCAACGGACGTCACCTTTGTGCCTGCGGTGGACAGGTCTAAAACATAAACGCCGTAGTTGAGGTCTGTCCCGCTTCCGCCGGTTCCGTTCAGGGTGACTGTGGCAGTTCCGGTGGATCTTATCGTCGCGCCGCTGTACATATATATGCCGTAATTGCCGGAGTTCGTCCCGTTTCCCCCGCCTGTGCCTGTAACCGAAATCGCGCCGCTTGCCGACGATATTTTGGTGGTGCTGTTCTGCAGGTAGACGCCGTAGTTGTTGTAGCTGTTCCCCCCGCCCGTGCCGTTTAAGGCAATGGCGCCGGTTGTCGTCTGGATAGTGGTTCCGCTATATGCAAAAATGCCGTGAGAGTTTGACACCCCTGCCGAGCCTGTGCCGCGCAGACTGATGTTGCCTGAGCCCGCGTTAAGCGACGCGCCGCTGAGAACGATGCCGTAAATGTCATTGAGGAGTTGATTTGTGCCCGATCCCATTGCCGCCGTTGTTGCCGGATTTGCTCCGCCGCCGAACGTGATGTTCCCGCCGTTGGTCAGGATGCTTGCGCCTGATTTCATCTGGATATTCCCCGCGCCGCTCGCGTCGCTGTCCGCGTCAAAGACCACATTGAGCCTGTTGCTTGTTGAGGAGATGGAAACACCATTGTTGACGATGATGTTGTTGTGCGCCTGAAGGGTCAGGGTTGCGTCCGTACCGGCGCTCTTGGTTATAAGGGTTGCCACGGTGAGGTTCCCGGCCTGCGCGCCGCCGCCGGCTGTCGCAATGGTCACGTCAGTGCCTGAATCAAGGCTGGCGTTGTATGCGGTCGCGTCAGCTATTGTCAGGTCTGTCGGGTCGACAAGCCACTGCCCTCCCTTGCCGAAGGGCGCTGCTGCGGTAACAACAGGGTTGTTCATAATTACCTCGTGCGCCGAGGTCTCGATAAACCCGCCGTCGCCTCCGTTGGGCGCGCTTGCATCGAGCGTGCCGCCCACCTTAATGGCGTTGTTTTCCATTCCGCCGAGGAGCCTTATCACCCCGTTTTGCTTGCTTACAGTCTTTGCCTCGATAATGCCTGTATTGTTTATTACGGTCTTTAAGACATCGCCTGCGACTTTTGCGCTCAGGACGACCTGACCGCCGTCCGCAGTGATCCTGCCGCTGTTTTCTATGCCGAGCGCCTCTTTAGCGGTTTCTTTGTTGATTACGAGATTGACGAGTCCGTTGTTTGCAAAGGTGAGCGTTATGTCGTCTCCCGCTGCCATATTCACGTTGCCGCCGTTTGCAGTTATATTCCCGGAATTGCTTATGTTTGAAGACACGAATACCACGTATCCTCCGTCATTTGCGTTTATGCTTCCGTAGTTGCTGATTGCTGAAAGCTGACTGCTGACAGCCTTGAAATTATATTTGCCGGCCAGAAAGTCATTGTTGGTGATGTTGAGCGTCGAACCGAGAAAACTGCCCACGTTTATTCTGGCATTTGGCCCTATCAGGAGGCCATTGGGGTTTATGACCCAGACCCGCCCGTTTGCGGAGAGCTGGCCGAAGATGCGCGACGGGTCTCGCCCTACGACCCTGTTCAGCGATATGGAGTTGCTGTTGGGCTGGAAGTATCTGACCGCCTCATTAGCGCCTATGCCGTATCCCTGCCAGTTGATGACCGCCTTGTCGGTTGTCTGGTTGATGTGCATGGTGTTTGAATTCGGCTTGGTTATAGTGGAGCCGCCGGACACGACAACGCCGTCTTGGGGCAGGGCATGGGCTGTCACGGCAGGCATAAGGCATCCCGCGATAAAGGCGATGAACGTGGCGGCAAATTTAACGGTCGTTTTTGTGGTATTCATAAAGTACACCTCCCTTTTAAAACGTCATGACAGCCTGCACATAAGTCTGGGACCTGTTCGTTTTATACGCATCGCCCAACCTCGGCACCGCATAGTCAATGCTGACTGTAAGGTTTTTCCCGTAGGACAGCCGCAGCCCTGCGCCGATGCCCGTCAGATAGTCGTCTTTTGCCTCTCCCGGCTGGAGGTCGTTTTTGTAAACTCCGCCGTTGTCCGCAAACAGGACTGTCTTCAGAGCGTCTCCGAGTTTTTGGCCGAATACGGTTGTCTCCGGCGCAAGGGGAGAGAACTGGAACTCTGCTGTTGCATTGTAGCCGCTGTCTCCGCTGTATACCGATGATTTGTGCCCTCTCACGCTTCCTGCTCCGCCTATGCTGAACTGTTCGGCTGAAAACAGCGCGTCTTTCGACCACTGTCCCGAAGCTTTTAAGGTGAGCCGGCTGTATTGCGATATCTTTTGTATTCTGGCTATGTCGATTGTGGCTTTGCCGAACCAGTTGCTTGAATGCAGACGGCTGAGGTTGCTGTCGTCCCTTCTGCTTCCGTCGAGAACGCTCCCTAATCCCTGATACCATGCAATGCCTATCGTGCTTGTTCCTGAAAGGCTGTCTGTCACATCATAGTTCAGGCCTATGCTTGCGTCCCTTATCTTGTCCCTGCTCCTTATGGAGTCAAGCATATAGTCTTTGATGTCTTTGTAGTCTAGGCCGAACCTTAAGCTCAGGTTTTTTTCAGAAGCGCGTATTAATTGATGGGCTATATAGAGCCCTCCTGTATTGGCTCTGCCCTTTATATCGAGGGGCGTAAGGTCTCCGCCTGCGCGATAGATGCTGTTGGCATAGTAGGCCCCTGCCTTTGCGCCGTTGTAATCGATAGGCGCCGAGTATTCGATCCTGCCGTAGGAGGATTTGTTCAGCTTTATCCGGTCAAGGCCGGTTGTCAGGTTGAATTTTACAGCGTCTCCCTCCGTTATTGTGTTGCCTTTGTCCATTGCGAGACTCATCCTGTTTTTGCTCAGGTTTTTCGAGCCGAAGTTGTCATAAGATATGCTGCCCGATATCGGGTAGCTGTCTTGGGCGGTTATTATCACATCGGTTGTCCCGGCGTCCGCCCCTGCCTTGAGGGACGCGCCGACGTTGAGCGAAGAATAATCGTTCAGGAGCAGCAGTCCTCTTTCAAGCGTATATTCATTTAATGAAGGCTCCTGTTTTATTTTTTCGATATGGCCCAGAATGAATCTATCGGTATAGTTTTTGTTGCCGGTCACGGTAATCGCCCCTGTCCTAGCTTCAACGACCTGTATAATTATGGTCCCTTCTTTTACGTCCTGTGGCGGTATATAGGCATAGGCGGCAAGCCAGCCTCTTTGGTGGTATGCGGCCGTTATTTCATTCGCCGCTTTGTTTATTTCCGCAAGGGTAAGTTCTTTGTTTTGATATTTGGCGGTGATCGCTTCAAGGGTTTCTTGGCTTACGAGGACCGCACCCTGAATTTTGAAGGTCTTGACCGTGATTTTTATGTCAGACGGTTTGGGAGCAGGTTCTTTCGGCTTTTCTTTTTCCTGTTTTTCTATGACCGGAGGTTTTTGAATATCCTGTTTCTTCGGAAGTATGTCCTTTTTCTCAAACTGCTTCAGCACTTCGCCGCTGGGTTCCTGTGAATGGCAGACAGCAGCAAAAAGCGCAATAAGCGCCGTAAGAACCGTTATGGCCCGAAATATTTTCAATGTGTTGTTCCCCTCAGTGTCCCGTGTTGATATTACCCCGCTGAAAGTTCTAAAATCGATACCACTTAGGTGGTATGCGCTATTCTGGAGCCTAGGGCCGGCTTTGTAGATAGGGGGGAATGCTATGCATCTTGGAAGCAGTGATATGACAGCGCTGCTTGAGGCAATAAGAAGATTTTATACGTATACGGACGTAAACCTGTTTCCGTTTCAAATCCAATCCGAGCTCGTCAAGCTTATTTCATGCGATTTGAGCACCTACAATGAAATAAAACCGTTAGAGCAGAAGGCATCGAATATTACTATTCCATACGCTGTTCCTGAAGAACAGATGTCTGTTTTCCGGCGCAGCATGCACGAACACCCGTATATAAACCTTTTAAATCCGGCGCTGCCGCATCCGTTTAAGGACGATATCAGGGAAAAGGCGCGTAAAAGACACCCGGGGTACATCGGTTCTCCGGAAGGCAGGGCTGTGATGATATCCGATGTGCTTACTCAAAAACAGTTCCACAGGCTAGTGCTTTACAATGAATTTTACAGGGGGCATGAAATAGAATACCAACTGCTTGTCAACCTTGCCAACCAGCCCTCTTTTGTGGCCGGATTAACATTTAACCGCAGCCGGAGGGACTTTTCAGAAAGGGACAGGCTGATGTTAAACCTTCTGTGCCCGCATATACTTCAGGCATTTAGGAATGCGCGTTTGCTCTCAAAGATCAAGTTTGATACTTCAAGCCTTGAGCCGGAGCCGGGCGGATTGACAAGCCTCGGGCTCACTTCAAGGGAGGCCGAAGTGCTGGGGTGGGTGGCCTACGGCAAGACAAACGCTGACATAGCTGTGATATGCGGCATGTCCGTGGAAACCGTCAAGAAACATCTATACAGGATATATTCAAAGCTTGGGGTTGAGAACCGCGTTGCCGCAGCCATGTGTGCGATGAATGTTCTTAAACGGCAAGCGCCGCCGGAAACGAGTGCTTTGTAAAGCTAAGACTTAGACGGGTTGAGGTAGGTCGAATAAACCGCTTTGCGCTCCACACTGAAATTGCCGTTGTTTAAAACCCCCTTTATTCTTATGGGATGGCAGCTTCCGACACCGGTCGGGATTTCGGATGCAGGGAAGCTCTCATTGCAGGTTTTACACCTGATGGAATTTTCCTCAAAGCTGAAACCTAGGCCTGATGCGAAACATTTTCTGCAGCGGTTGAGGTAGGCCCCCGGCTGTCCGTCGATTTTTATAACAAAGAGTTCTATTTTTTTATTGCCCGCATTAATTTCGTAAAACCGCGGAATTTTTTCGGAGAGTTGTTCGACATTTATAACGATGCTTTGATCATTGTCCGGGACTTTTGTAAAGCTGTTGCCGCCGCGTTCGGAACAGGCACCGAACATAAGTACAAGCAGAATGATAAAAGCCTTCACAGCTCTTTGATAATTCCGTTGGTCATCCTGAACCGTCTGCCTGCGCGGTTCGCCAGATCTATATTATGCGTGACCATGACAAAGGTCATGTTTTCTTCTTTGTTCATGGAGTTGAATAGCTCCATCATCTCGGCCTCTGTTTCTTCGTCAAGGTCTCCTGTAGGCTCGTCCGCAAGTATGATTTCAGGGTTATTGATGAAAGCGCGGGCTATTGCGACCCGGCGCTGCTGTCCGCCCGAGAGTTGTGATGGAAAGGCCTTAAGCTTGTCGGCCAGCCCGACCCTTTTCAGAAGATCGACCGCTCTATCCGTATCATCGGCGGTCACTGCCCCGTCTTTGAACAGGAGCGGAACAAGTATATTCTCTTTGATCGTCAACATTTGGAGCAGACTCGAAAACTGAAACATAAACCCGATTTTTTTACATCGATGCTCCGACAGCCTGTCGGCGGTGAAAGAACAAATATCCACGTCGTCATGCATGATCGCGCCTGAAGTCGGTCTTGCAATTCCGCCGAGCATGGAAAGCAGTGTGGTTTTGCCTGATCCGGAATGGCCGACAATAGAAACGAATTCGCCCCGCTCGATGTCGAGCGACAGGTCCTTAACGGCATCTATCCGCTGGTCTTCTATAAAATATGTTTTTGTGACCGACTCGAACTTTATAAGCGGCAATTTCAATCCTCTTTTATAACTGTCAACGGTTCCATTTTTTTTAGTCTCCGAAGCGGGAAAAGCGCTCCTGAGACGCATATGCCTGTGCCGGCGCAGAGACCTACAACCGAAATCATCCCTCGCTGGGCAATATTAAGATCGGTGCTCAGGTTTTTAAGTATTGTGAACCCTTTTGCAAGCAAGATGGAAAAGGCTGTGCCTGCCGCGACCCCGACGATGCTTCCAACAGCTCCGATTATAACGACCTCTGTGAGAAAAAGTTTTGTTATATGCGATTCTTTTGCGCCCAAGGCCCTCATAATGCCGACCTCTTTGGCGCGCTCGTTGGCTATGGCCGAAAATACTGACCAAGCCAAAAATGTCGAAAGCACGCATGCTATCGTTACTGTTATTAGAAAAATGCGGTTTATATCTTTCAATGCGCTTATCATTCCCTTGCCTATGTCTTTTCTTGCGATGGTGTCGACTTCCACAATCGAGTCTTCAATTTTGCCTGCTACCTTATAGGGGTCATAACCGCTTTTGACCCTAGCGAAGATTACCGAGATCCGGTCGGGTTTTATTTCGGCCTGCCCTGATTTAATAATATCGGACATATTTTCATCGCTGACGAATATAGCGGTGTCAAGACCCGTTCCTGTCTTATCGATAACGCCCAGCATTTTAAAAACATTGCCGAAGAGCACACTGTCGACCTCCATCAGGCCCACATCTATATTGAAGGCCGATTCACTGCCTACGACGGCCTCGCCTTTTTTGAGCTTACGGTTAAGTTTTTCTTTTAACCATGGAGTAATTACGAAATCCGTGTCCTGATCGAAAGCCACAATGACAGCATCCGGAACATCGCAGCATTTGCCGGTAAGGGTGACGAGGTAGGTTTGGTGTGTTAAAACGTCTATGCCTTTGATCTCTTTTACCCTATCTATAATGCTTTTATCCATGAAAAACGATTTGGACTTGCTTTCGAGAAGCACATCCTCTGCAGCGCCTCTTGATCCCGCAGGCACGATAAGGATATCGGCGCCCAGCCGCTCGGTCGCTTTATTTATACTCGCATTTACGCGGCTAACAAAAGAAACCGAGAAAACGGTCACAGCTACTAGAAGCGCAATGGAAAGCGAGAGTATCGCCGTTCTCAGAGGTTTTCTTCTAAGGTTTTTAAAGGCAAAAAGCGAAAGAGAAAAATAAGCCACAAGACCTCGTGATTTTTAGTTATAGCTTGTCCTGCTAAGATACTGAGGCAGAAAGGCGTACGCCTTTCTGCCTCAGCGAAAAACAAGGGATCAAAAACTATTTTTTAGCGTAAACGGAGTCAATACCGCAAAGTACGGCGCTCTTGTCTCCCAGTCCCATGCCTTTGTGGCATCCAAGACATACGGAAACCTGATTGCCGAATACCTTTTTGCCTTCTACGTCGTACATCTGGACTGTGCCGTCGGTAATGGTTTTGCCCGCAATTGCCTTACCGTCAGCATCGCAGCCGTCGGTCGCCTGCCTTACGGTCATTACGACATATTTGTTGTCAGGGGTTGCCTGCGCATCGTGTACTTGACCGTCAACCATTTTCTCGTCAACCATTTTAAGTGTTTTTGCATCGAGGACCCAAATACGGTCGCCGACAGACTGGAATATGACCTTGTTGTCATTTGAGAAATAGCCCCTGAATGTGATGGTCTTTCCTGCTACGCCTGTGTGGCTCGCCTTGGTTATGACCTTCCACTCGCCCTTTTCGAGCGCCGGCAGGTCAACCAATACGAAATCTATCTTTCCTGTGCCCTTGCCATCTTTGGTCTCGTTGATTGCAAGCAGGAATGTTTTGTGATCGTTGGAGTTTACGCCGTGCAGGAACTGGTAAGTGCCGGCCTTAAAACCGATATCGCTTATGAACATGCGTTTTTTATGGTCAAGATTCTTCTTGTCGAATACATCTACAAATCCTTCAACACCCATAAATATCGGCATATAGGTATCTTTGCCCTGACCTGAAGCGCAGTATAACGGAGGCTTTTTGCCGGGAGCTTTAGGATCCGGATCAAGTGCTACGTCTTTGATAACATTTCCTGTCTTAAGGTCGCTCTTTCCAACGTGCATTTTGCCTTTAGGGTCGAGGATATAAGTCGACCAGAACATTACATTTGAGTCATTTGAATCTATTCTGGCGTCGTGTGTCGGATGGGTCTTCTTGTCGCCTATTGTGATTCTGTCGAGGTTTTTGACCTTAATCGGGTCTTTTTCATTGTTCGGATCGATAGTTACATCAACCTTTGCGAAATGTCCGCCCATGCCTGCTACATAGAGTGTGGAGTTATAGGTTTTTTTTGCTGCCGTGGCCATATCCGTGCCTGTTGAAACTACAGAAAGAACGAGATAACTTAGAAAAGCTATTGCTATGATTCCCGATACCAGAAAAATCTTTTTCTTCATCTTTACTCCTCCCCGCATTTTTTATTTTTTTTATAGTTGCTGCATGCTGCTATGCGCATAAAACAAAATCTATTATATAACCACCCCCTTTTTGTAGTTGCGATGGAATACCTTTAAGATGTTAAGACAAATTAACATACTGCCAAGGCAAAGTCAACTTGAATTTCAAAATTTAGAAGACTTATGCTGTCCTGACTAAGCTGTGTAACCGGCTTCAAGATATGGTAATATGAAAATATTTACGGAAGGCAAAAACCAAAATGATCGATGATTTGCTGCTCGAAAAACTGATAAAGCAGGCCCTTAAACGAGGAGGCGACTATGCGGACGTCTTTGTCGAGCGGAGGGTTACGAGCGCTGTGCAACTCGAAGACGACCGGGTCGAAAAAGTCACCGGCGGCTCCGATTCGGGCATAGGCATAAGACTTATCTATAACGGTAAAACCGCCTATGCTTATAGTAACGACTTCTCCGAAGGGCTGCTTTTTGAGCTGGCCTCTACCGTGAGCAAAATAGCCTCGGCAGGCGCTTCGCCCGTGCCCGTCAACCTCAAAAGGATGCGGCCTGAAAAAAAAATGATCATAGCCTTGCCTCCTTCGGAGGTGCCGTTGCATGCAAAAGTGGACATGGTAATGCGCGGCAACAGCGTTGCGAGGAAAAGCGACGGCAGGATCGTTCAGGCCACGGTCATATACAGGGACTTGCTGCAACAGGTAAAAATCCTGACATCCGAGGGGACCCTTTGTGAGGATGAGCGTGTATATACATTGGGTGTTGTTCAGGTTGTTGCCGCCTCGGACGGGGTCATTCAAACAGGATACGAACCTGTCGGCGGACATGCAGGATTTGAGATTTTTAATGGAGGAGTTATAGAGGGGCTTGCCGAAAAAGCGGTAAAAAGGGCGACCATGATGCTGAAAGCCGAACGCGCGCCGGCCGGCAGAATGCCGGTTGTAATCTCGTCCGAGGCCGGAGGCACAATGGTACACGAGGCTGTCGGCCACGGGCTTGAAGCTGATCTTGTGCAACAAGGGCTTTCGGTATATTCAGACAAGAAGGGACAGGAAATTGCCTCCGGTATCGTTACGGTTATAGACGATGCCACAATTCCGAACAAAAGAGGTTCGTTTCTTTTTGACGATGAAGGCGTGCCGTCGCAACAGACGGTGCTTGTGGATAAGGGCATACTGACAAGCTATATGTACGATAAAAGGACATCTATGAAGGACGGGGTTTTATCGACAGGCAACGGCAGAAGGGAGTCATACGAAAATAAACCGATTCCTAGAATGACCAATACTTTCATAGCCTCCGGCGAGGCATCCCCTGACGAGGTTTTGCACTCTGTGCATAAAGGTCTCTTTGTGAAGAAAATGGGCGGGGGACAGGTCAACACAGTTACGGGGGACTTTGTATTCGATGTGCAGGAAGGCTATCTCATAGAAAATGGCGCAACAGTGAAACCTGTCCGGGGAGCTACGCTGATCGGTAACGGGCCCGAAATCCTTAAGTCAATAGATATGGTCGCATCTGATATGGGCTTTTCTATAGGGACCTGCGGCAAAGACGGACAGGGGGTCCCTGTTTCCGATGCTATGCCGACCTTGCGGATCCCTGAAATGGTGGTTGGAGGCGAAATAAAATAACGGCTGACTGTAAAAACTTTGTTGCAAAAAAAACACAGAATCGATTTTCCACAACAATCCTGCTTTTGTAACTCATTGTTTTTTAGCAATCTTATTCTTGGCATGCTATTTGCAAGCTTGTAATCTGCATTATGAGATTGCAACGTACAATAAAAAAAGAGGTCACATTCAGCGGAATAGGTTTGCACACCGGCAAGCAAGCTGCGGTCAGGATTAAACCCGCTGCCCGCGATACCGGAATTGTATTTTACAGAACAGACAAAGGCGCCTTGATCAGGGCAAACATGGAGTCTGTAATAGATACCGCCTTCGCAACCACCATCGGCGTTAACGGCATAAAAATTAAGACGATAGAGCATATGCTGGCTGCAGCAGCCGGCCTAGGTATCGACAACCTTTTTATAGAGGTCGAAGGGCCGGAGATACCTGTGCTTGACGGCAGCGCAATCGAGCTTACAGGCATCCTTCTTGAAGCCGGGATAGCAAAACAGGGCAAGAAAATGCCTTACATAAAAATATTGAAGCCTATAGTTTATGAAGACGCCCATTCGAGGGCCGTTGCAATACCTTTTGACGGCAGGCGCTTCTCTTACTATATAAATTTCAGTCACCATATTCTCGGACAGCAGGAAATTACATTGGATATGGACGAAACTAATTTCGTAAAAGAGATAGCTCCTGCAAGGACATTCGGGTTCCTAAAGGATGTTGAGATGTTGAGGGCCAACGGGCTTGCCAAAGGCGGCTCGCTGGACAATGCAATAATAGTTGGGGAAAACGGTGTGATCAATAAGTCGGGGCTTAGGTTCAAAGATGAGTTTGTAAGGCATAAACTGCTTGATTCTATTGGAGATTTGTCTTTAATAGGCTATCCGATACAGGGCCATATAATGCTCGAAAAATCAGGGCATACCGCCAATCTGAACTTTTTGAAAAAGCTTATCGCCTCCTTCGACTCTTACACTCTGGTTTCAGAAGAAGTTGACCATTCAAGCCTGAAAGTTTTACACTACAACTAAGGTAAAAAAGAGGGAATACCCAACTTTCCAGTTTCATCAGTGTAACGTTTTCCAAACCATTTTGGTAAAGTTTTTGGGTATTCCCTAATTTTTCTCTGCTTCTGAAAGCTTACTTATTTCTTCTTCGCTGCTTTCTTTGCCGGAGCCTTCGCTGCCTTCTTTGCCGGAGCCTTTTTTGCTGTTGCCATTCTTGTTCACCCCCTTTCGATTCCTGCAAACCTCTTGATGCGCGTGCAGGAGCGTGTTAATTAAGCCCTTCCCATAAGCGTGATCCTTTTTTCCGCAAGGATCCGCTTAAGATTGGAGTCCTTAAGCTTTTTGGGTTTGTAGTCGTCCTCGTCTATTACCATGCAGTTCATTCTTTTCCCGAATTTTTTCTCGATGTCCTGAAGCCCCATGAGAAAGGCCGGGGTCGAAGGGCCTACCACCACGAGGTCCACCGTATGGGTGTTTTCCCCTTCGGCGTATGGGCCGTAAATGAACGCGATCTTTATGCCGTTCGCCCTGAGCAGGCTTTTAAGCGCGCCGGGCAGGCCGAGAGATTTGGCTATGAGGTCTTTGAGTTCAACGAAGAGGGGGGAGTTTTTGTCTGCCTGAAAATATTTTAGGTTGGCCACCTTCTCGCTCGAAATGATCCCCATGCCTTCGAGTTTGTCCAGCTCTCTTTTTACTCCTGAGGGGTTTTTGCGGAGAAGGGTTGCGATTTCCCTGACGTAGAATTTTTCGTCGGGACTGTTAAGAAGCAGAGATAACACATCCGCTCTTATGGCTGATGAGAACAAGCTCTTAAGCACTGTAACTCCTCATACGAAATATTTTATACGAACTTTTTAGATTTGTCAACAGAAAAATTACATTTTAAAACGATAGTTGTTTTTTTGTGAACATTCTCATTAGAACAACAATCGTTTAATAATTAAGAACAATCATTTCAATTTGCGGGAGGGCTGCGACGGGGATAAATTCCTTCCGTTCAAGGATGTGCCATAGTATGCCATTGAGTATATCGCGTGAGTTTCTTGGTGGTCGTCCACGACCATTGGGTTTGCATCGTGAGGCTGGTATTAGTGGCTCGACGCGCAGCCACTGTTCGTTTGCTCCTCTCTGGTTATTTCCAGAAAGATTGCAGAATTTGCTGAGGTGGGTCAATTTTCGGTGCCGATTACACCCCTATGTGGGTCATTATTGCACGCCGATTAACAAATGTAAAGAAGACGCAGGATACGCCGGAACAGGAATTAAGAATTGCACGCAAAAGAATGAAGGAGGTACAAAATGGCTGAATTAAAATATCGACCGGTTACACATGATCATGATGCGTTTCTCAATAAAGCCATGAGGCGCAAGGGGTTCAAGAAAGAGTATCTGGATCTTGGAGAGGAGTATACTCTTGTTCGTCAAATGCTTGCTGCCCGGTTACAGTCAGGCCTTACGCAGGAAGCGGTTGCCGAACGGATGGGAACTACAAAGAGTGCCGTTTCACGTCTTGAAGCAGCAGGCAAGCATGCACCATCTCTCACTACTCTGAAAAAATATGCCAAAGCAGTAGGATGCAATTTAGAAATTAAACAGTTGACGGCAGCAATAAAGGGCTAAGCTTTCTCTGCTTATTGTATCCGACCGGATACTGGAATCTTTGGGTCTCAACAGGCCATAAGGTTTATATCATATCCGTATACCTGAAAAGAAAGCCTCAAATCTCTACGCTGCTCAGAACTCATGCCCGCATAGAGCTTTTTCACCTTCTCTCTCGACTGGGATTGCGTGCAGTTGTATTTGTAAAGGTCGTCTTTTAGGTTTTGAGAAAGCTTAGTGCCGTCAAGAATCTTTTTTAAGTCTCCGGATTCGCAGATCATATTGTAGAGTTCTTTCTTGCCGCTTCCGAAAAAATAGCTCTTGCCGTCTTTTGTAACCATAAAGGTGTCGGAGCAACCGGCAATAATCAGGCATAATGTGCCGACGGCTAAAATCATACATAGCCACATTCTCGTCCGCTTCATTTTTTGCCTCCAATAATCCTTGAAATCTTCTCCCTCATTGTGCCTGAGTCCCACTCTGTTTCTCCCATAAATTTCTCTATTATGAGGCCGTTTTTGTCTATAAGAAATGTCACAGGCAAACCGAAAACACCATATTCGTCGAAAGAAACCTCTCTATTTTTATCCACCAGCACAGAAAATGACAGGTTTGCTTTTGTCGCAAAAGCTTTAACGGCTTTTTCGGATTTATCGGTAGAGACGGAGATTACGACAAGGCCTCTATCCCTGAATGAATTATAAAGATTGTTCAGCGAGGGCATTTCCGCACGGCAGGAACTGCACCATGTCGCCCAGAAATTAAGAATTACAACTTTCCCCTTAAATGCAGAAAGACTGACTTTATTGCCGTTTATGTCAGGCAGGGTAAAATCGGCTGCTTTTTCAGCAGCAAGCGCGTGCGAGAAGCAGACGCTGAAGAACAATAAAGCAATGATTATAGAAAAACAGCGCATAGTCATGCACACACCTCTATAGTCGTTAAAAACTGTTAAAACATAACATCGAGCGTCAGGTAGAGGTTGTCCGCACTCTGTACCGGCCGGAGCAGTGAGTTCGAGTTTGTGGTAAGCTCGCTGCCTGTATACTCAAAAAGGAGGGCTATAAAAAATTTCCTGATACGTATAAGACACCTCCTGTTGAATTTTATTGCTTAAATGATAATGCAATACAATCAATGAAATCAATAGTCTATTAATTGCGAAACTATATCTACGCATGTCTGGCAGGCAAGAACTTCTTTATAAGTCCGTAATTTCGGCACTTTTCATTGACCTTACGTTTAAAATATCACCGTTTAGTGATATTCCCCGAGGCAAGCGGGCTGTCCGACAATGAGCTATGATGGCAACTACAATCGAAGTAAAGCTTACTTTTCGAACAGCTTCTTGTATTCCCCGTACCCCTCTTTTTCGAGGTTTCCTTTCGGTATAAAGCGCAGCGAGGCGGAATTGATGCAGTAGCGGAGGCCTGTGGGCCCGGGCCCGTCGTTGAACAGGTGTCCAAGATGAGAGTCGCCGTGTTTGCTTTTTACTTCGGTCCGGTTCATCCCATAGCTTTTGTCCTCTTTTTGAACGATGTTGGCCGGGTCTATAGGTTTCATAAAGCTCGGCCAGCCTGTGCCTGAATCGAATTTGTCGGTAGAGCTGAAGAGCGGTTCTCCTGATACTATGTCAACGTATATCCCCTCTCGCTTATTGTTCCAGTATTCATTGTCAAAAGGATTTTCTGTGGCGCATTCCTGTGTAACTTTATATTGTGTAGATGTCAGTTTTTTCTTTACTTCGTCTTTTTGCGGTTTGGCGTATTTCTTTTTTACAGGTTGCTTGCTTTTTGGTCCGGTTTGGTCGCCCCATTTCTTTTTCAGATAGCTTTCTCTGCCCGACCCTGAACTGTAAGCCTTGTACCTTAGCCGGTTCTTCTCGTAGTATTTCTGGTGATACTCCTCGGCCTTGTAAAATGTTGCGGCGGGAACGATTCCTGTTACTATAGGTTTTTCGAACAACCCGGATTGATTAAGTTTTTCCTTTGCTGCTGCTGCGGCTTTTTTCTGACCGTCATTCCGATAAAAGATCGCGGTCCTGTATTGCGTACCCGCATCGCTGAACTGCCTGTTCGGGGTCGTCGGGTCTATGTTTTGCCAGAATACATCGAGCAGTTCGTCATAAGTTATGACCGAGGGATCGAAGATTATTTCTATCGCCTCCGCATGGCCTGAAATCCCCGACGAGACCTCTTCGTAGGTAGGGTTTTTTGTTGTGCCGCCGGTATACCCCACGGCTGTCGATACGACCCCCTTGACCTTATCGAACGCATACTGCATACACCAGAAGCAGCCGCCCGCAAATACTGCTGTTTCGGTCTTTTTAGCCGGAGAATTGTTTCTGTTCATTTCAGCAGCCTCCGTTATGCCGGCAAGGCATATCAGCGTTATCAAGGTCAATGCTGCAAACCGTCTCATTCTGATTAAATCTAGCACAAACCGGGTAAAAACCGAAACAACGCCTGCTGTTTCCCGGGACCTGAAAAATGTTATTATTGCTCAACAAATCACCGCCGGGGGACCATGTCGCAGCTTGTGATTATGGCATTTGTTCAGGGAGAGTCCGTGTCTTGCGGGTGCAGCATTTTTCATACGGCGAACTCAAGGAACAGCGGAATACCCGATAGTCCGGGGGAGAGATATGACGGCATATCCAGCTAAAGAAAACGGAAAAAATTCTTGCAAGTGGCGTTTTTTCAGGGCAGGAGGCTTTGATCAGGTCTGCATCGAGACAGGGGCCGATATGCTGGCCCTCGGACATTTGGACCAAAAACTATGGGTTTCTCTAAGCTGTCCTGTTAAAGATCTCGAATTCGATCCTAAAACGCTTTCGTTGATAGACAGTGACGGCGACGGCCATATCAGGGCGCCCGAAATCATAAACGCCGTAACTTGGGCGGCTTCCGTGCTGAAAAACCCCGAGACCCTTATAAACGGGGTAAGGGGGGTGCCGCTTTCGGCAATACGGGATGATATCGAAGACGGTAGGCAATTACTTGCATCCGCCCGGGAGATTTTGAAGAACTTGGGCAAGCCTGAAGCGAAAGTAATAAGCGTCGAGGATACGGCAGAGGAAGCTCTTATATTTGCCGGCACAAAGTTTAACGGCGACGGGGTCATAACGCCCGATGCTTCGGATGATGAAGGCGTAAGGGCGGTAATAGGCGAGATAATAACTTGCCTTGGGGCTGAACCCGACAGGAGCGGGGCGGGCGGGGTATCCAAGGAGAAGGTGGATGCGTTTTTTTCTGAATTGGATTTATATGACGGATGGCGTTCAAAAGCGGAAAAGGACCCTTCAATACTGGTTTTAGGCGAAGCCACGGAAAAGGCTGCCGCTTCTGTTAAGGCGCTCAAAGCGAAGGCCGAAGACTACTTCACGCGTTGCAGGCTTGCGGCCTACGACGGTCGTTTTGAGGACTCTCTTTTTACCGCCGAGGCGGACCGTCAGAATCTGGCTTCAAAGGAAATATCTACAGAAACAGAGTCTGTTTTGGCCCTTCCTTTGGCCGCTCCAAGCAAAGACAGGCCGCTTCCTCTTAAAGAAGGCCTGAATCCCGCATGGACGGGGACGGTCGAGAAATTCAGGGCGGATGCGGTGTTGCAGATTTTAGGCGATAAAAGCTCTCTCTCTTTTGCGGAATGGCAGGAGTTGTTATCGAAGTTTTCGGCCTATTTTGTATGGATTTCGGAAAAGCCTGCAACTTTTGTGGAGCAACTCGGCATTGCAAGGACAAGAGAGATTTTGTCCGGCGGATACAGGGAAACGATTGGTGCGCTTATAACAAAGGACAAGGCACTTGAAAGCGAAATCGGATTGGTGTCCTCCGTTGACAGGCTCGTCCGTTATTGCAGGGACCTGCACACACTCGTCAATAATTTTGTTTCTTTCAGCGATTTTTATACGCGTAAGGCAAAGGCGGTCTTTCAGTCAGGAACGCTTTATCTTGACGGAAGAAGCTGTGAACTCTGCATCAAGGTTGACGACATAAACAAACACGCAATGCTCGCGTCGTTAAGCCGCATCTGTCTCGTATATTGCGAATGCAGCCGCAAGGGCAGCCCGGAAAAGATGACGGTAGCCGCGGCCTTCACCGCAGGTGATTCGGACCATCTGATGACCGGACGCAACGGCGTATTTTATGACCGCAAAGGGCAGGACTGGAATGCGACGGTCATCAGGATAATCGAAAACCCCATAAGCGTACGGCAGGCCTTCTGGCTTCCGTACAAACAGGCCGGCAAGATGGTCGGGGAACAGCTTATGAAACTCGCCGCATCCCGCTCAAAAGGGGTGCAGGACAAGGTGGCGGCCTCTTTGGCCCAGTCGATGCAAAAGGCCGAAACCCCCAAACCTGCTCCTGCTCAGGGTTTTGATATCGGCAAATTTGCAGGAATTTTTGCGGCCATAGGTTTAGCTGTAGGCGCTATCGGTACCGCCATAGCATCTGTTGTAACCGGGCTTTTGCGTCTGGACTGGTGGCAGGTCCCTCTTGCAGCCGTTGGTTTGTTGCTGTTGATATCCGGCCCATCAGTGGGTATCGCATGGTTCAAACTCAGACAGCGAAATCTCGGCCCGCTTCTAGACGCAAACGGATGGGCTGTTAATTCCCGTCCGAGGATAAACATCCCGTTCGGAACGGCGCTGACACAGGTTGCAAAATTGCCCGAAGGCTCGGTCAGGCCTATGATAGACCCGTTTGCCGAAAAGAAAACGCCTTGGACCCTTTACGCAGCCGCAATTATATTCATAATCGCATTCCTGCTTCTTCTGAGGGCACTGTAAAACCTGCTGTTTTTATGTTCATAATTTTTTCACATCTCGAAGGTTATAATTTCTCATCAACAAAGCGAGAGGTATGAAATGAGAAAAATAATCGTATCGGCAATAATTGTCTTACTGGCCCTTGCCGGGTGTTCGGCGGAAAAATACGGACTTGATATAAGTAAAAACGCGCCTGTTGTGAAGGTAAAGGACGTTTATCTGGACATGAGACTTTTGGGCAGGGACGTTACGCTCGAAGGCAAGATATCCTCCCAGTGCGGTTCCAACGGATGCTGGTTTGTTTTGCAGGACGACACAGGCCAGATATTCATAAACCTTGCTCCGAGCAATCTTACTCTTCCGCCGCGGCTCGGCAAGCAATCTACAGTGACCGGACAGGTACAGGTGGTCCAGAACGAACTCCAGATATTTGCGAAAGGCATCGAGGTAAGATAGTGGTCTTTTTAAAGCTCGCAATTACGAACCTGAGAAGACACGGCACAAGAAGCCTGCTTACAGCATTGGGCATCGCCACTTCGGTTGCCGTGCTTTTTTCGATACTTTCTTTTAACAAAGGCTTCAGCAAGGGGCTTGCGCGTGAGCTGCAAAGAACCGGCATCCATTTTATGGTGGTGCCTTCGGGCTGCCCTCATGAGGTTGCGTCCCTTGTGCTGCATGGTTCTGTGATCCCCAAATTCTTGAACACTTCGGTCATGGAAAAGATAGTTTCGATGAAGGATGTCGATTTTGCGACGCCCATTCTGGTGACACAGCTTCCAAATGCGGAGAAGGCGCGCGTTGACTTGGTTTACGGTATGGAGATGAGCAGGCTTTCTGCCGTAAAACCCTACTGGGAGGTTGACGGGAAAATCCCGTCTGCCGTAAATGAGTTAATGGCAGGCAGCGAAATAGCAAGCCATAATAATATTCGGAAAGGCGACCTGCTTACCTATTCCGGGGTTTCGTTCAAGGTGTCCGGAATACTGAAAAAGACAGGCAGTCAGGACGACGCGTTTATTTATATGCCGGTTGAGGCTCTTCAAGCGATCCTTAAAAAACCGTCCGGCGCAACCGCAATAGGCGTAAAGGTCAAAACGCCCGAAACACTGGCAAAGACGACAGACGAGCTGGCCGAAATCGTTCCGGGCATTCAGGTTGTGACTATGAATCAGGTGATGTCGAGCATATCCAACCTCGCGGCGTCAGGCAAGGTGCTGAGCCTTTCGATAGCGATAATCACAATTCTTGTGAGCGCCGTAGGCGTTATGAATTCGATGCTGATGGCGGTGTTCGAGAGGACCCAAGAGATAGGCATGATGCGGGCCATAGGGGCTTCAAGGGCCGATATATTCAGGATAATCCTGAAGGAGGCCGCAATACTTACGCTCTTCGGCGGTTTGAGCGGAATCGCGTTTGCGGTTGCCGGAAGCGACATTATCGAAAAATTCGTCAGGAAGGCCATGCCGTATATACCGAGCGGAAGCATGGTGGATTTCGATCCTGTTCTGGCTGCGGCAAGTCTTGTTTTTGTTTCTGCGGTCGGCATAATTTCGGGTTTGTATCCTTCATGGAAGGCCGCAAAAATAAGCCCGATCGAGGCGATAAAGGGATGATAGAACTTAAAGGCATAGAAAAGACCTATTTGCGCGGTTCCGAAGAGGTGCATGCCCTCAAAGGTATCGATATGAAGATTTCAAAAGGCGAGTTTATCTCGATAGTCGGCCCTTCTGGTTCGGGGAAGACCTCTCTTCTGCATGTCCTCGGATGCCTTGACAGGCCGTCTAAAGGCAGCCTGCTTATCGATGGTGTTGCTGTCGAGAAGATGCGGGAAGATGAACTCGTGCGTATAAGGCGCAAGAAGATCGGTTTTGTATTCCAGCAGTTTTATCTTATGCCGGGGCTCACGGTGTTTGACAACATCGCGCTGCCTCTGGTTTTCAGCCGGACCGCAATAGACAAAGAGAAAATTATCGGGGCGATCGAACTGCTCGGTTTGAAAGGACGCATAGAGCACTATCCCAAGCAGTTGAGCGGCGGAGAGATGCAGAGGGTGGCCATTGCGCGGGCCTTGGTGAACGGTCCTGAAATCATACTTGCGGACGAACCTACGGGAAATCTGGACAGCGAGAACAGCGAGAATATTTTCGAACTCTTAAAGTCTCTCCACAAAAACAGTCTTACCGTTATCATGGTCACACACAATAACGACCTTGCGGCGCGCGCCGACAGGACACTGCTTCTGAAAGACGGGCGTTTTCCGGGTTGATACCAAGGCGCATTCAAGATGCGTTTTTTGTCAATCGTCCGTTTTTGTTTTTCTTGTAAAGTCCACTTTGATGACGTTTTTGGAAGGCTTCGCCTCTTTGGATGCTTTATGGGCAGGGACGGCGCTGATCTTCCGGTCGGTGAGGTCTTGGGTTTCGGTATTGCGGGCGGCATTGGGGTTCAGGACGAATTGCGCGGACAAGTCGGGCGAATATACCGCGATTATATCGTCCACCGGTATGAAACATTTTTGCGGCGATGTGCCGAATACAAGCGTGGCGGTTATGCCGTAATCGTCCCAATGAAAGTTCATTTTTGAATTGAAGACCAGCACTATGCCGTTCTCTTTTTCTTCCGAGGTGAATCCGCGATGGCCGAGGATCACGTTTTCCGAATGCCGGGCCAAAACATAGACCCTTCCGGCAAGATTCAGGAACTCGTAAAAGATATGTTTTTTTAGGGAGTTCAATCCCAAAACGCCCCCCTTTGCTTGACAAACAATACGATTAGATAAAAGTATATCACATGACGGAATTTCGCGCTTCTCAGGACGATAAATTTTTAAAAATTCCCCCCTTCAGGGACTCGCATGTTCATTTTGCGGTCGAGGGTCTTCAGGCCGGAAATGAAGAAATCGGCTCGCTCTCAAAAGCGATGACAAGAAACGGAATAATGTCGGTCGAAGATTGCGGTCATAAGAGCGGCATCGGGTTTGAGGCAAAAAGGCTTATATCCGGAGCTGGCAGTCCTCTAAAAATGCATACGTCAGGCAAGGCCCTTTACGGAAAAGGCGGTTACGGCGTGTTTCTCGGGGTCGGCATTTCGGACAGGGGCGAGGCAAAAGAGGCGGTGCGCGGGATGGCGGACAGCGGGGCCGATTTCATCAAGGTCGTGAATTCCGGAATAGTCCATTTCAGGGACAGCGCGTATGTAACTCCCGGAGGCTTCGATCTGGAACTGCTGCGAATAATATGCGAAGAAGCCCGCGGATACGGACTTAAGGTCAAATGCCATGCAAATTCGGACAAGGCTGTACGGGTCGCCTTGGCTGCCGGAGCATCTTCGATCGAGCACGGTTTTTTTGTCTCAAAAGAGACATTGCATATTATGGCCGGGGAAAATGTATCGTGGACGCCGACGGTCTTTGCTCTGGCAGCATTGTCCGAAGGCCCGTCTTTGCAGGTGAAAAGGCTTATCGACGAGGTGGTCGAGGACCATCTGCTGGCTTTAAATTATGCCTCCTCCATCGGCGTGCCCCTTGCAGTAGGAACGGACAGCGGGTCAAAGGGTGTCAGGCACGGCAGAGCATTTTTTGAGGAACTCAGGTTTTTTTTAAAAGCAGGGCTTTCTCTTGAGCGGACACTCAGCGCAGCCTGCATGGATGAGTGCGAGATCGAAAAAGGAAACTATCTGCTCGCGGATAGGGATTTTATAACGAAAGGGACGCTGCAAGCGGTGTTTTGCAGCGGCGTTCGGTTGGAGTAAACAGAACAAACACGCTGATCCAAGATAAGGCTGGGTTTCTGGAGTGAATGCGGAGTTTTGGTCAAAACGCAGCCCTGAACGGAAGAGGCCCGGCCTTATCGCAGGCATTTATATGTAGTGTCTGTCCATAAAGTAAGCAGTCGTCATCCTCGGGCTTGACCCGTGGATCCAGAACACCTTGAAAACACTGGATTCCCGATTAAAAACTTCGGGAATGACAGACAAAAGAACAGAGTTTATGGACAGACTCTATGTAGCGCGTTGCCCTTAACTGTCTTAACCCCGATTTTAATATGCATAATAAAACGTGTTATACTTTTAATTAATCTTTGAAAGGGGTTTTTATATGCTTGACGATAAAATTCTCGTAGGTTTAACCTTTGACGACGTTCTGTTGCTGCCCGCAAAGTCAGATATACTGCCCCGCGACGTGGATATCACCACAAATCTGACGAAAAGCATCAAGTTGAACATTCCACTTCTAAGCTCGGCCATGGACACCGTAACAGAGGCAAAATTGGCGATTTCTATGGCGAGAGAAGGCGGGCTCGGCATTGTTCACAGGGCCATGCCGCCCGAAAGACAGGCGCTTGAAGTCGACAAGGTAAAGAAATCCGAAAGCGGCATGATAGTCGACCCGATAACCATCGACCCCAACGCGCCGCTTTCCGAGGCGATGACTATGATGGAGAGGTATAAGATTTCGGGGGTGCCGGTTACGAAAAACGGCAAGCTTGTCGGAATTGTCACCAACAGAGATCTGAAATTCGAAACGACCTTCACCAAAAAGGTTTCGGAGATTATGACAAAGGGCAGGCTTATAACCGCCCCGGCAGGAACGACCCTAGAAAATGCAAAGGCTATTCTCCATAAATACAAGATAGAGAAGCTGCCGATAGTTGATGATAACTTCATGCTCAAAGGGCTTATTACTATTAAAGACATAGAGAAGAAAAAGAAGTATCCGCACGCATGTAAGGACAAAATGGGCAGGCTGAGCGTAGGCGCTGCCGTGGGTGTGGGTGAAGAGGCGCTGCTCAGGGCAGAGCTTCTTATAAAGGCCGGCGCGGACATAATCGCAATAGACACGGCGCACGGTCATTCCAAGGCCGTTATCAATACTCTTAAAGAGCTTAAAAAAGCCTTTGCTATCGAGGTGATTGCCGGGAATGTGGCCACAGCCGAAGGCACTGCCGACTTGATAAAGGCAGGCGCCGATGCTGTAAAGGTCGGTATAGGCCCCGGTTCGATCTGCACCACAAGAATCGTGGCAGGGGCGGGCGTTCCGCAGTTGACCGCCATAAAAAACTGCTGTGCGGTCGCGGCAAAGTCCAAGATCCCGATAATCGCGGACGGCGGAATAAAATATTCGGGCGACGTAACGAAGGCGATAGCCGCGGGGGCACACTGCGTAATGGTGGGAAGCCTTTTCGCAGGCACTGCCGAATCTCCCGGCGAGATGTTTCTGTATCAAGGCAGGAGCTACAAGGTTTATCGGGGTATGGGTTCTCTGGGCGCTATGGAGCAGGGCGCAAAAGACAGGTACGGTCAGCAGGGCGTCGAAAAAGAAAAACTTGTTCCCGAAGGCATCGAAGGCCGCGTGCCGTACAAGGGGCCTGTATCTCAAAGCATTCACCAGCTCATCGGAGGGCTTAGGTCCGGCATGGGATACTGCGGCTGCAACACCTTGGAAGAGATGCGCAAAAAAGCCAAGTTCATACAGATAACCGGCGCCGGTCTTAAAGAAAGCCATGTCCACGATGTCATTATCACCAAAGAAGCGCCAAACTACAGGATAGAGCAGTAAATAAAAAAGCCAGCAGTCGATAGCCGGCAGTCAAAAAAGAAAATGGCAAACATAGACAAAATATTGGTCCTCGATTTCGGCTCGCAGTACACGCAGCTTATCGCAAGAAGGGTGCGTGAAACGAGCGTATATTGTGAGCTCCATCCTTACGACGCAAGTGAGACATTTATCCGTGAGTTCAGCCCGAAGGGTATAATTCTCTCGGGCGGTCCTGCGTCGGTATATGAAGAAGAAACCCCTAAAGTCCCGGACATCGTCTTTAATCTCGGCGTGCCGGTGCTCGGCATCTGTTATGGCATGCAGGCCATGGCAGAGCAGTTGGGCGGCAGGGTCGAGAACGCCCTAAAACGTGAGTTCGGCTATGCGGAAGTGCGCGCACACGGCCACACCGCCCTGCTGCGCGACATACAGGACAGGCTGGACCCTGACGGAAAGGCATGGCTCGATGTATGGATGAGTCACGGTGACAAGGTGACTGCGATGCCGCAGGGGTTCAAGGTCATTGCCGAGAATGCGGCAACTCCGATAGCAGCGATGGCTGATGAGTCCCGTAGGTTCTACGGGGTGCAGTTCCATCCGGAAGTGACCCATACCCTCCATGGCAAGGCAATACTGGAGCGCTTTGTCCACGATATCTGCGGATGCGGCTTTGACTGGAACATGCCGGACTATGTGGAGGAAGCGATCGGAAAGATACGCTCGGAAGTGGGCGATGAGGAGGTGCTTCTTGGACTATCAGGAGGCGTCGATTCTTCCGTTGCCGCGGCCCTGCTTCATCGCGCCATCGGTGACCGTCTTACCTGCGTATTCGTTGACAATGGCCTTCTGCGCTTAAACGAAGCAGAGCAGGTGATGGAGACCTTCGGCAAAAACCTCGGAGTCAGAGTACTCCACATAGACGCTTCTGAACGTTTCATGAAGGAACTAAAAGGGGTCTCGGACCCGGAGCAGAAACGCAAGATCATAGGCCGCGAATTCGTCCATGTGTTTCAGGAAGAAGCTGAGAAGCTGACCGGCGTTAAATGGCTGGCACAAGGCACCATATACCCTGACGTGATAGAGTCTGCAGGTTCAAAGACAAAGAAGGCACACACTATCAAGTCACACCATAACGTTGGAGGCCTGCCCGAAACCCTGCATCTGAAGCTGCTGGAGCCTCTCAGGGAACTGTTCAAGGACGAGGTAAGAGAGCTTGGATCGGCTCTTGGACTGCCACACGAAATGGTGTTCCGTCATCCATTCCCCGGTCCCGGCCTCGGCGTGAGGATTCTTGGCGAAGTCAGACGGGAATACGCCGACCTTCTGCGCCGTGCAGACCATATATTCATTGAGGAACTGCGAGCATCGGGCTGGTACGAAAAGACCTCGCAGGCCTTTGCCGTGTTTTTGCCGGTAAAGGCAGTTGGTGTGATGGGCGACGGCCGCACCTACGACTATGTTGTCGCCCTGCGTGCAGTCCAGACAACGGACTTTATGACGGCCCGCTGGGCCGAACTACCCTATGCCTTGCTGTCAAAGGTTTCCAATCGCATCATAAACGAAGTCAGGGGAATAAACCGGGTCACTTACGACATCACCTCAAAACCTCCCGGAACCATAGAGTGGGAGTAAGATTTGTTATATAATACAAATACACTGGGTTGAGAGGATAAAACATGGGACACAGGATAGCCGAAGCAGTTATAGAAGACGGTATGGTAAAGCAGATAGATCGAAAACTGCCTATAGGAAAAGTTAAGGTCCATATAATTTATGACGAACAGGAAGAGAATATTGCAGGGACGGATTCGTCAGTAGTTACAAAAAGTGCTTTCGGCATCTACAAAAATATGGACTTCGATCCGGATAGCGAATCCAAGAATCTAAGAGAAGATTGGGAACGCGCTCTTGGAAAGTGAGTATCTTTTAGATACAAACATTCTGATCTATTACACTAAGGGCTCTGAAAGCGCAAGACATCTTATAGACGACCTTACACTCCGACACACGCTCAATATCTCCATTCTGACAAAGATTGAATTTCTAGGTTGGGACAAGCACACTGCCGAAGGATATGAAACCTGCAAAGAATTAATTGAATACGCCACGATTTATCCTCTCGATAAGAATGTCTCCGATAAAGCTATAGAGCTGAAAAGGAGCAGCAAGATCAAACTTGCCGATGCCGTGATTGCAGCAACGGCGCTTGTGAACGATCTGAAGCTGGTTACGAAAAATATAGATGACTTTGCAAAAATAGAGGGACTTGAAGTGGTCAATATATTGGAATGAGAACGACCGGAGGGTCGAGGGTCATTTTAAAAATTTTGGCAACCGATAATGCTTAAAGAGAAAAAGAGATTGTGCCCGGAATGTAGCGGCAGTATAAAAGCAGGGCATACAGATATGGTCTATGAACTGAAAAGTATTACGGTTACTGTAAAGCATGTTATCGCCAATGTTTGCAGCAAGTGCGGGCAGGCCTTTATCTCGGGGCATGTGGCCGAAGAAGTCAACCGCCTCGTAAACAGGGTCAGCGAGGATGTAAACAGCTTTATTAAAACCCAGCCTGAAGTTAGGGGCAGACATAAAAAGGAAATTGCAATTGCAGTATAATCTAAACGGAGAGTCTGTTAATGGACATCAAAACTTATCTTAAAGAGAGAAAGAACCTTGTGGACTCGTTCCTCGGGGATTATTTCCCTGCCTCTTTCAACCCGAAGGTCCTTAACGACTCTATTGTCCATTCGCTTTCTGCAGGAGGCAAAAGGATCCGTCCCGTACTCTGCATGGCTGCCTACGAAGCGTGCGGCAGGAAGGGAGAAGACGTTTTGCCGTATGCGTCGGCCATCGAATTTATTCATACCTATTCGCTTATTCACGACGATCTCCCTGCGATGGACAACGACGATCTTCGGCGCGGCAAACCCACTAACCATAAAGTTTTCGGGGACGGTATGGCGATTCTCGCCGGCGACGGCCTGCTTACCGAAGCCTTCAGCCTGCTTTCGGATAAAAGTTACAACAAAAACAGTATCAGCGATCACGCATTGGTCAGGGCCATCCGAGAGATAGCACATGGGGCAGGCATTCACGGCATGGTCGGAGGTCAGGCGCAGGACCTGCTTTCCGAGAATTCAGAGCCCGATGAAAACACGCTCTCTTTTATCCACTCCCGAAAAACCGCCGCCCTTATTACCTCCTCTGTGAGGATAGGCGGAATATTTGCCGAGTGCGGTGAGGATGCGTTGCTTCACCTTACAAGGTACGGGACAAATATAGGCCTCGCCTTTCAGGTGGTTGACGATATCCTCGATGTGGAGGGCGAGACAGAGGTGATAGGCAAGCCGAAGGGGTCTGACGAAAAAAAGAAGAAGATGACCTATCCAAAATTATACGGGCTCGAAAAATCTAAAGAAAAGGCCAAAGAGCTTATAAATAACGCGATCGAATCGCTCACGGAATTTGGGGACAAGGCGGAACCGCTACGCCGGATTGCGCTTTACCTGTACGACCGCAAGAGTTAGCAACCGGATGATTATCGAGAAAATCAATTCGCCGCTGGACCTTAAGAAACTGACCTTTGAGGAGATGACTCAGTTGGCCGAAGAGTTGCGTTCTCTCATTATCGAGAGGGTTTCGTTGAACGGCGGGCATCTGGCATCCAGCCTAGGCGTTGTTGAAATGACGATCGCGCTCCATTATGTGCTTAACTCGCCAGAAGACAAGATAGTCTGGGATGTCGGCCATCAATCGTATCCTCATAAGCTCCTGACAGGCAGGTTCAAGGCTTTTGAAACCCTCAGGCAATTCGGCGGCATGTCGGGCTTCCCCAAGATGAGCGAGAGTCCGCACGATGCCTTCGGCACAGGCCACAGTTCAACTTCGATCTCGGCGGCGCTTGGTATGACTGCAGGCAGGGATATTATCAACTCGCAGAGACCGAATGCCTCGAATTTTAAAATGCAGAAGATAGTGGCTGTCATAGGCGACGGGGCTTTGACCTCAGGGCTTGCCTTTGAAGGACTCAATCACGCCGGCCATCTTAAGAAAGACCTTGTCGTAATACTCAATGACAATGAAATGTCCATATCCCCTAATGTGGGCGCGATGTCCAATTATCTGAGCAAGGTCCTCACAGGCACATTTTTCAAGCGTTTCAGGAAAGAGACGAAGGCCTTGCTCGAAGGTATTCCCAAGATAGGCGGTACGGTCACAAAGATCGCGGAAAAGGCGGAGGGAAGCTTAAAGGGTTTTTTCACTCCCGGAGGTCTTTTCGAGGACTTGGGCTTTAACTATTTCGGCCCTATAGACGGCCATGATATACCGCTCTTGATAGAGACGCTCCGAAATATCCTCGACGTAACAGGCCCGGTCCTCATACATGTCGTCACAAAGAAGGGCAAGGGCTATAAATTCTCGGAAGAAGACCCCTGCATTTATCACGGGACCGGCCCGTTCGATACCGACCTCGGCCTCCAGCCTAACGGCTCTAAAATATCCGAAGAATGCCCCTCTATGACGTACAGCGAGATATTCGGCAATGCTTTGACCGGACTTGCCGCCGTTGATGATCGCATAGTGGCCATAACAGCTGCCATGAAAGAAGGCACCGGCCTTAATGTTTTTGCCGACAAGTTCCCTGACAGGTTCTACGATGTGGGAATCGCCGAGCCGCATGCCGTAACCTTTGCGGCAGGACTGGCAGCGCAAGGTTTGAGGCCTGTTATTGCGATATATTCGACCTTCCTTCAGCGCTCTTATGACGAGGTGATCCATGATGTGTGCCTGCAAAACCTGCCTGTTATGTTTGCGATAGACAGGGGAGGCATAGTGGGCGAGGACGGGCCGACGCATCAGGGACTGTTCGATCTTTCCTACCTTAGACATATACCCAATCTCACCCTGATGTCTCCTAAGGACGGCGATGAATTCGGGGACATGCTTAAGTTTGCGCTTGCGCTCGATGCTCCCTGCGCCATACGCTATCCGCGCGGCAAAAGTTCGATAACCGCGAACCCCTTGGTCCCGATACAAAAGGGCAGGGCCGAGGTCCTGCGCGAGGGAAGCGATATTGCGATAATCGCCATAGGCAATACGGTAAAGACCTCGCTTGGAGCAGCGGCGTTGCTGAAGGACGAGGGGATAAGCGCGTGTGTTGTGAATGCCCGTTTTGTAAAGCCCTTGGATACAGGAATGCTTTCAAGCATAGCGACGAAATTCAAAAAGATAATTACGGTTGAAGAAAACATCGTGGCCGGAGGCTTCGGTTCCGCGGTTCTTGAATACCTGAATTGGGCCGGATTCTCTCATGCCGGCGTAAAGCTTTTAGGGGTCCCGGACGAATTTGTCGAGCACGGCCCGCAGAAAATACTCAGGAGAAAATACGGCCTCGATGAGGACGGCATAGTCCGGGCTGCGAAGGACCACCTTAACCGAAAGACTTAATATTGTCCGTAACTTTTAAGAATATTTTTCCGGCATCGAACAGGCCGGTCACATCGACCCATTCTATGCCTTCCTCTTTTCTGAACCATGTAAGCTGTCTTTTGGCATAATTGCGCGAGCGTTTTTTTATCAGGTAAACGGCATCATCCAGAGCCCCGGAACCTTTCAGATATGACGCAAGTTCTTTGTATCCTATGGCCTGCATTGCAGGACAGTCGGCCGGGGTTTCCGCATTTCTCGCTATGAGGTCAAGCACCTCGGAAACTTCGTCAACAAGCCCTGAGGCAAGCATGGCGTCGACCCTCTCATCGATCAAGCGGTAAAGTTCGTCTCGTTCCCTGATAAGACCTATTTTTAAGAAATCGTACGGAAAAGGTTTTGTGCGGTTTTCTTGAAAGTCTGAAATGGCTGTTCCACTTTTGATGCAGACTTCGAGCGCCCTTATGGTCCTTCTGATATCTTGAGGCATTATCTTGGCTGCTGCCGGCGCATCGAGGCGCTGCAACATTTCATAAAGGCTGCCCGGCCCATGAGCTTCTTTTTCGGCAAGCTCGTTTCTCAGGCCCCTGTCCGCCGAAGGGCCTTCGAAAATGCCGCGAGTCATCGCTTTTATGTACAGCCCTGTCCCGCCTGTGATTAGCGGTATTTTCCCGGCTGCGAAAAGATTTTCGAATAGGGGCAAAGCCTTTGAAATATAGGCGCCCGTGCTGAAAGGTTCCCACGGCTCGATGATGTCTATCATGTGGTGCGGGATCTGTTTCTGCTCTTCCTTTGACGGTTTTGCCGTGCCGATGTCCATGTGACGATAAATCTGCATCGAATCGGAGCTTATTATTTCGGTTTTCAGATGTTCAGCAAGCATAAGCGAGGCGCCGGTTTTCCCCACCCCTGTAGGACCGAGAAGTATGACCGCTTTTTTCATCTGAGATCAAGGACTGCAACGGATTCTATGTGATAAGTCTGAGGGAAGAAGTCGATCATCTTTACAGACTGCAGTTCGTATTCCTTGTTGAGTTTTTTCATGTCGCGTGCGAATGTCGCGGGATTGCATGAAACATAAATCAACTGTTCGGGTTTTGAGGCGAGTATATTCCTGCAAACGCGGTCGGTCAGGCCCGGCCGTGGGGGATCGAGGATGAGGACATCGCAACCTTGCAGCTTGTCGTATTCCTCTGCTTTGTGCTTTATGAATCTGCAGTTGTGAATGTCGTTTATTTCGATGTTCCTTTCCCCGTCTTTTACGGCATACGGGTTTTCTTCGACAGCGATGACCTCGCCGGCATGCTGCGCTAAAGGCAGAGAGAAATTTCCGGCCCCCGAATAGAGATCTATAATACGTTTGTCTTTAAGGGGCGCGAGCATGTCTTTTATCTCTTTTAAGACCTTGAGGTTGACCTCCCAGTTTGCCTGAAAAAAACTTAAAGGCGATACCGTATATTCGATCCCATCGAGCTCTAAAGTCGTAAAGGCCCGCCCCCAAGATTTAAAGGAATTCTTCCCTTTTTGTATGACAACGCCCTCAAAACCGTGTTGCAGGAATTTATCGGCTGTTCTTTCATCTGCGCCCGACATGGCCCCTTCGGGTATCTTTAAAAGGACCGTTGAGGTCTTGCCTGCGGATATATGAATCTCTTCCGACGGCATTCCGGTCACCGTCCGTTTAGTCTCCGTAAAAAGTTTGTTCACATTTTCGGACATGAGCGGACAGGCATCGATATCCACTATGGTACGTGTTTTTTCCATATAGAATCCGGCAGTGTTATTTTGGATTTTGAACTGGCCGCGCAGCCTGTAGTTCCAAGGATTTTCGGATGTTACAGGTCCGGAAACCGAAAGTTCGATCTTTCCGATCCGTTTAAGATTGTCCCTCAGGATATGACTTTTCATATTTACCTGAAATTCGTGGGCCATGAACTGAAGCCGGCAGCCCCCGCATATGCCGAAGAATCTGCAGCGCGGTTCTGTTCGAAAAGGGGACGGTTCTATTATTTCTACAACCTTGGCCCGGGAAAAGTCTTTTTCTTCTTTTTCGACGACTGCGGTCACGAGTTCGCCCGGGATGGCGCCTTTGATAAGAACAACTTTGCCTTGAATCCGGGCGAGCGCAAAACCGCCGTAAGCCGGAATTTCAGGGCGTAAGGTCAGCAACCGGTCATTTTTTGTCAATTATCTGTTTTATCGTTGCCTTGAGATTTGTCAGGTCGGAAGATTTGACCACATATCCGTCAGACACCCAGACCGAGAAATCGTCCCTGTAATCGTAAGCCGTGAGCATTATTACCGGGATCTGCGGGTTTTTTTCTTTTATCTGCCTGAGCACCTGAATGCCGTCTATATCGGGCATGAGTATGTCGAGCGTAATCAGGTCGGGTTTTTCCTTTTCGAAAACCTCAAGCGCTTCTTTCCCCGAATTGGCCGTAAAAACCGTATAGCCTTCATCTTCGAGTTCGGCCTGATAAAGCTTCAGAATGTTTTTTTCGTCGTCCACCACAAGTATTTTCATGATCTCTCCTCCTCCGGGTATTTTATCATCTTTATTTCTATTCATCCATCGGCAGATAGAAAACAAATTTGGTGCCTTTGCCGACCGTGCTTTCGACCTCTATCCTGCCTCCGTGATCTTCGATTATCTTTTTTGTTATCGAGAGGCCGAGTCCTGTCCCTGTCGACCTCGTCGTAAAAAAAGGATTGAAAATACGGTTCATGTCTTCCTCTTTGATGCCCTGCCCGTCGTCCTCCACTTCAAGCACGGCATAATTCCGGTATTCCGTGTTCGCATCCGGCCGGGCTTTATAGGCGCGTATCGTGATCGTCCCCTTATCGGTGGACTGATTTGCGTTGGTCACCACATTTATGATCGCTTCTTTAAGCCTGTCAGGGTCTACTTTTGCGGTAATAGGCAAGTCGCACTCTTTTCGTAGAATATTGTTTCTGTAAGCTGCGGCAGGGTCCAGCAGATGAATAATGTTATCGATGATCCCGCTAAGTTCGACTTCGCGTTTATTGATCGGCGAAACCCTGACGAAACTGAGCGTATCGTTGAGCATGCTTTCGAGCCTTCCGACCTCGTCCACGATTATTTTTGCGTATTCCTTAACGCCGGAGTCCACCTGTTTTTCGAGCCGTCTCGCAAAGCCCCCGATAGAGAGCAGCGGGTTTCGTATTTCATGGGCCACCTTTGCGGCCATCTCGCCGAGCGCCGCCATTCTTTCCGTAAAGGTCACGCGCTCCCTGAGTTTTTTAAGCTCCGTTATGTCCCGTAAGAGATGCACCGTTCCGATGATCTTTCCGCTCGTGTCGATAATCGGGGAGCATGAAACGAGATAGGTGCCCCCCAGATTCGAATCTTCGAGTTCCCGGACAAAGGCGTCGTGGTGGGAGTCCCCGTTCGGCAGCGGGCAGGCCTCCCACTCGGCAGCTATATTTCCGAATATGTCGGAACTTTTTCTGCCCATAATTTCGACGGCGGGCTTGCCCAGCGTATTTATCACCGCCTTGTTGATCTTTTTTATGACATAATTTTTGTCGGCCACATACAGCATGTCCGAAATGGATTCGAATATGTTTTCGAGTTCCTGCTCCGCCCGCGTGACCTGAGCAAAGAGACGCACATTTTCGATGGCCGATGCGATCTGATTGGTAAAGCCCTGAAGGACTTCCAGATCATGCTCGGTTATCGGTCTCCTCGAAAACATGTTGTCGACCCATATGACCCCGATGACCCTGTCCTGATAAACGAGAGGCACCACCGCATAGGCCGACGTGCCGAGCTGCTGTATGAGAATAGTGTCCGAGAGCGGCTCGGAATAAATATCGGTCACATTGAAGGATTGCTGTTCTTTTACGGCCCGGGTAAGTATGGTAAGCTCTTCGAGGGGGACTTCGACGCTGCAGCAGAGCCTGTCCATAAAAGAGTCTTTCCTTAGGGGGCCCCTCTCTATTTCTTCCATTATAGTATTGAGGTCTTTCTGCTCCGTCGATAGCCTTGACCATATCTCCCAAGCTTCTTCGTGGCTGGCGGGTCCGACCCCCATAGCGCCTTTCAGGCTGTTCTTTTCTTCGTCCAGCAGAAACAGCATCGCACGGTTGAATCCGAGGCCGTCACCCATGGTCACCGCCGTAAGCACCATTCTAAGCAGCCTGTCCAGATCCAGAGTGCCTCTCATGGCGGAGCTTATGAAAAGCAGGCGGGCCAACTCCGAGTTTCTTCTAAGAAGGTCCTTCTCGACCCTCTTCTTGTCTGTGATGTCTCTTGCGATGCCGCTTATTGCGATCACCTCTCCGCCCACGTTTTTTATCGGAGAAAGCGTTAAATTCACGTCTATTAATTTCCCGTCTTTGGTCCTTCTGATGGTCTCGATGTCTTTAAGCGTTTCCCCTTTTTTCACCCTTTCCGTATAATCGTTTTCTATTTCGGCCAGAAATTCGGGCAGGAAGGGGAGGAACCTGCCTATGGCCTCTTCCCTCGTAAAGCCGTAGATTTTTTCCGAGCCGAGGTTCCATGACTTCACTATGCCGTTCAGGTCCGAAGTTACTATCGCGTCGGCCGAATTTTCGATCAAGCCCTGCAGGTAGTCTTTGAGTTCTTCGACCTGCTTTCTTGCCTCGTTGGCCTCACGCTCCTGCCTTAACGCATTCTCGTAGATTATGGATTTTTCTATCACTATGGCCGCTATCGTAGCGAAGCCTTCGAGCATGGTCACGTCTTCTTCCGTAAAGGACGCATCGCTTCCGTCCGGGTTCTTTTTGTCGAATATCCCGAAGGTGCCTATGACCGCATTGCCTATTTTTAGAGGAATGCTTACCGCCGTCCTGATGTTTATGACCGGAGTTATAGCGCCGAACTCTTCCGCAGTCTTTACGAGAATGGTGCGTCCTTCTTTAGCTGAAGTCCCTGCCAGCCCCTCGCCGAGCCCTACGGATATCGCGTCTATTATTTCGGGCGGCACGCCGTAAGAGGCCTTGATCTTGAGGCTTCCGTCTTCCATAAAACGTATCATAGACCCGGCGGCATTGAAGAGTTTGGCGACCTCTTCGGTTATCTTCTTGAGGAGCTCATCGAAATTGTTGAGCGAGATTATGGCCTTGGTAAGCTCATAGATGACCGTGATCCTGTTCAGGTGTTCGGTCGTCTTCCTGTAAAGCTCGGCGTTCTTTTCGACAGCGTCTCTCAGCGTATTGAGAATATTGCTGTCGCCGTCCAGAAGGTTTCCGAGCGAAGACTCATGCGGGCCGGATTGTCCGGGTCCCGTTAAGTTTGTGTTTTCGTCCATAAAGCCTTTATATTTTGGCGTCCCTCATGAACTTTGTGGCCTCTTCGGGCGGGGTAGGGTTTATGTAGAAACCCGATCCCCATTCGAACCCGGCCCTCTTCAAGAGCCTCGGCATGATTTCTATGTGCCAGTGATAGTAGTCGTTTTGCTCTTCCTTGAAAGGAGAGGTGTGGAGTATGAAATTATACGGAGGTGAATCCAATACTCTGTCGAGCTGCCTGAGTGTTCTTTGGAGTATCTCGGCGAGACTCGCAAAGCTCTTGTCCGAGGGCATAAAGGCGGACTCGTGCTTTTTAGGCATGATCCATGTCTCAAAAGGGTCTCTCGGCGCAAAGGGTGAAAGCGCGACATATTTATCGTTTTCGTAAATCACCCTTTTGTCCGCGTCTATCTCCTGATTTATAATGTCGCAGAATATGCAGCGTTCTTTGCTGTCATAATATTTTTTGGATGACTCCATCTCTTCCCTGACAGTCTTGGGCACTATGGGAAGGGCGATAAGCTGTGAATGGGTATGCTCCAGAGATGCCCCCGCTATTTCGCCCTCGTTTTTGAATATGAGCGCGTATTTAAGCCTGAAATCCTTTTTGAGATCGGTCAGTCTGAAATAGTAGGCCCAGAGCACATCCTCAACCGCGCGCAGCGGCATTGTTGCGAGAGAGAGAAGGTGGTCCGAGGTCTCGATTATGACCTCGTGGGCGCCTATGCCGCTCATCTTGTCGAATACGCCTTCGCCGGTCTTGTTCAGCTCCCCGTGTATCTGGAGTGCCGGGAACTTGTTCGGTACGACCCGCAGGGACCACCCCGGCGAATTCGGCGCTGTGCTCGCCGGCCTGAAGACTATAATTTCTGAAGTGGTGGTATGTTCGTTACCCGGGCAGAAAGGGCAGAACCCCCCGGCCTTTCTTTTTTGGGACGGGGAAGTGAAGTCGGACGGTCTTTTGCCCCTCTCGACAGATATTATTACCCATCTGCCGGATATGGGGTCTTTTCTCAATTCAGGCATATATCCTCCTTAAACCTTATCTTTGCAAGTAGTTTGTTTTCGGTAAGCCGCGGCGTGTCCTATGTGTATGGTCATTGTCGCTTCGGGTATAATTATATCACTATGAACCCAACTTTTCACGCTTCGATGGTAAACGACCCTTTCGGCGACCCCTGCGTGCTTGTAAGGCTTTTGCGCGAAGGCAGGGGCCTTTTGTTCGACGCCGGGGCCCTTTCGTCTCTTTCTGCCGGCGACATGATGAAGGTCTCGGCTGTTTTTGTGACCCACGCCCACATGGACCATTTCATAGGCATCGACGAACTTTTCAGAAACCTCTTGAGGCGTGAGTCGCCCTTGCTGATATTCGGGCCGGAAGACATCATCGAATGCGTTGACGGCAAGCTCAAGGGATACACATGGAACCTCATAGCGAAATATCCTCTTAAGATCGAGGTCTTCGGCATAGGTGAAAGGGCTGTGCGGCATTCAAGCTTTCATGCTTCGAACAGGTTTAAGGCTGTAGAACAGCCCTCAACGGATTTTAACGGCCTGATACTGGAAGATCTTTCATTTAAGGTCAAGGCCCTGCGCCTGTCTCACAGCATTCCTGTTATCGCTTATTCCATAGAGGAGGAATTCCATATAAACATCAACAAGGCGCTTCTTGAGGGGCGCGGTTTTTCTGTCGGCCCTTGGCTTTCCGAACTCAAAAAGGCCATAAGGCTGGGGGATGACAGCCGCGCTATTAAAGTTGACGGAAAAGAACTCTGCCTTGCAGAGCTTAAAGACCTTGCGGACATAACAAGGGGACAAAAAATTTCTTATCTGATGGACACTGCCCCGCTGTCGACCAATATCGAAAAAGCGGTCGAGTTTGTTCGCGGTTCGGACATCCTGTTCTGCGAGGCTTATTTTCTTGAGCGGGACCGCGGCTTGGCGGAAGAGCGCCATCATCTGACTGCCGCGCTTGCGGGTGAGATCGCGAGAAAGGCGAAAGTAGGGGCGTTAAAGATAATGCATTTTTCTCCGAGGTACAGGGACTGTGTTGAGGAGCTTTACGCTGAAGCGGAAGAGGCGTTTGCTAATCCTCACTGCTGACATCCGGCAGGAAGACTATCGTTCTTTAGTTCCCCATTCAAGATCATAACTCGTGCTTCTGCCTTTGCCGGGATTGTGTTTAAGGACCCCCATATCCAGCAGATATTGCAGCTCGCGCGTGGCTGTAGCCCTGCTGACCTTGGCCATCGAAGCATATTTCCTATTGGTCAACCCACCGGTGAAATTACCTTCCCCTGCATCCAGAAGCTTGTTTATGACTTTTCGCTGCCTGTCAGTAAGCTGCGTTTGAGAATTGCGATACCAGAAGGCTGCTTTGGCGAGGACTATCGCCATAAGCTTCTCGGATGTTTCGATGCCTCGCGACAAACACCCGAGAAACCATTGGAGCCAAGCAGTTATGTCAACATCGCCTTTCTGGGATTGCTCCAATACAGCATAGTAGGATTCTCTCTCGGCATTGATCTGCGAGGAGAGACTGTAATAGCGCTGCGGCTGCCGGTCATCCTGTGCGAGCGCCATATCTGTCAGGGCTCTGGCGATGCGTCCATTGCCATCCTCAAAAGGATGGATTGTTAGAAACCGGAAATGGGCCACTGCAGCGCGAATAATTCCGTCAATCTTTCCGGCGCTTTCCTGCCACCACTTTAGAAAAAGCCCCATTTCCGCTTCCACTTTATCAAACGGCAATGCTTCATAGTGAATGATCTCCCGCCCCGCCTTTCCCGAAACCACACGCATAGGTTCGGGGCCGCGCCATTGCCCGACTCTGATCTTGTGCAGGCCCGAATAACCGGTAGGGAACAGTGCGGCGTGCCAGCCGAAGAGTCGTTTTTTCGTAAGGGACCCACGGTATTTCTGGGATGCGTCCAATAAAATGTCTATAAGTCCATCCGTATAATGATCAACACGCAAGCCTGCTGATGGCAATCCGAGCTTACGGGCAATGGATGACCGCACAGAGGGAGGGTCAAGTCTTTCGCCCTCTATGGCGGATGTGGTCATGGCTTCTTGAAAAAGAACATCGGCGTGCGCCTGTTGTTCATATGGCAGGCCTAACGATGATATTTGTGCCAGAAGCTTTCCCTGCTTCAGACGGCATTCGCCTAAAAGTCTCAGCAATAGGGAGTTGTTCCAGACAAGCTTGGGCCATTTCTTGGATTGCCAGATATATCGGGTCGATTGCATTTTATAATTGCCTCAAAATATGAGTCAATTATAACAGATAATTGCCTCAAAATCTATTGAATGATGGACAGCGACTACAAGACCGCTTTTCTATGTCTTTTCAGCAGGTCCCGTTCGATCTTTAAGATTGTGAGATAGTGGCTGATCACGGTTTCGGGCAGGTCGTTGAGGACCGACAGGAAATCCTTTTTATACGCGCTTCGGGTTTTGTACATAACTGTTTTGTCCGCAACCTTGGCGTCAGCCCCGCCTTCGTCCTCTTTCAGAAAATTTATCACAGGTTGTGATAAGGCCTTTGCTATGAGCTCCAGCGATTTCTGGGTGTAGTTCCGCTTTCCGCACTCAAGCTGGTTGATGTAGCCCTGAGAAAGGCCGCTCCTGAGCGCCAGCTCTTCCTGCGTGATGCCCGCTTCCATGCGGAACTGCCTGATCCTGCTTCCGAACAGATTCTTCGCTTTCATCAAAATATGTTATAGCACCCTGTTATAGAAGACAATTTCAGGTTGCTTTACATTCTTTATAGCACTGTGCTATATTGCGCGAATGCGCGGGAAGCCCGCAACGTATTGGGGGAGGTCACAACATGCCTTATACAAGCACAACAGCCGCAAGGACAGTCTGTTTTGGCGTTTTTCTGCTCCTGTTCAGCCTGCCGTCTTATTCGGCCGAACAGTCCTTTGATGTCTCTGCCAAGGCCTACACAGAGGCAGGGGCGATCTCAAACACCAAGGGGACGATGACAGTCGGCGGTCTGAGCGCTGTGGTTAATCCTGCGAATAATCCCCTGCATCTTCAGATTGACGGAGAAAAGGGCACTGTTGCAGGCATGAGGTATAATGGTCTGGCAGGCCACGCCTTTTATAAGGACGATAACGGAAGGCTGGGGCTCTTCTCCTCTTATGGCGAGCTCGGCAGCGATGTTAAGCTTAAGCTCTACGGCCTAAGCGCCACCAAATTCTATAATGATTTTCATCTGGGCGGCAAGACAGGCCTTTTAAACGGAGAGAATATCGTGCATAAGGGCGCCTTCGGCATCGGCAGCCTGAAATACTTTTTTACAGACAACCTTGTCTTGGGCCTTGAGGGCGCTTTGTTCCCGCATACCGCAAGCGCAAAGCTCTTTTCTGAATACAAATTCTCAAAGACCTGCATCTCTCTGTTTGCGGCAGCGACAACAGGAAAGAACAACAGCGTGATAGGCGGAATGAGATGGTATTTCGGCACAGGAGGGAAGAAGAGCCTGAAGGAGGAGCATAAGGCCTTTGACAACCCAGAGGTTTTGATATCGCCTTCAACGCTCGAAAGCATTGTGCAGTCTGTAAACACGGTAAAGGCGAATGAGATAGCAAAACAGGCTGAGGAATTAAGGCTGCAGCAGGCTGCAGCGCAGAACAATAATAATGGCGGTGGCGGAGCAGGTGGCGCTGGTGGAGCAGGAGGGGCTCCGGGCGGACTTGGAGGCGGCGGATCCGGTAGCGGCGGTAGCGGCGGTGTCGGTGGCGGCGGTGTCGGTGGCGGTGGATTATAACCATTAAATGGGACGGTTCTATTTTGGAAAATAGGGACAGCGACCGTTTTCATGAAAAATAAACAATAGACGCTGTTTTGAAAAAAGCGCAGGGAAGCCGAATCAGGCTTCCCTGTTTTTTGTGAATAGACACAATTCGGCGCGATGGGGATACAGAGATAAGGCCGAGCTTCTTCCGTTCAGGGCTGCGTTTGGAAAGTTCTAAATACTCGCTCCACTACAGCCGTGCAACTCGGCCTGCGGCCTCAGACACTCACGGCTGTTTAACGCTACGCTTCGCAAAGAACTTTTAACCAAACTCCGCATTCACTACACAAACCCGGCCTTATCTCCGATTGTGTCCGGAGAGAGCTGGTTAAATTTCCGCGGGCGCAGGGCAACTGCTTTTCAGAAATGAGCGTCTGGGTTATCCGAGGGGCAGGTAACGCCCTGCCCGTTAACCTGCAATGGAAGCTGCAAGAGAATTATCAGAAAACTTTAAGGATTAAAGGCCCGGACTAATCGCGAATAGTGAAAGGCTGTTGGCCTGCGCCGTATCAATTCTGAACGAAAGGAATTTATCCCCATCGCGCTATCAACTCGCTGTTTGACACGGGGACAATGAAAGACTATTGTATCTGTCTTGTCAGGCGGTCGAGGAGGACATCTTCAACATTGCGGCGCGAATCAATAACTGCCAGAATATACACAACCCGGTCGGCCCTGCGATAAATGATCCTCCATGGAGAAACAACAAGTTCGCGGTACTGCAAAATGCCGTGCTGTTTCAGTTCAGGAACAATACGGCCACGCTGAGGCAGAGTTAATAGCGTCGATGCTTTATCCTGAAGCTGTTTTAAAATGCGAAGCGCTGTGTCAATGCTGTCTTTTGCAATGTAACCGATAATAGACTCAAGGTCATGGGCTGCAGCATCCGACCAGATAACAGCATACTTATTCATCAGTCACGCTGGAATTTGCCGGCTTCCAATCTCTTTTTGAGCGCTCCAAACAGACTGTCGTGATCAACTGTTTTGCCCTTGCGGATATCCTCTTCACCCTGTGCAATAAGCTTCAAAAGGCCGATGGCGTTCCTCATGCTTTCGTATGTTTCGGTGTCCTGCAGGACAGCCCTCGCTTCGCCGTTCTGGGTTATGATAACAGGGCGATGGGTGGCGTTGACCTGATCAAGCAGCGCAGCAGCCCGGGATTTTAAATAGGTTACAGGGCGAATGTCTTCAACTGTTTTCATTATGCTCACCTCCGGTCATAATAAGGTACCATAAAAGGACCGGTAGAGACAACAATGAATGTCCCCACGGGGTCATGTCTTGCAATGCAATAAAGCGCGCAGGGAAGCCGAATCAGGCTTCCCTGTTTTTGTGTATGAGGGATATTGTCATTGCGAGCCCGGTCTCATCGGGCGCGGCAATCTCAGAGCAAAAGCAAGATTGCTGCGTCATTTCATTCCTCGCAATGACAAACTATACTGCCGGTCATTCCCGCAATCCGTAAGCGGGAATCCAGACAAAAGAAACTGGATGCCCGATAAAAGCCTTCGGGCATGACAGAAAAGATTTACTGACGACACAATTCTGGACGAAAGGGATTATCCCTATTGCAATATCAATCACCACCTTGACAAACCTCTTAATATTTCTTACCTTAAAGTAAGGATATTACTTTTTTGTAAGGAGCTTACATATGTCAATTTCTCTGCTTACATCCAAGGGACAGACAACCATTCCCAAGAGGATCAGGAACCACCTGCGGCTAAACGCAGGCGACAAGCTCGATTTTGTAATCGAAACCGGCGGCAGGGTATTCCTTGAACCTGCAACGCTTGATGCTAAAGACCTCGAAGGCATACTGCACAAAAAGGGTATGAAAAAAGTCTCTGACTCCCGGATAAAAGAGGCCATAAATAAACGCTTCAAGAGAATTTGACAGATGAAAGGCATTGATACCAATGTGCTTGTACGTTATCTTGTGCGCGACGATGAAAAGCAGGCCGAAAAAGCATCAGCTCTTATAAAAAAACGGGTGAAACCTTTTTTATGGCCGTGAATAGGGTCAGGCTTGCAAGTATGCATTTAGTATTTTATTAATACCACTTGTTTGTCATTCAGAGCAAAGCGGATAATCTTGTCTTGAGATTGCTTCGTCATTTCATTCCTCGCAATGACAACTTATCTTGCCGGTCATTCCCGCAATCCGTAGGCGGGAATCCAGACAAAAGAAACTGGATGCCCGATAAAAGCCTTCGGGCATGACGGGAAAGATTTACTGACGACACAATTCAGCGCGATGTGGATAGGTTCCTGTAGTGAATGCGGAGTTTGGCTAAAAGTTCTTTGCGGAGCGAGCATTTAGAACTTTCCAAACGCAGCCCTGAACGGAAGGGATTTATCCACATCGCAATATCAACTCGTTGTTGCCACGGGGACAGTCCCATCACACAAACTAATCGCGAGTAATGAAAGGCGGTTGGCTTGCGCCGTATCAGGCTAGGGTTACAACTCTATGTGGAAAAATTCTTCCTGACCTTTTATCTTTATGAAGGCCTTGACGCCTTTGGCAGCCTCGGTGGTGCGGTAGTACAAAATTCCGCCAAGCTGCAGTCCGGAAGGGACTTTATAGCTTTTCAGCAAAAGGTCTTCTTTTCTTTGCGCATCGGCCTCTGCGGTCTGTCTCGAAGCCATTTCCGTTCCGAGCGCGGCCCCTGCAAGCACCAATGCCGCTTTAGCGATGTTGGTCCTATCGTTCGACGCAGGGGCTATAATTGCCGCTATGCCTGCTGCAAGCGCGCCGACCGTAAAGGGGTTGACTAATTTGCCTGTTTTTCTGTGGACGCGTTCATTTATCTCGTGCGCACGCAACGGGACCAGATCGTAGTTCTTTTCGTTTGTTACGTATATCTTGGAGATATCAAACTCAAGGTCTTGGCCGGTCTCGTTCAGGATCGCCACTTCTAGTTCTGACCAATCGTTCGTATACCCGAAGGCCACAATGCGAAAAGTCACGCCGTTGATCTTCATCGCCAGAGGTTTGCCCTGCGGGAGTTCCTGAAAGGTCGGCTTGGTGGCCCCGGCGCAGCCGCATAGCATAGAAATGATAAGAAGTAAGGCCCAAAATCGTTTCATGTTTAATTTTAGCAGAAACCTGTTTGTAAATCCCAATTGCCGCATGTATGCGGTATCTGTTATTCTATAAGATATAAAAATATTCGGAGGTATTCAAGTGGTAACAGTTACTGAAAAAGCGGCGGAAAAGGGCAAGGAGATTCTTGCGGCCGAGGGCAAGCACGGCTGGGGCATAAGGATATATAACGCAGGAAGCGGGTGTTGCGGACCATCATTCGGGCTCGATATAGACGAAAACCCTCTTGCCGACGACGATGTGGTCGAGAAGAACGGCCTGCGGGTGTTTGTCGAGAAGTCGTTGTCACCGAATCTAGTCGGGATGCAGCTCGACTACTTGGAAGGCGAGGAGCACGAGGGGTTCGTGCTGAACGGAGGCGGCAGTGCGCCGTCCTGCAGTTCCGGCTGCAGCAGCTGCGGATAAACAGAAAGATGTTCCCTGTTAACCGCTACAGGAGATTAAGAAAGAACGATACCATCCGCAGAATGGTCCGTGAAACGAGCCTTTCTGCGGATGACTTTATTTATCCTTTGTTCGTGACCTTCGGCAAAGGCGTGCGCAAGCCGATCTCGTCCATGCCCGGCTGTTTTCAGGAATCCATAGACGAAGCCGTCAAAAACGCAAAAGAGAGTTATGCGCTCGGCATTCCTTCCATAATACTTTTCGGCATTCCAGAGCACAAGGATGAATTAGGGACAGGGGCTTACGACGAAAACGGCGTGGTGCAGAATGCCATAAAGGCGATAAAGGACGCGGTCCCTGATCTTTATGTCATCACCGATGTCTGCATGTGCGAATACACAAATCACGGCCATTGCGGGGTCATCGAAAAGGGCGAGGTGGAAAACGATAAGACCCTCAGGTTGCTGGCAATGGAAGCTGTTTCTCACGCAAAGGCGGGCGCGGACATGGTTGCTCCGTCCGACATGATGGATGGCCGGGTAGGCGCAATCAGGGGCGCGCTGGATGAAAACGGCTTTGGCGGCATTCCCATAATGGCTTACGCAGCAAAATACGCATCCGGTTTTTACGGCCCTTTCCGCGAGGCCGCGGAATCGACCCCGCAGTTCGGAGACAGGCGTTCATACCAGATGGACCCTGCCAACAGGCGCGAGGCCCTGCGGGAGATATCCCTCGACATTCAGGAAGGCGCGGATGTTGTTATGGTCAAGCCCGCGCTTTCATACCTCGACATAATCGCGGACGCACGCGCATCTTTCGCCATACCTCTTGCTGCTTACAATGTCAGCGGCGAATACTCTATGGTCAAGGCTGCGGAGCAGCTTGGCTGGATAGACGGCAAACGGGTGATGATCGAAATCCTCACCTCGATAAGGCGCGCAGGCGCAGACCTGATACTCACGTACCACGCAAAAGAAGCCGCGGAAATAATAAACGGATAACCGTAGGTTTTAGAAGGCGCGGGACCACCCCACTTCGAGGCCTTTTCAATGAACCTCATTCTCCTTTCCCCTGAAGACTTTACCGGACCCAAAACAGTGCGTCTTGAGGGAAGGCGGTGCAGGCATATTTCGGGCGTTCACAGGGCCGCCGCCGGAAGGACTCTCTGCGTAGGGCTTAAAAACGGTCGTATAGGCTCAGGAACGGTAACGTCGATAAAGGAGTTGTTTGTCGAGATGGAGGTTTCTCTTGACAGAGACCCGCCTGAGCCGCAGCGTATCACGCTTATTCTCGGCCTTCCACGGCCTAAGGTCTTGCGCAGGGTTTTGTTTTCGGCCGCTGTCATGGGAATAAAAAAGATATATTTTTTGAACTCGTTCAGGGTCGAAAAGAGTTTTTGGCTGAGCCCGCTTGTTTCGGACGAGAGCATTAGGATGCAGCTTGAACTCGGCCTTGAGCAGGCAAGGGACACGGTGATGCCCGAGGTCTTCTTGAGGCCTCTTTTCAAGCCTTTTGTGGAAGACGAGCTTCCGGGATTGACCCGAGACACGCTTGCTTTTGCCGCCCACCCCTATGCAGAGTCTTGTTTTCCGCATGGTCTGGCAGGCCCGTCGGCAGTAGCCATAGGACCTGAAGGCGGCTTTATAGATTACGAAATAAATAAGCTTGCGGAAGCGGGCTTCAAGCCTGTCAACCTCGGGAAAAGGGTCATGAATATCGAAGCTGCAGTCCCGTATTGCGTTTCCAGATTGACGCCATAAGTACGGGTCTCCGCCCGGTTAAATCGTGATGCAGACCGATAAAGCAGATAATTCAGGTCGAGTATTCACAAGGTAACGGCCTGTTTTTATGACCGGCAGCCTGTTCGTTCAAACCGCATAAATAAAGCTCATTGAACTATTAATAATTCTTAATCCAGTGGGTTTTACTTTTTTCTGTTCTTTATGATACAAAGATAGCATTTATTTTTTACCGGTCACGCAAAAGGCCTTTGGCCTTTTAATAAACTACAGGGGAGGTAGTGATGGAACAGATACCACAGGCAAGCATCATGGTATTGCTGAGCGGGCTCGGCGTCGGCGTTCTTTTCGGTTTTGTCCTGCAGCGCGGCAGATACTGAATGAACTCAGCGTTCAGAGACGTGATCTTTGTGAACGACATTACTTTGCTTAGGGCTTGGCTTTTAGCGCTTTTGATCGCGATGGTGGGGGCGAACCTCATCGAAGATATGGGCTTTATGGGCGATGATGGTTTGAGAAGACAGGCTTTCGCGCCGATTGCCGCGATAGTCGGCGGGTATATCTTCGGTCTCGGCATTGTCAGGGCAGGGGGCTGTGGAAGCGGGGTGCTATATAAACAGGGGGAAGGGCAGTTCGCTGCTTTTGTAGCGACCATAGGTTTTGGCATCGGTCTCATTTCGACTTTGCATGGTCCGCTGAAGCCTATAAGCCAGTTTCTCAAGAGCTTTAAGGTTTCAGTCGGAGAGGGTGAAAACGCCATAGCTTCTCCGGCGTTGTGGGATATAATGGGCGGTCAGGGAATGAAATGGTTTGTGATAAGCGTCTTGGCGCTTATTTTTTTGATGGTCGTGCTTAGGGGAAAGCCCTTCGGCAAAGGCCCGAAAAAGGGCTGGTCGTGGTCCGTAGGCGGGGCGCTGATAGGCGTGATGGTTGTGCTTGCATGGTGGGCTTCGTATTTCTGGGGCGGGCAGGCAAGGGGGCTCTCTTTTTCAGGTCCGCTGTCCGACTTCATCATGTTTGCGCTTACAGCCAACAGCAAGGCGCCTTTTGACCCGATGTTTGTTCTGTTCGGTATAGGTGTGCTTACATGGAGCGCGTTGTATGTCGTTGGCGTTCCGTTGGGCGCATATCTGAGTGCGAAGGGACTGGGAGAATTCAAACTGACGGCGCCTAAAGACCCTCACGAGCTTATGACTGTGTTCGTAGGCGGACTGATAATGGGTTTTGGCGGCGCAGTTGCCGGCGGCTGAACAGTGGGGCACTCGCTGACAGGTATGTCGGCGCTATCGCTTCAGAGCATAGTGGCAACTATTTTCATAATACTCGGCAACTGGACAATGACCTATTTCATGTTCATAAAGCCGATGCAGGATTGATTCCCAAAAGGGGAAAGAAATTTCCCAAAAGGGAAAGAGGGCATTGTTTTCGGACTTAACTGTATTGTAGAATAAGCGGAATTAGGATGGCACATAAGTTGCTTCTTAATAACTAAAAAATTGGAAGGAGGTGAATCAAAAGATGAAGAAAGCACTCGCACTCATAGTTGCTCTTCTGTTTGCATTTGCTATGACCTCTATCTCTTTCGCAGCAGACGCTCCGAAGGCTGATAAAAAGGCTGAGGCCAAGGCTGACGACAAGAAGGCCGACAAAAAGGCTGACAAGAAGGCCGACAAGAAGGCTGACAAGAAAGACGACAAAAAGGCCGACGATAAGAAGGCAGAGCCTAAGAAGGACGACAAGAAGAAAAAGAAGGCCATCGAAGGCTGCTAATTTTTTCTGTGAAAGTGATCGGGTGAGGGCGCTTTGCGCATTCACCCGATTTTTTATTGAGACGAGGAGACCATATGGGAAAAAGGTTTGGATTGTGTGCTGTATGTGCGGGTTTGGTTGTTTGCCTGTCTTGTTCTTTTGCGCTTGCCGAAACCTTCAGGGGCACCGTCATAGCCATAGACGGGAATGCTATTACCGTAAGAGACCACAAAGGCCAAGAGACCACCGCAATAGTGGATGTTAAAGACATAAAAACAGGGGACATGGTGGAGTTGAAGGACGGCAAGGTCATAAAGGCCGGGGGCAAGAAAAAAAGCGCGGTAGAGGCCAAATGAAAATGCTAAAATATCAGGATGTCCCAGAATGAACTTATAATAGAGGGCGCCAGGCAGAACAATCTCAAGAACCTCTTTTTGAGGGTCCCACATAACAAGGTCATTGCCGTTACCGGCGTTTCAGGTTCCGGCAAATCATCTCTCGCGTTTGATACAATCTTTGCCGAAGGCCAGTGGCGTTTTATCGAGTCGCTTTCTACCTATGCCCGTTTATTCATAGAAAAGCTCGACAGGCCCGATGTTGACTCGATCCGCAATATAAGACCGGCGATTGCTCTGGAACAAAAAAATCCCGTTAAGGGCTCGCGTTCGACCGTAGGCACGATGACCGAGATATACGACCTGCTCAGGGTTGTTTATTCCAAGGTCTCTGTCCCCCATTGTCCTAAATGCGGCGGTGAGATACGCAAGTGGGACCCCTCATCGGTTGCTGCCGAAGTTTTGGAAAATTATCCGGGGAAACGTATCTCTATAGCGTTCGAGACTTCAGAGAGTCGTGAAACCCTTATGCAACGCGGATTTCACAGGCTTTGGCATGACGGTGTTTTTGCGGACATGGCAGAGACCTCATTATCAGGCGGACCCCCGGCCTCCTTTAATGTTGTGGTAGATAGACTTGTGGTCCGTGATGAGCCTAGGCTTGCCGATTCTATCGAAACTGCATGGAAAGAGGGCAAAGGCCGGCTTAATATTCTGATGTTCGGCGATGAAGGCGACATGCTTTCCTTGAAGTTTTCGGGTCAAAACAGATGCGACGAGTGCGGTATTGCCCTTCCCGAACCTTCCCCGATCATGTTTTCGTTCAACCATCCTGTCTGCGCCTGCAGTGAATGTAAGGGGTTCGGTAACGTGCTTGTATATGACGAAGACCTGCTTGTGCCGGACAAAGGCCTGTCTATTTCAGAAGGCGCAATAGACATATGGGAGAAGCCCGGCTACAGATGGTGGAAGGAACAGCTGATAAAGGGCGCCAAGAAGTCGGTCCTCGATATGAATAAACCGTTCTGCGGGTTTTCTAAGGAAGATAAAGCGCTCCTTTACAAAGGCGGTGAGGGATTTTACGGTATAAACGATTTTTTTGAAGAGATGGAGGCAAAGAGGTACAAACTGCATGTCAGGGTCCTGCTCAGCAGGTACAGGAGCCCCGAGACCTGCCCTAAGTGCAATGGGGCAAGGCTCTGCGAGGACGCGCTCTCTTACAGGCTCGATGGTTTAAATATTTACGATGTTTCCAATATGCCTTTATCGCAGCTGCTTGACTGGCTTGAAAACCTGCAACTTTCGCCCATGCAGCGCGAAATAGTTAAAGACGCCTTGGGTCAGGTCAAAGGAAAACTGAGTTTTCTTAAACGTGTCGGACTCGATTACCTTACCTTGAGCAGGCAATCGAAGACCCTTTCCGGGGGCGAGTACCAACGCGTGAATCTTTCTAACCAGCTGGCCTCTGCGCTCACAGGCACCATATATGTTCTGGACGAGCCTACAATAGGGCTTCACCCGCGCGATACGAGGAGGATTTCAGAAATCATGCGTGAGCTTGCTTTTCCGGGCAACACGCTTATAGTTGTCGAACATGACAAAGACATAATAGCTTCGAGCGATTGGGTTGTCGAGATGGGCCCCGGCGGAGGACATTTAGGCGGTGACATTGTTTTTTCGGGGCCGATAGAAGAATTCAGGGAAGCAGGGACCTTGACCTCGAATTATGTTTATCATAACGACTGCGGCGCAACAATAATCCCTGCCAAGGTGTTAGGAGCGGCGCAGTTTGCGGATTATGTCGAACTTTCGGGCGCTTCCGGCCACAATCTAAAAGACCTCTATTTCAGGATTCCGCTGAAGGCCCTGACCGTTGTTACGGGCGTTTCCGGTTCCGGTAAAAGCAGCCTTGTCGTAGAAACCCTTTACATGGCCTTGGCAAGGCATTTCAAGACCGATTCCGGCCATCCGCTCGAATACGGCCGCATCGAGGGGACAAGGAAGATAAGCGGGGTAAGGCTTATCGACCAGAGCCCTATAGGAAAAACGCCGAGGTCCAATCCGCTGACCTATTTGAAAATGTTCGAACCTATCAGAAAGCTGCTTGCTTCGCAGCCCGAAGCAAAGGCCCACGGTTACACGCCCGGCTTTTTTTCTTTCAATGTTCCGGGAGGCAGGTGCGAGAGCTGCAAGGGGGAAGGCTGGCAGAAGATGGAAATGTACTTTTTTGAAGATATTTTCGTCAGGTGCGAAGACTGTAAGGGCAGACGGTATGGCGATGACGCGCTGAGGGTCACCTATAACGGGAAAAATATAAGCGATATTTTTGAGCTGACAGTTGACGAGGCGTATGACTTTTTTGCGGCCTGCGACGATATATCTTCGAAGTTCATGCTTATGCGGGACATAGGGCTCGGCTATCTCAGGCTCGGCCAGCCTGCGCCTACGCTTTCGGGCGGAGAGGCCCAGAGGCTCAAGATATGCGCGGAACTGTCAGGCAGGGGGGGAGGCAAGGGCCGTCCGGCAGCATTAGGCAAAGGTTTGTTGTATATACTCGACGAGCCGACCATAGGGCTGCATGGCAGGGATGTTGCCCTCTTGGTAAGGATTTTACGGCAGCTCGTGAATGCCGGGAATACTATTCTTATAATCGAGCACAACCTTGATGTTATAGCTCAGGCCGACTGGGTCATTGACTTGGGACCCGAAGGTGGGGAAAAGGGCGGTACTATACTTTTTCAGGGCACGCCGGACGCGTTGTATGACGCTGAGGGTTCCCATACAGCCGAACACCTCAGGATGTCTTTGCAGAGAGGCTGACGCGGCCGTACTCTTTGACTAAAGCTAATGTTATCATTTAAACTTTCAAATTCAGTGCGTTGACTAAATTTCTAACAGCATGGGGGTAGCTAATTTATGGTGAGGATTATTGCAGGACTGTTGTTTTACGCCCTGTATGCGGTTCTTTTTATGCAGCCGGCAGCGGCAGCTGAAAAAGACGCCCCTCTTGCAGCAGAGCTCGCACTAGCGGCGCTGAAAGACGAGCTTATTTCGTATTTCGAACCTGTCAGCGGCAGCGTAACCGGTATGACCGATAATTCCTTGAAGATAGATAAAGGGACTAAAAGTCGTGTCAAGCCGGGCATGAGATTTTTTGTATACAAAGAAGGAGTGAAATTCGTCCATCCGGTAACAAAAGAGGCGCTCGGCCGTATGGAGATGCCTGTCGGCAATATCGAGATAGTATCGGCAGGGGAAAATAGTTCGGAAGGCACGATAGTTCAGGGCAAACGCGAAGATTTCGAGAAGGCGAAGATAAAGATTCCGGCCAAGAAGGTCAAACTGCTATTTTATCAGGGCAAGGTCGACTGGTATCTGGGCGATGCCTACTACCAGCTTCTCAAAGACAGCGGCAGATTTGAGCTTCTGGACACAGGGCTCGAGACGGAAGATATGTCTAAACTTGCGGCCGAAGCCAGAGAGAGAGGCGCGGAAATTCTGCTCGCCCTCGATTCAACGGAATCTGCAGGTTTGGTAAAACTGACACAAAAGTTTTTCTGGGCAGGGGATGCCAAGCAGTTTGGCGGGAACGCCACATCCATAAACAGCGGCCATGTAAAGGAACTGCGCTTTAAATCCGGGCTGTACGCCGAGCAGGAGGGCGCAGTGCTTCTTTCTATAGAACTGTCTTCGCGGTCCCGGCATATGGCGCTCGGAGACGTTGACGGCGATGGTATTCAGGACCTTCTACTCTCCTCGGGCGATGAGATCGAGGTGTACCGTTACGGACTCGATCTGAAACTGCTGTGGACATTAAAGGCCGCGCCCAGAAGTGAGATTTTGTGGATAGATACGATCGATTCGGGCAAAGGCCCACGCTCTAAGATTCTTGTGACAGCTATGTCCGAAGGCCTGATCACCTCCTACGTTTACGAATTTGATCCGTCCAAGCCCGCACAGGTCAAGGGCGGCGTTGCAGGTGGGTTGGTTTTGCTTGCCAAGATCAAAGGAATGTTCCTGCGCGGCTACGAAGGAAGCATTCTCGGACAGGAGTTCGATAAGAATTCAGGTTATGACGGCGACGTATTCAAAATCGTATTTAAAGACGGAGCATACAAGAAGGGCGAGAAGTTCAAGCTTCCCCCGGCAGTCAATATATACGATTTTCAGTTTATCAGGGCGATCGGCGGAGAGAAAGGGGTCCTTGCGTGGGATGAAGAAGGCCACCTGAACCTGTACAATGAAGCAGGCGTTAGCGTATGGCGCAGCAAAGAAGACTATGGGGGTTTTTCGTTGAGCTATAAAAAAGAAACGCCCACAATCATGGTTGATAAAGGGATGTGGGCCATAAAAGACCGTTTGTTGAACAACTATGGAGAGATTCTCGCCCCGTTCCGCACCCCATTGGTCGGGATGGCGAAAGGGCTCGGGTACAGGAAATCAGCCATAAAAAGTCTTCTCTGGAACGGCCTGACCGTGGAAGAGAGGACGCTTGTCGATAAGATAGGCGGAGAACTTTACGATTATGTTTTTATAGACAACAGGCTTGTGGTGCTTTCAAAATCGCTTTTCGGCGTGAATATGGCCAATGTGCTTAAAGGCCGGAGCCCTCTCGGGGTCACTATAAACATATATCCGATGAAAGGCATGTAGTTTTTTGGGAGGTCTTTTGGAAAAATCGTCGATCCCTAAACATATAGGAATCATAATGGACGGCAACGGACGTTGGGCCGAGATGCGGGGGCTTCCACGGGTCGAGGGGCATAAAAGAGGGGTTGAAAGGGTTTCTGAGATGGTCGAGGCCGCAACGGGCATAGGAATAGAGGCGTTGTCCCTGTATGCCTTTTCGATCGAGAACTGGAAAAGGCCTGAGGATGAGATATCCGTAATCATGGGGCTTTTGGAAACAACCTTATCGAGGGAGTTCCTGAATTTTATGCGGGAAGGCATCAGGTTCAGAATAATCGGGAACCGCGAAAAATTGCCGCGGACCGTAGGCGCGGTAATAGAACAGGTCGAGAAAGGCACTTCTGAAAACAAAAGGCTCACGCTGCAATGCGCGTTGAGTTACGGCGGCCGCGACGAGATAATAAGGGCAGCGAGAAAGATGGTGCAGTCCGGAGTTTCACCGGACGCTGTCAATGAGGAGCTCTTCAGCAGTCTAATGGACACCGCAGGAGTACCCGACCCTGACCTTATTATCAGGACGAGCGGAGAGCAGCGGCTAAGCAATTTTCTGCTCTGGCAGTCGGCCTATTCCGAATTTTATTTTACCGATACTCTCTGGCCCGATTTTACCAAAGACGAGCTTCTCGAAGCCGTAAGAGAGTACCAGAAGCGCAGCAGGCGTTTCGGGGCGGTAAATTTATCACAATCCCAAGCCTTTAATTCGTGGGGCGGTTAATGCATCTTAAGCGTCTTGCGGTTGCTGCTGTCGCGCTGCCGCTGCTATACCTCTACATCACAAAACTCTCCCCTGTTTTTTTCCTTTTGCTTCTTGCGCTCGTGTCCGCGCTCGGACAGGCGGAATTTTATTCGATGTACAAAACAAAAAAAGAGCTGGCGTTCTGGGGGATAGTGAGCGGTCTACTCCTGATGTCGTCCCTTTATCTGTCCCGCTATTCGGCCCTCGATATGAGCGGCCACAGCGTAAACGGCATATTCTTTATGCTCTCGTTTGTTTTGATGGCGTCGGCGCGTCTTTTTTTGATAAGCGACCCTTCGGCCTCTCTCTCCGACCTTGCGCCTGCAATAACGGGCTTTCTATACGTTCCAAATCTTATGAGCGCCCAGTGGTATCTCAGGCTTCAGGGGGCCGAATGGATAATCTTTCTTTACGGCTGCGTTTGGGCCTCGGACAGCTTGGCCTATTATGCGGGCACCGGCATCGGGAAAAGAAAACTCTATCCTTCGGTAAGTCCGAACAAAACTGTGGAGGGCGCGGTCGGCTCTGTTGCGGGGGGCATCGTTGCTGCGCTTGTTTTAGGCGGAGTTTTGACTAAATGTCCCTATACGTCTTTGGCGGCTATGGGCGCGGTAATAGGATTGATAACCATTGCAGGAGACCTTGTAGAGTCCATGTTCAAGCGGGATGCCGGTGTTAAGGATTCCGGCTCTATCGTGCCCGGACACGGAGGCATCCTAGATAAACTTGACGGCTCGCTCTATGCGGGGCCTGCGCTTTACTGGATGACTCTGGTCCTATGAAACGTATCACTGTTTTAGGCTCCACAGGCTCCATAGGCAGGAGCACTCTCGATGTTGTCTCGGCGTTTCCGGACAGGTTCGGTGTGTTCGGGCTGACCGCAGGAAACAATACCGGACTGCTTCTGGCCCAGATCAAAAAGTTCTCTCCTAAATTCGTTGCCGTGCCCGAGAAGGCTGCATGCGAACTTCTCAGAAAAGAGCTTAGGGGCCTTCAAACCGAAATATTATGCGGTATTGAAGGTATAAATACTCTCGCCGGAATGCCTGAAGCTGAAGTGGTCATTTCGGCCATCGTCGGCGGCGCAGGCCTGTTGCCCACACTTTCGGCCGTTAAGGCGGGGAAGACCGTGGGCATCGCGAACAAAGAAACTCTTGTAATGGCGGGCGACATAGTAATTTCGGAGGCCAAGCGTTCGGGCGCCGTATTGATACCGGTTGACAGCGAACACAGCGCGGTATTTCAATGTCTCGGCAGCTATGAAAAGCGGTCGGTGCGGAAGCTTGTGCTTACCGCATCCGGAGGCCCTTTTGAAGGAAAGAAAAAAAACGAGCTCGAAGCCGTAACCCTCGAAGACGCCCTGAAGCATCCCAACTGGAGCATGGGCAGAAAAATAACGATAGACTCGGCAACGCTTATGAACAAAGGGCTTGAAGTGATAGAGGCCCACCATCTGTTCGCATTTCCTCCAGATAAGGTTGATGTTCTGATACATCCGCAGAGCATAATCCATTCTATGGTGGAGTTTGCAGACGGAACTTTTATAGCGCAGCTTTCGAGACCGGACATGAAGGCCCCTATCGCTTATGCTATGTCGTATCCCGAAAGGCTCGATAATGTGATTACTCAGATAGGCTGGGAGACTCTGCAGCCGCTCACCTTCAGAAAACCTGACACGGACACATTTCCGTGTCTTGGCTTGGCGTATGACGCTCTGGGTGAGGGCGGCACGATGCCTGCGGTTTTGAATGCTGCAAACGAGGTCGCCGTGCAGGCATTTCTCGATCGCGGCATCGGCTTCATGGAAATTCCTGCTATAATCAAAAAAGTCATGGATGCCCATAAAGTAAAGCCCGCTTCTGATTTGGACGGCATAATGGAAGCGGACGCGTGGGCGAGGAAAAATGCGGCAAAGGAGATTGAAAGTTGAGCTTTTTATCGGCGTTGGTCCTTTTTGGTTTTTTGATTTTTGTCCATGAACTCGGACATTTTCTTTTTGCCAAACTCAGTAATGTAAAGGTGTTGAAGTTTTCACTCGGTTTTGGCCCTAAGGTTGTGGGCAGAAAGATAGGCGAGACCGAATACATGCTTTCTGCAGTGCCCCTCGGAGGCTATGTAAAAATGCTGGGCGAAGAAGTTGAAGACGAGGTGGAGCAGGATGACATGTCGCGTTCTTTCAAGAACCAGCCTATTCGCAAGCGGGCCGCGATAATTCTGTTCGGACCGCTTTTCAATATTTTTACCGCAGTCGTTATTTTCTTTTTCGTGTTTCTTCTGGGAGTGCCTACCTTGCTGCCGGTTGTTGGCGAAACCATGAAGGACACTCCGGCCGAAAGGGCCGGACTTCAGAAAGGTGACAGGATTGTGGAGATAGATAGCCTGCCGATAAATCAATGGTCGGAGATGACCGAGGTGATTTATAGAAGCCCTGACAAGCAGCTCAATTTCAAGATTGACAGGGCGGGCGGGATGATGGATTTTAAGGTTACGCCCCAAAGCAAGAAGACAAAGGACATTTTCGGGGAAGAAAAAACGGTCGGGCTTATCGGAATAAAACCTTCGGGCGATACCGTAATTTTCAAAGAAGGCTTTGCGGGTTCCATAAAGCACGCCTTTTTAAAGACATGGGAGATAACCGTGCTTACGCTTGTAGGCATGGTTAAGCTGATTCAGCGCATAGTCCCGGCCGACAACATAGGCGGCCCTATTCTTATTTTTCAGCTGGCAGAAAAACAGGCTACGGCAGGGTTTCTCAGTTACTTTACCTTTGCCGCAGTCATAAGCATAAACTTGGGTGTGTTGAATCTGCTGCCTATTCCCGTACTCGACGGCGGACACCTTCTGTTTCTCTCCATCGAGGCGTTGAGGAAAAAACCCTTGAGCGAAAAGGTAGTAATAATCTCTCAGAAAGTAGGGATAGCGCTCCTTGTGATGTTGATGGCTTTTGCTATGTACAACGATATTTTCAGAATAATAACCGGCAAACCATTGCCGTAATCCGCAATGAAAACCGCAAGGCCTGCAACTATCAGGCACATGTATTCCGCAGGCGGGGTGGTCTTCAGGTTTTTGGATGCGGCCCCGCAGGTCGTATTGATCGCGAACAAGAAAAATACCGTTTGGACCCTTCCAAAAGGGATGATAGACAGGGGAGAGGAAAGGGAAGATACCGCGATAAGGGAGATAAGGGAAGAAACCGGGCTGACGGGCAGGGTCGTCGAAATGTTAGGCGAAAAATCCTACTGGTTTTTTTTAAAGAACGAAAATTTAAAATGCAAAAAGACCGTGACTTATTTTCTTGTAGAGTATGTCGAAGGCAACACGGAAGACCATAACTGGGAAGTTGACGATGCGAGATGGTTTGATCTGGAAGAAGCGATGAATACCCTCTCGTACAAGAGGGACAGGGAGATACTCAAGGAGGCGGGCGACAGGATATGGGCGAAATACTTGGCCGGCAAGAGCTCATAGCAAGGACAGAGGCCCTCAAATCAGAGGGCAAGAAGATCGTTTTTACAAACGGCTGTTTCGATATTCTTCATGTCGGACATATAAGATATCTAAAGGAATCGAGGGGTTTAGGCGATATATTAATAGTGGGGTTGAATTCGGACGCATCAGTCAACAGGTTGAAACCGAACAGGCCGATAGTGGCCGAGGCCTGCAGGGCGGAACTGCTTGCCGCGCTGACGGCCGTGGATTTCGTGACGATATTCGGAGAGGACACACCGTATGAGTTGATCAAGCGATTACGGCCCGATGTCCTCGTGAAAGGGGGCGATTGGAAGAAGGAGGATATTGTAGGTTCCGACATTGCAAAAGAAACTTACAGCCTCCCGTTCGTGCAGGGAATGTCAACTACAGGCATTGTGGAGAAGATACTTGAACTGGGCAGAAACAAGGATTTATAAGGCCCGGCAAGGTTTTTTTCTTGACTTTCCCCGGCGATTCTGGTAAAAAAGACTATGTTTTTTAAGAAAAAGAATTATGTAGTAGGCCTTGATATAGGCACCAGCTATGTAAAGATGGTGCAATTGAAAGATGTTAAGGAAGGCGGCTACGAACTCGGGTTTTACGATATGATGCCGCTGCTGCCCGGAACTATTGCAGAAGGAAACATTACGGACAAAGCGCAGCTCACTTCGGTAATACGCGAGCTGATGAAGAAGACGGGCTGCAAATCTGCCGATGCCGTGATAGGCGTTTCAGGCCATTCGTCGGTCATAATAAAACGCATAACGATCCCCACGATGACGGAAGAAGAACTCACCAACTCGATACGCTACGAAGCCGAGCAATATATACCTTTCGACATAGACGATGTCAATATAGATTTCCAGATAATCGGTCCCAAGCAGGACGAAGAAGGACAGATGGACGTTGTTCTTGTTGCCGCAAAAAAGAACGTTATAACCGATTACGCCGAAGCTGCGGAAGAAGCCGGACTGAATGTTATTCTGGCGGATGTCGACTCGTTCGCGTTGAGCAATATGTACGAATTCAATTACGACACGACCGCGAAGCGGATTGTCGCCCTGATAAACGTAGGGGCCACAAATTCGATAATAAATATACTGCAGGACGGGTTGCCTGTTTTTACTAGGGACAGCGCGATCGGCAGCGGTCACCACACCGACATGCTGGAAGAAGAGTTGAGCATATCGAAAGAGGACGCAGAAAGGCTCAAGCTGGGACGGGCCGTAGACGGCGTCGATCCCGAACAGGCGCAGACGATAATCACGAACGCGTCCGAAGACATATACGGCGAGATATCGCGTTCCTTCGATTATTTCAGGAGCAGCGTGGGTTTCGAAGAGATAAACGGCATAATACTCGGCGGCGGGGCCGCTGTTTTAAAAGGGTTCCCCGAAATGATGGCCGAGAGGCTCGGCATAGAGGTCGAACTCGCCGACCCGTTCAAGGGCCTGAAAATTCCGGACACCCTCAATAAAGATTTTCTCAAAGAAATGGGGCCCATGGCCGCCGTTGCCGTAGGGCTTGCGCTCAGGCGTGAGGACGACAAGTAGATGATAAAAATCAATCTCCTCACAATAACCGAAGAACAAAAAAAGAAGAAGAAAAAGAAAAAAGGCCCATCGGCGATTCAGGCCCCCCAGAACTTTCTCGTAACGATAGGCCTGATCACAGGCGCCGCCCTGCTTGTCGGGGGCGGAGGCGCCGGCTATTTCATGCATAAAGTGTCGAGCCTGAAAGATCAGATCGAAACCAACAAAAAAACTCTGGCAGAGCTTGAGAAACAGGCTGCGGATGTCATCAAGCTTGAAGAGATGAAAAAAGAGATGACGCAGTTCAGCGGTCTTATAGAAACTCTCAGCAAAAAACAGTCTTTGCCTGTGACCGTACTCGACGATATGAGTTCTCTGCTTCCTGACGGGGTGTGGCTGGTCAGGTTTGCTTTTCTGGATAAGGACTTAGTGCGGGAGTCGGCCAATCCTGAGCAGTTTGCCGCTTTTAGTTCTACTATGGAGTACAAGGACGTTATGGCCTCAGGCAAGGCGATATATCTCGAGGGTTACGCCTTTACGAACAACGATATAGTGGCGTACATAGCCAATATAAGAAAAAAATATTCCATAGCATATCTGGCGGAAACGAAGCGCGAAGAGATATCAAAGACTCCTGTTTATAAATTCATGGTACTGGTGGGTGGATAATGGGTCTCGAGCTTAATTTAGATACAATGCCGCAGTCCCAGAAGAAGATCCTTATGATACTGCCGCCGGTCCTTATAATCGGGCTGGCCATTTATCTTTTTATAATGCCGGACATGGAGGCCGCAGGCAAGCTTGGAGAGGAGCTGGACAACCAGACAAAGGTCATAGATACCCTCAAAAAGGACACGGCCAAACTTGCGCGGATCAAGTCCGATAATGCGGCAATCTCGGCCAAACTCATCGAGCTGAAGAAGAAACTGCCCGAAGAAAAAGAGATATCCGGGCTCTTGAAGCAGATATCCGAACTCAGCATAAAAGAAGGCTTGACGATACTTGCGTGGAAGCCCAAAGTCCGTGTCGTCCATCCGAGCAACGAGGTTTACGAGATACCGCTGGTAGTCCAGTTGAGCGGTTATTATCATAGCGCAGGAATGCTTTTCAGTAAGGTGGCGGGGCTCGAGAGGCTTGTGAATGTTTCGAATATAGCCATAGACGGCAGTAAGACCAAGGACGCCAGAAGTCTGTCGACCGTGAACGTGGAGTTTATGGCCTCCACCTACTCTATGATACCCGAGAAAGAGAAAAAGGCGCTCAAGGAAAAGGCAAAGAAGGAAAAAGAAGAAAAAGAGAAGAAGGAGAAGAAATAGTTTGGGTTTTCAGATAGGGGACATCATAGAAAAACTTAAATCAGACCGCCGTCTGCAGATGATTGTTGCGGGCTTCGTGATTTTAGTCGTTGCCGCAGCGGTTTTGTTTTTTGTTATGTCGCCTTCCGAACAGCCGACAGCCGTTAAACCTGCCGTTGTTCCTAAGCCTAAAGGCAAGGACAATGCTACGGCAAAAAAGCAGACTGACAACAAAACAGCGCAGCCTGACAATAAGACTGTCCAACTGCCCCAGACGCCGCAGGCTGTTCAATACACATCAATAGGGAGGCGCGACCCTTTTATGCCGCTGCTTGTCCCTAAAGAGATTCTGGAAAAGAAATCGGAGAAAAAGAAGGCGCTGAGTCCTCTCGAAGACGCCTCGATATCTGATATTCGTTTGACAGCTATCATAAAAGGCAAGGAAGGGTACTATGCGCTTATAAGAATGGCTGACGGAAAATCTTACACTCTCAGGCCCGGCATGCTTGTGGGATCAAACGAAGGCCGCGTTTATAAAATCACTCAGGATTCTGTTATTATTAAAGAAAAAATAAAGGACGAAAGAGGAAGGCTCATCATTAAGGAGAATCCTTTAAAACTCCGCAGGGGGGAAGAATGAAAAAAATTGCCGCAGCGTTTCTGTTTCTTGCCGTCTCCTGCTTTTTAATCTTTGCCGCAACAGCGCAGGCAGGAGAAAAGACAGGCCCGTCTAAAATAACCGATATAAAGGTTTCCGACTATTCGGTTACCGTTAAGGCGGACGGCCCTTTCACATACAAAATACAGAATTCGGCCGACCCGTTTCGCGTTATAGTTGACCTTGAAGGCATAAGCAGCGGCAATTACAGGACAAAGATAGTTTCGTACAAACAGGGCATAACCGAGGTTACGCCTATTACGGTCACTTCTCCGGTTATGATGACCAAGCTCGATATTCTGCTTCAATCTCCTATGAATGTTAAAGCCGACCACTCGGCAAACACACTTACGCTTTTTGCCGAAAGAAGCGATAAGGCCCCGGAAACCGCAGTGCGCGTGAAAGAGATCGCAGCGGCGGTCGAAAGGGATCTTCCGGCAGTCGTAGAAACTTCGGACAAGGGCGCGGCAAAAGAGATAACAGGTGTTTTTTTCGATAAGACCAACGAAGGGTATGACCTGATAATAAAGGCCGACGGAAATCTGCCGGAGCCTTCGGTCATAGAGCTCGAAAATTCGGTGTATATTGATCTGCCTGACGTTATGATGAAGGCCTCTCTACCGTCAGCCGTGCCGGAGTCTGTGAAAGGGATCCGTTACCGGGACGAAAAAGACAGGATCAGGTTTATGCTCGAACTTCAGAGGGGCTTCTATACCGAAGTGAGTGTTGTAGATGATGAGGTCATAGTAAGCATAATCGACAAGAATATAATCAAGAAAGAGGGCGCTAAGGATTCGACCATGCAGGCTGAAGCGGGCAAATCCGCGGAAGCACTTAAGATTAAGCCGCAGACAGTGTCGCTCGATTTTCAGGATGCGGACATTCTGCCGATATTGAGGCTCTTGGGAGATGTGGGCGGATATAATATACTGATACACCCTGATGTTAAGGGAAAGATAACGATGAAGCTGGTGAATGTAGAGTGGGAGCAGGCGCTCGACCTTATCCTTAAGACCTTTGCCCTCGAAAAGGCGATAGAAGGGAATGTTATCAGGGTCGCCTCCAATAAGATATTTCAGGACGAAAAGAAGATGTTGGCTGACGTGAGGGAGGCGCAGACAAAGGCTGAGGATATCATAACTAAAGTTTTTACCGTTAATTATGGGAATGTCGAGAAAATAAAAGATGCCATTACACAGGCAAAGGTGTTTTCTATGAGAGGCAACGTGAGTACCGATGTGAGAACTAAATCTCTTATAGTGAAAGATACTCCGACAGCCCTTGCAGAAATACAAAAATTGCTGGAGGTGCTCGATGTCCCTACCCGGCAGGTTTTAATAGAGGCAAAAGTCGTTGAGATGAGTTCAAATACGGTTAAAAGTCTCGGTGTTGAGTGGGGAGCGAGAAGATTTACAAGCGGGGGAAGGAACGGGATAAATATTGGCGGTTCAAGGGGGGCAACAGGAGATACTGCAAAAAATGTTCCGGGAGGGAATACTATTTCTCAAGGTAATGTTACAGCTTACACCCCCGCGTCAGGGACAACTCCCGCTACGACTACATATAAATTTGAACCATATGCATGGCAGGGTGGGCAGTTTGGGTTGCCGGGTAAAACTTCTTTTGGAGCCTTAAGCGGTCCCGGCGCAACTTCCCTATTTGATTTTGCGGCTACAGCTTCAAAGGTAGCTGCTGCGCCGAGCGCTCTGACGATGTCTTTTCTGAATGCCTCTCAAACCTTTGCCCTTGATTTAAGGCTTTCTGCAATAGAAGGCGCGGGAAAAGGCAAGACGCTTTCAAATCCTCGGATTATGACGCTCGAAAACGAAAAGGCAACCATCAGGCACGGCAAAAGGATCCCTGTTACAACTTCGGGCGCGCAGGCCGGCACATTCACGACAACTTATATCGACGCCAATTTAAAACTGGAAGTGACGCCTCAGGTAACCCCGGACGGCACAATGCTACTTAAGGTTGATGTGACAAAAGACGAGCCTGATTTCGGCAATAAAGACGCTCAGGGGAATCCTGCGGTTGATTCCAGACAGGCCACAACTCAGGTGCTCGTAAAAGACGGTGAAACTGTTGTGATCGGGGGCATAATGAAAAGCACAAACTCTAACGACGAACAAGGCGTTCCGGGGTTGTCAAAGATTCCGGGTTTGGGCTGGCTGTTTAAGAAGGAAACAAAAGAGCATACATCCGAAGAATTGCTTATATTTATAACCCCGAGACTTGTTAATCTTTAGGCGAAGACCTAAGCAACTTAAGGGGGCATTATCTTAATGCCCCCTTACCTCCCAGAGCTATAAGCTGCCGTTATTGAGAAGCAAAAAAGATAATTGGGTATTTCATTGCCCATATTTGGGAAAGAATGTTCCTGTTTTATTGAAAAGCAAAGTGTTTTTCATTGGAATTTAAGACTATTTTTCCCGGCATTAAAATTGCATATATAGCGAAAGAAAGGTATACAAAAATGAATGCCAAGAAAAACTCAAGAGAAAAAGGCTTTACATTGATGGAGGCGCTGATAGTCGTTACCATTGTTGCCATAATGGCGGCGGTAGCCTTGCCCCAACTCGGAAGCTATGTAAAAACTTACAAATATAACGATTATGCCGCTAAAATGGAATACCTTGTAAAGCACTCAAAGATATACGCGATGGAACGGACAAGAAATGTTGGGGTGTGTGTGAATTCCGGCGCAAAGACCTTGTCGCTTTATGATTTAGGCACCAGCCGCGCTGCAGGCGCATGTACGGGAACAGCCATATCTCAACAGAGCATGGCGATTTCTGAAAGTTATATCACGCTTGCCGGCACCAATCCCGGCGTTAGTTTTGATCCCCGTGGCTTGGCGATTCAGAACGGCTATGTATGCGTTGCTTATAACAATGGGTATACCCGGCTCTGCATTAGTCAGACGGGTGTAAGAAAAGAATCAGGTTCGGGGGCGTGCGCGTCATGTTCAAGTTAAACGAAAAAGGTTTTACGTTGCTCGAAGCGATAATGGCGGTTGCAATTCTGGCGATTGCTCTGGTAGGGCTTATAACCACACAGGCCCAGTTTTCGACCCAGACGGCCGACAGGACCGCAATGAACTGCATAGTTGACGCGGCTGTCAGCGCGGCTGCGGAATGCCAGTCTTCTATAACGCCTACAAACAAAAGCTGCGCTGAACGGGGAAATGCAACGATTACAATAACCGCAAGCAATAGTTGTTCTCCGGCAAGCGGGGCATGCAATGACGTTACTATTACGGCCTCAGGCTTGAACAGAAGTTTTGTAATGACAACTAGAGTCTGCAATTAAAGGGGTGATTTGATGGCCGAGAATCAAAAAGGGTTTACGCTCGTCGAGGTTTTGATAGCAACGGCGATCAGCCTGATGATCATGGGGGCGATAATGGTCGCTTATATGGCCTCCGTAAAAACTTTTAATGACGTAAAGAGCATATCCGACAATCTTGAGTCTAAAACCCCTTCCATAGAACTCATAGCAAGATATTTCGACCGTTGGGGCGTCGGTGTTGTTTCGCAGGCGGATAACGCAAGCTGCACAAATTGTCCCGCTGCACAGAGGTCGGTTTCCATAACCACCACAAACGGCTGCTCCGATGTCACTTTTTACGGAAACCTTTACGGCATGGGTTTTGTTCAGTCCGTATCAGGCGGTGCGGCGAACATTGTGAGTTGCAGGCTTGCTACAGGGACGAACAATAACTGCTATTTGATTTGGAGGAATAACGCGATCATAAACACAATAACAGGCGGAATGGTAGACCCTGTATCTGTTTCTAGTCTGAGCAGCAGCAATGCCGATTGTTCCGCCCTTGCAGCAGGCACGACTTCCAATGTCACTGCAAGTTCCACGATGTCAACCCTGACTGTTCAGGCCGGAGACGTAATACAGCGGGCATGGCACACTGTAAGGCTTTATTGCGCCAATAACTCTAATGATTCCAATAGAAAATGGCTGTATGTGGATCTGACCGACAACTCTAACGGATATTGCAACGACGCGCAATCGGCCATGCCTGTTGCGCCTGTGGAATCCTTTACCGCAACGGCCTTGCCGGTCCAGACCGGTTGCGTCAGCACAACCGGCGGCACAGCCTGCAGGGCAGTAAATGTGAATATTACGTTTAGAAGTCAGACTCGGAAAGCCGGCGGGACTTACGATACATACACTACCGCCAACAAAACCTTCGGGAGGTGATTTATATGAAAAGAGCGATCGATAACGAAAAGGGGTTTGCGCTTGTAATGGCTTTGGTGGTAATGCTTTTGATGCTTGTTATGGCAGGCACTGCAATGACGCTTTCCCGGCTCGGGTATATGTCCGTAGGCAGCGAGAGGAGGTACCAGCTTGCAGCTTCGGCGGCAGAATATGGTTTGAATACCGGAGTCAATCTTGCTTCAACCTCTTCATGCCCCACATCTTCTTCCAACTGCGGCACGCTTTCGGGCGGAGGCTCCTGCACCTATTTCGGCATTGCCGACAGCTCGAGCACGAACTGCTTTATAATCGCAAGGGGACAGACCGGCACAGCCGCTGTTTACAGGACCGCTGTTGTGCCTATTTATGCCTCTTCTTACGGGGCCTTGACTTTGAGGAACGGGGGCGAGATATCGCTGACCGGCAGTTCATCTATAGTGAATTGCGACACAACCTGCGCCACCCCTGCTGTCGTAGCTGGAGGCAACCTTGAGTATTCTGCGGGTGGGGGGCTTCACAATACCAATTCATGCCCCAACAATCCTTCAGGGCTTTACGGCTCTACGAGCGCTATAGCCATGGGCAACGCGGCATGCAATACATCTCCATGCTCAGGCACTACATTAACCGACAGGGTGCCCAAAGTCTTTAATGCTACAGATTTCAATGATCTTACGTCTAAAGTCGCTGCGGCATCCGCAAAGACGGTCAATGGCCAAAACCTAACTGTTTCTATCAGCGGAACAGGCGAGGATGTTATCCCGACAGTGTCCGGAATGCCTGCCGCGCCTACGCCTTCTTGCACCTGCACAAACGCATCTATAACCCTTACCTCCTCTACTTCTTCCTGCACAGGCGTTGCAAACTTTAGCGCCTGCAGCGGAAACGTTAAATTCAACGGAACGGTTACTGTGAACGGCGTTCCGGCTACCATAACAAATTTGGTGTCCGCGGGAAATGTTACGATAGGCGCCGATATTTCGGGGAAAGGCATTTACACTACGGGCACAGCCGGGGTATCTGTAACCGCAAATAATATAGACATAACGAATTCAAACATAATTTCAGCGGGCAAAATAACCATAAACAGCAACAACGGCACCATAACCAACAGCAACGTATCCTCCTCAGGCACTATAAGCGGAGATCCGCACAATGTTATCGAGATAACAAATATAAGCACCATCTCAGGTTCTGCAATTGTAGCATCGGCATCGGACCATGCAGAAATCTATCTCGGCGCCGGGAACGTCAGCAACGCCCTCATAACGGCAAAAGACGAAGTCAGGCTTAACACCGCAGGCACTATTTCGAATTCTAAGGTCCTTGCCAAGGAGATAGAGATAGGCCATCATGATAGCGACACTGACGACGGCGCTGATGGAGGCTCAAGTGGACAGATTGGAGATATTACCGGCACCCTTTTATTTGGCGGGGAGGTCGAGATTGAGGATATGACCAGCAATACGAATATAGGCACCGCTGCAAGCCCTGTTATGATAATAGGTGCAGGAGAGGTGGAGTTGGAGGATGTTGGCGGAAATGTTTCGCTTAATGGACTTGTTTTTGCCAACGGTGAGCTTGAAATAGAAGACAACTCCGGAACATTTGCTATCAACGGAGCGGTCGTCGGGAACAGCACATCGGAGGGGGCTGAACTCAGCGCTGGCGGCAATATGAGCATCAAATTTGACAAGGCTGTATTGAATACACTGTACAGCAGCTTTTCTTCCTTTATGAAAGCTCCGCCTTGTTCGTCTTCAGGCAGCCCGGCGGCCTATACAAGCAACACAAAGATGTCCGTATATTAAGTTGCTTTAAAAAACGCCGGCTCAGTTTTTGGGAGCCGGCGTTTTTTTGTTTTTAATGGCGTTTGAGAGCAGATCGGACACTAATTCGAGTTCTGTTATAATGTGGTTTTTTTCTTTTTTGAGCATTGATTGTTGTGAGAGCAAGCCTTTTATAGCATTCAACCTCAAAATGCAGTCTCTTATTTTTTCGCTCTGCGGCGAATCCTTTTTTTGATCGAGATATTCCTGAAGTTTGTAGGCCAAGGTCGAAATTTCATAAGCGGCGCCCTTCCTTCTTTTTCTTGAGATGTCTGTTTCGGAAAACTCATTTTTGATGCCATCTACTTTATTAAGGACATCGCTAAGCAGATTGTCATCTGTCGTTGTCATCTTAGCGGAAGCATTGTCCTTCAGGGATACATTATCCGGAATTGTAGGCTTTGCCTGAGCAGGCTCCTCAATAATCGAGTTTTTATACTTGTACTTCTTTAGATCCGCATCAGTAAAAAAATAAGGTTCGGACGACAAAGCGTCGCCTGCGCAAAATAAAAGAAGGAAGACGAATATTGTTTTGCATTTCATTTTGGACCTCCAAGTTTAAGTAGAGTCTGTCCATAAACTCTGTTCTTTTGTCTGTCATTCCCGAAGCCTGCCCTCGAAGTTAGTAATCGGGGGTTTTTAATCCCCGATAGAGACACTCGGGGACGAATCCAGTGTTTTCAAGCTGTTCTGGATTCCCGGGTCAAGCCCGAGGATGACGACTGCTTACTTTATGGACAGACACCAAGCAAGCATGAATTAAATTATAGCATTTCGAAACCGGACATAGAAAATTCATGCTCATAAGTTTATCAGTTTTTCTTATACATGTTTTAATTGACAACCTTTGCGTAACTTTGGTATAAAGTTAAACTCCATAAGGAGTTGTTCAGCTAATATCAACGCAGAAGGGGAGGTGTTTTGATGAAACTCGGTGTTTTCATGAGCGACTACAGAAGCGGTTCCGACGTCATCGAGAGGCTGCAGGCTGAGAAGCTCGGCATTATCCTCGTAGGAAACGGGGTATATCACGCTGCTGCAAAGGAAAACGGCGGCGCGTCTTCGGTTCTTTCCAAACAGGCCACGTTCTATGTGCTTGTCGAAGACCTTGAGAGTCGCGGCTTTACCGCAGCCAACATTGACAGCCGCGTTAAGGTCGTCAATTACGGCGATGTCGTTGATTTGATCTTCAACGATTACGAAAAAATAATCTGGATATAAAAGGAGGCAGTGATGAGCAAACTTACAATCGGCTGTTTTTCATCCCTTGTCGGCTCCATGTCTCTCGACTTTGCCGTAAAGCTCTCGAAGGCTGCGGTTGAAAAGGGGCATTCGGTTGACATGTGGGTCTCGGGAAACGCCACCATGCTTTCCAAGAAGGGGCAGAGGGCGTTTAAGGACTATTCGGCCCTTGCAAAGCCCCTCGAAGAGCTCTTTGCAACAGGCAAGTTTCAGGCAACGGCTTGCGAAGCCTGCGCAGAGGCAAGGGGATATCACAAGGACGATACGATGGCAGGCTTTAAAAGACACAGCATGGACTGGTACCTTGCGAGCTGCTTCAGCGCCGACAAGGTGCTGCATATAGGAGGTGACTAAAATGGCGATTAAAAAATATGCTTTTGTGGTCAAAAGCCTCCCGTACAAAATAGAGAGCTCAAGGCTTGCAATGACCCATGCCATATCGAGCCAGACTGTCGAGATATACCTTGAAGACGGCGAAAATGTCGAGCCGGTCATATGTTTTATCGGTGACGGCGTATTGAACTGCGTCAAGGGGCATCAGGCCATGAAGCATTACGGCGTCACAAGCCTCGAACAACACATAAAGAACGCTCTTCTGCTCGACCTTAAGGTCCTTATATGCAAGGAGGATGTGGACAAATTTGGACTCTCTGAGGCATCGCTCATTATGGATGCCGAGGACATCGGCGGCGAAACCAAGGCCCAAGTGGTCCCTTACAGTGAAATACAGCAGGCTTTGGACTCTGCTGACCATCTTTTGTTCAATTAATTAAACCAAGGAGGTTTAAAATTATGGCAGATTTAAAGTCACAAACCCCTACGGAGACGCTGGACGTTCTCGGCAGGGTATGTCCTTACCCGTTGGTGCTTACCAAGAAGCAGATGGAAAAGCTCGACAGCGGCTCGCTTCTGAAGATACTTTGTGACGCCCCGGCGTCTGCTGAGGATTCTATCCCCCGTTATGCGGAGAAGCAGGGTTTCGATATCGAGGTTGTAAAGGTTGAAGATAAAGGCTTTTGGGAGATTTATCTCAAAAAGAACTAAGTTTAGAGACAAAAAAAGGGAGGCTGCGGAAGCAGCCTCCCTTTTTTTGTTACGCTTACATTTCTGTTATCGTTATTGCTGACGGAGGACAAACGCTCAGACAAGTTTCGCAGAAAACGCATTCGGAAGTCTGATAAGGATCGGATTTCCCGTCAACCATTCTGAAAACTTCCTGCGGGCAGTTGTTAACGCACTCTTCGCAGCCTTCGCATTTGGCCGCGTCGACATTTACCATGTACATTGTTCTTCACCTCCTTATAATTTATTGTCAGTTGCAAGCTCGTTGGCTCAATCTTTTATACTACTAAAGAACTTTTAAGACAGTCAAATAAAAAGGAAGGTTTAAATGGGAAGAATCTCAGAACATAAGAGGACGCAAGCAATATCGCAGTGGCGGACTGTTTTCTCCGTTCCCGTGATAGTGGCGGCGCTCGGCTATTTTGTGGATATTTACGATCTTGTGCTTTTTAGCATAGTGAGGGTCCCCAGCCTTAAATCAATAGGGCTGCAGGGGCAGGCCTTGCTCGATGAAGGTGTGTTCCTTTTGAATATGCAGATGGCCGGAATGCTTATAGGCGGAGTGATCTGGGGGATATTGGGGGACAAAAAAGGCAGGCTGAAGATACTGTTCGGTTCTATCTTTTTGTATTCGGTTGCCAATATAGCCAACGGCATGGTTGCCACAATGGAATGGTATTCAGTATGGCGTTTTATTGCGGGTGTCGGATTGGCGGGTGAACTCGGAGCGGGGATAACGCTTGTGACCGAGGTGCTGCCAAAACATCTGCGCGGCTACGGCACGATGGTTGTGGCTTCGGTAGGCGTGTCCGGAGCCATACTTGCGAACTATCTTGCGAAGCTGTTTGACTGGCGTGTGGCTTTTTTCATAGGCGGCGGGCTCGGCCTCCTCTTGCTCTTTTTGAGGATGGGAGTTTATGAGTCAGGCATGTTCAGACAGGTGGAGAAAAGCCCGGTCAAAAGGGGAAACTTCCTTAAGATCTTTTCGAACAGGCGCATGCTTTTTAAGTACGCGAACTCGATCCTGATTGGAATTCCGATATGGTTTGTTGTCGGCATACTGATAACCTTCTCGCCCGAGTTCGCTAATGCGCTCGGTGTTATAGGGGCCGTGAATGCGGGCAACGCGGTGATGTTTTGCTATCTCGGCCTGATCTTGGGAGATTTTTCGAGCGGGCTTTTGAGTCAGTTATGGAAGAGCAGGAAAAAAGCGGTATTGTTTTTTCAGCTTATGACGGCTGTTTTTATAATTTTTTATTTCAATCTCTCCGGAGCGACATCAGAGGTGTTCTATGCGGTATGTGTGCTGCTCGGTTTTGCTATAGGCTACTGGGCAATGTTTGTAACGATCGCTGCCGAACAGTTCGGGACTAATCTGCGGGCGACCGTGGCTACTACGGTGCCCAATTTTGTAAGAGGAAGCGTTGTTCCGGTGACCTTTCTTTTTCAATTTGCGAAGTCGAAGTTGGGGATTTTGAACGGCGCGACGGTCATCGCAGTTTTATGTTTACTTGTTGCTTTCTATGCGCTCTGGCGGCTTGAGGAGACTTTTCATAAAGACTTGGATTACATAGAGCTTTCATGATGCCCGATGAATTTGTAACCTGTTGACAAACAAGTGGTTTGGTTGTAGGATATGACTAGGAGGTGAGGATTATGGCGACAGTGTCGGACATAAACTCTCTCAGCGTTAGAAGGTATGAACAGATAAACCAGATTTCGGCAAAAGAGAAGCCGGACGCTAATCAGCAGGCTAAAATTGCTGAAGCCAAGAAGACGCAACAAAACCAAAAAGAGGACAGGGTAAGTATAAGCAGAGAGGCCGATGCAAAGAATAGATATGAAAACAAGCAGGTGGCTGATAAAAGAGAAAGACAGGAAGTGGATAAGGACAAAAACGCGGGAAACGACAGCAAAGGACCGAGGGCGCTGATTCAGCAGTATGACGAAATAAGCAAAGCTGGAAACTCGATAAGAGAGGCTGTTGCAGCGTACAATGCGACTAAGAAACAAGGGCAGGCGTAAGAGCAGTTGGACATGGCAGTATAGTCGTAACGCTTGATTTCAAGGGGTGGTGAATTTGCAATGGAAGTGAGTGCAAGCGCGAATTTAAGTTCGCTTAACGCATACAATCCGGTTGCGACTAACACCGCCAAACAGACAGGAAGTCTGAGCAGTAGCCAAGCCCAAACCCAAACCAAGACCGGCATTCAAAATCAAACGGAGAATAGACCGTCCGGGCTGGGCATCGGAGGGCCACCTCCGGAGCAAAGAAATCCGAACCCCGCAGTTGCCGCTAATGCTACGGTTCAGGAGGCGGAGAAAGCTGCTCAGAAGAAACTTATAGAAAACGCCGAAAATATTTCGAAGGCGGCAAAGAAGGTCGTATTTGAATACGACAAAAGAACCGGAGATTCCGTGGTCAAGTATATGGATGCCAAAGGCAATGTTGTAACCCAGGTCCCGCCTGAGCAGTATCTTAAGCTGAAAGAACTTCTCGGTGATTCCAACAGTTTGGACATACAAGAAATATCGGCTGATGCAAAAGAGATGAAAGAAACCGGTGTGATAGTAAGTAAAAAAGTTTAACGAAAGGGCAGGTGATTTTATTATGGCAGACATAAGTGCAATAAGTTCAGGCGTATATCAGGCCCAGTTATATGGCCGGCTTGCCAAAAACACTATGTCTATGAAGAATGCGGCCAATGCGGAGCAGGCTGTAGCGCAGGTCATTGAAACGGCTTCAAAATCTATCGAAAATATTCAGGGCGATTCCGGGGAAAAAGGGATTGTGGATATTTACGTGTGATTCAGTTTGGTTTTAAAAAACATCCGCCAGAATCCTTAAGGCTGTTGCTGTAATAAGCAGCGCCAATAGCCATCTTAAATGTCTGCTTTCTGTGTTTTTGCTCACAAAACTGCCCAGACTTGCGGCTGGTATTGCGCCTAAGAGCATCGGTATCGCCTGAATCAACGGCACCTGATCCGTAATCACTTTGCCTGCAAGTCCTGCGGTTGCGGAGAACAGGCCGATCCCGAGCGTACTGCCCAATGCGACCCGGAGCGGAATTTTCAAAATATAAAGTATTGTTGGAATCAGCAGGAATGCCCCGCCCTGTCCCACCATGCCGGTAAGGAACCCTATGCATAGCCCGATAATGACCGAAAGCGCTTTGTTGAACGTTACGGAGTCTTCCTTTGAATCGTCCTTTTCAGCGCTTCTCGGCAGGAACATCATTATTGCTGCGATTATGGAAAGCATGCAGAAGATTATGAGCAGCGCGCGGTCGGGAAGCGTCTTTGAATAGAGCGCTCCTGCAAATGACGACGCGAAGAGCGAGAGCCCCAAGCAAACAACGAGGGGCTTGTTTACGAACCGCTGTTTGTGGTGGAAGAAAAGAGCGGTAAGGGAGGCAAAGAACCCCTGAACCATTGTGAGGCCTGTTATGCTTTTTATATCCAGAGCCGAAAAGCCGAAAAGCGGCGGCAGATATAAAAGGAGCGGGAACATGACAATCCCGCCGCCTATGCCCAAAAGACCCGATAAAAAACCTACTGAGGCTCCAATCAGAAACAGGAGCAGATCGAGAAAAGATAACACCTAGCGCTCAACCGAGATCCTTAATTCTTCAGCTGTATTTGCCTTTACAACATCTCCTATATGCGCTGCGAGTATTCCTGACGATTGGAGCGCATCGGTCAGCACGGCCCTCTTTTCGGAAGGAACAAAGATGAGCAGGCCGCCTGAGGTCTGTGCGTCGCTCATCAGCATCTTTACAACGTCCGGAACATCGGCAGACCATGAAACATTATTTTCAAAAGATTTGAAGTTGGCCCTTGTACCGCCCGGAATTACGCCCATTTCAGCAAGGCTTATCGCTTCTGAGAAGAATGGTATATTTGAGGCATGGAGCCTTGCCCTGCATCTGCTCGCTGAAAGCACTTCGTTGAGGTGGCCTATCAGGCCGAATCCTGTTATATCGGTGGCTGTGCTTACGCCGATCTTGACCATTATCTCGCTCGCTTTTTTGTTCAGCATGGCCATGGAGCTTGTAAACTCTTCGATGGTTGCCTGACTGCATTTGCCTGCCTTGACCCCTGTTGATATTATCCCTGTGCCTATTTTCTTTGTGAGTATTATAGAATCGCCTTCCCTCGCTTTTGTGTTGTCGAATATTTTATCCGGATGGATTATGCCCATGACCGCGAAGCCGTATTTAGGCTCTTTGTCCCTGATAGTGTGGCCGCCGATGACCGGAACCCCTGCCTCGGCCATCTTGTCTATGCCGCCCTGCATTATTTTTTTGAGTGACGGAAAAAATTCCGGCTGATTCGGGAATAGCGCTATGTTCAAAGCCACAGTGGGTACCCCGCCCATTGCATATACATCCGAAAGCGCGTTGGCGGCGGCTATTGCTCCGAACCAGTACGGGTCATCAACTATAGGCGTGAAGAAGTCTGTGGTAAGCACCACCGCTATCTGGTCCGTTATTCGATACACCCCTGCGTCGTCGGCGTTTTTTGCGCCTACGAGCACATTAGGGTCTTTGATATCGGGCAGCTGCCCCAACACGTGGAGCAGGTCTGAAGGACTGAATTTAGCCGCTCAACCCGAACAGCTTGCGAGTTCCGTAAGTTTTATGTCCATTGTTCTCCTGAACTGCCTTGTTTTTTTAATTGTAATCTATAGCTCAGGATTCACTCAATAGAAAAACATATTTTTTTAACGCCCTGTTGCGATCTGGTACCATATGCGAAGCCCTGTTAACGCGATAATGACGGCGATGGCAAGCCGCAGATATTTTGTGTTTATCTTTTTGCTCATATTGCCGCCGACCTGCGCTCCCGGAACCGTTCCTAATACAAGCGCTATCGCGTAAGGCCATATAATCTGTCCTGTAACCATTTTGCCTATCGTTCCGGTTATGGCGCCCACGAGCACTATGCCTAATGTGCTGCCTATTACTATGCGGGTCGGAATGTTAAGCAGGTAAATCATTACCGGTATGTAAATAAAAGCTCCCGGAGCTCCAACCATACCGCCAAAGGTGCCTATTCCAAGGCTCAGTAAGGCGGCAAGAGGTTTGTTATAGGTGATTTCATCAGGCGAAAGTTCGCCGCCCTGCTCTCTTTTGGGGATAAACATTGCAAAAGCGGCAATGACGGCGAGTGTAGCGAAGATTGCAAGGAGAAGTTCGCTTTTGGTATGTTTTGAAAACAGCGAACCCGCGAGATTTCCGACAGCGTTGCATGATCCCATTGTGAGCAGGATCGAGGTGCTGACAAATTTATTTTTTTTATGGACGATAAGGCCCGACAAAGAGGCCGAAAGCACCTGCACCATGCTGACAGCCGCCACCTGTTTCATGTCGAGCTGCCCGACTCCGAGGAGCGGAGGCACGTAGAGAAGCAACGGTATCATAAAGATAGCTCCCCCGAGCCCGAGAAGGCCCGAAAGAAAACCGCCGCCAAGTCCGAGCAATAAAAGTGTTAAGAGAATTGGAATCTCCATTTAGTTTTCGTTTTTTATTGCGTCGGCAAGGTCTTTAAATGTAACTGTGCCGTTTATGACCAGCGGTTTTGAGTCGATAAATACGGAAGGACAGACGGGCGGATTTTTTTCTGACGAATATTGAGGCGATGTCTTGGGAATGACGGCTACTTTTACACCTAATTCTTTTTCCGCCCTACGGGCGGATTCGATGTTTGTTAATCACCGTTTGCCCATAGGCTCGTTTACGTAAAGCTTAACGGTTTTCATCCGGTACTCTCCTTGATTTTTTATTTAACCTCTACCGGGTCTCCTTCAACCGGATATGTCGCGTCTTTCAAGGCCTTTTTTATTGTTTCGATATCTGTCTTTTCTGTGTCATAAATTACCGTGAGCGAGGTTGTTGATATATCGTCGTCAACGTCCAGAACCCCTGAAACCGATTTGGCGGCAACACTTGCCTGCCATGCGTTCGTGGCTCAAAACACTTTGGGAACGATCAGCTGCACCTTTTTTTCTGCCGCAAAAGCGGAGATGCCGATTGAAGCAATTGCAAGAAAAACAACTGTGGACAATAATATCATTCTCATACGCTCCCCCCTGTTTTTGGCCTTTTACGCGACCGTTGTCTTTTGTTTCCCGTGCCGTACGCCCGGATATTTGCCCTTTTTCGTTATTGGACAGCATGCGGGCGCAGGCAGTTTCGAAGTATAGTTTTTATTCAGGACCGATAAGAGTTCCGGTATCATAGCGTCTACGAGGAAATAGCATTTAAGCCTGCCGTCAACATAGTAGTCAATAATGCCGTGGCTTCTGAGCAGCGAAAGGTGCTGCGACACATTCGGCTGGCTTATTTCTAAAAATTCTTCAAGGTCGCTGACGCACTTGACGCCTTTTGTCAGTTCGTCGAGGATCTTTATCCTTATCGGATGCGCGATAATCCTGAGCGTCTCGATCTTTTTTGCTGTTGAACGCATTAACGCCTTCCCGGAAATGAATTTGATTAATTTAGTTTAGCAAAAACCGTCATAAAAATATAACACCGCTCCCAATCTTGATTGGATGATACCAGCCGTATCCTGCAGGTTCCGGCAGACGCCGTTTTTGCTATGCGCGGACAGTAAGGAAATGGGAAGTTAAAAAGGCGGTAATCTTTATGGCCGTTGAATAAAAGCCTTTTCTATGGTTTTTGCAGTCTTCCAAGAGGCTGTCTATCCAGTCAAGATGTTTTAGCAGAAATTCTTGTTGTTCCCTTTTTGAGGCATTGCTGCATAAAAAAGACATATATTCCAATTCGAGGGACAGGTGATCCGGCATAGACGAATATTTGTCGGGTATCACGATTTCAGAAGCTCGATACCTATTTATCATGTCCATTGCAGGGTCGCCCATTAGATAGCCTTTCTCTCCGGACATGCTTAATTTGCATCCCGGGTCGTTTGTCCATTTTTTATAAACGCTCTCCACAGGCACTATATAGGGCGGCATGGGGCCTAAAAAAAGTCTCCTGTATTCGTCTTTTAGAGACGCATATACTAAGGAATTTACAAGCAAAGCCCCCTCACCCGCAAGGGGAGAGGGTTGTATTAGTTCCCCTCCCTTGAGGGGAGGGGATGAAGGGGAGGGTGATTTGTGCGGCTTTGTTAAGTTATATCTTAGTACATCGTTATTCACGGACAGACCCGATAAAACAGATACGTCAATCTCCAGTTCAGAGAAGGCTTTTTTAAAGTAACGGAGGAGCCTGCCCGAGGCGACGTCATCGGCAAACTCCTCTGTAGGCTCTTTAAAGAACTCGCTTAACTGAGCGTAAATATCGGCCCTCATATTGTTGTTCCCCATGCGGTCTTTACGGCTTTAGTCTCTCCAGATAAAAAGTCGAAGGACCTGCCTTCCCGATGTTGACATCTCGCTGCTTTCTTTTTTCGAAAGAGGCCTTCGCGAGGAGTTCGCCCTTTCTGCCGAAATGGAGGGCATGGCCCGGACATTTGGCAACACACGCAGGCTGCTCTCCACGCGCAAGCCGGTGAGCGCAATAGGTGCACTTGTCGGCCACCATCTTTTCGGCGTCAAAACCCATTGCGCCGTAAGGGCAGGCCCACGAGCAGTACCTGCATCCGATGCATTTATTTTTGTCTATAAGGACAAGTCCGTCTTCGGGCCTTTTGTATATTGCGCCGGCAGGACAGGAAGCCCGGCACGCCGGATTCTCACAGTGCATACACGGCATTGACATAAAAGAGAGTCTTTTGTCGTTCCGGGGATTAATCCAAATGACCTTTGTCCTGTATCTTCCTTCCGGGACCCCATTTTCGAGTTTACAGGATGCCTCGCAGGACTTGCACCCGATGCATCTTTCCAAATCCACCATTATCGCGTATTGACTCATATTCGCCTCCTCAAGCCTTCGTTATCCTGCATATCAGCGCTTTATAATTTATCTGGTCGGAAACCGGGCACCGCTTATTCTTATCAACAATGAAATTTAATGATCTCCACTGGGTAAAGGGTTGTTTTTCGGAATAAGTGTTCGGCACAAAAATAGTGTCTTTTCTGATGCCCTCATAAACCCATGCCTTTGCATATATATACCCTTTTACGCCTTCTATCTTCACCTTGTCTCCGTTTGAAATTCCCAATTCTAGCGCCTTCTCGGGATGGACCATGCAGTACTGGTCAGGCATCTGTTCATTAAGGTTCCAGACCCAATGGCTGCCGTCGCCGAAATGCGCCGCAGAAGGTCTGCCGGACGTGAGATACATGTCAAAGCCCGACAGTTCAGGTTTGTCGGGATATTTAATCTTTACGCGGAGCGCCCGCATAGTGCCTACAGCTACGATTCCTTTCATCTGGGAAGTCACGCCTTCTGATGAGTCATCATCAAGATATTCAAGGTATGGCAGACTGTCTTTCATGCCGATCTCGGGATCGACATAAAATTCAGGCAGAGGGCTTAATCCCTGAACCTTATATGCTTTTTCCAAATTTTCCGTCCATATCTCGATCTTCCCTGAGGGTCTGGGGAACTGCCCTTTCTTTCCCGGCACGCCATGCTGTTCCGTATAAAGCGTGCCGATCTCGGGCGCATCAGGCGAAGGCAGAGGCCCCCTTAACGAGCTGTCCTTTTTTGCAAAAAACCTCTCAGGAGAGAATCCTGTTTTTTTTGCCATCGCCTTTTGTAATTTCACGGGGTCTTTGTATTCGTCCTTGAATATATCGCCCCACCCCATTTTTTTGCCTAGTTCTATGAATATCCATCTCTCCGGCTTTGCCTGATGCAGCGGCTGGATGATCTGTGGTACAAATACATTTCTCCTCTCATCCGATACCGGAGCAACGCCCCCTGATTCGGCCCACGGCGATACAGGGAGGACATAATCGAAATATAATGTCTCTATGCTCGGGAACATATTGTAATACACCGAAACATCAAGGTTATCCAGCGCTGCTATTATCCGCTGTATATCTCCCCACTGAACAAGGGGATTGGCGCATGCCATAAATGCCTTTATGGGATACGGCTTCCCGGTGATCATCGGCTCGACCCATGCAATAGGCGACCTCCCGAGCCTTTGTTTCTTGGGCTTCACCTCTTTTTCCGCGGGAACAGAGATGCTCCCCATCGGTGTAGCCCCTGTATTGCCGCATCCATAGCCCATCGAGGGCTTGCCGAAATGTCCTGTTATGGCCGCCAACATAAAAAAAGCCCTGTGGGTCAGATGACCGTTTGTATGGTGGCTCAATCCGGCATTGCCCATAATGATGGCCTTTTCTGTTTTTGCGTATTCTTCTGCAAGTTCCTTGATCGTTTTTGCGGGAATGCCTGTCATCTTTTCCGCCCATTCAGGCGTATATTTTTTTTCCAGAAGGAAAGCCTTCAGTTTATCGAAGCCCAGCACTTTCCGGCTGATGAAATCGTTATTCTGAAGGTTTTTCTCTATAATATGGTGCATCATTGAAAGGGCCAAGGCCATATCCGTAGATGGTTTGACAGGAAGCCATACATCGGCCCTGCTTGCCGTTTCTGTCATACGAGGGTCGACAACAATGATTTTTGCCTTTCTCTTTACCCTTTCGTCATTCACCGCCCCAAACATTACAGGTTTGCACGCAGCCATATTGCTGCCGACAAACATATACCAGTCAGCGCCGCCGAAGTCATCCCTCGTATATATCCACGGGGGGTTGTTATGCCCCAAAATGGAGTTGGAGGCGGATGTGCCCGCGAGATTGCAGAAAGGGCCCGTCCCCTCGCGGTGAGGTGTACCGTAGAGCTTCTGAAATGTCCCTGTCAGGCCTGCCCTTGCCTGAGACTCGCTCCTGCCCGCAACCCACCACGCAAATGCCTCCGGTCCGTATTTTTCTTTAACCGTTTTCAACTTTTCGGCTATTTCCGTTAATGCCTGCTCCCAGCTTATCTCCTGATACGATTCAGGCTTGCCACGGGGACCGACCCTTTTCAAAGGCGCCTTCAGGCGATATTTGTTGTACAGCATGTTCACACTGTTCTGTCCTTTAGGGCAGAGTCTGCCGTTTGTCACCGGATCATCAGGGTTTCCGTGAATATTGACGATCCTTCCTCCTTGAACATGGACCTTCATGCTGCACCCGGTCTGGCACCATGGACATCCTGCCGTTATCACCTTTTCAGGTACAGGCGCTGTTCCTTCATCCGTATAGGGTTTATGCGCTTTCGGGTCACCCGCGCCTTTGGCGGTTGAGGCCGCGCCAATAACGGCTGCAGCGGCCCCTGCAGCTTTTAGAAACGACCGTCTTGAGAGTTTCATTTCACTCATTGCCTCCTCCTGCCTAACATCCGCAGTCTGCTTCCACGGATATATTGATTTGCGCCGTGGCCTTCTGGCCGTTCTCATCCTCCACTTGGACAATGACCACATAAACTCCTTGGGTAAAGGTATGCCCCACTTCTCTGCCTGCAGCGCTTTCGCCGTCTCCGAAGCTCCAGTTGATCGCCTTAATCTTTCCGCTGCCACCCCTTGTAAGCGCCTTGAATTTAACTGCATAAGGAGTGTTGCCTCTCCTGTTCTTCACGCCGCCGATCTTTACGCTTAGGGCTCTCCCGGCAGATCCCGTATCCTCTTCTATCAGGAGACTCCCACCCAATCTCTTTGAGGTCTTGTTCAATGCCTCCTTTATCTTATCGGGCATCGGCGCGGGGTTTTCGGGTTTAGTCCCTGTTTTTAACACCGCCTGCCCGCCGTCCTCAATCCTGACACGCTGGACGCCCGTATCGGCAATTACGGTCCCGAGGATAGACCATATGGTGGTCTTTTTTTCCGTTTCTTCGTATTTAACGGCGAACTCGGCTCCTTGTGTCATTATCGCGGCCCCTCCCGCGCTTAACTCGAAATGGCTGAACAGATGTTCGGGCACTTGCGCCTTGGCGAAGATTCTGCCTTTTTCGAGTACGAGAAGGGATTTTTCGAGTTTCCTGTCGCTTTCAAAAATTATTCCGTTTAAGATCAGGGTTGTTTCAGGATACAGCTCCACTATGCTGCCGTTCGACCATGTAAGCACAACCGCCGAGTTCGCCTTTGTCGCTATTTTTTCGTCCCTTTCGATGATATCTCCTTCCTTTAACGGAACTCCGTTTCTGGTGACAGCGCCGTCAACTCGTGTTGCGCGCACTGTTGAGGCGTCTTCCGCATAGACAGCGCCCTTGCCGATCTGTAAGAAAAGAGAAAGCATACAGATAAAAGCGCTAACCGATAAAACTTTTTTAGTTGAGCAGATCATTTTCTAAAACCTCCTTATCTTTTGGCTGGACGCAGGGAGGAATCCGCACGTCCCGTTTATTTTTGGTCTCCTTCAGACCGAAGGCGGCATGATGAGGATCAGCCGGGCAAGGCCGCATCGATACTGATTCCGGCGGTGTATAACTTCCCGTCTCCGGCAGTTACCTCCAACACTAAATTGTATTTCCCGAATTCATAATAATGGGGCTTCGGGGTAGCATCAGTACTCTCCTGCCCGTCTCCGAAATACCACCGATACTTTAGCGGTTTCTTCAGGTTATTCACCTGCGGCTCCAAATAGACCCACATAGGACCTTTGCCGGACTTCGGAATCGCGAATATTTCGATCTGCGTATCTTTCCGTTCCTCCGCAAATACTCTTCCCGCGCTTGTATCGGTAAAAGTAATCATTACAACAAAAAAAATAATAATGCATAGTAGTTTCAAAGTCATTGTTAAAACCCAAACTCTCCTTTCTTTTATGCCCGTTGTAGTGTGGCCTGCTTGAGAACGGCATGTTTTTTCACACAACGATTGATTGTCTCTTGCAATTGTCCGGCATGGATAGGCTTGCTGATATAATCATCCATACCGGCTTCGATACAGCGTTGCCTGTCGCCGTTCATGTCATTGGCTGTCATAGCAATAACAGGCACCCCAAAATTAATATGGGAATTCTGAAAACGCTTTATTATGCCGGTTGCTTCAAAACCATCTATTTCAGGCATCCGAACATCCATAAGCACAATGTCAAACTTTTGATTATTTATCGCTTCAAGCGCTTCCATACCGTTGGCAGCGCATACTACGGAATGCCCCTGCCTAGCCAGCAAGATCAGGGCCAATTCCTGATTCATAATGTTATCTTCGACCAATAGTATATCGAGTTCCTTTATGTCCTCGATCGGCTTTTGCAAATATGTTCTCCCTTCATCGCTTCCACTAGGCGGCGTTGCTGTTTTGCCGGTTCCAAAACAGGCCGTGAATTTAAAAACACTGCCCTTTCCTGGTTCACTTTCAACCCAGATGCGCCCTTTCATTAACCGCACAATCTCCCTGCATATGGCGAGCCCGAGCCCTGTCCCGCCGTACTTTCTGCCGGTAGAAATCTCGGCTTGTGCAAAGGTATCGAATATCAAGCTCTGTTTGCTTTCGGGAATTCCTACACCGGTGTCTTTAACAGAGAAAAGCAGACAAACGACATTATTTGACAAAGAATCTAGAGAGGCGTCTTTTCTCACCTCGACAGTCACTTCACCGTCTGCAGTAAATTTGATGGCGTTGGACACCAGATTTGTAAGCACCTGACTGAGACGTCCGGGGTCGCCTGTCAATGTCGCACATACATCCGGAGAGATGTAATAGCTAAGCTTGTTCTTTTTCTTCCCTGCCTCAATCGTATAAAGACCGAGAGTATCAGCAAGCAGCGCATTCAAATTCATTTCAACATTTTCCAGTTCCAGTTTGCCTGACTCTATCTTTGACAGATCGAGGATATTATTTAGGAGCGCCATGAGAGAATTGGACGCTTGCTGCACAGTCTTAAGGTAATCCCGTTGCCTGTCGGAAACGCCCATATCAAGAACGATTCCGGTCATGCCGATTATCGCGTTCATGGGTGTTCTGATATCATGGCTCATCATGGACAAGAAACTGCTCTTTGCACGGTTTGCAGTCTCTGCAGAGTCGCGGGCACGCTCGACCTCTTCTGTTTTTTGAACAATTTTTTTCCCGCCAAAAACAATAAGAGATATGACTGCCATCCATACTGAAACGTGCGCCGCGCTCATAAGCGAGATGAACATGTTCATTGCGCTAAGGTATGGCTTCATAGGGACCGATACGCTGATGCCTCCGCGCACGTCGCCTGTATTGTAACCTTGGGAAGCATGGCATTTCAGGCAGCTCTGTGATACAAACAGAGGCTTTATAAGACGCATGAAAGGTTCACCCCCGACTTCCACTCTTGAACTAAATTCCCCTGAGCCCTGTTCAAAAGATCGAAGGGCTTTTGTTTCCAACGGATCAGGGGTATTTTCCGGGTTTAACGGTTTGAGGCTGGTAATGCGGCTCACTATTCCCATATCTTTTTTTGTCAGTTCAAAAACCTGCCTTGTCATATAGGAGGGATTCATAAGTGTTAATGTTTTTCCTCCAGCAGTGCTTATGTCCCTTTCGGGCAGGTTAGATAGATACGGGTTAGGCCGAGTTTTATCCGTAACGGGTACATACACCCCTCCATGCATAGCGTTCCAGTCGCGGTAAATTTTGTCTTTTTTAAACGATGTTCTCGCCTCGACCCGCGCAAGCTCGGAGAACTCCTCCTCCAACTTATACCGTGTCAACAAAAAAGATGCGCTTACGACAGCTGTCCATACAACCAATAAAATGGTTATATAATTTTTCAGCCGTACAGTATTGTTGCTCGTCCTGTCCGGACGAAGAATTTTATTCAGAAGCATTAAAATTCGAGTTCCGCACCCAGAACGCCCCCCGAAGCAGGAGATGCCTTCCGTCCGTCCGCCAAGCGGTAAACATTTCCGGGGACAAAATATCCTGTCTCGACAAAACCTCTCAGGCGCTTATATATCGGGAAGCCGAGGTTTGCATCGAGTTCCCATCCGATATCGTTTGTCTTATCTGTGGAAAGAGACATGCCGCGACTCCAGTCACCGACAGGCCCTCGGCCCTTGTAAACGGGTTCTGTTGTCCATAGCTTTACAAGAGAGATATTCGTCTTTAATTTCTTCACCGGCTCGAAGTCTGTCAGCGCTCTGACAAAGGTCACATTAGCAAGGGCGCTGTCTGCAAAGAAGTAACCGGCCCTCAGGTCCTGACTGAAGATGTTCCCGAACTTCCTGCGCTCTTTGCAGAGGAAAAGCCCTGCGAAATCGTTTACGTCCCCTGCGCCCGAGACTTTCTTTTCCGCAGAATTCCCCGATCCGCGTCCAACCTCCAACCCTATTGAGAAATCCTGCTTCAACGAGTAGTCACTTCTCAGTAGAACCGCGTAAGCATTAAAGTCTCTGGTGTTTGAGTATGAGCCTGAGAGATAGACAAAATCACCCTTAAAAGAGATCTTGTCATTTTTCCCTGCGATTGCAACCCCGGTCCACAAAGGCTCAAAAGCTCCGTCACGCGGCGTTGTGTTTGCATTAAAATCTTTATCGAGATTCAGATCGGGATCGCCAAAATGCCCTTTGTCGAAGACCTTGAGAATATACGGTTCAATAGTCAAATCCTTATGCGGCTTGATCTCAAAACTGAGCAAATATCCGTCAAGCCTGTTGGCCATTCCCAGCACGGCGCTCCTGTCGCCCGCCGGATAAGTGAAATTATTGTAACTCCTCCAGCCCCCGGCTACCGCAATATATGATGCTGTGATGGAGACCCTGCCGATAGGTGTTTTTTCGAGAGGGTAGGTAAATTTTAGCGCATCTGCGGGACCTTCAAAAACTATGCCTCCGTTGCCGACAATCAGGCTATGTCTGCCCGCCTTAACTACGACGTTGCCGGTATATTGCACATACAGTTCTCTTACCAAGGCCGAACTGACGGTCTGGAATTCACCCCATCTGTCGAGGGTCCCTTGGCTGCCTTCCTTCCAGTCGAATACGAAGTTGCCTTTATCGAGGACCAGTACGGTAGAGAACGGACCGTATTCGGCGTCTATTTTTAACTGGAATCTCTGGTCAAAATAGGGGTTATTGTCAAACTGCCAATACTGCAGCGGGTTGTCGAGATTCAGGTTGTTTTTAGCATTAAAACGGAGTTTGTATTTTCCTGAAAAAGCGAACTTGACCTTGTCCGCCGCTTCTTCAGACTCCTTTGCTGTTTTGGCTTCCTGTTTTTTCTTCCAAGTTTCGAGTTCCGATAGGCGACGCCTCGCTTCCTCGTCCCTGCCTTTTGCAGTCTCTACTCCCACAACCGGCTCTCCCCATTCATCGCCTTTTACGACAGTTTCAGGTTTTGAGTTCGGAGCTTTGGGTTCAGAGTTTTGAGTCTGTGTTTCCGATCCCCGCCCCTTGTCTTTTGCCTCCTGCTTGTCTTTAAGGAGTCTGTCAACCAGTGTTTCGAGGTCTGAGATGCGCCTTTCCAGCTTCCGGATGTAATCATGCGTTTGTTCATATTCGGTTTGTGTTGCCCGCTTGCCCTTTTCAGCGCCGTACGCCTTAATGGTAAGACAATAGGTTGCGAGCAGGACGCTTACACAAACAATGCAGAGATAAAAAAGAGGGGAGACCCCCTCCCTTTTTATGGGGGTTTGCGGGAGGGGGTCGGGGAGAGTTAAAGAAAGTTTTTTATCGGTTGTCCTCATCGGTTTTCTCTTTTGCCTTTTCTCTAAATCCATAACCGTAAAAAACTGGTATCTTTTTGGTCTTCCCATCACGGGCTTTGATCTTATCGATCTTTCTCTCCTGACCGTGACATTCGATGCATACAAGCCGCTTGAGGAGAGGTTTGTATGTGTAGGGCTCTTCGGGATGGAGCGCGACCAAGAAGGGGATATCTCCTTCAAGAACATTTTTTTGTATAACGTTCCTCAGCGGGCCATAGGGTTGTATTCGTGATTTTTTAAGTGTGTCGGCCATTTTAAGGCAGTCTTCCATTGACTCTTTTCCTTCTGTTTTTCCTGATATCACATTAGAAAAACAGTCCAGCACCATCTTTTCATCCACCTTGTTTTTTTCAGCATTCTTTTCGGTTTGGGCGTACGCCTCATGACAGGAGGCGCAGGTAATTTTCTTCAATCCCTTGCCCTTTTCCTTGCGCGATATATGCGGGAAGAGAGCGGCTATGACGTTTCTGTTCACCCATTTAAGATCCTCTGTATTTTGGGTTTTGCCTTTAATCCCTGCTACGGTTTTGTCCCTGAGGAGCCTGTTCAACTCGCTGACAAGCATCGCCTTATCGTCACTGCTTAGCGAATCCGGTTTAAGATCGTTTATGGCCATACGCCCTTCCTGACTGAAGGGCAGGGTGGAGGTTTTTTTCTGAAGGGAACGTACGAAATCAGGCCAGTCCCCGATCTCGTCCGAAGAGAAATCCGCGGGCCCCTGCTCCATGACCTCCATGTGCAGCGTATGGGGATGAGGATATTTCTTGCCTTGTTTAGATACCGCATCTTCCGCCCACGCAGGGATGCTCATGAACAGAAGGGCGGAGACCAATATTATTAAGCCCTTTAATTTTTCGCTGTTCCGCATAGTTGTTCTCCTTCTCCGCATACCTTTTCATATAGCGCTGAAACGTACTCTTCTTCGTTTTTCAGAAACTCGATAGTGAAATGGGCAACAGCCTTGTAGAATCCGTAGGTTGCGTGCTTAATGACTTCTTCACAGCACAGGTACGCCCAGCGCGAGATATGCTCGTCCAGAAAAGTCTTTTGTAACTCGACGCATTTTTGCAGCGAGGAGGAGTCTGTACCTTCACGCAGCTCTTGTTCAAGTTTGCAAAGAAGTCCCATAAACTCCAGCTCCATCCCTAAATGGTCGGGCATTTCGATGCAATCTTCCGAAATATCCGTTCCAGCCCTTTCATAGAATTGCCTGACCCCCATAGTTATTTTGCCGCCCAGCCGCTTGTCTCTGTCGAGATACACGGCTTCATGGGGGAGCACCCCGGAGGGAAGCACGAACAGAGAGGCATGCTCGGCCTCAAGCTCGTCCTTAATATTGCTTATTCCTACTGCAACTTTGACAAATGCAGACATTTCGTCATTGCCTTGAAATACCTTAGATATGCTCCCGTCCCGTATGACTTCGATCAATGAGTCCGAAGGCGGCCTCAAGTAGAGCCCTGCCAAAAACCTGTATACATCTTCACGTTCACCGGCGGCAACCGTTTCGAACTCATCCATAAACACCTCCTGTTATTTGAACAACTCCTGAAAAGCAACGGTCTGTTTCTTATTCCTGTCTAAGCACAAGGGGCAAACATTCAGCTCTTCTCCTATAAAAGCCATTCGACAAGAAATGCAGGTCTTTCTTTCCGCTTCAAAAAGCAATGTCTTTTTTTGTTCGAGCAAAAGATTAAGAGAAACCGTTTCTTTTATGTTGAGGGCTTTGTGCATGCAGGTTTTTTCGCATATCCTGCAATTGGTGCATAAATCGGGACTGAAGCTAAGGGAGAAGGCCTGTTCTGTCCATTGCTTGCTTATTGCCCCTGTCGGACAAAGAGAAGCACAGACACCGCAGGCTGTGCAGCCGGTACCAACCGCGATATCCGCTGTCATAGCATTCTCTGAAGAGACGCAGGTTTGGTTGACTTTGGCCTTTGCGCCCAGTTCCACGATGCTCTTTATGAGCGCTGATCGCTTGCGGTTTTCACGCCTGTCTCGGATAACATTTCTGAATGCTTCCTGTTTGTCATCGTCATTGCTTTCAATGTCAGGGACAGCGGCAGCCGCTATTTTTGTCGCCTTTGCCCTAAAGGCCGAGAAGAACTCACGCCTTGATACGGATTTCTCCGGGGGCTTTGCCTGACTCTGCAGCGGGATTTCTATTATGCTTATGCGGTTTCGGTCTATTCCCAGCATATCACAGAGGTGCTGAGTCCTAAGAATAATCGTATTCAGATGAAATGCCGCCTTGACCAAAGGGCAGTTTTCGCATAGGGGCTTTGCTATCTCTATGGCCGGGGCTTCCCTGAGCATCGTTTCCAGAAACAATGCTTCGGTAAGGCGGCTGAGGCAAGGCAAAATAATATCCGCAGCGGCATCGCCCCTCTCGCAGGAAATGCGCAGAGCAGAGCTGTGCGGAAAAGAAATTTCCTTCATGATCTTTTCATCAGTCCTTTCCATGGGACTGAACGCTCCGTTCGGACAGGCAGAATAACAGACGCCGCAGTCAATGCAGCGCTCATTAATCTCGGCGCTGCCCCCGGAAACACTGATCGCATTTGCAGGGCAGGCATCAGCGCAAAGCGAACAATCCGACTTGGGCGTTCTGAAGCGTGAACATAGTGATGCCTCGATCAGAATGTGATGATCTTTCATAAGTTTGTCCGCTACGTTTTCAGCGATTGACATATCTTTAAACACCTCAGGCTATGGGCAATAGGCTATAGATAAGGTAAAAATGTCCGGATTCCGGAAACCTATAGTCTATAACCTACCGCCTCCGGCCGGTTTTAGTTAGAGTCTGTCCACAAACCCCGTTCTCTCGTCTGTCATTCCCGAATCCAGCCCTTCGACAAGCTCAGGGTGACACTACCTGTCATGGTGAGCCTGTCGAACCATGTACCCCCGGGTCAAGCCCGAGGATGACGACTGCTTGCTTTATGGACAGACAATAGTTATTTTGTATATAGCACCGACGGATCGGTCGTGGTCTTTCCTCCGATAAATCCGAGGGAGACCCTTTCTGCCCGTTTTTCCCTGATGAGTTTTATAAGGTCATTCACATCGCCGAAGAACCTCGTTCTCGCTATGCAGGTGTCCACGCATGCAGGTTTCAATCCCTTCTCAACGCGATGGACGCAAAGAGTGCATTTCTCCATTACTTTGGCTTCTGCGTTAAACTGCGGGTGGCCGTAAGGACAGGCCCACGCGCAGTATCTGCAGCCGATACATTTGTCTTTGTTGATAAGGACTATCCCGTCTTCCTTTCTCTTCGTGATCGCACCGACCGGGCATGCGGCCATGCAGGCCGGCTTTCCACAATGCATGCAGGGCATGGGCACGAAGTACACCATAACTCCGGGTTTTTCACGGGGGTCTTTGAATTCCCCCACCTCCACTTCGGTCACGCGGTTATAATCCACGCCGACCGGCGTATTGTTCTCCGCCTTGCACGCCATAGTACACGCATTGCAACCTACGCAATACTCAAGATCAACCCAGATGGTGTATTGCTTCGGACCTTTTTTCTTTATGCTCGATTCTATAAGCTCATCCTCTATAAACGCTCCCAACTCAGGCATAACTTTATCCTCCTTCCTTTATATTTTTCCTATAATCTTTCGATCCTGACAGGTGTTCCGTAACTCTGTGTCCCTCCGCCCACCGGGTCTATCATCACAACATTCTTCAGCACCGGGTCGGTCATATAAAGAGGATTTATGTGAAAACCGGCGCCTATTCTTTCATCACTGGGCTGTTCCTTGCCGTTCATATACCACTTCTTCGCTCCTGCGCCGAATCTTCCGTATGACTGGCAGATGGAAAACAACCCCGGTCTGATCCTGCTCGTTACACGCACCTGAAATTTGTACCAGCCGTCACCGAGAGAGTTGTTGTACAGATGAATGTGCTTGCTGGAAGGCGATTTTGCCTTTACCCAATCGCCGGTCTTCACTTCCAGCCTTTCGGCATCCGCAGGGTTGATCTCAGCATAGTTCTGGGGCTTGATTGAGGCAAGCCACAAATTGTTCATGGTCCTTGACTGAGTGTGGATCGCGTCTTTGTACGTATGGAGCTGGAACGGGTATTCCTTCCATACTGCGGGATCGAGGGGCTGTTCCTTGCAGTCTATGATGGTCCTATACTGGGGGAGACCATCAAAGTACTTACCCGTCATGCTGTTTTTATTGAGAGCTGTGCTCTGCTGATACGTATATAGCGCCCGGACAGGCCTGCCTCCGGGGAAGCTAACATAGTCGCCTGAATACTGGTATTTGGGTGAAGGGTTTTGGAACTTGCCGCCCATTTTTGCAAAACTGCTTTTCGGATCCAGTCCCTCTTTGAAGTCGTAGTGCTTATAGTATTCGTTCCAATAATCCCATGAATTATTGATGTTGACACCCGGCCCACCGCCATTCTTGCCGAAGCCCGGAAGCCCGCACTCCATGGCAATATCCATGAGCATATCGTCGGCCATTTTTGTATCCGGACGTATGGGTTTATACACATGGGTTTTAGGGTCAAAGGAGCCTACCACCGGCTGTCTCAAGCCCCACACCTGTGTTTTTACAGGAGGGTATGTCTTAAAGCCTCCGAGACGCTCAAGATACTCTGTGTCGGGCAGGATGTAATCACAGAGCATACTGGTCTCACCCATATAGGCGTCTATCGAGAAGGAAAGCGGTATGGCGTCCGGATCAAGAAGCGCGTCTATGACCGATGCATTGTACGGCATTGTATAAACAGGGTCATTATAATAATTGAGATATGCTTTTGTTTTGTACGGATATCCCATCTTTACCGAGGCAAAGAACTCCGGGGTCACAGTCCTCCTTGCAAGCGGAAACCACGGTCTCGTCGCAGTAGGCTTTTTGCCTTGATATTTCGACTTATGCCGGCATACGGAAACGCCTGAGGCTTTGCGCAACTCACCCTTTACCCCGCCTTTGTAAGCGGCGTGTCCGGGTATGAAGCCGCCCTTTCTGTCTATGTTGTCCACGAGGATGTTGACTATGCAAAGGGCCTGACCGTTCCAGTACCCGTTTGACTGCTGAACGGGACCACGGAACATCTCTATCACCGGATGCTTTGCAGAGGAAAATTCCATAGCGATCCGTGCAATGCTTCCGGCCGGAATATCGCATACAGCATCGCATTCTTCTACTGTATGTTCCTGCGACCGTTCCTTCAGCATCCTGAATACAGTCTTGTATTCGACTCCGTTTATCATATGACCCGCGTCGAGGTCCGCAAGTCCGTCCGCCTCCTGAAACATTGTAGGCTTGCCATTTATTAGAACGACGAAATCACTCTGTCCAAGCCCTGCATCCTTGCCGGTCAAATAGGTCTTCGGTTCTTTTGTGCTTACGAGGTAGGTCATGTCCGTCCAGTTGCGGTGTCCCTTCTTTTTCGCGACCTTTTCATTCGGTATCGAGAGGTATTCTTTTTTGTAGCCGTTGTTTTCGATCATCCACCGGATCATGCCGAGGAGAAAAAAGGCGTCCGTCGTCGGTTTTAGAGGTATCCATTCTCCGGTTCCGTTGTGCGTGGCCTTTGCGGCGCCGTTGGAAAAGCGCGGATCCACCACGACATGCTTAAATTCCTTTGCGTAAGGGCCCACGCGTTTGCCGAACTTCTGGAGGTAGCGCGCCCTCGTCTGCATCGGATAATCCGCAGCAGTAATGTTGGAGCCGAGGCTTATAAGGTAATCGCAGTATTCGTAATCGGCATAAGCCCCGATCTCATACGGAGGAAGGTTCAACACATCTTCGATCACATTATAAAAGGTGCCGGCACAGCGACTGCAGTGATTAAGCATGTTCGGAACGCCTGCGGATTCAACTACAAAGCGAGGGGTCAGCGGCGACTGCTCGTTGCGACCATGCGCCCACACGAACTGGTTCCTCTTCGGACCATAACCTCCGGGCGGGGCCTCATCAAGATAGTCCGACTCGTCTTTTCCTATAGGGTCGTTGTTGTTCAAGATCGACTTCAGCCCTTCGATCTTGCGGTTTTCTTCTCCGGGCACGTTTTTGAACAGGTATCCGCCGTGGCATATCTCTTTTATCGCCTGTTCCCATGAAATGGTTTTCCACTTCCCCGCTCCCCTCGGCCCGACACGCTTAATCGGATGCTGTAGTCTGAAGGGACTGTAAAGGGCATATATTCCTGCCTGCCCCTTGGCACAGAGAGAGCCGACATCCTTGCCTGCCGCGCCTGCGTCGAGGTCCGATTCTTCCACGATATTGCCTTTTGCGGTGTAGTCGTAAGTGTTGGGATGATAGGGGTTTCCGGTAAGCCGCGTAAGTTCGCCGTTTACTATTTTGGCCTGTATCCCGCACCCGCCGTGGCACATAAGGCATACGCTTCTGACGATTTTTACGTCTTTGTCCACAGGATCAGGCTGAGAGCCTGATTTGCCTATCTGTTTTCTCCATTCAGCGGCGTCCGCGTCTTTAAAATTCGACGCTACTGCAACGGCGGCGACAGCGGCCGTAGAGACCTTTAAAAAAGTCCTTCGCTTCATTTCTCCGATCATCGTACTCCCTCCTTGCCGTGTTATGCTTTAATTTGAGAATGCTTGTTCTCGTCGAGCAACTCCCCCGTGTACAGGGGGATGCTGAACTTCACCATTAAGGTATAAATAAGCGCGCCTGCAGCCCAGATCGCCGCTGTAATAATCCCCTCGGACCCTGTAGGCCAGTACTCATAAATTTCTCCGAGCGTATCAGGGATAAAACCGGGCACGACAAGCCCCAGTCCCTTCTCGATATATATCCCTGCGATTATCAGGGCCGCGCCGAGATTGAGCGTCAGGAAGCTCTCGCGCAATTTCGGGACTAGGAAAATTACAAACGCCGTTATATTGAATAGCAGAGCAGTCCACATCCAAGGCGTCAGCAGGCTTTTGCCGTGCAGCCCTAGGTACAGATATTCGAGCGGAGCCTTATGCACGCTGCCTGAATAGAACTCTTTGAATACTTCGGCGCCAAGCAGGAAAAGGTTTATGGCCATGGTATAGGCGATAAGCTCGGCGATCTTGAATATGGCTTTGTTGTCTATTTCGATCTTCGAGAATTTTCTTATAAGCTGTAGAAGTATCAGCATCAATGCGGGACCTGAACAAAAGGCCGACGCAAGGAACCTCGGCGCAAGGATAGAAGCGTTCCAGAAAGGCCGGGAAGAAAGTCCGTTATAAAGGAACGCCGTAACCGTGTGGATGCTCACCGCCCAAGGAATAGAGAGGAGTATCAACGGAAAGATCAGGGAAAGCTTGTACTCTCTGCCAGAAGCCAATCTGGAGAGGGTATAAACTACGAGCGCTATATTTATGAAAAGATAGCCGTTCAATGCTATCACATCCCATGCTAGGATAGAGGCCGGGAAATTCATGGTTCCCAACAACGGCAGGAGGTGCCATGCCCTTAGGGGCTGCCCCATATCTGCAATTATAAAAAGCAGGCACATGATAATAGCGGTTATGGCGAGCATCTCGCCGAAAAGCACGATCTCCTTGATGGGCTTGAAATGGTACAGGTATGCGGGAATTACCAAAAGTACCGCAGCAGCGGCCACGCCCACCAAAAAGGTGAAATTGGAGATATAAAATCCCCACGACACCTGATCTCTCATGGCTGTTGTAATAAGCCCCTTGTCGAGTTGATTCAGATAGGCATTTGAGCCCAGTCCGATCACAACAAAAAGGAAGGCCAGCCACGCGTAAAATTTCGTATCGCCTTTTACCATGCGCCCTAATGCGATGAGAAACACTTTAATCATGGTTTTTAAATCCTCCCTGAATGTGCTTACGTTGCAAAGAAGTAATAGAATTTCGGCTCCGTATTCAGGTCCTCTTTAAGTCTGAAGACCCGCTTGTTTTCGATCAGATATCTGATCTCGCTTTGAGGATCAAGCAGGTTGCCGAATTTTCTTGCTCCTACCGGACATATCTCCACGCATGCCGGATACTTGCCGGTTCGCGTCCTTTGTATGCAGAATGTGCATTTCTCAACCACGCCTTTATATCGGGGCCGGTTTCCGAGATAATGGGTTTCGGGGTTCAAATCCTGCGTAGGGATTGAAGGTTTTGCCCAGTTAAAACGCCTCGCGCCGTAAGGGCATGCCGCCATGCAATACCTGCACCCGATACACCAGTTGTAATCCACTACGACAATGCCGTCCGGCTCCTTCCATGTGGCCTTTGTCGGACAAACCTTTACGCACGGAGGGTTCTCGCATTGCTGACACTGGACAGGCATGTAGAAGAAATCCTTTTCCGGAACTTCCTTGGGATTGTAATATTTTTCGGAGTTTTCGAGGTCTATCCACTTTTCGCCCTTTTTGAAACGAAGAACAGTTATCCATTGAACCTGAGGCGTCCGGGACTGGTTGTTCTCTTCTACGCAGGCATGAACGCATTTTCTGCATCCGATGCAGCGGGAAAGGTCAAGGCCGTAACCGAATTTGACGTTGGGCAGGGCTTTTGTCGCCGCTATATGAATTTTTTTCTTCCAGTCGAATGCGGCCTCTCTTTCAAGGCGTTCGATAACTTTCTTAATCTCTTCATCGGTCATTTCCTTGAAATGTTTTTGCAAAAAAGCGTCCCAGTCAAACGCCTCCGCAATGCCCCCCGGCAAGACGGCGCCTGCCAGACCCGCGGCTATTCCCTTCATGAAGGTCCTTCTATCGACACTTGCCTTTTCTATTTCTTTTGACATGGCAGACCCCTCTATTTAATGTCCGCAGGCTTTAGCGGCTGCTGCTTAGGCTCGATCGGCCTGTACTTCGGTTTGTGGGGATCATGGCAGCTTACGCATAAACGGTAGAGTTTCTCGCCGTCCCACGAACCGGTTCTTTTGCCGTGCAGGCCGGCCTTCCAGTCCCTGAAGATGGTCCCATGACATTGACCGCATAGCTGATAAGACTTATCGAAGTTTATCAACTGACCGTTTTGCAGTCTTAATTTATTTCCCTCGTGACAGTCGTAACACCAGCGCTGCTCTTCGGCGTGCTTCAATTCGACGGCAGTGTGGTATTCGTGAAGTTTGCGTTTAGTTTTATTCGTGGCCCTAAATTGATGGCACTTCGAGCATGGAAAATTCTCGGAGGATGGCGGCTTGGGGGCAAAAAATTTAGGGATATTGTCTTTCAGAGCCTCCGCAGGTTTTTCTTCAGCCCCAGCGCCGGGCAAAAATGCCAAAAAGGAAAACAGTGCGGCTACTATTATGTCTAAAAAAACTTTGCACTTTCCTTGCATAGCGACCCTCCCATTGAATGATTGCCTTTCAGATAAAAGCAATATAAATGCCATGCAATAAAAGCCTTTCAGATCAAAGTATATCCTCTTCGGAGGGGTCGTAAGGCCGGTGTTGAGGTCTCAGTAATGGAACTTATAAAGACAGGACGTTCAAGCAATTGAACGCGGTATCGGTTATTTCCCGAAAGGACAGACAGGGTATCTGCATTCCTTGCAGTTCAGACATAATCCTCCGTGTCCCAACTCCGCAAGCTCCCTTCTGCCGATGATTTCCCCTGCGAGCACACGCGGAAGCATTAAATCAAAAACCGTTGTCTTGTGATACATACCGCAGGCGGGAATGCCGAGAACAGGAATGCAACCCTGTCCGGTCTCAAGATAGGCAACCAAAAACATTGCACCCGGAAGCACAGCAGAACCGTAAGTTATATCGGCTGCGCCTAAATTCCTTATGGCAAAACGGGTTACATCGTCCGGATCAACGGACATGCCGCCCGTTGTTATGAGCAGGTCTGCGCCCGCATCCAGCAGTTCCTTTAAACGTGTTTCGATAAATGCTTCATCATCGGGCGCGTAATATGTCCCGACAATTTCTCCATTAAACTCTTCAATCTTTTTTGTAATGACCGGACCAAAAGCATCCTTTATTTTTCCATAATAAACCTCATTGCCCGTAATAACAATGCCCGCCTTTGGTTTCTTCATCTCCTTGACTTCGATTACATTGCCGTCGCACTTTGCGATTGCAACGGCTTCTTCGACCAAATTCTTTTTTACCACGAGAGGAATGGCCCTTGTTCCGGCTACAATCTGATCCTTCTTAACTATAGTATTGTTATGGAGTGTTGCGCACATTACGTCACCAAGCATATTGAAATGCGCCAGAGAATTTGCTCTGACCTTCAGAAGACCGCCCCTGTCAGCGATGATATTTATCTTCCCTTCTTTAGGCTCTCCTTTAATTCTCACGCCATCCCCCATAAGAGCGCTGGCAAGTGCGTATGCTGCGTCGTCTTCGTGCATCTCATCATCACCGATATTTAATACAAACAGGCGCTCCTTCCCGAGCCGCTGAAGATAACAGATGTCTTCCTCTTGGACTATGTGGCCTTTTTTGAAGGCCCTGCCCTTGAATTCGTCTTTGCGTATCTCAGTAATGTCGTGTGCCAGCACCGTCCCCACCGCGTCTTCAACAGGGAGTGTTTTTACGCCGACTCCATTTTGGGGTTCATGACCGTTAACATCACACATGTCAGGCCTCCTTGTTCACATGGAAAGCGATATGCACTATTCGCATAACGAGGACAAATAAAAACCTTACTTTCTATCGCCGACAGCAGCCTGCTTGTGGGTCTTCCGGCTCGAAATGGTAATGTTCTCAAGCCACAGCACCCCCTTCAGCGGAGACAGCATGCCCTTTATCGTGTTATGTATCAATTGCCTTGAAAAATCCTTCCGTAGTTTTAGCGGCCCCCTGTCGGTTCCAATGGAAAGGATGCCTGCATCTATGATCAGGTTTATTTCTTTTGCGTCAGGACCGAAAGAGCGTACTATTCCAAAGAGAACATTCGCGATATATTCCTGTGTGAAGACATTCAGCGGAATGTCGGAACTATTGACCCTCAAGCTGGTCTTCACCCGATAACACCCTCTAAAAGCGCAGACGATTCAAAACACCCATCCTGATTTCCCAATTCCTTCAACTTGCCGGTAACAGAATTCAAGTCGAAGGGTTTCTCAAGGAACGCATCTATACTCAGCGCCTTAATATCTATTTCGTCTTCCCTGCAAAAACCTGTCATTAGAATAACCTTCCCGGTGTACCCGTTGCTTCTCAAATGGCTGACAAAAGCGATCCCTCCGACAGGCGACATTATCAGGTCGGTAATAACCACATCAAATCTGTCCCAATCCGCCAGCGGAAGTATCGTTTCCGGTGAGTTAACAGCAGTAACGTTATGCCCTTTCGCAGATAGGTACTGCGACAGCATCGATGTAATAATCAACTCATCATCAACGATTAAGATGTTCATTACCATTGCATTTTGTAAGCAATATCAATGCCGGCAACAATACCACTTGAGAAACAAGCTATTGGCAGGTATATTCGGTCCTTTTGCTGCAAAGGACGTCTTGAAAATGTGACTTGAAAAGCACGGTGTTTAGAAAATTGAACATTCAGGCATCGGAGTCGAAGCGGGGTCACTCATCAATGTCCGCATCCGCCACGGGGAAGCCGTGCTCCTTCAGTTTTCTCCACAAGGTGCCCCTGCTGATGCCGAGTTTTTTTGCGGTCTCTTTTTTTCTGCCGCCCGTCTCTTCAAGCGCGCGGGCTATCAATTCTTTTTCAAACGCTTTTACCCTCTCCGTTACGGGCAAGCTTTCGCATATTGCGCCCTTAATGTTTTTTTGAAAAATGACTTCTCTGAGTTCGGGGGGCAGGCAGTGAGGCTCGATAACATTTTCCTTGCAGAAAGTCACAGCCATTTCGATGGCGTGTTTCAATTCTCTGACGTTGCCCGGATAATCATACGCCAACAGCATATCCATTGCAACAGGCGTTACGACAATATCGGGTTTGCCGATTTTCTTGCAGAAAAAATTCAGGAAATATTTAATGAGCAAGGGGATATCTTCTTTTCTTTCGCGCAGGGCCGGAATAGTCATAGGCAGGACATTGAGCCTGTAATAGAGGTCTTCCCTGAAGCGATGGGCCTTCATCTCATCCTTCAGGTTCTTGCCGGTCGCGTAAATGGTCCTTACATCCACGGTCACCGATTCATTGCCGCCGAGACGTTCAAAGGTGCGGCTTTCAAGTACCCGTAAGAGTTTGGTCTGAAGAGAAAGGGGCATGTCTCCGATCTCGTCCATAAAAATAGTGCCTCCGTGGGCTGCCTCGAATTTTCCCTTTCGCCTCTGCACCGCGCCTGTAAAGGCGCCTTTCTCATGCCCGAACAGTTCTGATTCCAGCAGTGTGTCAGGTATTGCGGCGCAGTTTATCTTGATGAAAGCCATGTCTCTTCTCGGACTCAGATTATGTATTGCGTTTGCCACCAATTCCTTGCCGGTGCCGCTTTCACCGTATATCATCACCGCTGAATCCGTTTTCGCGACAACGCCGATTTTTTCGAAGATTTGCTTTATCGCCGGACTGTCGCCTACTATGTTTTCGAATTGCCGGCACTCCCTTACGGTTTCCTTCAACCTGATATTTTCGCTTTCAAGCTCCCTGTGTTTGATAAATCTCTCTATCACCATAAGTAGTTCATCAGGGTCGAACGGTTTGGAGATGTAATCGTAAGCGCCTTCCCTCATGGCCTCAACCGCCGTCTTTATCTCCGCGAAAGCGGTCATTATAATTACACCGGTATCAGGGGAGATATTCCGGAGCGACTTTAATATATCCAGACCATCTGTATCAGGAAGTCTGAGGTCCGTTACCACAGCATCGAAACTTTCCGTTTTTGCAAGTTTCAGACCCTCTTCTCCTCTTTCTGCGGATTTGACGGCATATCCTGCAGTTTTAAGCGCATGCACAAGGCCGAGACGCAGAGAGCGCTCGTCTTCTATAATGAGTATCGTATTCATAGTCTCCTACATGTCCGGCAACTTTATCCTGAATTTAGTTCCGACATTTACCGCACTCTCTACTTCTATTATACCGCCGTGCTGCTCCACTATCCCTCTGCTCACCGAAAGGCCGAGGCCGGTGCCTTCTCCGACGGTCTTTGTCGTAAAGAACGGATCGAAAATATTGCCCATTATATCGACCGGTATGCCTTTGCCGGTGTCTTCAACTTCGATTTCGCACGAGTCCTTGTTTTGCCGGGTCCTGACCGTCATTACGCCGCCGTTATCCATGGCTTGTATGGCATTGATCATAATGTTCATTATCACCTGTCCCATTTTATTTTCATCAAGCGCAATTACGGACATTTGTTCGAAAAATTCACGGACTACTTTGATTTTTTTCTCTGAAAGGTAGTAGTTCAACAAAAGAAGCTGACGGGTTATAAGGCTGTTAAGATCAGCCGGCGACTTTTCGGTGACGGCCATTTTTGAGAAGTTGAGCAGCTGCTCGACTATGTTTTTTATCCGCAGCAGGCCGTCGTTAACCACCTCGATGTGTTCCTGCTTCGTCGCTTCGTCCATATCGGTTTTCATCAGATTTTTAAAGCAGACCGTAATGCCTCCGAGGGGGTTGTTTATCTCATGCGCCACGCCTGAGGCCAGCTTCCCTATCGCCGCCATTTTTTCGGACTGACCGAGCAGTTCCAAGGTCTTTTTATGTTCCCTGTCGGCGTCCCTTAGCCGCTGTATCATCCACAGAAAACTTTTCTTTAGTTTGCCTATCTCATCGCGCCGGTCTTTGAATTCAATATTATACTGTTCGAGATCCACCTTGGTCTTGATGTTGTCCATGATGCTGGAAAGCTTTATTACCGGCTTGGCAAGAACTTTTGCGCCGATGCTTATAATTAGCAGCGAGATGGTCGAGAAAATAAGGGTAATATACACGATTTCTTTTTTGAGGATATTGACGGCTTTTTGCATTTCTTCCGTTGACAGTCCGATTGCCAAGCCGCCCCATTTTTTGGTGCTTATATTTAACGGCGTCGCTATGCTGATCACCGGTTTGTTTTCAAAATATTCCTCGGCAATCAAGGGTTGGAGAGTTTTCATGGCCAGCAGCATGGCATTGTCTCTATACTGAGTCCCGTATCCGAAATCCGCTATATTGCTGTGGGCGACAACTTTCCCGTCATTGTCGACAACCGCCACGTATTTTATCCTCCTGTCTCGCTCCATAAGGTTCATTATGAAGTAGTCAAGATAGTCTATCGTGTCCTGTCTGTCCATTATTCCGAGGTCGTTATATATCATGACGTTTGTGAGCATGACACGGCTTATTTCCGCAAAGACTTTTCCCTGATTTACTATGTCCAGTTTGTACAGGTTCTTTTCTCTCTCCAGTATGATAAAACTTCCTACGGTAGTAAAAATAAGTATGCATACCGATGCCGTAAGTATGAATTTGCCCTGAAGGCTGAAGGTCCATTCTTTTAGCTTTTCCAATAGATGCAGTGTCACGGTATTCTCACGCCCTTCTCACGAAGGTAGCCGATCATCATGCGTATGGGCTTGTAATCGTCGTCAGTGGCCTCGGCAAACCCGTACCTGAACTCTTCGTCCCATTTTTCCATAAGTCTGCGGTGTTCATTATTGTTGTAGTCGAGAGAAAGAAGCGCTTTTTTTATTGCAGAGATAAGCTCCGGTGAAGCGTCTCCTCTTACCACTATAGGCAGTCCCGGTATAGGTTCTGTAACATCTATAGTCTTCAGCCCCCTGCTCTTGAATCTGTTCGCCACTGAATCTATGACCGCCCCCGCATCGTAGTTGCCCCTTAAAACCTCTCTTGCAACCGAGTCATGATATTTGAAATTCACATAGCGTATACGGTCCTTGTTCCCTATGCCTGCCCTTGTGTAGAGGTGATAGAGAGGGGCTAAATTGCCGGACGTCGAGAGCTTTGATGCAAAGGCTACGGACTTGCCTTTCAGGTCGGAAATGCTGTTTATTTTTGCATTGTCGGCTTTAGCGATGAATACGCTTCTGTAATATGGCTTGCCGTCATGTCCCAAGGGTTTGAGGATTGGAATGACGTTAAACTGTTTTTTAGCCTCGAGATAGGTCACTCCGCCGAGCACTGCAACATGGACTTCGTTTTTCTTGAGAAATTTTATTATATCTCTGTAATCCTGACTGAGCTTCAGTTCAAACCGATAGGGAGTATGTTCGGTCAAATAATTCATGAGGGGCTGATATCTTTGATACATAACAATGGGGTGGTAAAGGGTTATGGCGCTGAAGTAAATAACTTTCTTAGGGTGTTTATTATCTCCGGCATGGGATTGTGCTTGCTGTCCTGCTAAGATAAAGGTAATCAAGAAAAGGAATAGTGCTCGCTTAAAACTCATACCTCACCTGTATATACGCATTGTCGTTTCTCGCCAGTTGCCCGAACTGGTTCCGGCGTTCGCCGCCGCCGAAGAAGTTCGCGCCGAGCGCGGCCCAGACATTGTCCGAGAAATTATATTTAACCTCAGGGTTAAGCAGGTGATCGCCGTCCGAAGGGCTGTAGATCGAGAACAGCGAGAGCCTCAGCGTCTGGTGCATGAGCATTTGTGTCAGCCTGATGGTGGCTAACTCATGCACGCGCCGTTCTTTCGGGAATCCGGCAGGAAGATTTTTTACATACTCCTCGTAGCGGCGCATATATTCGGTGTAATATTGAAATCCCGCTGTAAAGTCTTCCCACAACTGCTTTTGGTAACCGATAAGAAACCTCGTCTGCGGATTCGGTATCATCGGGTCTGCGCCTTTTCTGTCCTGCCTCGAATCGTAATAACCTGCCTCCATGCTCAGAACGCCGTCGAACATCCTGCCCTGAGCGCTCGCGCCGAAGACCGAAAGCTTGGGATAAAAGTAGGTTATCCGCGCCGGGGCCGTAGGGTGGTCGGGCGTCATGGAAGGCTGCCTGTAAAAGCCCTTGTAATAATAGAGCGAGGTGTCAAAGCCTGCAATGTCGCGGTAGGCGCGAAGCGCTGTCTCCGTATTCTGCGTTTTGGCTGTGGGTTCAACATAAGACCTTGCCGTCACTGCAGGCATCGGGTCATAAGTCCAAAACCTCTTTGACGAAGGGAAATTGTTCGGTTCAAAAAAGGGGATGGCTATTAGTTCAAAAGAGGCGAAGTCAGGATAGACGCCGACTTTCAATCCGTCCACGCCCTTTTTCAGATACTCCATAGGCCTGCCTGAAAAGAACGCCTCATAGTCTTTGGGGAACACGTCGTTTATAAATATCATGTCGCCGAGTCCCCATGTGACCACCTGTCTGCCGAGCCGCGCGTCCCACGATTTTGAGGTGTAGTCGAGATAGCCCTCCCTTATTTCAACATCTCCCTTGGGGTCAACATGGTCGAGGAGCGCATCCGCTTTAATGAACAAACGGAACGGCTCCTTGGATGCGTCGAGTTTCAGCTGCACCCGTTCTTCCACCCATTTAAAGCCGCCGTCATTGGGGTTTTTCGAGGAGGTGTTCACGGAATAGTTGCCCTGAAAGAAGCCGTGCAGGCTTGTTTCGCCTGCATGGCTGTAAATTGGCATTAGAAGTGCCGGCATTAATATAAGTAAAAGCGATTTTCTTATTTCCATGCCGATCAATAACTCACAAGATCGGGGAACAGCGGAGTCAGTTGCCGGAGATTGTCCGTAATCAAAATTAAGCCACCGACGATCAGAAGCGCGCCGCTGAACGCCATTATCGCTTTCAGAAGCGTTTTGTTCTTCTTCACTTTGTTCAGTCCGGCGGTCAGCAAAGCAGTTAAAATCATGAAGGGTATGATAAGTCCCGCCGAATACCCGATAAGCATTATGAACCCGTAGGCCGCAGTTCCCTGAATGCTTGCGCTGATAAGTATCTTCCCGAGCGTATGACCGATGCATGGAGTCCAGCCCGAAGCGAATCCTGCGCCCATCAGAAAAACCAGCGGATAGACGACCGCGTCTGCGTTATAAAGCTGACTGCTTTTTTGTAAAAGCGGAGCTGAAGCCAAAACACCTATAATAAAAATACCGATCATTATTGTCAGTCCTCCGCCCAGTCCCCGCAGATATGCCTGATAATTCGACAGCCAAATGCCGGGGGATGAGGGTGATGCCGTCAGTGTAAAGATCAGAACAAGTCCTGAGAGAAAAACGAGCGCAAGCAGCGAGAGGCGACAGCCGCCAGCGTTTTGTTCATCGCTGACTCCGGATAACCCGGCGACGAGCGCGCTGCAAATAAATATCAGCGGCGGGACGCAGGGCGAGATGAAAGAGATCGCGCCGGCTGCTACGGCCTGATAGATAGTAACGTCGCTTATATTCACCGTCTGTCCGCCCCTTTAGTCCGTCCATTTCTTCGGCGGTTGTTTCAGGTAGCGCTCGGAAAATAATGAGTCCTCAACGCCGGTGTTGTAATCCGCCTTTATGTATGAGACCTCTGTCCTGTGTCCGCTCTGGAGGTTCTTCATAGTTCTTTTGGTTGCGGTCGGAAGGCCTTTTATATCTTTTATCTCATCGGCCGTGAATACCCGGTAGAGTTCGCCTTTTCTATCGTAATATTCTTCTTTCAGCGGAAGGTAATTGTTCTTATTTATCCATGAAAGTTTGTGGCTGTAGTCCACATCAGCGGCCTTAGGTGTGCTTTTTATGACATAGCAGTCTTTGCCGCCGAGTTTTTCTTCCTTGACCAGCGCATGAGCGTCGTCCTGAAGGTCCCTGCCTGAAACATCCTCATATGTGAAATCGGAGCCGACAAAGCTCGAACTCTTGTCCTTGGCTGCAATGCGTCTCATCATATTGACGGCAGGAACGAACAACCATCTGTCGTCGTCTTTCGCGGGATACTTATAGACCATGAAGGTCATGTCCTTGACATCCGCAGGCTGGAAAAAATACATAAAATATTTCTGGTCGCCTCCGGCTTCGCCGTAATTCTTTCTGAGCATGGTCAGCTCTCTCGTTCTTTCCTGACCGCTTTTGTTTATGAGTTTCATGACCACGCGCGCCTTGAAGTCCCTGCCCTGATAGTGAAAGGCCGCCTGCGATTTCTTTATCACATCCTCGGCGGAAAGCGCAAATGCTTCCAAAGGCATAATCAGCGCAAGCAAAACAAATAAAAGTCTCATGATTGACCTCCTGATATTGTTTCTATTTTTCTTAGTGAAGCGCCCCATCAATTTACTTTATAAACTCATCCACACGCTTTTCTATATTTTCAAACGCCTCTGTTCCGATATATCGAATTATTCCTTTTCTATCCACAATAATGTGCATGGGAATTCCTGAGATGCCGAAGGCCTTGCCTATCTCCCTGTTAGTATCAAAAACAATCTGGAAGTTCCAACCTTTTGATTTGACATAACGTTTTACGCCGTCAATTTTGTCATTTACTCCGGCGTTAACAGCTACAAACTCAAGTTTGTTCCCCAGTTGTTTAGAACGAGTCTTCCACACGGGAAGTTCTTTTTCACAAATCGGTCACCACGTTGCCCAGAATTCGATATAAACCGCCTTTTCACCCTTCTTCCCTGTAAAATAGTTTAGTTGCTTTCCATCCAGAGTTGCCGCATTAAATGCAGGCGCGCGGTCTCCCACAGTAAGGGCATACCCGATGGAAGGGAAGACTAACAATAATGCTATCAGGATTTTTTTCATATCAACAGGCCTCCGGCTTTAATTATGAAATATTCAGCGGTTATAAATAGAATCAGCGCCAGACCTCTTTTCATCCATATCATCCACCGGCCCGGCTGCGGCAGGGACTTAAGAACGCCGGAGAACGCGCCTATTATGACAAGTAGCGTAGTCATCCCAAATGAAAAGGCCAGCAGCATCAGGCCTCCCCAAAGGATATCCTTTGTCTGGGAGACATAAAGCAGCAGACCGGCAAGCACGGGTGATGTGCATGGCGCTGCTACAAGACCGGATATGGCGCCGGTAAACAGTGCGCCGACATGCCCTTTTTTGTTGATAGTCCGTGGCGATGAAAAGAAGGGGACATTTATCCAATCCATCATCCATGCGGCCAGAACAATACAGAAATTCCCGAATACCAGATAACTCCACGGACTTGTTGAAATATCACCGAAGAAGCGGCCTGTCATGGAAGCGAAGATCCCCAGCGCCCCGTACACCGCCGCCAGACCGGCGGCATATGAAAGGGAAAGTGTTATCCCCTCGATCTTTGTATCAACTCTTGAAGCTCCTATCACACCGAGTATTATCGGCACCATCGGGTAAACGCACGGAGTAAGGGAAGCAAGAACTCCTCCCAGATAAGCAAAGAAGACGGACGACAGGAAAGAGGCGTCTGCGTTGTTTGCGACAAAGTTCGTCATGCTTGCGCCTAACAGCCCATTTTGCGGAACGCTTTTATTCTTTTAAGCACCTTTTCAAGGCCGACTCCCAATGATTCCGCTATTTTATCGCATCCCATGCCGGACTTTTTCATGGCAATTATCTCTTCATCGGTTTTTTCGGCAACTCTCATGCAGACTACTATTGCGAGCGCTTCACCCGGTGTAAATTCGCGAATCACCTTTCTGATTGTGGCCGGCGGAACAGCGTGCCCATAATTATCTATAACCTTCTCTTCGAAATCACTCAGTTGTTCGGGGGTAGAGCGTTTTTCGGTTATATTCTTCATGAGTTTATTCAAGGCATCAAGTTCATTTTCGGCAAAAGCAGCATAGGGCATAATGAATATAAGCAGAACAGCAAAACCTGTTATGCCTCTTACTATTTTTTCCTCCATCATCGTACACCTCCTAAGTTTTCTTCCTGCAGTTCTTTTAAAAAGATTTCGTCCGTGGATTTTGTAATATACTCGGTTTTCGACACCTTTGCTATCTGCGAGCCTTTTCTTATGGTCCAGACAAGAAGCCATATCAACAGGGCTGTATAAGCGAGCGCAAAGCCGTACCGGATGTAGTCGTTCTCCGGCAGGAGTTCGAGCATGTTCTTTTCCTTCATGAACCCGACCGAGAAAAAGACCTCATCTATTTCGTCTTTGTAGAGCGAGTAGGGGAGATATCCGAGCATGAAGCCCGGCAGCGCCGCCAGACCGGTTAGGTATCCCATTCCAAGCCGCGCATACGTCCGTATTTCGCAGCCGAGCATCATTACACTCCCGATGCCGAGCATCGGCCCGCCGATTAAATGGCCGAGATGAAAGCCGTACTTGTATTTGCCCGCTTCCACAACCACAGGCACGTCCCAGCCGAGGACTATCCATGTAAAAAGGATGGCAAGATTAAACATGATGACAGCAACAAGGAGACCGGCAAAGGGCATCATTCCGGTGAACATGGTCTGTGTAATCTTTGCAACTTTCATGGCATCGAAATGCTGCGGTTTCATAAGGAGAGACTTCGGCGACATCACAGCGCATTCCGTGCCGAAACCTGATTTGCCTATGCCGATACCCACGAGCAGGCCGACGAGGCTTTTTAAACCGATCTCCACCCACGGCAGCCCTCCGATGCTGTTCGGGGATTCCCCCTTGAAAGCCGTCCATACTGACGATACGAACAAGACAATCAGAAAAACATTCAGGACAAGTCTGACAGGGTCTTTATACGGCTTGTGTCCGGGGTTGTAGCTCAGCGTCTCTGTCAGGTACTCAAACTCCACGCACTTCTCGACGGTTGCCCTTACTTCGTGGTGTTTCATAAAACCGCCGGCGTTAAGTTTCGCCATAAGCATAAACGCAAGGTATGCAAAAGGGATGCTCACTATTGCCACGACGATAGAGGTCAGGCTCATGGCCGGTATGCCGCCGAGATAGTGCCAAGCCGTGCAGCCCTGAGCCAGCCTCGTGCCGAAGCCGAAGATCATGGCGCCGAAGAAGGCAAGCGCGATGACGCGCGGAGGGTACTTTACCCAAGACTTCCGCTCACGCTCGAGGAGCGTTACGAAGAAACCGCCGGAGATCATCCCCATCAGCACCCAGTGGATATCTCCGCTGTAAGTCCTCGTGATGAAGTCCGTCTTTGTGATATTTTCTTCGAGGGTGCCGAACATTTTAGCGAGGCCGGTCGTGATCGGAATGGGCGTTTCGTATTTGAGAAAATACAACACCTCCGCGAGCCCTACCAGAAAGCCGCCCCATATGAAGGACCAAGGCTTTGTGAGTATATTCCGCATCCCTTATTTTTCCATCGGGTATTTTTTTGTATTCGCCTTGTCTATCGCCGCTTTCATCTGCTCTCCGCCCTGAGAGCCCTTCTGCCATGCGGCATAGCCGAAGGCCATTGTATAAGCGTCATAGCCGAGGAGTCTGAGAGGCATAAGCGGGATGTTCTGCAGCTGCCCTGTGGCGCAGATGAGGATTATCTTTTTGTCCTTCGGCAGTTTTTTCAGGTTGTCGGCCTGAAGCATCTCATTATACGGGATGTGTATCGCTCCCGGGATATGTCCGGCTTTATAAGCTTTTGCCGCAGGCCTTACGTCCACGACGAGAAAGTCGGCCTGCTTTGTCTTTAGCCACATATAGACTTCATTTGCGCTCACCTGCCAGTGGCCTTCATTTGCAGCTTTGCTCAACACCTCATTCATTTTCTTTGCACTATTTTCGTCCTGCGCATACAGGGGCAAGGACATGCTTATTACAAAAATTGCGGCGATTAAAAGTTTTTCAACCCTGTTCATTGGTATTCTCCTGTTTTTTAGTTTTGGTGCAGGGGCACGCCCTGCTTTGCGTTTTAGTCTCAGCCTATGCCGAGCCTGAAGTCTTTGACCTCCTTAACCGCGGCCTTGAGGTTTATCTTCAGTTTCCCGGCCATGTCCGGCCAGCCCATGCCGGATTTTTTCATTGCGACTATGTCTTTGGCCGGTTTCTTCGACAGATTCGAAAAGACGATTATGGTCACTGTATCACCGGGCGGAAATTCCTTGATCAGCATTTCGACAGTCTCAGGCTTCTGCGCTTCGAAAAAATACGCCTTGGTCTTTTTTTCGAAGGTCTTGAGGTTCTTCGCCTGTCGCTCGCTTATTTTTTTTATCAGCTTGTCCAGTTCCTCGGGCTCGGACAGCCTTGCAGCAAAGGAAACAATAGGCAGAAGAAAAGCGAATACCACGGCCATAGCTAAAAAATTTTGCCTATTCATTCTATCGAACCCCTCCTTTGAACAGCCTGCCCTGCATAAGAGTTATGAGGGCGGGCAGATAGATTATGGTCATGACAGCGCTCAGGAGCATCATGCTCACAATGAACGCGCCTACGGTGATGTAAGGCGTTAAGGGCGCGAACATCATTACCGCAAACGACGCTGCGAACAATACGGCATTGCGCATGATGCCTTTGCCGGGTCTAGCTGCGGTCCATAGTAACGCCTCAGTCAAGAGGCCGGTCGGCAGTCGATAGTCGTCAGTCGTTCTTGCTGTTGTCGTTTGTTTTTGACTGCTGACTGCCGACTGCTGACTGTCGACTATCTTTTGTCTGAACCTGTTCACGAAATGTATTGCGAAGTCCACGGCCATGCCGAGCGACAGGCACGAGAGCACGGATATGGGCATGTCGAACCGCTTGCCGCTGAAGCCTATAACGCCGTAAATGAGCAGGACGGTGAAGACCAGCGGCACATAGGCTATCGCGGCCCATTTTAAAGAGCGGAAGTTGACGGCCAGTATCGCATATACGACTATGAGAGCCATAATGAAGCCTTTGACCATGTCCCACAGGACTTCGTGGTTCCAGATAAGATTGAAATAAGCGATGCCCGCGGGCTTCAAATCTATCGCTATCGGATGCGTTTTTTTATACTCATCCGCTGCTTTGATCACCTCCTGCATGGCCCCTGCGTCCCATGTTTTGAGCTGGACCCAGATATTCGCTTTTTTAAACACAGGGTCCACCACATTGTCGAGGTCCGAAGGCTTGGCCGACATGCTGAATAAAAATAGATACTGGCCGACGGCTTCCTTTGTGTCCGGAATTATGTCGAATTTCGGATCGTCGTCGTGGAGCACCCGGTTTATCCTCTTTACATAGTCTGCTACGGAAAAGGTCTTCCCTACGACGGCGAGTTTTTCGAGGCGCCTCTGCAACCCCTCGATGTAGCGCATTGTCTCCGGGGCCTTGATGAAGTCCTCTTTGTCCGAGAGCGCGACAACGTAGCCCAATGAGGTGCCGCCGAGGGCCTTGTTTATCTCCCTGTCAGCAGTGCGCACCTCGCTGCCCTCTTTGAACCATTCGACCATGTTATTGTTGACCGTAATCTTCGATATGCCGACAGCCGCGATAACAAAAAGCGCAAGTCCGGCGAGCGCCGTGGCCTTGGGTTGATGTGCGCCGATGCCGGACAGCCTCCTTAAAAACCGTGATGCGCCGCCCGCTTCCTCGTCTTCATCACCGGACGCTCTTTCTATGTGTTCGTCCTTTACAAAGGTGAACATGGCCGGTATGAAGCTGAAGCTCAACACACGCAAGGCTATTGTGCCGAAGGCGATGAGGCCGCCGAAGACCTTCACAGGGATTATGTTCATAAATAAGAGCACCGCAAAACCCGCTGCTGTCGCCAGCGCCGTATAACGCACCGGACGGCCGACCGCACGCATCGTTTCGATTATCGCGGCCTTTTTGTCTTTTCTTTCCCTGTAGCGGAAATAGAATTCATTGAAGATATGGATGCTGTCCGTTGCAATCGCCATCAGGAACACCGGGGCCATCGAACTCATGATATGAACAGGGAAGCCGAGGGCTATCAGAAGCCCCATGCTCCAGACTATGCTGATCATCGCGTCCATCATCAGCGTTACGGACAGGAAAAGGTCTCTGAACATCAGGTATCTGACGAGGAGCATGACCATTCCCGCAATAGGGGCGAAGAGCGCCATCAACTTGAACATCTCGGAGCCGAAGGTGTCGCGCGCCACAGGGTCTCCGGCAATATAATATTTTTCATCCCCTTTTTCTTTCCCGACGATCCCGCGTATCCGGTCCGCCACTTCTTTGCCGTTGCTCCCTTTTTCGAGCGGCACATAAATGGCGGTGGTCTTCTCGTCTTTCGATATGATGCGATTGAGAAAGAGCGGATTTTCGAGCAGGTCTTTCTGCAGAGTTTTTATTCCGGCTTCGTCCTTGGGCGACTCCGTCATAAGGGGCGCTACCCTGAGCGTTCCGGCCTCGGCCGTTACATTGGTTATGGTCGGAAAGCTGTTTACGTCCCGCGAGGCCACGCCTTTGATCCTGAGTATTCCATCGGTTATCCTGACGATCTTTTCGAGGGTCTCTTTATTGAGTACGCCTTTTTCGTTGGAGACGCCGACCACTATCATGTCTTCGTACAAGCCGAAGGTCTTGTCCACTTCGTCGTTCCAGACCCTTACATCCGATGTGGCAGGGAGCATGTTCTTGGGATTGGTGTCGAGCTTGACCTTCGGGAACTGGGTCATGAAAATGAGCGTGATGATAATCGTCAGGGCAACGACGAGCTTAGGCCGCTCCACCGAGAATTCAACGAGAGAGAATTTTTCCATTAAATTTAAAACCTCCTATGGCAGATTGCTCAGGCCGTGTTTGATTTTCCAGAGGAAATATTTTTCGAACCATATCTTGCTCCATTTGAAGATGACGCCTGCCTTGAGCGCTGATGCCTGCCTCGGAGGGAGCAGAGGTTCCGCCTTCATATAAGCCGCTGTATCGCCCATGTCCATAATGCATATCACCGACATCTCGGCCGGAGTGGGCGGGGTTTCGTTCCTGACATCAGCCGCAATCGTTGCCGCTGCGGTCTTAGCCATCCTGACGGTCATGTATCCGGTCTTCGGCACGCCTGTCGGCACAGGGGTTTGTTCGGGCGGGGCGATCGCAACAGCCACCCCGATCACGAAGATATTGCGATGTTTTGTGTGCCTGTAGTTTTTATCGACCGGGACAAATCCGCGCGGATTGCCCAAGTGGGCGACAGCCGGAACACCCTTCATCGCAGGCGCGAACATGGCGAGTTTGTGAGGTATCTTCGTGCCGTCTTTCAGGCGGAGTTCATCGGGCGCGAATTCTTCGATAGCGGCGTTTGTTATGACCTTGATGTCCCTCTTGGCGAACTCGTTCTCCATTATTGTCTTTGAGTTCCGCAAGCCTCCTATGCCGAAATGGCCTATGTACGGCTCCGAGGTCACAAAGATAATAGGCGCTTTATGCCGTATCTTCCCCTTGCGCAATTCAGAGTCCAACTCAAAGGCATATTCATAAGGAGGTCCGAAGCAGCTTACGCCCTGTACAGAGCCTGTCACGATAGCGCCCGGCTCTTCGAGGAACCTTCTCCACGCAATATTTGTCTTCTCGGCCTGTTCTAGCGTGAATATGCATTCGCTGTGTCCTGTAAAGCCCGGCACTTCTTCGAATGCAAGGTGCGGGCCGGTCGATATAACGAGGTGGTCATACTCATAATCACCCTTTTCTGTTTTGACAACGCACTTATCGGCATCAACCGTTTGAGCGGCGGCATGTATGAAATTGATCCCCTTTGGCGCCAAAATATCTTTCAGCGGAAGAGTTATGTCGCTCCCCCGCCTCCAGCCCATCGCAACCCACGGAAGGGATGGTATGAATACGAATTTGTCCATGTCCGATATCACCGAGATATCCGCTTTTGCGCCGAGCAGCCGCTTAAGTTCAAAGGCTGCGGTCAGTCCGCCGAATGATCCGCCTATGATGACTATTTTTTCCATAGCTCCCCCCTTAAAATATTCCTGCTACCTTGTCCGCGCTGTCCATAATATCCACGAGGCCGTCGTAATCGAGAGGCAGGATATCTTTTTCCATTTCGTCGGCGTTCAAGCCTCTCAGGCGCTTGTCCTCTTCAAGCACATAGACCTTGCCGCAAACCCCCTCAAGCCTTTCCTTCTGCGCGAAATAGACCGCATTCTGCAAAAGACAGATATCGGCGCACATATCGAGCGCAAGCTGCAGCCCCCTTTTACCTTCGGGGGTATCCGGTCCGTTTTTAATCAATATAAGCATTTTGTCCTCCTCGTTTAAAAGACCATTGTCGTGTCGGATGCGGCTATGATCCCTGCGATCTCCCTGCTGTCCAGCGCTGTTATTCCCTCTATCATTTTGTCTTCCCCAAGGTTGTTTTCGGCCAGAGAGACCTTGTTCGCATATACGGACACCCCCATATCTATGCAGTCTTTGATGCCTGTTTCAAGGTTCGAGTATTCCGTGCCGGACGGGTCCTGCCCCTTTCTTGCCGCATTGACCCCCGCGTCTACCAGAAGCAGTTTTACGTCCACGTCTTCGATTGCGCCGCCGAGCGCGTGGCGCACGGCTTCCGGCGCATCAACACTGCCGTAAGGCGCTTTTCTCAATACAATGGCTATGCTGTTCATAGTCCCCCTATATGCCGAAACTCAAAAATATCGGCTTTGCTTTGATTACATTAAAAAGGCCTTTCAGCGAACTCATCTCTCCGCCCTCAATCGAATCCTCTCCCGCAAGACCGCGGGTCTTCATGCAGCCGGTTCATATATCTACTTTAAGCCCTCTGCCGACAAGGTCTTCCATGACCGAAAGGGAGGGGGGCAACTGCCCTTTGACTATCGAAAAAACCCCGTCCCCCGAAGCGACCAGTCTGGCCTTCCACCCCTTGCGCAACGCGGCGTCGGCAAGCTTGAAGACAGTATGCGTATTTTCGAAGCTGTACGGCGTGGTTGAAAGAAACATGACGAACTCTTTGTCCATAATGCGCCTCCTCTCTTTAATATATTCGAATATTATTATGTTTGAATGTATTTGTCAATAGATGATGAATTTTTGGTTGTTCCATTTGCTATAATACCGCATGTCTTTTGTGATTAAGCCTTTCTCGACGACCGGAATAGGAAGCCTTCCGCATCGCAATGTTGACGACGCCTGCGAACTGGTGTTGAAAACCCTCGATATCCCTTTCTGGCCGCAGTTGCCGCAGCGTTCGTTCAAGGAGCTTATGATTCCTCAGTACTCCGAAGGGTTCCCCTTTGTCCGCCTGAACGACAAAGAGCAGAACATATGGGTTCTAAGGGATGACAGCGATGAACTCGACAGGTTTTACGAGTCCTGTACCGAAGAGAGCAAAATAGCCATATCCGAAGACTATGCCTTCGGCCTGCATGCTTTTTTGAGAAAGATAAAGGGCAGAAGGTTCAACACGCTTAAAGGACATGTGACCGGTCCTGTAACTTTTACGCTCGGACTAAAAGATAATTTCGGAAGATACATATATTTTGACGAGGAGTTGAGGGAGATCGCCTGTATGCTGCTTAAGGCAAAGGTCAGGTGGCAGATAGACCTACTTAAGCAGCACGCCGAGCAGGTTATTATTTTTATTGATGAACCTATACTTTCGGCCCTCGGGAGTTCTACCTATCTCGGCGTGGATGCAGGTGAAGCGGCGAGGCTTTTGCGTGAAGTCGCTTTGACGGTCGAAAATTGCGGAGGGGTCCCCGGAATACATTGCTGCGGTCGCGCTGATTGGCCTATGGTCATGAATGCAGGATTCAAGATACTTAATTTCGATTCCTGCGAGTATTTCGATACCCTCGCCATATATCATGCCGAGATAAAGGGTTTTCTCGAAAACGGGGGTTGTCTTGCGTGGGGCGCGGTGCCCACTTCCGACGCCGTAATCACAGCGCAGGAGGATGCGCTCGCGGGGATGCTTCGCAGAAATATCGATGCGCTTTGTAAATACCTGCCTGAAGATTTGGTGAAAACGAGGATTATTCTCACCCCTGCGTGCGGCGCAGGGTCCAGAACCGTTGAAGAAAGCATAAAGATTTTTCAACTGCTTTTGAGGCTTAAAGAAAGCGTTTCCTGACATTTCACTCAAGACCATGATCGAAAAAGAATCACAGCTAAAAGGAATCGTTCGCTCTCTAGGACTTGTGTTCGGCGATATAGGAACGAGCCCCATCTATACGCTTACCGTTATATTTCTTATGCTCAAACCGACAGAGGACCATATTATGGGCGTGTTGTCCCTGATATTCTGGACGCTCATAATCCTTGTTACCGTCGAGTACGCTTGGCTCGCTATGAGTCTCGGGAAAAAGGGCGAGGGCGGGACTATCGTGCTCAAGGAGCTTCTCGTTCCTCTTCTCAAATCAGGCAGGCAGGCCGCTTTTGTTGCCATGCTTTCTTTTATCGGCATATCTCTGCTTGTCGGCGACGGCGTAATAACGCCAGCCATAAGTATCCTGAGTGCGGTCGAAGGTATGCTGCTTATCCCCGGCCTTGAAAAGACAAACCAGACGACCCTCATTCTGATTGCGGGCATGATAGCAATAGTGCTCTTTTATTTTCAGAGGAAGGGCACGGAAAAGGTGGCTGAGGCCTTCGGCCCCCTGATGATATTATGGTTTGTGAGCCTTTCTGCTTTCGGCCTGATCTCTATAATGCAGGCGCCTAAAGTGGTTATGGCCATAAGCCCGTACTATGCGATCAGTTTCTTGATCAACAACGGTCTGGCCGGTTTTTTCGTTCTGTCGGAGGTCATTCTCTGCGCAACGGGGGGCGAGGCGCTTTATGCCGATATGGGACATCTGGGCAGGCAGCCTATTATTAAAGCGTGGTACTTTGTGTTTGTTGCGCTGATCCTGAACTACTTGGGTCAGGGCGCCTTTTTGATGCAGCACCCGGACGCAAAGAATGTGCTTTTCGAGATGGTGTTCAGTCAGTCGGGAATGCTCTATATACCCTTTTTAGTGCTCAGCATAACGGCTACGGTCATTGCTTCTCAGGCGATGATAAGCGGGATGTTCTCGATTGTTTATCAGGGCATAACTACGCATGTTATGCCGCTGTTCAAGGTGGATTACACTTCTACCGAGTTGAGGTCTCAAATCTATATCGGCGCGGTGAACTGGTTTTTGCTTGCCGCAGTCCTGTTCATAATGTTCGAGTTCAGGGAGTCGAGCAAGCTTGCGGCCGCGTACGGTCTTGCGGTCACGGGGACCATGACGCTTACCGGCATAATGATGACATGGATCTTTACCCTTAAAGGGATGAAATTCAAGGCCGCGATTTCGCTGCTCGTCACCTTTGTAGATATCGCTTACCTGCTTTCGAACACTTACAAAATACCTCACGGAGGTTACTGGTCCCTTATCATTGCGGCGATACCTTTCGCGGTTATTTTGCTTTATACAAAGGGGCAAAAGAAGCTTTACAGTTCCATGCAGCCTATGCCCCTCAAAGAGTTTCTATCCAAGTACAACCACACCTACCGCTTTATGAACAAAATAAGGGGGACGGCGCTTTTCTTTGCCCGTGACATAAACAGGGTGCCTCCGTATATCACGAGCATTATGTTCTCGAACAACATAATCTATGAGGAAAACATTATTGTTTCGATAATAAGGCGGGACGATCCGTTCGGCGTTGCAGGCTTCTTCAAGGAAGAGATAGCTGAAGGGCTCAAGACCTTTGAGATACAGCTGGGCTACATGGAAGTCGTTGACGTGGAGGAGATACTGAAAGAAGCGAGGATAGACGAAAAGACGATATTCTACGGACTTGAAGACATATCGACCACGAATGTAATCTGGAAAATGTTTTCGATATTCAAGCGGCTCACGCCTTCGTATGTCCAGTTCTACCGGCTTCCTTCGCATAAGATGCACGGCGTTGTAACACGCGTAGAGATGTAAGCTGTGTTAGGCCGCATATCAAAGTTTATCGCGTATCTCTTGATTTCCATGGCCGTAGGCGGCATGCTGTCTGTTCTTGTGTATTATGTGGCCAGCATTTCGGATGAAACCAAACTTAAAAAAACGGTAAAGAAAGAAATAAATGATGCCGTAAAATCGTTCAACGACGCTGCTCCTCACTCTGCTCCGGCACAAACGTTACTGTTTCTTAAGCTGTTCTGCAATACGGCGATGGACAGCAAGGTCTTGGCAGTAGATCCGTCTTCAGAAACTCCGCCGCCGCCTGATCAGGCGGCGCATCTATTCGCTTTTAGTGCCGGCAACAGGCAGATCGATATTTATATCAGGAAGGCGTATATCAAGGAAGAGGTTTTTGATCTGGATGTTCCCGAAGTATTTGTCGGAATAATAGTAACTATCCTTGTTTTCGCAGGGTTGGTGGTATATTCCGAAAAGAAGAGGCAGTCGCTTGTGGTGCAGGAACAGCTCGAAACCAGACATGCAGAGTTGAAGAAGGCGTATGAAGAGCACGAGGCCCTTGCCCTGCTCGGACGCATGACAGCCACCTTGGCGCACGAATTGAAAACACCTGTGGCCACAATATCAAACCTTGTGCAGGCATTGCCTTCCCGAATATCGGATAAAAAATTTACAAGCCGTTTTGTCGTGCTCGCAAGAGAGGAGCTTAACCGCACTCAACAGTTGATCGACAATCTGCTCGCTTACGGCAAAGAGATATCGATCAACAATGAAGAATGGATACCTTTAAACTCTTTTATCGACGAATTATCGCTCAAGGCCGGGATAACAGTTAAAAAATGTTCGAAATTCGAGATATCAGGCGACCTGTTTTATTTAAAACTGCTTTTTGAGAACCTTATCAGGAATAGTGTTCAGGCAGACTCGGACCAGATTTCGATCGTAGTACAGACCCCTTCGTCCGAAGGGGCTTATGCCGAAATATTTTATGAAGACAACGGCGTAGGCTTGCCTGCCGATGTTGCGCCCGATGAGCTCATAAACCCTTTTGTGACGAGCCGCTCACGCGGCGCCGGTCTTGGGCTCTTTCTGGCGCAGAAGATTGCGGTTGCCCATGGAGGTAATATATCCTTATACAGCCCTCCCAAAGGGGCCGGGGTCAAGATTTCGTTACCCCAAAAGAGGATAAGGCAGGCATGAGTTTAAATAAGGACAGCAGACCTCGGGTTGCCATTGTTGATGATGAGCCGAATTTCAGCGAATCTCTCCAGATGGCGCTTGAGGACAGTTTTGGCGTGTCTATCGCGCATTCATTAAAGAGCGCGCGGGAGATGCTTAAAAAGTCCATGCCGGACGCGATCCTCCTCGACATTCGGCTTTCCGATGGAAACGGCATCGATCTTCTGCGTGAGCTCAGGGCGTTAAATCCTATGCCAATAGTGATAATAATGACGGCGCACGGGGCTGTCGACAATGCGGTTGCCGCGATAAAGGAGGGCGCTGCCGATTATTTCACCAAGCCCCTCGATATAGAAAAACTTAAAAGGGAATTGAATGTTTATCTCGAAAACAGGTTCCTGCTCGAAAAAGTCACATTTCTCGACAGGGAACTAAACAGGATAAAGCCTTCGTTCGTAACATCGGGCTCGGGCATAATGAAGGACATAGCGGACAAAGCCCGGATGGTGGCTTCGCTGAACATCCCCGTGCTGATTAAAGGGGAAACAGGCACTGGCAAAGAAAAGCTTGCCGAGTGGATACACGCCCTTTCCGGGCTATCCGGGGAACTGGTGGCAATCAATTGTTCAGCAGTACCTAAGGATATTTTCGAGAGCGAGTTCTTCGGTCACACTAAGGGGGCGTTCTCAGGGGCGGTGGCAAACAAAGAGGGTCTGATCGAACGGGCTGAAGGCGGAACGCTTTTTCTGGATGAGATCGGCGAACTTACTGAATCGGTGCAGGCGAAGTTTCTCAGAGTGTTAGAGGAAGGGGTTTATTACAAGGTCGGAGAGACGCGGGAGCGCAAGGCCGTTTTCAGACTTATCTCCGCCACAAACAGCAATCTGGAGGAACCGTCGAAGAATTTCAGGCAGGACCTCTTCTTCAGGATAAACGGTATAACATTCGAACTGCCGCCTCTGATAGAGCGAAGAGAAGACATTGCGCTTCTCACCTCCGTGTTTATAAAGGAGGCGAACAGTTCGTACAACAAAAATGTGTCCGGGGTCTCGAAAAAGGTCATGGACTATTTCATGAGATACGATTGGCCGGGGAATATAAGGGAACTTAAGTGGGCCGTACACCGAGCTGTCGCAATAGCTACGGGAGATATCATAGACATGGAGGACATATCGGCCAAGAAGCCCGGCCATCCTGCGGCTGACGAGTCGCTCTCTTTTCATGATGCCATGACAGGGCTCGAAAAGCGGTATATAGAGAAAGCCCTTGCAGAGGCCAATAATAACAAAACGGAAGCGGCCAAGATTTTAGGGATCTCGGTCAGGGTGCTTCATTACAAGATAAAGCAGTACGGGTTGTAGAAACCCTTATAACCATGAGGATAAATTTCTTTCGTTCAGAGCTTCGTTCTGAACAGTTCTAAATGCTTGTTACGCTACAGCCGCAAAACTCGCCCTATGGGCTCAGACACTTGCGACTGTTTAACGCTGCACTTCGCAAAGAACTGTTGCCAAAACTCCGCATTCACTTCAGAAACCTATCCTCATGGTTGAGCTGTGGTATATGCATTCATTTTCTTAGTCTTGACTTTTCTCGCAGGTATCGGTCTAAATAGCAAATCAAGGCGCCGAAAGGCGTAAAAGGGAATCCCGTGAGACGCATCGTTAAATCGGGAGCGGTCCCGCCGCTGTAACCGGGGACAAAAACCGACTAAGCCACTGGAAGAAATTCCGGGAAGGCCGGTGAATAGGAAGATCCGGAAGCCAGAAGACCTGCCTTGGTAGCTGTCGGTTGAGAAGGAAAACTCGACCGCATAGCTTTTTTTCAAACTTCCCGAGGAAGGAAGCTCAGAGGATGAAGTGAATCAGGGTGCAATCCTCAAGGCATTTTGCCTTGGGGATTTTTTTATTTTTTGGGATGGATATGAGAAATATTTTGCCTTTTACAAACAGCGATCCTCATACGAACGGGGCCCAGTATATTGAAGACCTCGCAACCGCGTACTGGTTTTCCGGGGCGCTTTTTAGTGCGGTAGAGTTGGATATATTCGGCAAGCTGGGACCTGACGGGATGGCAATTGACAGGCTTGCTGAGGCTGTCGGAGTTGAAACTCAGTTGCTGGGCCGTTTCGTGGATGCGTTATGCGCCCTCGGTCTTGTCGGCCGCTATGGGGACCAGCTCTTCAATATGCCGGTAGCAAAGAAATATCTTGTTGCCGGAAAAGAAGGCTATCAGGGCGATTCTATAATGTGGCGGAAATATATCGCGCCGTCATGGCAAAACTTGACCGCCTGCCTGAAGGCGGGTGGAAGGATTGATTACCCTGAACAGGAAGAAAACAGGACAGACAGGATTCGGCAGTATGTATCGGCAATGGACAATGTTGCAAGGGCAAAGTCAAAAGAGCTTGTCTGTTTTTTTGAAGGTGTGGGGCTTAAGGGTGAAATCCTAGATGCGGGCGCGGGCTCAGGGGCTGTTGCTGCCGCTTTACTTAAGGCTTTCCCTGATACAACCGCTGTGCTGATGGACCTTCCTGAAGTCGTGGAGCAAACGCGCAGCTTTTTCTCAGGGGCCATGCTGAAAGACAGAGTGAAATTTCATCCGGCAAACATGCTTGAAGAATGGGATCTGGATAATAATTTTTTTGATATAGTTATTCTTTCAAACATAGTGCATGCCTATTCTGAAGCCGAAATAACGGACCTTCTCAGAAAAGCGGCACTGGCCTTGAAGCCGGAGGGTATGCTGCTGATACACGATTTTTTCTTTGAGCATTATCCCCAGAAGGCTGCGCTTTTTGATATCAATATGCTGATAAACACATACAACGGCAGGGTCTTTTCCTCAGAGAGCATGGCTAGAATCCTGTCTGAGGAAGGTTTTTATATTGCACCGCTTGCGCCGCTTTCAACAGACACCGCAGTTCTTTTTGCCTCAAAGAGCGCAGCAGCGCTAAATTCCCTGACATTGGACATGACCGCCTCACTTGTTCCGAAAATGAGGAGCATCGGTTTTAAAAATGCTTATAGGATTTCTGTTGAAGATATTTGTGTGGCTGACTGGACAGCCGAAAAATGCAGGTTCGGCTGCGGACATTACGGTAGTCCGCAATGTCCGCCTAACAGCGATATTCCGCAAAAAACGCGAGAGCTTCTTCGCGGCTATAAGACCGCGCTTCTGCTCGAAGGCGAGCCTCCGACAAGGGATTTTCAAGCTAAGGCGCTGAATGCGGAGAAGGCCGCGTTCAGCGCGGGCTTTCACAAGGCGCTCGTTTACTGGGCGGGGCCGTGCTCGATGTGCGAAGCGTGTGTTCAGGACGGCGTGTGCAGGAATTCGGAAAACGCAAGGCCTTCGATGGAGGGCGCGGGGATCGATGTGTTCGGGACCGTGAGGCGTCTCGGCGTCGGGATCAAAACTCTCGAGGACAAAAACGAGTTTGTTAAATATTTTGCGCTGCTGCTCTTGGAGTGAAATGAAATGCGTGTGATGCTTGTGCAGTCCATATCCGTAGAATCGTCCGTAAACGAAAGGGTTTATCCCATAGGCATAGTTGCGCTCGCCGGTGTTCTGAGACGGGCGGGACATGAGGTCGGTATTCTGGATATGAACATGAGCAGCGACCCCTTTAGCGCGCTGAAAAAACTGCTTTTGGAATTTGCCCCGGACGCTGTAGGGCTTTCGCTGAGAAACATCGACCCCCTCGGCAATAAGACAACCTCATTTGCGCCTCATTTCATTACTGCGGTCAAGGTAGTCGCAGACCTTCTGCCTGACGCATGGATAATTGCGGGGGGCACAGGTTTTTCGCTTTTTCCCGAAAGGCTGATGAGAGAGCTGCCCGAGATTGATTTCGGAATAGTCGGCGAGGCAGAAGAGTCTTTGCCTGCGCTGCTTTCATCACCCGGGAATCCGCCTGCTGTCAAAGGATTATGTGTAAGAAAAAAGAGCGGCATATCCGTTGCGGCGCCATCGGCTGATTTTGATATGGCAGAATATGGAACGCATGATTACTCGCTGCTTCAGCCGTCCCTCTATCAGGGTATAAACTCCTATGTCCCTGCCGTGGGAATAGAGACCAAGCGCGGTTGTCCGTATTCCTGCGCCTACTGTGTTTATCCCGCGCTTCAGGGCAGGCGGCCCCGCTGCAGGCCGCCGCAGAAGGTTGTGGACGAGATGGAATTTTTGCATAAGGAATACGGCATAGAGAGTTTTCATTTTACCGATCCGGTTGCGAATATCCCCGAAAACCATCTTGAAGATATATGCGATGAGATTATTCTCAGGAAATTGAAGATAAAGTGGGACGGCTTCATGAGGGAAGACCGTCTGAACGAAAAGAATATCGCTTTGTTCGAAAAGGCGGGCTGCGAATGTTTTTCTTTTTCCCCTGACGGTCTGAGCGGAAAGGCGCTCGAAGCTTTGAACAAAGGGCTCTCGTATTCGGACATTTTGAAAGCGTCCAAACTTGCTTCAAAAACGGACGTTATAAGTGTTTATCATTTTATGGTGAATGTGCCGGGCGAGACCGCAGGCAGTCGCAGTCAAGCCTTGCGCACTATCGAGACCATCTACAACATGCACAGCGCCAAGCGGAATCTGGGGACAGTGGTCTTGAACAATATCAGGATACTGCCGGGCACCCGTATAGAAGGGCTTGCGAGGGCTGAAGGCGCGATAGGTGCGGATACCGACCTGCTGTACCCTGTTTACTATAATCCCCGGCCTTTTGACGCGATGCGCCATGAGCTCGAAACCTTACATCATTGCAGGAACACTTTTATGTGGCAGGGGATCCTGTGAAAATATTATTGATAGAACATCCGAGAGACTTCAAGCCCGAACGGTGCAACGATATAGCAAATACGCCGCTTTCGTCATGCCTTGTTTCGGGGTATGCGGCAGGAATGCTCCAAAGCAGAGGTCATGAGGTTGAGATCGTCGAAGGCTATCTTGAGAAGCTTCAATACAGCGACATCTTGGCAATAGCAGTCTCTTTCAGGCCGGACATCGTAGGCGTGCATATGGTCTATCAGTGGGGAAGAGATATTAAACTCTCCGGGTTCCTTTTAAGCATGAAGGACAGCGGCCTTTGCAGGCATATTACGGCTTACGGCTTCTATCCGACAGTCGCTTTCCGCTCTGTGCTGAATAATTTCAGCGCGCTTGATTCTATAGTTTTAGGCGAGCCGGAAAATCCATTTGCCGAACTTGCCGAAACCGTATCATCCGGTAAGTCGGTTGCCGGTATTGCCGGTGTTGCTGTCAGGAGCGGCGACGGTGAGGTTTTATACAACAGACCGGATGTTCCCCAAAATCCCGACACTCTTCCGTTCCCGGTGCGCACAGAGGCGCTGTACCGCTTAAACGAAGTGAATCTGCTAGGCAGCCGGGGATGCTATGGCAGCTGCACCTTCTGCTATATCAATAAATATTACGGAGGCGCTCAGCGTTGGCGTGGAAGGGGGCCTGAAAACATTACCGGCGAGATAAACGAAATAATTGCAGAGACAGGGAAGAGGGAGTTTTATTTCACAGACCCGAACTTTTTCGGGCCCGGGAGGCATGGGCAGGAGAGGGCCTTGCGCCTTGCATCGCTCCTGAAGCCCTTGAAAATAAAGTTCGGCATCGAAGGCCGCGTAAACGATATTCACGACAAAACCATAGAGGCGTTGGTGGATGCCGGTCTGAGAAATATTCTAATCGGGCTTGAGAGCGGCAGGAACGAGTCCCTCAGGCGGATGAACAAGATGACGACAGTAGAGCAGAACGAGCAGGCGCTCCGGACACTCAGGAAGCACGGGATTGAACCCAATGTGGGTTTTATAATGTTCGAGCCTGACTCATCTCTTGAAGATGTAAGGACCAATTTTGAATTTTTAAAGAGAAACAACCTGCTTAATAACTTGCCTGTCACCGCCAATGTGCTTTATCACCACCAGATCATATTGGAAGGCACGCAGGCTTACAGCGAACTCGCAGGCGGCGGACGGCTGAATCTGCTGAACGACACAGGCTATGAGGGGAGCGCGTATTTTAAGGCCGGAAGTGTATCCTGTCTGTCCGGAATTATGCGGCGGATAACAAACCATCTCTTTCAAAAAATGGACGGCGTATGGAGCGGAAGGGTCATTGCTCCGCCGGATTCCGGTAGGCTTTACGAGGATGTAAACAATCTGCTTGTCCGGACTTTTGACGATGCGCTCTGCGGCCTTGAGGCTGAGGGCACTTTTTCTGCAGTGCAGGAGGACGAGATTGTCGAAAGAACAAACAGACAGATTTCCGAAATGCTGGCAGTAAGAATAAAAAAGCAAGAATAAAAAAACAGGGGGATGGGGTGAGCGGGTGTGGAAGAATTACTTCCTACTTCCCACTTCCCAACTAATCTAAGGAGGAATTAAATGACACAGCTTGAAAAGGCCGCAAAGGGAGAGTTTACAAAAGAGGTGATGACTGTTGCCCGGGAAGAAGGCATTGACCCGGAGGTCGTGAGAAGAAGGGTCGCGAAAGGCAGGATAGTCATTCCCGCCAACGGCAACAGGGCCCAAAGAGAGGTCGGCATCGGCAAGGGGTTGCGTACGAAGATCAACGCATCCATAGGTTCCTCTACGGATATTGCCGATATTGCGATGGAGGTCGAAAAGGCCAAGATTGCCGAGAAATACGGCGCGGACACGCTTATGGACCTCAGCGTAGGCGGAGACATAGAAGGCATAAGAAAGGCTGTGATGGGCGCTATAAGCCTGCCCATAGGCACGGTGCCGCTCTATGAAGCCTTCTCCCTCGCGATCGAGAAATATGGAGCGGCGGTGAACATGCCTGCGGAGATGCTTTTTGAGATTACCGAGAAGCAGTGCGAGGAAGGCGTTGCGTTCATGGCAATACATTGCGGCATCAACAGAAAGACGGTCGAGATGCTCAGGAAACAGCATTACCGTTACGGCGGACTTGTTTCGAAGGGCGGTTCGTACATGGTCGCATGGATGGAGCACAACAACAAAGAAAACCCGCTCTATGAGCACTTTGACAGGGTGGTCGAGATACTCAAAAAACATGATACGGTTTTAAGCCTCGGCAATGGTTTTCGTGCAGGGGCGATACACGACGCTACAGACAGAGTGCAGATTCAGGAACTGCTTATCAACTGCGAACTGGCGGAACTCGGAAGGGAGGCTGGATGCCAGACTATGGTCGAAGGCCCCGGTCATGTGCCGATAAACGAGATAGAAGCGAACATAATAATGGAAAAAAAGATGAGCGGCGAGTCGCCGTTTTACATGCTCGGACCTATAACGACCGACATTGCTCCGGGATACGATCATATTACGGCCGCTATCGGCGCGTCGCTCTCATCTGCATACGGCGCGGATTTCATCTGTTATGTGACGCCGTCCGAACACCTTGGATTGCCTTTTCCCGAGGATGTCAGAGAGGGAGTTATTGCATCGAGAATAGCGGCGCACATAGGCGACATGATAAAGCACAAGAATACGGGCGCTGACAAGGCCATGGCCAAGGCCCGGCGCGACATGCAGTGGCAGAACCAGTTTTCTCTATGTATAGATGCCGAAAGGGCCAGAGAGATAAAGGCCAAGAGGGGCAACGGCAGCGACAATTCCTGTACCATGTGCGGCAAGTTTTGCGCGAATGATATACTAAAAGGCATGTTCAAAGCCGATATGGTCGGTTCGGACAAGCACTAAGGCGGTCATGTCAGGAATTACTTTCATAATAGGCGGAGCAAGGAGCGGTAAGAGTTCTCTTGCACTTAAAAAAGCGTCCGATAAGCAGGGTAAAAAGGCTTATATAGCCACTGCTCAGGCCTTTGACGACGAGATGAAGGCCCGGATCGAGAAGCACAAAAAAGAAAGGTCTGCCGAGTGGGACTGCTTTGAGGAGCCTTTGGAACTGGCGCGTCTTTTAAGCGGCCTTCAGGGTAAATACGAAGTGCTGCTTATCGATTGTTTGACTCTTTGGCTTTCGAATATTATGTTGGCCGAAAAGAGCATCGAAGATGAAATAGATTCTCTTATCGTATCGCTGAATGGCATCGACTCATCTTTATTTTTGGTTTCGAACGAAGTCGGCCTCGGCATTGTGCCGGACAATCCTCTTGGCCGCAGGTTCAGGGACCTTGCGGGAACGCTTAACCAAAGGGTTGCGGCTGCGGCAGACGACGTCTATCTTGTAGCAGCCGGGATACCTGTAAAGATTAAATGATCGGGAGGAGAGTGTGAATCTTTTGGAAGATACCGCAAAAAAAAATGTGGCTGTAAATGAGGATTGGTATGCAAAGGCGCAGAAGCGTCTCGACAATCTCACAAAGCCGCCCGGAAGCTTGGGCAGGCTCGAAGAGTTCGCAAGAAGGCTTGTGGCGATAAATCAAAATGCAATGCCCTCGCTCGACAAGAAGGTGGTCTTCACCTTTGCGGCAGACCACGGCATAACCGCGGAGGGTGTGTCTGCATATCCCAAAGAGGTCACGCCCCAGATGGTCTTTAATTTTCTGCGCGGCGGGGCCGGGATAAATGTTCTGGCGCGCCATGCCGGAGCCGAGGTCGTGGTGGTGGATATCGGAGTTGATTATGACTTTGAGAATGCAGAAGGTCTGCGGGCCCACAAGGTAGTGCGCGGCACAAAGAACTTTGCAAAAGGCCCTGCAATGACGAGGGAAGAGGCGCTCAAATGCATAGAGGTCGGGATAAATCTCGCCGATGAGTTTGCGGAAAAAGGATATAAGCTTTTCGGCACCGGCGATATGGGAATCGGCAATACAACGCCTTCGAGCGCTATTGCAGCGGTTTTGACAGGCCGGCCCGTTGCGGAGGTCACAGGCAAGGGCACCGGCATTTCGGACGATTCGTTGAAAGGCAAGATAAAGACGATAGAAAGTGCGATAAAGCTTAACTCCCCTGATCCAAAAGACGCGCTCGATGTTTTGGCCAAGGTCGGCGGGGCCGAGATAGGCGGTATTGCAGGGCTTGTTCTGGGCGCTGCCGCCAACAGGATACCGGTAGTGATTGACGGCTTCATTTCAACCGCAGGAGCATTGATAGCCTACTGTATAGAGCCTAAGGCCGCAGACTATATGTTCGCCGCGCATAATTCGGTTGAAATTGGCCACAAGGCAATGCTCGAAAAGATGGGCTTAAGCCCGATACTCGATTTGAACCTGAGGCTTGGAGAGGGCACAGGCGCCGCGCTTGCGATGACCCTGATAGAAGCTGGACTGAAAATATACAAAGAAATGGCGACCTTCGGCGAAGCAGGCGTATCGGATGAGATAATAAATTAAGGGACTGTCCCACTGTTGATTTGAAATCTCAAATTTGAAATTTAAAATTCGGAAGGGACTGTCCCTAATGCGGATATATGAAGAGTCTATTGCTTGCGATACAGTTTTTGACCATAATCCCTGTAAGGGTAAAGGGCGATCTTTCCGAAAAAGATATTGCCGGGTCGGCCCGGTTCTTTCCGGTTGCCGGGGCTGTGCAGGGATTTTGTATCGCTGCCGCAGCCTTTTTATTGAAAGATTTTTTCGGTGCCGAAATAACGGCCGGATTCGTTCTGCTTGCGCTGCTGCTTACCAACGGCGGTTTTGATATGGACGGGTTGATGGACACCTTTGACGCGCTTGCGGTCAAATCTTCCGGCGACCGCAGTAAGGATGTTGAAAAGCGGCTCACGGTGATGAGGGACAGCGCAGTAGGGGCCACCGGAGCAATGGCAATGGCGATCGTACTGCTGCTTAAGTTTCTGCTTATCAGCCGCCTGCTGAATTTTGCGCCTTTTCCAAGCGCTATAACTCTTCTTTTTCTTATGCCTGTTTTTTCAAAATGGGTCACTGTTCCCGCAATGTACCATGCCAAATCAGCGCGTAAAGACGGGCTCGGCCGCATATTTATCGAAAATACAAATGCTCCGGCAGCGCTGTTTTCGACGGCAGTGTTTTTTATGATAGCAGTGATAGCCGGGCATTTTGGGTTTTCGATGTTGGGCGCTGAAAATTACGCGCTCTTTTTTGCTTCGTCGGTGTTTGTACTTTATCTCTTCTGCCTCGGCTCGGTAAGGTTTTTCGACAACAGGTTCGGAGGCCTTACAGGCGACCACTGCGGGGCTATAAGTGAAATATCGGAACTGATTTTTATGACCTTGGGGTATGCATGGTTACGACCCTGTATCTGATCAGGCACGGCGAGACCGAAGGCGCGGATGTAAAACGCTACAAAGGCAGCATTGATGTGCCTCTGTCCGACAACGGCATAATCCAGATACAGAAGACTGCCGATTTTGTTTTCCGTTATCTTAAACTGTCCGAAGCGGCAAAGAAGAAAAGTTATCTTAACGATATTCATAACCCTCATGTGAACAGCAGCGAGGAACCCGCGCTAAGCTCGGTTTATTGCTCCGACCTCGGCAGGGCCATAAAGAGCGCAGAAATAGTGGCCGAACCTTACGGACTCTCGCCTGTCGCTAATCCGGCCTTCAGAGAGAGAAATTTCGGGGTATGGGAAGGAATGTCTTTTCCGGAGATAAAAGAAAAATATCCCTCCGAGTTCGAAGCGTGGGCATCAGACCCTGTAACATTCAGTCCCGTAGGCGGCGAAAGCACTGCCGACATGAACGACAGGGTCATGCCGGCCCTGGACATGATATTGGAAAAGCATCAGGGAGAATCAATAGCTCTTGTTGCCCACGGAGGAGTGAACCGCATTATCCTCTGCAATATAATGGGTGTTCCCCTCGAAAATGTTTTCAGGGTGGAGCAGGACTTTGCTGCGGTGAATGTCATCGAATTCTGGGACAAATATCCTGTGGTAAAACTGGTCAACGGGGTGTTTCATTGACAAGAGGAAAAGAAATGGATAGCACGGTAACGGCTAAAGGACAGACAGCAATTCCTGTGGCAATCCGCAGGAGGTATAACATCAAGCCCAAGACAAAGCTTGAATGGATAGACGACGGACATACTATTACGGTATTGCCTATTCCGAATGACCCCATTGGCGCTATTAAAGGCAGGTTTAAGAATACCGACCTGCTTAAGGCCTTGTTGAAGTCCCGGAAGATAGACAAGAATGCCGTTCAAGAAATTAAAGGCAGGCGGTAATTTTGAGCGTAAAAAACATGAAGACATCCGTGGAAGACGAGACGGTTAAAAAATTGCTGTCGGTTTTCGGTATCTGCAACGGGGGGCCGAAAGACCTTGCGGACAACCATGACAAGTATTTGTATAGGATGGAAAGGAAATGCGGAAGGTATTTTGAGGAGGCAAACAATGAGTAACGAACAAGCTCTTGCTGTTTTTGAAAATTATAAAATTCGTAGGGTATATGATGAAAAAGCAGAAACATGGTATTTTTCTGTAGTTGATATTATTGCTGCGCTTATTCAGCAGCCTGATTTTCAGATTGCCCGGAAGTACTGGAATAAACTCAAAGAACGCCTCAAAAAAGAGGGAAGTCAGTCGGTGACAAATTGTCACCAACTGAAACTTGAAGCAACTGACGGAAAGAAATATATGACGGATGTTGCAACCTCCGAGACTTTGCTGCGCCTTATACAGTCAGTTCCCAGCCCCAAAGCAGAGCCGATTAAACTCTGGCTTGCCAAAGTGGGTTATGAACGAATTCAGGATATGGCGGACCCTGCACGCTCTCTTGACCGCGCCCGTGAATACTGGAAGCAACACGGCAGAAGCGAGAAGTGGATCCAGCAGAGAATGATGGGACAGGAGACCCGCAACAAGCTCACCGATTACTGGAAGAACCATGACATCAAGGGCGAAGATGAATATGCTATCCTGACCAATATAATTCATCAGGAATGGAGCGGAGTTTCGGTCAAGAAGCATAAGGACATCAAGGGACTCAAAACCCAGAACCTCCGCGACCACATGAGCGAGGCTGAACTTATTTTTACCGCCCTTGCAGAACTCTCTACCCGTCAGATTGCCGAAAGCGTTGATGCAACGGGTATGACCGAGAACTCTGAAGCAGGCAAAAAAGGCGGGCGAATCGCCAAAAAAGCCCGCCTTGAACTTGAACATAAAACCGGCAAAAAAATAGTAACCGGTGAAAATTTCCTACCTCCGGCGGGATCGAGGAAAAAACTAAAGTGATAATCCCGTGAGTGAAGAAGAGTTCTTTATAAAATGCCAAGAATAAATGAGGCGATATTAACCGACAAGTATTTGTATGGGACACAAAGGAAATAAAGAAAGTTTATGTGTATTGCTGACAGGCATTTTTAAGAAATTATACACAGCGACAAAACAATTGCCGCATAACGTGGCTATATACAAGGCTTTCCAAGACAATAATGCGGCAAAATATATGACGTTATGTATAGAACGGAGTTTAGGAAATTGTTTTAAGAGGTCGAGGAACAATCGTTATGGATACTAAAAAACAAAGTAAAGAAACAGGAATTGACGCTGCATTAGAAACCCCGGAGTGTGATTCTCTCGACAGAGCTGTTTTTGCCGAAAGGATTTTTAAAATAATTGACGGCACTTCGCAAGATACAAAAATGACAATAGGCATTTATGGTGCTTGGGGTAGCGGTAAAACCACGGTTATGAACTTTATTAAATATTGTTGCAAGGAGGCTGGGCATCCTGTCGCAGTTTATAATCCTTGGCAGTTTCACAATAGAGAAAATGCATGGAAGGGCTTTGTTTCGAGCGTTGATAAGGGGATAGCACAATGGCAAGAGAAGAAAATAGGCACGCTTAAAAGACAAGATGCCGTAAAGAAGGCCTCTGCGAAAGTTAGGGAAGTAACAGAAATTACTACTGTTGGCAAAGTAATAGGTGATTTGGTTTTAAAGCCATTAGAGGGCTTATTGGAACAAACAAAACATAAGGTTCAAGAAGAGTTAGACAAGATATTAGATGACAAACGACTATTTGTGTTTATTGATGACCTAGATAGGGCCGAGCCTGATATCTTATATGATCATCTAATGTTATTGAATGAAATAGTAGATTTAAACAGATGCGTCTATATTATCGGGCTGGATACCGAAGTTGCTTCGCAGATAATTGAAAACAAAACCGGAATAAAAGAAGGGAAGAAGTTTCTTGAAAAGATAATAAACTGGCATTTTAATCTGCCGGAACCGACAGATTTTGATTGGCAGGAGTTTTTCGAAAGGGAGATTGAAAAAGCAGATAGCAATGTCAAGAAAGAGTCATTGCGAGCTATATTTGTTTGTCTTCCGAGAAATCCACGCAAGCTTAAATATTTTCTAAGGTACATTGAAGGACTGCATAAGAGTTTTCTTTCAAGGTTCGGCGACGATGAACTTGATTGGAAAGTCCTCTATTTGATACTGCTTCTGAATTTTGAGGCGCCTAAAACACTCAAAAAAATTTCAGCGTATAAACACTTGGTTAGCGATTTGGAAACCTATTTATTTGCAGGCGAGGAGAAAACTGCGGATGGACAACTAACAGCATGGCAGAAAACATTAAGGGAAATCTCAGAAAAGGAAGCAGAGCAAACGCCGGAACGAGTTGAATTAATATACAGAGAATTGAGAAATGCCATTGAGCTTGAATTAAAAAAAGAAATAAAAGAGTATTTCCTTATTCTTGAAAATCCCGAATTGCTTACTTGGAAGGAATATGCTGCATTAAAACAAAGGTTACGTTTGTTAGAGAGAGAAAAAATAAAAAATGAATTAACAAATTTTATAAACGATTCTAACAATAAAAAACATATTGAAAGAGTCCGGGAGTTTCTTAAGAAATTGTTTGAAGAGAGGCATAACCTTTTAATGCTGGAACGTGATGTTGAGATTGACGAGGAGAGAACTCCTATATTTGATGAAGCAATGTTCTTACTTGATATATGTTTTGCCTCCATCGAGATAGAAGGACTTTTTCAAGGCAACAATCCAATCTTCAATGATAAGGTTTTTGAATCGTGGTACAAAAGCCTTGCAAAGTGGTTCAAATATAAGTCTACGCCTCAAGATGAGCTAATAAGAGGCAGAGAGATAGAACTGCTTAATGCACTTGCATCTAAACTTAAGCGGCAAGCTTTGCCGATACTAAGTGTGATATATAACCATTCTCATGCATCCGATCCCGACCTGCGAAATGAATTAAGGGAATTCAGGCAGATTTACAAGGATGCACAAGATGAATTAGAGACCGCATTAGCAGAACAAATTCTTGATAAATTTCGAGAACCCGAAGGCATTGTAATTCTAACGAGTAAATATAACAAACCCATAGCAAGTTTCTTGTTTAGCGAGCATCCTGCCTTCCATAACGAAAAGATATTCTGTCGATTAAAAAAACTTGCCTGTGAAGCTAAAAGCGACATCCGGATTCAAAAGAATTTTATTGCTTACGTCAAGAAACTTTTTTATGAAGCTGTGGATAAAAAAGAACTTTTCCCTATATCTGAAGCGACGGTAAAACTGTTAAAGAAGCAAGATTTTTTGGATGTTCTTTGGAGCGCTGTTACTGTAAATCCACTGACTCGACTAACAATTTATTCGCTGGAAGAGCAACGACAAAAAGTAATTAGAGAAGTTTTAGATAATGATGAAACGCGTCTTTCTGTGCCGTCGTGGTGGTTTGAGCTATTAGGGGATTGGAAAGATAAAATTGGCCATAATCCCCAATTTAAGATTTGAAATCTGAAATTGCGAAGCACGGATTGGAGAATGCATGACTTACGAGAGGTTTGAGGATTTGCCGGTTTGGAAGGCCGCCATCGAGCTTGCCGAAAGGGTATATGCTTTGACCGAGAAGACACCTTTCAGGCGCAAATATAGTTTGCGCGATCAACTGGAACGGGCGACTCTGTCTATATCCAACAATATCGCAGAAGGTTTTGAACGCGGCACTACTCAGGAGCTTTTGACTTTTCTGTATATCGCCAGAGGCTCTGCAGGAGAAGTGCGTTCAATGCTATGTTTTCTTGAAAAGGTTGAGGCTTTTAAGGATTTGAGATCTGAAATCTCAAATTTGAAATTATCCGTGGAGGGTATTTCGAGACAATTGCGGGCTTGGGCCGATTCTCTCCAAAACAGCGAGGTAAAAGGACAGAGATATTTGAATGACAAAGATAGAAAACGCACTCAGAACAAGAAAGAGCGTGATGAGTTTCTTGCGATGCTTGCGCAGATTCAGAAAAACAGGGGAAGCGCTTAAATAATGGCTAAATCTTTAATGATAACCGGCACAGGTTCCGGCGCGGGCAAGAGCCTGATAGTCACAGGCCTATGCAGGATATTCAGCGACATGGGTATGAATGTCGCGCCGTTCAAGGCGCAGAACATGGCGCTAAATTCGTATATCACCGCAGACGGCGGAGAGATCGGCCGCGCACAGGCGTTGCAGGCCGAAGGCGCGCGGATACCTGTGACGGTCGAGATGAATCCGGTCCTGCTCAAAGCCTCTGGCGAGATGGGCTCTCAGGTGATGCTGATGGGCAGGCCGCTGCGCCACATGAAGGCGCAGGAATACTATGCCTTTAAGAAAGAGGCATGGGAGGTGGTTACCTCCGCTTATGACAGCCTTTCTTCAAAGCACGATCTGATCGTGATGGAGGGCGCAGGCAGTCCGGCAGAGATAAACCTGATGGACGTGGATATCGTAAATATGTCTGCTGCGCGTTACGCTAAAGCTCCTGTATTGCTTGTGGGCGATATCGATAAGGGGGGTGTGTTCGCGTCCCTTTTCGGCACGGTGAAACTGCTCGGCCGCGAAGGTAGGAATATCAAGGGTTTCATCATAAATAAATTCAGGGGGGACATCGAGATACTCAGACCGGGCCTTGATATGATAAAAGAAAAGACCGGCAAGCCTGTTTTGGGAGTGCTGCCTTACATCACGGATATAGGACTGCCTGAGGAGGATGGGCTATTTTTTAGTCAGCAGTCAGCAGTCAGCAGTCAGCAGTCAAAAGGCGAAAGCATAAAAATAGTCATAGTGAAATTGAAGTATATTTCCAACTTCACGGACTTTGATCCGCTCGCTCATGAGCCTGATGTGGATATGGTTTATTCGACCAATCCTACGGATATCGAGAATGCTGATATCGTAATAGTCCCCGGCTCGAAAAATACGGTCAAAGACCTTCTTTATCTGCGCGAACGCAAGCTCGATCAAAGCATCAAAACCGCATACGCAAACGGGATACAGATAATCGGAATGTGCGGCGGGTACCAGATGCTCGGCAGAAAAATATATGACGCTGACGGAGTGGAGAGCGGGCATAAAGAGATCGATGGGATCGGTCTTCTCGACATAGAGACGACATTCAAAAATACCAAGACTACCTGTCGTGTGGAGGCGGAAATAGTTCAGGGTCCGGAGTTCGGGGTTCAGAGTTCAGGGAACGTAATTTTAAAAGGCTATGAAATTCACATGGGAGAGAGTTCAGGCGATATCGGTTTATTTAAAATCAGCAGGCTGCCTGCTGCCGACTCTCAACTGACTTTTGACGGCTCGATGAAAGGCAACTGTTGGGGCACGTACCTCCACGGTATTTTTGAAAACGACGATTTAAGAAGGGGTGTGCTGAATCTTGCGCGCAAGAAAAAAGGCTTGTCTCCGCTTGGGGTGGTTTTCACTTACGCTGAGGCCAAAGACAGAGCAATAGACAGCTTGGCCCAAGCGCTAAAAGAGAACTTGGATATGGATTTTATCAAGAGGCTGCTTAAGCTATGAGCATACATCCTGCCGAACTCCTGTTGGCCTGCATACTTGATCTTTTAATCGGGGACCCCCGCTGGCTGCCTCATCCTGTAAGGGGAATAGGAAAGGCGATCACATGGTTTGAAGGTATGCTTAGAAGGGCGGCCAGAACCGTTTCGTCAGAAAAAGCCGCCGGAATAATGCTTGTCTTATGCATTGTGCCACCGGCGTTCTTTTTTACATACGTCTTGCGTGAAACCCTTTTGAGTTTTGAGCACCCTGTGATGAGAATGCTTGGCGCAATAGTGATTGTTTATCTAATATCGACCACAATTGCGGTGCGGGAGCTTATCGCTTCCGCCCGTGCGGTTATAGACAGCGTTAAGAACAGCGATATTGAAACTGCCCGTCAAAGCCTGAGCATGATAGTTGGCCGCGATACCCAAAACCTGTCCGAACAGGAGATATTGAAGGCCACGATGGAAACTCTCTCCGAGAACCTTTCGGATGGTATTATCGCGCCCCTGTTTTATCTGGTTATAGGAGGTCTTCCGCTCGCCATTGCCTATAAAGCTGTAAATACCCTCGATTCCATGGTGGGCTATAGAAATGAAAGATATATCAACTTCGGATGGGCGTCCGCCCGGCTAGACGATATTGCAAACTACATACCGGCAAGGATATCCGGATTTCTTGTTGTGATCGCATCCGTTTTTGTTTTCGGGTCCCTCTCTGTCGGCCGTTCTTCCCTCCATACAATGCTTCGCGACGGCAGGAAACACCTTAGTCCGAACAGCGGCATGCCTGAAGCCGCTGTGGCAGGCGCGCTCGGCGTGAGTTTTGGAGGGCCTTCGATCTACGGCGGTATGCTCGTTGAAAAACCCTTTATAGGAGACAAGCGAGAGACGGATTACCTTAAAGCATCCGAAAAAACTATAATTATAACGAGAGTAACCGCTCTCTTGGGCATAGTCCTTGTAGGCGGCATTCTTACTGTGAGGTGCCTTTTATGATATGGCAGTACAAGCAACACGAAAAGCCTTTGGAGCAGGAGCAGCCTGAGCAGGAGCAACTTGAGAGTCGTCAGCCCGAGCCGCACGGAGGCAATATTTATAAGCTTGCGGAAGAACTCGGCATTTCCGAAGACGAAATTATCGATTTCAGCGCCTCGATAAATCCGCTAGGCGTGCCTAAGAGCGTGGTCTCGGCGATTAGAGACGGCATTAAAACCATTATCGACTATCCCGACCCTGACGCGCGGCATCTGCGTTTGGAGATAGCGCGGCATCTGCATATGGATTCGCATTATGTACTCTGCGGAAACGGCAGCACAGAGCTTATTTATCTTGCTGCAAGGGCGCTGAGGCCCGAAAAAGTCCTCATCCCCGCGCCCACCTTTTCGGAATACGAACGGGCCGTGAAAACGCTTCAGGCGGTCAACCAGACGCCTTCTCAGATAAACTATTTTGTGACGCTGGAGAAGGACAATTTCGACCTGAACGCCGAAAGATTTATAGCAGCCATGAGCAAGGACACCAAGGCTTCGGCGCTTATGAACTCGGTTGACACTGTCTTTCTATGCAATCCGAATAACCCCACAGGCAGGGTCGTAAGCAGGAATAATATGCTGAAGATATGCAACGCGGCCCTGAAGTTGAAGACCTATCTGGTTGTGGATGAGGCCTTCATAGATTTTTGTCCGGAAGAGTCGGTGGTCAAGGAGGTTGAAAAAAACCCTTATCTGATAGTCCTGCGCTCCCTGACAAAGTTCTACGCGCTTTCCGGTCTCAGGATCGGGTATGCTGTGGCCCACCCGAAGACACTCGACCTCTTGGCAAGATACAAAGAGCCGTGGACCGTGAACACGCTTGCGCAGTTCGCAGGCATTGCCGCGCTGAAAGATACCTCGTACCGCCTCGATTCGCTCAAGGTGATCGAACATGAAAGCGCGGTGATCGAAGACGGCCTCAAACTTTTGAACATCAGATATTTCGAATCGGACGCCAACTTCTATCTGTTAAAAATGCGAAACGCGCAGCATGCTGCGCTCCAACTCCGCGATAAAGGCATAATGGTCAGGGATTGTTCGAACTTTATCGGGCTGGATGAAAACTATCTGCGCATTGCAGTGAAGGGGAATAAAGACAATATGCGGTTGCTGAAGGAGCTTTCAAAAATCGTATGAACGGTGTGGTTATAGCGGGCACTCACAGCGGCTGCGGCAAGACGACCGCGGCCCTCGGCATTATGGCGGCGCTCAAGAAAAAGGGGCTGCAGGTGCAACCGTTCAAGGCCGGCCCCGATTTTATCGACTCGGGTCTTCACAGGCTTGCGGCAGGGCTGCCCTCACGAAATCTTGATCTCTGGATGTGCGGCGAAGAGTATGTAAAGGAGCTTTTTGATAAGTTGGCGTTAAATGCCGATATTTCGGTTGTCGAAGGCGTCATGGGACTATACGACGGACAGTTGAGCACAGCGAAACTGGCCTCCGTTCTTGACCTGCCGGTAATTCTTATCGTGGATGCTTACGGTATGGCCGAGAGCGCCGGGGCGGTGGTTAGAGGCTTTGCCTCTCACAGTCAGCAGTCAGCAGTCAGCAGTCAAAACAAAGACTGCCGACTTGGAACTGCCGACTATGGACTGTCTTTTCTCGGCGTGATTTTTAATCGCGTCGCGTCCGACAGGCACTATGAAAGGCTTAAAGACAGTGTCAGGGACGTAAATGTCTTGGGGTATCTGCCGCGTGACATGGAATTTGAAATACCGCACCGCCATCTCGGACTTCATACCGCGGAGGAGGGACCTTTTAACGAGGAACAGCTCACCCATATTGCCGAGACTGTGCTGGAGTTTGTGGATGTGGATGAATTAATAAGGTTGTCGAATCCTCCCTTGCCCCTTGCCCCTTCTGTTTCTAGCCCTTGCCCCTTGCCTCGTGCATCTGATGTTAAAATTGCTGTGGCTTACGATAAGGCCTTTTGTTTTTACTATCAGGACAATCTCGACCTGCTGCGTGAAGCCGGCGCAGAAATCGTCATGTTCAGCCCGCTTGACGACGCCGATGTTCCTGAAGGGGCCGATGCCGTTTACTTCGGGGGCGGTTATCCCGAACTTTATGCCTCGCAGCTTTCTCAAAATACGTTAATGCTGAGGTCTGTGTTTGAGCTTGCGGAGAAGGGCATGCCTTTATATGCCGAATGCGGAGGGCTTATGTATCTTTCGCAGGGCATCGAGGATTTCAACGGCAAATTTTTCAAAATGTCCGGGATATTCGATTTCAGGACCTGCATGACCAAAGGCAGGGCGCACCTCGGCTATAGACATGTTGTTTTGAAAAAAGATTGCATGCTCGGCAAAAAGGATGAGGTGCTGAAAGGTCACGAATTTCATTATTCGGCGATCTCCGGTTTTCCAAAGACCGACACTATGTATTCGATCAAAGATTCCGCCGAATATGCCCTTGCAGATGAGGGATACTCGGCCGGAAACACGATCGCAAGTTATGTGCATCTGCATTTCGGCAGCAATAAAAACATTTCTCGAAGTTTTGTGGATTTTATAAAGGAGACCCGATGGAAAACATAATACTGATAGGGCACGGAAGCCCCAAGAAAGAGGCGAACAACATAGGCCTTGTGGCCTCGATGCTGCACGGCATGATACATCCGGGCTGCGGAAAGAACTGCGTTACGACGGCGTATCTCCAGTTTGCGGAGCCGGATATAATGTCCGCAATTAAAGATTCGGCGGATTCAGGGGCCAAAAAGGTAATACTTCATCCCTATTTTTTGAGTTCCGGAATGCATGTTACAAAAGATATCCCGGAATTGATCGAAGAGGCCAAGGGGCTTTATCCTGCGGTTGAATTTGTTTATACCGAACCTCTCGGAGTGCATGAAAAACTCGTTCAGGTGGTCCTCGACCGGATTCAAGCCGCTTGCGGGGGGGTGCCTGAGGATATAGAGAAGAAAAGTTTTGAGATACTTTCCGAGGAAGCGGATTTAAGCGGAATACCTGAAGAACGCCGTCCTATCGTTAAACGCGTGATCCATGCTACCGCTGACTTTGAATTTGCAAAGACGCTCGTATTTCATCCCGACGCGGTGCAGGCGGGTATAAATGCTATAAAGTCCGGCAAGGATATCCTCACCGATATAGAAATGGTCAAAACAGGGATTATCAAAAAATGGCTTGAACCTTTCGGCGGGAAGGTCACTTGCAATATCAACGATGAGGATGTGATAAAACTTTCAAACGAGACGGGGAAAACACGCTCCGAAATTGCAATTGAAAAGGCCTTGCACGGAAACAACAATATCGGCATAATCGCCATAGGCAATGCGCCGACCGCACTTTTAAAGGCCGTAGAAATTTTTAATTCAAAATCTGAAATTTCAAATTTCAAATCTCAAATCCTCGTTGTCGGTGTGCCGGTCGGGTTTGTCAAAGCGTACGAATCAAAGGCCCTGCTCTCGGCGCAGAAATTTCCCTTTATAACCAATTTGAGCAGAAAAGGCGGAACTCCTGTGGCTGTAGCGATCGTGAACGCGCTGCTGAAAATGGCGGGAGGTGAAAAGTGAAATATTATAAGTCAGCAGTCGGCAGTCAGCAGTCGGGAGGAGAAAAAGAAGTATTTCCTGTTTTTTTATTCACGATTTGCGGGGCGTTTTTTTTAGCATCCGACGCACATGCTATGCACATATCCGAGGGCATATTGCCCTTGAACTGGGCATTGTTATGGTCGCTTGTTGCAATCCCGTTTGTAGCGTGGGGGCTATACGAGCTGAAAAAGCTTTCGGCTGATGACCCTTCTTTCAAGCCGCTTGTAGGGCTCATGACCGCAGTTGTTTTCATCATCTCGTGTATGCCTATTCCGGTGCCTACTGCAGGCACATGTTCGCATCCCTGCGGGACCGGGATAGCAGGAATACTTGTCGGTCCTGCGATAAGCATTCTTATAACAGCGGTAGCGCTATTTATACAGGCTCTATTCCTTGCCCACGGAGGTCTGAGCACTTGGGGAGCGGATATCGTATCGATGGGCGTTATGGGATCGTTTGCGGGTTTTTTTACTTTTAAGACATTGCGTGTATTCAGGGTCAATATGGCAGTATCCGCATTTATGGCCGGGCTCCTCGCAGACTGGGCGACCTATCTTACCACATCTGTCGAGCTTGCATCAGGCATAAAAGGAGACTCGGCCTTTATGCCCCTTTTCTGGAAAATAGCAATCGCTTTTGTGCCGACACAGCTTCCGCTCGGAATCCTCGAAGGCGCTATGACAGCAGGCATGGTTACGTTGCTTTATAAAAAGCGGCCCGATCTGCTTGTCAAAATGCGTGTGTTAAAACCGGAAGAGGTGGCGATATGAAAAGCAGTCAGCAGTCGGCAGTCAGCAGTCAGCAGTCAGAGGGCGGAAGTAAGAAGTTTGAAATCTTTATATTTCTTTTTGTACTCTCATTTCTCACTTCTCACTTCTCACTTGTCCTTGCTTCCGACAAATGGCCGGGCGTAGATGAATCGGTCATAGAAAAGATCGCAAAAGAGCACGGCAGGGAAGCGCGCGAACCGTTTATAAACACGGACCAAGGCGATCTGTTGCTCTTTGTTTTTTTGGTTGCCGGCGCGGTCGGCGGGTTCGCGGCAGGATACTGCTGGAGAATGCTTACGGAGAGGAATACGAAAACCATAACGGATAAAGGGACGGAAGACCATAAACATGGCGATGCATCTGCTTTCTGAACATTTCAGGAACGACCACAGCTTTTTCAGGATAGACGCGAGGGTGAAGCTTGTCTTCGCCCTTGCGCTGCTTGCAATGGTCCTCAGCTATAAGGGTTTCTTTTTCCCGCTCTTGGTTTTGTTCTGCTCCATCGCCTGCTGCGTGTATATCAAAGTGCCGGCGCGGGCATTTTTTTTGAGGTTTGCCGAACCATTGTTTATCGCGGCTGTTATAGTCCTTCTGAAGCTTTTTTTCTCGGGCAATGATGTTTTGTTTTCTATTTCACTTCCCACTTCCCACTTCTCACTTATTACTCTTACAGGCTATTCCGACGGGTTAAAAGAGGGACTTCTGATAGCCTGCAGGATTTTGGGCGCGGTATCTGTTTTAACGCTCTTAGGCCTCTCGACCCCTTTTACAGAACTCATAGCCGGGCTTGCATGGCTGCGATTTCCGAAGGGTTTTATAGAGGTGTTGATGTTTGCATACAGATACATCTTTCTGCTTTTTGAAGATGCGATGGTCATATATAATTCCCAAAAGAACCGGCTCGGTTACGCGTCTGTAAAACAGGGCCTGAGTTCTTTCGGAACGCTCGCAGGCTCGCTTACGCTGAAGGCGTTCGAGAACAGCCAGAACACCGCTTTAGCCATGACCCAAAGGGGATATGACGGCAGCATGCCGATGCTCAAGCATAAGCCCTTTAATCCTCCCGAAGTTGTTGTGTCTTTTTTTCTTATCTGCGTGATGGGTGTATTGTGGCAGATATGAACGCCAAAGAAACAAGACTTGCGGTCAGGATAGAATCCTTCAAATATCCGGACGGGACGATCGCGCTTTCGGGAATAAGCTTCGATGTGAAAAGCGGGGACTTTGCAGGCATTCTCGGCAGCAACGGATCGGGCAAGACAACGCTTTTGAAGATAATGGACGGCCTGATAAAAAACTGCAACGGCAGTGTGCTGCTCGACGGAGCGGACATCAGGACCCTTTCTCCAAAAGAGATTTACAGAAAAGTTGGACTCGTATTTCAGAATCCGGATGATCAGCTTTTTGCGACTACGGTGTTTGAGGATGTGGCTTTCGGACCGATGAACATGGGTTTCGATGAAGCCGAAGTAACCCGCAGAGTGAACGCCGCGCTTAAAGATGTCGAGATGGAAGGCTACTCTAAGAAGGCGATACACAATCTGAGCTTCGGACAGAAAAAGAGGGTCTGCATCGCCGGTCTCCTTGCGATGGGACATGAGGTGCTTCTTCTCGACGAACCCACTGCGGGGCTGGATCCTATGGGCGAATATAAAATGATGAATTTGCTTACTGCCTTGAACAGGGAAAGAAACGTAACTATCGTAATGGCCACACACAGCGTGGACCTCGTTCCGATTTTTTTAGACCGGCTTTATATTTTGAGCAAAGGCCGGGTTGCCCGTGGAGGCTCTCCTGAAGAGGTCTTCACAGCGCCCGATGAAATGGCGAACGTAAAATTGAGGCTTCCCCAAATCGCAGAATTGATTTACAAACTCAAGCATGAGGACAAGATACCTTTTGGGAAAGTCCCGCTTACGGTCGGTGAGGCGAGAAGGGAGATACTGAGGCTGGTTAAATAAGGCCGACAACTAAATTTTTGATATAATAGAGTCGACAGAAGGGAGGCCGATCGCTGTGAAAAAATCGCTCGATGAAATCAAGAAAATCCTGAATATCCACAGGAGTGAATTGCGGGACAAATATAAGATTACCGAAATAGGCGTATTCGGGTCCTATGTTCGCGGTGAACAGAAGAGGAAAAGCGACATAGATATTCTTGCTGAATTTGGCGAACCAATAAGCCTTCTTGATCTTGTGGGGGCGGAGCTTTATCTGAAGAAAATACTGAAAATGAAAGTGGATCTTGTTCCGAGAGAAGACTTGCGTCCTGAGCTAAAAGAAAGAATTATTCGGGAGACTGTTCCGGTATGACACGGGACGTTACGTTATACCTTAAAGATATCCTTGATAACATGAACAAGGCGGTACTGTTCACTGAAAATATGGTTTTTGATGGATTTGCCGAGGATGTTAAGACGTCATACGCAGTCGTTCGTTGTATTGAAATAATCGGTGAAGCTTCAAAAAATGTCCCCTATGAGATAAGGCGTAAATATCCAGCAATACCTTGGCAGAAAATGGCTGGCATGAGAGACAAAATAAGTCACTTTTATTTTGGCATCAACCTCAAAAAGGTATGGCTTGTCGTTAAGGAAGACATTCCAAGATTGAAACCACTAATAGAACAAGTATTGAGCGATGTTAAATCTTAGAAACTAACATCATGGTAGAAATTAACCATATGGAGAGTTTTAAGGAATTTATAGGCAATATAGAGTATGCTGATCAACCGGCAGTGCAATCACCGAATGCAACGGGTATACTGAATACGATCTCAAATGGGAAGTTCCCCACGTTAGATGAGGCTGAGGACTTCTTGATCAAGGAAGCGCTTAATCTTGCCAAGGGCAATCAAGGAATAGCGGCTTCAATGTTGGGTATATCGAGACAGGCGTTAAATAAAAGAATAGCCCGTAATAAACATCAGTAAAATCAAATTTGCGCACACAGAAGACAGCATTAGAATTAAGGCTCATTAAAAAACAAGACCCAACAGGAATCTTCTGGGGTTAAAAGAGAGGGCTGAGGCAAATGCGTAAAGGCTACGTTCAAGCTTACACAGGCAACGGCAAGGGGAAAACCAATGCCTACCAATGCATTCTTATTAAAAGAGAATCGGATTCATGCGAAGATGTTTGATATAATACGATAATAAAATGGGTCTATCAGGGGGTAAAATGAGAGCGGTAAAAGTGAATGACACTCTTTTCAAAGAAGCTGAGAAAATGTCTAAAGCTTACGGCATAAAAGTTGATGAACTTATACCGGCGGCATTAAGACAGGGACTGTTCACCTTGAATGAAAGGACGGTGCTCGAATTGTATAGGGTTAGAAAGATAACCCTTCAGAAGGCGGCCGAAATGCTTTCCATAGATATATGGGAAATGATAGAAAGAATAAAAAACGCCGATTTGCATATAGATTACTCAGCGGAAGAACTCGCAGAGGATTTGAGGTAATGCCTGAAAAGGTTGTCTGCAATACCTCTCCTTTAATCTTCCTGTCTAAGATAAACAAACTCAATTTGCTTGAAACTTACAATCTTTATGTGCCCCATCAGGTTGAAGTCGAAATATCAAAAGGACTCAAACGTCACAAAGAAGACGCTCAACAGATAATAAAATACCTTGGCGGAAAGAGTGTCAGCCGCACAAAAGTCGCACTCCTGAAAGATCTTCCCGCCTTCCTCGGCCCCGGAGAGAGGGCTGCCATAAGTCTTGCCGTTAAAGAAGGTATTGCAAAAGTTTTTATTGACGAGGCCAAGGCGCGCAGGGTTGCGAGGTTCAAGGGGCTTGAGCCTAAGGGCACGCTGGGAATATTGTGGGATGCGTATAAAAACAGGATTATCGACAGAAAAACTACGGAGCTTCTTGTCTTCGATCTTGTTCAGGAAGGCTACAGGATTAAAGAGGATATTTTTATTGAGTTCTTGAGAAAACTGAAGGGTTGAACAAAAAAAATACTTTGAGCTATTGAGGCATCTATGTCGCCAAGAGTTTTTTATGACGATTTCTTCCACCGGCAAAATATAGAACAATTACGGGCAACTATTGCAGTATGATTGAAATTAAACAGAAGGCTGGAATATCGCATGCGTAAAGGCTACATACAGGTTTACACAGGCAACGGCAAGGGCAAGACGACCGCCGCGCTCGGGCTTGCCTTGCGGGCTGCCGGCGCAGGTCATAAAGTCTTTATTGCGCAGTTTATCAAAAAACGCAGGTGCAGCGAGCATAAGGCGCTCGAAAGATTCAGCGATGTTATAACCGTAAAACAGTACGGCAAGGGGTTTATCTTGAAAAAGAAACCCTCGGCTGCCGATATAGGCGCTGCGCAGAAGGCCGTCACGGAATTAAAGGCTATAGTGAAGTCAGGCGCTTATCATGTGGTAATACTAGATGAAGCCAATGTTGCGGTATACCACAAACTTATTTCGATAGAAGACCTTTTAGCTCTCATCGAATCCAAACACAAAAAAACCGAACTGGTAATCACAGGCAGGTACGCGGACGAAAAAATAATAGAGGCCGCAGACCTTGTCACCGAAATGAATCCGCTCAAACACTATGTCTACAACGGGATCAAGGCAAGGGTCGGCATCGAAAAGTAGGCTGCTCCGCTCCGGCTACACCACCGGCGCTTGCGCTGCTGCGGCTGCAAAGGCAGCGGCAATAATACTGCTCGAAGGACAAGAGGCAATAGGCGATAGGCAAGAAGTTGTTCATGTGGGCAGTGTTGAAATCCCCTTCCCCGACGGCAGCAGGCATTCATTCAGGGTTCAGGGTTCAGGGTTCAGGGTTCAGGACAATGTCGCGTGGGCTTCTGTCATCAAAGACGCAGGCGACGATCCGGATGTTACCAACGGGGCGGAAATAATAGCTGAAGTGAGAAGTAAGAAGTTAGAAGTGGGAGCTGACAATTCTGAAAATAATACTTCTGTTTTCTCACTTCTGAGTTCCCACTTGATCTCTATCAAAGGCGGCCCCGGTGTCGGGAGGATTACCAAGCCCGGACTTTCGATACCTGTCGGAGAACCTGCAATTAATCCTGTGCCGCGAGAGATGATAAGAACGGCAGTCAAGGAAGCAGTCAAGGAAGCAGTCAACAGTCGTCAGTCAACAGTCGTCAGTCAAGGGGAGACAAAGGGGGACTGTACCAGATTTATGGGCGAAGCCGTAGAATCGGGACTGTCCCCATCTATAGAAATAACCATTTCGGTGACTGACGGTGAAGAGCTTGCGAAGAGGACCCTTAACAGCAGACTCGGTATTATCGGCGGGATTTCTATACTCGGCACGACCGGTATAGTGCGTCCGCTTTCTGCAGAGGCATGGACGGCCTCGATAAAATCGGCTATGGACGTGGCCAAGGCCGTAGGCTGCGATGAGGTTGTTCTTTCGTCAGGCAGAACTTCCGAAAAAGCGCATATGAAGAAATTCGGTCTTCCCGAGGAATCCTATGTGATGATGGGCGATTATCTTGAGTTTTCATTTAAGGAGGCTGCGACGCACGGGTTCAAAAGGATACATCTCTGCGCGCAATGGGCAAAGATGCTCAAGATCGCGATGGGCACGCCGCAGACCCATGTGCGCCACGGGGTTATAGAACTCAGAAAATCGGTTGAGTTATTGAAAGGTCTCGGTATACAAATGCCTGACGGACGGGAGTTCAATACAGCGCGCGAGATATACGAATATCTCGCATCCTCATATCCGGACTCTTATTTGACATTCCTCGAAAAGGTTTGTTCTCGCGCAAAAGAAACAACTGGGCAACTCACAAAAGGGGTTCCTGTAACCGGCCATCTTGTATCATACGGCGGCCTGATAATAGCGGACAGCGAATAAAAACGGATATTTATAATTCGTATTTTATTGCAAGTCGCAGTTTCTATGTTTTATTATAGTTTCCAACGCGGCTAAAGGGGGCGAGAGCGGAATTATGGGCACCTACAACATCAAGACCTTTTATAAAGGACAGCTTATATGCAAAGAGGGACAGACCGGCGAGACCGCTTTTCTGGTAAAGAGCGGGGCGGTCACCATTTATAAAACGGTAAATAACAATCAGGTGACCTTGGCCCATATCAAGCCGGGCCAAGTTTTCGGAGAGATGGGTGTGCTTAGCGGCGAGCCGAGAAATGCGTCTGCTGTGGCGGACGATTTCTGCGAGATCATCATAATTGACAAAGATGTGCTGGAACAGCATCTCCGTGAAAGTCCCAAGATAATTCAGGCCATAACAAAATCTGCCATAGACAGGCTTCACAAAACAAACAAAAAGATTTCCGAACAGCCGGCAGGCAATGTGTTTATGAGCGTCTGCAGCATAATCGAGTTCATGTATCTGTCCAACAACAAACAAGGCGATGATACCGGAATACCGTATCACGAAGTTTCCCAGAGGATAAGGGAGATACTCTCCATCCCGCAGCTCGAAATCGATACGATCATCAAAAAACTGACAAGCATAAATATACTCGATGTGCTTGAGAAGAAAATCGGGTCCGAGGTTGTCAAGTCTTTAAAGATGCCGGATTCCAAAACATTCTTGAAGAAGGCAAAGCAGTTTTATGATGAATACCGGGACACGCTCCAGTATGCGGCGCAGGAAAGGGAGTTTATAGACATTCATGAGTTTGCGGACATCGTAAATACAACGCCCGAGCTTATTTACAAGAAGATCGGGACCGGAGAGATCCCGGACAATATTTTCTTCATACATAAACGGGCTGCCGTTGACTGGTCGCGCGAGGTGGGGGAGGGCTTTTTCAAGAAGGTGAAGAGGCGTTCACTCAATATCGAGGACCTGTCCGAGGTGGACGATATTGTGTATGTCGACGGAAACACGCTTCAGGAGGCGTTTTCGAGACTCGGCCATTACAAGATGGGGATTCTGGCTTTTATTGCCGGAGAGGAGGCCAAGGCCAAGATTTACGCAAATCTTTCATCGAAGATTGCAGGAGTTGTTAAAGAACAGGTCAGCGCCCGGCAGGAAGTTGACGAAATAGAAGCGGGCGATATCGAGAAAGAACTTATCCTTCTCATCAAATCCCTTAAAGGCGTGAAGTAGTGAATATAGCCACAATACTCGGCATTATCTTCGGGATCGGCATCTTGTCGTATGCGACCTCAGAGGCGACCACAAGTCTGCGCGTTTTTTTTAATTTCTCGGGGATAGCGATCGTTCTCGGCGGCACTATCGCCGCCACTTTTATATGTTATCCGCTCAAACAGGTCATGCAGGTGTTCAGCGCTTTCTTTGTGGTCATGAAAAGGGAAGATCTTCCAATAGGAAACTATATCCACGAACTTGTTTATATTTCGGACCAGTTGTCTACGAAAGGCAGAGTCAATTTAGAAAAAGAGCTGCCGGGCATCGAGAATATTTTCCTGAAAGACGCGGTCCAGATGCTTATCGACGGGTATTCAAGGGAAGAACTCAGGGAGATACTGGATACGAGGATAAACCAGACCTATGAGCAGGAAATGGCTTCCACCGGCGTTTTCCGGTCGATGGCAAAATTCTCGCCCGCCTTTGGCCTCGTCGGAACGCTTATAGGACTTATCAGCATGATGCAGACTATGGGCGGCGACATAAAACAGGTCGGCCCTGCAATGGCGGTTGCGCTTACCGCTACCCTGTACGGGATCCTTTTGGCCTATATGGTATTTCTTCCGATAGCGGTAAAGGTCGAGGGCAGGATCGAGGAGCGTATCATTCTTATGTCTGTCATCAGGGACGGTATACTTTTTATGAAAGACAAGGCGCCGGGCCCGATTGTTATGGACAAATTAAAGGCTTACCTGCCGCCAAGAAAATGGGCTTCCATTAAGAAAAGAAGTTGATATATCCGATACCGCAGTATTCAATATGACAAAAAAGAAGCTGTTTCAGAGAAGAAGAGAGGAAGAGGCAGAGCAGTGGCAACTCGCCTTTGCCGACATGGTCATACAGCTCATGTGCTTTTTCGTTCTGATTGCCGCAGTTTCGACTGTTGATGTGGAGCAGTATAAGACCATAGCGCAGTCTCTAGGAAAGGCCCTCGGCACAGATATAAAAGGTCTGCAGCAGAAGGAAAAAGACCTTCAAGACATAAAGAAAGAACTGGAAACCGTGGTAGGCAGTCAGCAGGACGCAATGGCCTTTGAGGTCAGGGCCAACGGGGTTGCGATACAGCTCAAGGAAGGGGTCTTTTTCTCTCTCGGCAAGGCCGACCTTATGGAGGACGCGTTTTCTATCCTGAAAAGCGTTACGCCGAGCTTAATGAATATGAAATACCGGATCACTATTGAAGGGCATACGGACAATATCCCGATGCAGTCGGCCCAATTCCCCTCCAACTGGGAGCTCTCTGCAGCGCGCGCAAGCGCTGTTGCGCGATTTCTTATTGAACAGGGATTTCCTAAGGAGAAGATACAGGTGCTCGGATTGGCCGATACTAAACCCCTTGTGCCTAATACGGACAACAGCAGCCAGCCCATACCCGAAAATCAGGCAAAGAACCGCCGCGTAGTGATTCTTATAAGTCAGTAAGTTCTTTAGAGATATTCTCGAAATAAAAATGCCGAAGGGGGGACTCGAACCCCCACGGCCTTGCGACCACTAGACCCTGAACCTAGCGCGTCTGCCAATTCCGCCACTTCGGCACATGCCTGACTGAGCAGGTCTTTTATTTTAGCATAAACCCTCGCTTCATTAGCACAATGTGGTAAAATATCAAGTCTTAACAACATTTTTTGAGGAGCCTCAAATGACAAATCAGAATCCCGAAACAGCTCCGTCCGCGCCTTCGAATTTTATACGCCAGATAGCGGCCGAAGATATGCAGACCGGCAAGTTCGGAGGCAGGCTTATGACCCGCTTCCCTCCCGAGCCTAACGGCTATCTGCACATCGGACACGCCAAATCGATATGCCTGAACTTCGGTCTCGCCGACGAATTCAAAGGGCTCTGCAATTTTCGTTTCGACGATACCAACCCGAGCAAGGAAGATATCGAGTATGTCGAATCGATCATGGAAGACGTGCACTGGCTGGGCTTTGACTGGGCCGACAGGCTTTATTATGCCTCCGATTATTTTGAAAGAATTTACGAGCACGCAGTCCAGCTGATCAAGGCAGGGAAAGCTTATGTATGCGACCTGAATGCCGATCAAATTCGGGAATATAGAGGAACGCTTACGCAGCCGGGCAAAGAGAGCCCATTCCGCAATCGCTCTATTGACGAAAATCTCGACCTTTTCAGGCGCATGAGGGACGGAGAATTCGAAGACGGCTCGCGAGTGCTCCGCGCAAAAATAGATATGTCTTCCGGCAATATCAATATGCGCGACCCTGTTATGTACAGAATAAAGAAAGAGGACCATCACAGGACGGGCGATAAATGGCGCATCTATCCGATGTACGACTATGCGCATCCTTTGTCCGACTCGTACGAAGGCATTACGCATTCCATCTGCACTATAGAGTATGAAGACCACCGGCCGCTGTACGACTGGTTTCTTGACGAACTCGGCATACATCATCCGCAGCAGATAGAGTTTGCGCGTCTCAATATGAGTTATACGGTGTTGAGCAAACGAAGGCTTTTGAGGCTTGTGAACGAAGGCCATGTGAGCGGCTGGAACGATCCTCGCATGCCGACATTGGCGGGGATGAGAAGGCGCGGATATACGCCTGCGGCCATCCGGAATTTCTGCGAGCGGATCGGCGTCGGCAAAAAAGAGAGCCTTGTCGATATTGCGCTGCTCGAATACTGCGTGCGGGAAGACCTGAACAAGAAAGCGCCGCGTGTTATGGCTGTTCTCAGGCCCCTGAAGGTTGTTATCACCAACTACCCGGAAGGGCAGGAGGAATTTCTCGATGCGATCAACAACCCCGAAGACCCTGCTGCAGGCACGAGAAAGGTCCCGTTTTCAAAAGAGCTGTATATCGAGAGAGACGATTTTATGGAGGCACCGCCGAAGCAATTTTTCAGACTTGCGCCCGGCAGGGAAGTTCGTTTGAGATACGCTTATTTTATAAAATGCGAAAGCGTTGTAAAAGATGAGCGCGGTGAGATCAAGGAAATTCATTGCACTTACGATCCGGCCACGCGCGGAGGCGACGCGCCCGACGGACGCAAGGTCAAGGCCACTCTGCACTGGGTTTCCGCCCGCCATGCTGTCGGGTCTGAGGTGAGACTCTACGATGCCTTATTCACAAAGGACAACCCCAACGATTCCGGGGAGGGTAAAGACTTTACCTCTTACCTTAATCCCAAATCCGTCGAGACGCTGGACAGGTGTTATCTTGAGCCGGGACTCAAGGATGCTGAGCCCGGAGACGGTTTTCAGTTCGAGAGGCTCGGATATTTCTGCGTGGACACTGCGGACTCAAAACCCGGCAGACCTGTATTCAATCGCACGGTTACGCTCAAAGACGAATGGGCCAAGCTGCAGAAGGCCTCTTCCAAATAGGAATATCCGTCAGCGGTTTTTGGTCTTGTTGTTCTTTTTGGAGATTCGGGCCAAGCTTGGCGTTTGCTTGGTTTTAGGGTCAAAAAGGGCCTTTACTTCTTCCATTAGATCGTTTATATCTTTAAACTGTCTGTAAACCGATGCGAACCTTACATAAGCCACTTTGTCCAGATCTTTAAGCGCGGACATTATCTCCTCGCCTACCCATGAACTCGGTATCTCTTTTGCCCCCAGCGCGAAAAGTTTCTTTTCGATCTCACCCTCGACTTCTTCGAGGCGGCTGATCGGTATCGGTCTTTTTTCACAGGCTTTTTTCAGGCCGGTTATAATTTTGTGCCTGTCGAAAAATTCACGGCTGCCGTCTTTTTTTATCACCATCGGGAGGGGGTCTTCGACGCGTTCGTAAGAAGTGAAACGCTGACCGCATTTGAGGCACTCTCTTCTTCTGCGGGTCACATCGCCGTCTTTGGCTGTCCTTGAGTCAATTACCTTGTCTTCGATGCTGCCGCAGAAGGGACATTTCATCTCGGTATTATTTGTAGATAGGATGTCTGTCGCATAAGGCCTTAACGCGATCGTTCATTTTTGAAATGACCGATCCGTCGGAGCTGTTTTTTATTACGGCGGCTATAATGTCCGCGATCTCGTCCATCTCCTCGGGCCCGAAGCCCCTTGTGGTGACGCAGGGGGTGCCAAGCCTTATCCCGCTTGTAACGGCCGGGGGTCTGGTGTCATGCGGTATCGCATTTTTGTTTGCGGTTATGCCGGCTTTGTCCAGCGCTTCCTCCGCCTCTTTTCCGGTAACGCTCATGTCCCTTAGGTCCACTAACATAAGATGATTGTCCGTTCCTCCGGAGAAAATCTTAAAACCGCGCTTTATCAAACCTTCGGCCAACTTTGCGGCATTGGAGACCACTCTTTTCTGATAATCTTTAAAACCGGGTTCCAGCGCTTCTTTGAAGGCCACAGCTTTTGCAGCAATGACATGCACAAGCGGCCCGCCCTGAATTCCCGGGAATATCAATTTGTCGACAGCTTTAGCATGCTCGCTTTTGCACATTATCATTCCGCCGCGAGGCCCCCTAAGCGTTTTATGTGTGGTCGAGGTGACGAAGTCGGCGTAGGGCACCGGAGACGGGTGGATCCCCGCTGCAATAAGCCCTGCTATGTGCGCTATGTCGGCCATAAGATAGGCGCCGACCGATTTTGCAACATCGGAGAATGCCTTGAAATCTATTGTCCGCGAATAAGCGCTCGCACCCACCACTATCATTTTGGGTTTGTGTTTTTCCGCGAGGGCTTTCACTTCGTCCATGTCTATGTAGCCGGTCTCTTTATGGACGCCGTAGTAGTCCGCTTTGTATATCATTCCCGTAAAGTTAACGGAGGCGCCGTGGGTAAGGTGTCCGCCGTTGCTGAGGCCCATTCCGAGTATCGGGTCTCCGGGCTTGAGGACCGAAAAATATACGGCCATGTTGGCCTGACTGCCTGAATGGGGCTGGACATTCACATGTTCGGCCCCGAATATTTCTTTTGCCCTGTTGATGGCAAGCTCTTCGACAGTGTCGGCATACTCGCATCCGCCGTAATAACGCTTATGCGGATATCCTTCCGCATACTTATTGGTAAATACGGAGCCTTGCGCTTCGAGTACCGCCTTGCTCGCATAATTTTCTGAAGCGATCAAAAGTATTTTTTCCTGCTCTCTTCGGGTCTCGCCCTGAATAGCATTATAAATGTCCGGGTCTGTCTTCTTTAAATTTTCCATTCTTGCCTTGTTCCGCGTAGCTGGCGCTAAACGGCTCCGATCTTTGTTTTGTCCTCTATGAGGCATATTTTTTTAAGTCTGTTGCCGTGCCTGCCGCCCTCGAAAGAAGTTGTAAGCCATGTCTTGACAATCTCCTTGGCCAGATCTTTCCCTATTATCCTGCCTCCCAGCACGAGTATATTGGCGTCGTTGTGAAGCCTGCTCATCCTTGCCGAAAAGAGCTCATTGCAGAGCGCGGCGCGCACATTCGGGAATTTATTCGCCACGATAGACATGCCGATCCCTGTGCCGCATATCAGTATGCCGCGTTCTATTTTTCCGGTCGAGACCGCAGATGAAACCTTTTCCCCGAAGTCGGGATAATCGACCGAATCGGGGGTGTCGGTGCCGTAGTCCGTATATTCGTGTCCGAGGTCTTTTAGGACCGAAATGACCTCTCTTTTCATTTCGAGGCCGGCATGGTCAGAGCCTATGGCGATATGCATTCGGCGAATCCTCCTGAAAACGGCGCTAATAAAATACGATAAATAGAGTCTGTCCATAAACTCTACTCTTTCGTCTGTCATTCCCGAAGTTCTTAATCGGGAATCCAGTGTTTCCAATATGTTCTGGATCCCCGGGTCAAGCCCGAGGATGACAACTGCTTACTTTAAGGACAGACACTAAATAGCGAGTTTGTTATCATATAAAACGATTTCGGATGAAGTCAAGAAAACGGTAAACGGCTTCGATTACAGTTCAAGTATGCGGTATCTTAGCGGCGCAGCGCGATGTAAAGCATTACTATTATACCGCCGATGACCGAAAGGAACATGCCCTGCGTTGCCTGTATTGCGGCCTCTGCATAGGTGGTCTCAACCGGCATATAAAGAATCGAGTAGCCGGCAACGATCATTGATATCCCACATATAAGTAGAATGTGCCTGAACATCGGATTATTGCTAACTATAGCAGATAAAAGGCTTTGTGTAAAGATAAATTGCGCTCTGCCTTTCAAAAAAACTATAATCCAGATTGCGCTATGAAAAACGTTACGGATAATAATGTTTCATCTTTTTGGCAGAAGCCTTTTGCCCATGCGCTTATAATTGCGCTTGTCGGCTTGTTTGTCTATTCCGAGACTTTTTCTGTGCCGTTTCTTTTTGATGACGCTTCAGGCATTTCAGAAAATCCGCTGGTCAAAGACCTAAAGAATTTTTTGAGCATAGAGGGTTTTAAAAACAATATCAGCAATACAAGATTCATAGGCTATCTCTCGTTTGCGATCAATTATAAGATTCATGGTGTTGAGCTGGCCGGTTACCATGCGGTCAATCTTGTAATCCATATCATAAATGCACTGCTTGTTTACTATTTGATAATCTTTTCTTTCAGGACACCTGTCCTAAAAGACTCACTTTTAAAACATCGGACAAGGCACATCGCCTTTTTTGCCGCTTTGCTTTTTGTTTGTCACCCGATACAGACGCAGGCTGTTACATACATTGTCCAGAGATTTGCTTCTCTCGCTGCATTATTTTACCTGCTTTCTGTCGTTCTTTATGTGAAATGGAGACTGGACCGAAAGTGCGAATCCGGAAGTGAAAAGTCGGAAGACAAAGAATCTAAGAGTTCATGGCTTTGGTATGCGGGGGCTCTCTTATCGGCTGTTCTCGCTATGAAGACAAAAGAAATATCGTTTACCCTTCCGGTTGCGATTGCAGTTTATGAGTTTATGTTTTTTGAAGAAAAATCAAAAAAGAGAATTTTATTTCTTGTGCCGTTTATTGTAACAATGCTGATTATTCCTTTCAGCATGATCAATCTAAACAAGCCTGTCGGCAGCATTATGGATGACGTGGATACGTCGACAAGAGTACAGACATTACTTTCCCGCCCGGACTATTTGTTTACGCAAGTTAGAGTGATCATGACTTACATAAGACTTTTTTTCTTTCCAATAAACCAAAATCTCGACTATGATTACCCACCCTCTCATTCGCTCTTTGAGCCTGAAGTATTCATGTCCTTATTATTTCTCGCAGCAATCGTCTCTGTCAGCATATATTTGCTTGTAAAATCAGGCGAAAAGATATCTGAGCGAAGGCTCATCTCATTCGGAATATTCTGATTTTTTGTAACTTTGTCTGTGGAATCAAGCATAATTCCGATTGTTGATGTGATTTTCGAACATCGCGTCTATCTGCCTTCCGTTGGTTTTTTTACGGCTGGCAGCATTGCAATTTTTACGGCTGCCGAGCGATTACGGATAAAAAGCAAACCCGTCTTTTATGGTTGTGCCTTAATAGTGGCAGTTCTTTCAAGCGCAGCATACCTAAGAAATACTGTCTGGATAACAGACTTTTCCTTATGGGAGGATGTTGTCAGCAAAAGTCCTAACAATGAACGAGCGCATAACAATCTTGGCAACGCATACCTAAGACTCGGACATATTGACAAAGCTATAGAAATGTTTAACAGATCAATATCGCTGGCGCCTAAATATAACTTACCTTATCACAATTTAGGAGAGGCGTATCTCGCAAAAGACGAAACGGAAAGGGCTATTGAGCATTATAAGAAATCGATTTCGATGAGCCCATCATACTTCAAAAGCTACATGGGGCTGGGAATAGCTTATTCTCAAATTGACGATGACGATAATGCGATAAAGAATTACAAAAAAGCGCTTGAACTGGATCCTGCATCAGAAATTGCCTTAAATGCTATTGGTCTTTACTATGCAAAGAAAACTGACTACCAACAAGCTATTTCATATTACAGCAAGGCATTAGCGGCCAACAAAATATATTCCCCTGCTTACGCAAATATGGGGAAAGCATATATTGAATTTGGGGAGTTTGACAAGGCTATCCTTCATCTAACCCGCGCAATTGAGTTAAAGCCTGATCTTGTTTCCGCCTATGTCGGCAGGGCAATGGCTTATTCAAAAAAAGGCGAGAGCAATCTTGCATTGCAGGATTTTCAGAAAGCTTGCGAGATAGGGAATAATGATGCGTGCAAGAAAGTTAAGGGGTTACGTTGAGCAATATTATTTTCAGCAACTTAACGTATAGTTATCAGACAGATTCTTGTTGGTGCGATAAGGTATAATTAACAATATGAGGATTTCAGAAGAAAAAATAAGCTTTATTAAACAGGAGATTACAACCCTGCTGCCCGACGCTTCAATCTATCTTTTCGGGTCACGCGTTGATGACAGTAAGAGAGGCGGCGACATAGATATAATGATTCTCTCTAATAGAAAGCTGGGCTGGAAAGAAAAGTCTCTGTTAAGGTGGAAATACTTTAGTAAATACGGCGAACAAAAGATAGACTTGATAACCTTTTTGTTTGGAGAGGACTGCCCTTTCAAACAGATAGTTTTAGAGAAAGGTGTGAAATTGTGAAAACTGAAAAATTGATGGCAGCCGAACTGAAGGAGAATTTTGACGGCCTATACCGCGCTTTGGAAATAATGAAGTATTCGTTAAATAAGTGCAAAGAAATAGGCATAAAAGAAGCGTATCCATTAACAGAACTCGACACCTTTGAGAACCTGACTTCAAGATTCGCAAGAACAAGCGACATCTATACGCAGAAAATAATGAAAGGGATAACGCTGATCTCAAGGGAAGACGCCGAGACATTTCTCGACAGGGCTAATTTATTTGAAAAGCTGAATATAGCTTCTGCCGATGAACTGAAAATGATAAGGGACTTGAGAAACGAGATTGCTCACGAGTACAGACTGACTGACATATCTGAAATATTTGAGGCAGTTCTTGAATATAGCGATATCCTGCTTAAAATCATAGAAAAGACAAATAGGTTTGCCCAAGAAAAAGGCTGGGTTGAAAAAAACAATGCTACTTCAGCAGTTTGACGAGGGCGGCGATAACTGCGGCTTGAGCAACGAGCATTCCGGCAACCCATTTAATGATATCCACTTTAAGTTCGGCCATATCTCGCTTTAGATTCAGTTCAAGCTCTTTAAGGTCTGTTTTGGTTGCAAGTTTGTCCTCGACTATTTCGGCGAGTGTTTCGGCTTTCACTTGCTTGTTATTTTCATGAGCATTATAAAAATACCGATATTCATGGTGATGAGAACACCCATCATCCATTTTACCAGCCTTATATCGCCACGGATTTCAACGATCGCATGCTCGATGCTTGAGAGTCGTTCTTCTTGCATTTGAAAAATCAAATAGTCGCTGTCGTTGTTTTAGTGTTTAAAGGAGATTAAAGCGTTTGAGGACTTCGGCCACGCTTGAATCGGTCTTGCTGAGGTCTCTCAGAGACAAAATGAGAGAATGTAATTGATTCTTGTTTTCCGAGATGTCGTCCTCCATCTTTCGAACCTTGTCTTCGAAAGGGCGGACCATAGTTCGCCTGTCCCAGATAGCAAAGCCTATTACAGCAACAACCAGAGTAGTGAATATGGCAGACATACGGTTAAGCTGAGAATTAATATCCTCAAAACGTTTGTTCATATCCTCAAGCCGTTTGTCCATCGCATCAATCTTAGTTTCAAGTCTTACAAGTCTCTCTGTTACCCCTCTCTCGTTCACTACTGGAGTTTTATTTTCAGCAAACGACTTGGAAGATATAAACAGCGCTAAAATCAGGACAATTATGTTTGCATATCTTTGCATACACAAAGTTTATCATCTAAAATTGTTTGAAGTCAACAGATAGATAATGATAGAAATAAACAAAAACGGTAGATTTAGAATACGACAGGCTTTGCGTTGATTTGCGCTATTTCAGTAGCTTCACAAGGGCGGCGATAACTGCGGCTTGGGCAACGAGCATACCGGCAACCCATTTTACAATATCAGTAACTATGGCAGCTTTAAGTTCGGCCATCTCTCGCCGCAGGTTCAGTTCAAGCTCTTTAAGGTCTGTTTTGGTTGCAAGCTTGTCCTCGACTATTTCGGCGAGTGTTTCGGCCTGAGCCTCAGCTTGATCTTCTGTAAAGCCGACTGCCCTGAGCCTTTTTACATATGCATGGGTGTCGAATGTCAATGCTCCGGATTTCATAATTGTAATTATACCTGTTGATAATTGAAGATTACAAGACAACGCGCGAAGAAAAATGATGCAAACACCAAAAAAAGAGGAGGGCAATTGCCCTCCTCTTTTTCTCATCTGAAAATTAAATGGTCGCTGTCCCTGTTTTAGTGGTTTAAATAGGAACTGTTCTTGTTTTAGTGTTCGAGAATCATGCCGAGGGTGCAAAGGGTGTTTACGTTTGTTGCAACCGCCCACCTTGCAGGTGCAGAGGCCACGTTGGCTGCCGCATTTGCTGTCTGAGCAATTGCAGCCCCGGTATTGGCAGCATCGTTTGCACAACCTAGATTAACTATTGATCCGCCCTCCCCTGAGTCGGCGCCGTCATAAATCTTGTCTATGGCTATTGCAACATCCAAAGGCATGCCGGTAAAGTAAAGAACATTTTTCTTCTGCACAATGCCAGCTAAAGTCAGTCTCAGATTAGTAAAACCTACTGTAACCGTCTGGTTAGCCGAGAATTCGCCATCAACCTTTGTCTGTCCGACGTTCTTGCTGTCAGCGCACTGGGTGGCAGGAGCTGCACCGGGTGCCGCATCAAAGAGTTTGCTTTTTACAATTTGGCAAGGATCAATACCTACTCTTCTCATGGCTGCTATTACTCTTACTCTATCGGCATCCGCAGCAAGAAGGTCTGTGGCGGCTCCGTCCATATAACCATCAAGATTGTCAGCAAAGGCAATTGTTCCGCCATTCCTACTTGTATCCGCCAAATTCTGTCCTGTCTTGTCATAGTACTGGTTGACCATTGTCTGCCACTTTCCGACATATGCATTTGCAAATTCCTTTATCTGCGAACCTTTGATAACATCTCTGCCTTTCATAATTGAGCCTATGATTATACCGATAATAACGAGCACGATCGCCATTTCGATGAGCGTAAAGCCTTTTTCATTTCCAGCAGCCAATCTCTTATGCAATTTCCTCATTTGAACCTCCTAAAATTTTTATTGTTTATTAAACCGCATCTGGACTTTCCCCCCACTTCAATACCTTATTATTGACCACCCCCTCGTATAAAATTTGTTGATAGAAGAGTTAGCGCTTTAAAAATAAATTTCAAGAAAACGTTACTAATTAAAGCAGATTATAAGCATGTTGTCAAGGTTAATATTACCTGCACCGCGTTTTAAATTAAAAAATACTAAACCACGTACATTGCCGGTGAGAATCTGTGTTATACTATTCTTTAAATCTAAGGGTTGTAACAGGTGCGATTTTTGCCTGTTTTATTAATGGAGGGGATATGGCGAGGAATATATTGACGACCTTTATTCTTTTGGCCTTTTTGCTTGTTTCGACATCGCAGGTATTTGCGGAAGAGCAGCCTATCGTAACGGCAATAGAGGTGAAGGGGCTTAAACGTATAGAGGAAGGCGCGATAAGGGCGCGGGTCTCCCAGAAAATAAGCACGCCGCTTTCTCAGGACAAGACAACCGAAGACATAAAAACAATCTACAAAATGGGTTATTTCGACAACGTAAAGGTCGACATAGAACCTTTCGAAGGCGGGATAAAAATAGTTTATGTCGTGGTTGAAAAGCCGACTATCGTCAAAGTGGAATTACAGGGCCATAAAAAATACGATACGGAACAGTTGATGGAGAAAATCACATTGACTGCCGGAGCGATAGCAGATATAAACCTGATAAACGAAAACGCCGCAAAGCTGCGGGCTTACTATGAGGATGAGGGCTACTATCTTGCAACGGTGGTCCCGGTCGTAAGCAAGGCAAAAGACGGGGAAGTTGTAGTCACCTACCAGATCGAGGAAAACAACAAGGTCAAGATAAGGAGTATCTCCATAATCGGAAACAGCGCCATGTCCGAAAGGAAGATCAAGAAAGCGATAAAAACTGAAGAGAGAGGTTTTTTTAAATTCTGGGGCGGCTATTTAAAGAGGGAGGAATTAGCCTTAGATGTGCTCAGAATTAAAGAGCTTTACTTCAACAACGGATACATCAAGGCCGCAGTGGGCGAACCTAAAGTTGAGCTCGATGATGACAAAAAAGGCATGAGGATCACTATCACGGTATCCGAAGGTCAGCAGTTCAAAGTATCATCTATTGATATTGCGGGCAACAAGGCTTTTTCGAAAGACGAACTTAATCAGTTGATTAAACTAGCTCCTAAAGCGGTCTTTAACAAAAAGAAGCTGACCCAAGATGTTGCGGCGCTTTCTGATAAATACTCGGACAACGGCTTTGCCCTTGCTTCGGTCACGCCTGACCTTACTTCCAACGATGAGACCCGCGAAACAAAGGTTACCTATAAGATTGATGAGGGCGACAAATACAGCATCGGAAGGGTCGAGATTTCGGGCAACACTAAAACGAGAGATAAGGTCATACGCAGGGAAGTAAGGGTTGACGAGGGCGAAACATATTCGGCCTCAAAGATAAAAAGGAGCGAAGATAGGCTAAAAAACCTTCAGTTTTTCGAAACTGTCGACATGGCCCAAAAACCAAAGCAGGAAGACAAGACCGTAGATCTTGATGTAAAAGTAAAAGAGAAGAATACCGGGTTCCTGAGCATCGGCGGAGGTTACAGCTCTGTCGATAAGCTTGTTGCGATGATTGACATTACACAGGGCAACCTATTTGGAAAAGGACAACTCATAAAACTGCGCGGAGAGTTAGGCGGCAGAAGCACCTACTACGAACTGGCCTTCAGAGACCCTTACTTTCTCGATTATCCGGTATCCTTCGGGACGAGTATTTACAGGTCTTTCAGGGATTACGGCAACTATGAAAGGCGGTCAACCGGGTTCGATGTTTCGTTGGGCAAGAGCTTCTGGGAATATTGGGGCGCTTCTATTACTTATGGGCTGGATGTTTCGACCATTGCCAATGTCAGAGACGACGCTTCGCAGTATGTCAAAGACCAGTCAGGAGAAAGCACAACAAGCAGCATAGGGTATTCTATCGGCAGGGACACAAGGGACAACCACCTTGACCCGACAAGAGGCTCCAAAATAGCCTTGTACGAAACATTTGCGGGTTTGGGCGGCACTAACGCCTTTGCAAAAGCTCTGCTCGACGCGGGCTGGTTTTATCCCATACCTCTTTTTGAGGATACGCCCACAACCTATCACTTGCGGGGAAGGGCCGGCACTGCAGGCGGTATTCTGGGAAAAGAGTTGCCGATCTATGAGAAGTATTACATTGGCGGTATAAATACGGTGCGCGGTCTCGGATACGGCGACGGCGGGCCTAAAGACCCGAACGGAGAGCCTATCGGCGGCTTTAAGGAGTTGATCATAAACAACGAAATAATATTCCCCATAGTGCCGGAACTGCGTTTTAAGGGTGTTGTGTTCTTTGATATGGGCAGGGCATACGGAGATGGCGAAACATTCGGGAGCTCGCTGCGGCGCACTGCAGGGGCGGGTATAAGATGGATGTCGCCGATAGGGCCGTTGAGGGTCGAATGGGGAAATAATCTTTCGCCGAGAAAAGGCGAAGCAGGCAGTAAAATGGAATTTACTTTCGGGACATTCTTCTAAAGTGGTTACTAAGGAATACATTTACAATGCTACATGATTTGTCATTCCCGCGAAGGCGGGAATCCAGAAATATCTTGAAAATACTGGATCCCCGGGTCAAGCCCGAGGATGACAGATATGAGGCTTTGTCATGTTAGTTCTTAGTAGTTCTTAAAAATAACAAATTAACAACCGGAGGACAGTAATGAAAAGATTTGTTTCACTTGTTTGCTTGATGGCGTTTGCTTTGACGATAATCACCGGCCTTGTTTCTTCCGTAAGCGCCGCTGACATCAAGATCGGAGTAGTGGATGTAAGAAAGGCCCTTTTTGAGTCCGAGGCCGGCAAGAGAGCGTCTGCCGACTTGGATGTCCTCGTAAAGGCCAAGCAAACCGCCATAGACGAAAAGGCCAAGGCCATCGATAAAATGAAGGCCGACCTTGAGAGACAGGCTTCGGCAATTTCCGTGGATGCCAGAAAAGCCAAAGAAGCCGAGATGGAACGCCTTGTTAGGGACTATCAGAGAATTGCCGCCGATTCTCAGGCAGACCTTAAGAAAAAAGAGGCCGAGCTTAGCGATGATATTCTTAAAGAGATATTCGATGTGATCAACAAACTCGCGCAGGAAGAGAAGTATTCGCTTATAGTCGAGAAGCTTGCAGGCATTGTTTACAGCGACAAGGCGCTCGATATAACAGAAAAAGTGATCGCCAGATATAACGAATCGAAGAAGGCGGCCCCGGCGAAATAAGTTGAGCAATAAGCCGTTTTTAGAATGAAACTTTCAGAAATTGCAGCGCTTGTAAACGGTTCGATCAAAGGCGACGCTGACCTTTTGATAACAGGCGTTGCAGGAATATCCAACGCGGCACACGGCGACATAACGTTTCTTGCCGGCACGAAGGCCTTGAAAGAACTGAAGCGCTCTAAAGCTTCGGCCGTGCTCGTAGTCAGAGAAACGGAAGAGCTTGAGCAGGCCCAAGTTGTGGTCAGAAACCCTCAGTACGCCTTTGCACAGCTTCTTGAAAAATTTCATCCCCGAATACAATCGTGGAACGGGACCAGCAAGGACGCTTTTGTGTCGGAAAACGCTGTCCTCGATAAAGATGTGACCGTCTATCCGTTTGCTTTTATAGGCGACGGTGTAAGGATAGGAGCGGGTACTGTCATATATCCGGGCGTGTTCATCGGCGCAGGCAGTTCTATCGGAAGCAACTGTACGTTTTATCCTAATTCAACCGTTAGGGAAGGCATAACTATAGGCAATAATGTAATTCTGCATGCAGGCGCGGTCATAGGCGCGGACGGTTTCGGTTATGTTTTTGAAAACGGCAGACATAACAAGATACCGCAAGTAGGCGGTGTGATAATAGAGGACGATGTAGAGATAGGCGCCAACACTACGATAGACAGGGCAACCACAGGAAACACCGTTATAGGCAAGGGCGCCAAGATAGACAACCTCGTGCAGGTTGGACACAATGTACGCGTAGGGAGACATGTGATACTTGTCGCGCAGACCGGTATCGGAGGGAGTTCCGAAATAGGCGACGGTGTGCTTATAGGCGGACAGGTAGCAGTGGCGGACCACACAAAGGTCGAAGCAGGCGCTATGATAGGTGCGAGGGCCGGATTGATGGGCACTGTTCCGAAGGGCATATTCTCGGGCGCTCCTGCTATTCCTCACAGGGATTGGCTTAAAAGCTGCGCCGTATTCGCGGTGCTGCCGGAATTGAAAAAGAAGGTCGCCGAGCTCGAAGAAAAACTCAAGAGGCTTAGTCCTGACGAAAACGAAAGAGAAAAATGAAACTGCAGAGTACAAAGAGGCAACGCTTTCAAACAAAGCACTTAGGTCTGTCATTCCCGCAGTATGTTGGGCGGGAATCCAGAAGACTTGAAATACTTGACTGGATGCCCGATTAAGAATTTCGGGCATGACAGTCTGGGAGGCAATATGATAGATATCAAAGAGATTTTGTCGCTTCTTCCTCACAGGTACCCGTTTCTGCTTGTGGACAAGGTATTGGAATTGGCCGAAAACAAGTCGGCGGTCGGAATAAAAAATGTCAGCATTAACGAGCCGTTCTTTGCGGGGCATTTCCCGGGCAATCCTGTAATGCCGGGCGTGCTTATAGTCGAAGCTATGGCCCAATTGGCCGGTATACTGGCCTTCAAGTCGGGTGTTGCAGGCACCTCGGTCTATTTTATGAGCATGGAGAAGGTCAAGTTCAGAAAGCCTGTGTTCCCGGGCGACCAGCTCAGGCTGGAAGTTAATGTCACGCATATGCGGGGGAATGTCTGGAAGTTTGCCGCCACTGCAAGCGTTGAAGGACAGGTAAAATCAGAAGCGGAGTTCACGGCTATGGTCTCCGACAAGAAACTTTAGGAGGGGCTATGGCGAAGATTATACATAAAAGCGCAATAGTAAGCAAAAAAGCGAAGATAGGAAGCAATGTGGAGATTGGCCCTTTCTGCATAGTAGGAGACGGGGTCGAGCTCAAGAAAGGCACCAAGCTCGTATCGCATGTTACGGTGGAAGGCGGCACTGAAATCGGAGAGAACTGCACAATCTATCCTTTTGCGTCTATCGGGTTTCCGCCGCAGGACCTCAAATATAAAGACGAAAAAACAGGTTTGAAAATAGGCGACAATAACATAATACGCGAATATGTCTCGATCCACCGCGCCTCTGTGGGCGGAGACGGTTTTACTACGGTCGGCGACAACAATTTCCTGACCGCATATGTGCATATAGCGCATGACTGCAAACTTGGAAACAATATAGTCATAGCCAGCGCGACCGCCCTGGCAGGACATGTGCTTGTTGAAGACTTTGCATATATAGGGGGAGTCACCGCGATACATCAGTTTACCCGGATAGGGACGCATTCCATGGTAGGCGGGTTCAGCGGCATCGGGCAGGACATACCCCCGTACACCATAGCGTCGGGCTCTCGGGCAAAGTTGTACGGGCTGAACGTAATAGGCCTTAAGAGACGCGGTTTTTCCGAAGAGACCATAAACGACCTCAAAAAGGCATACAAGATACTCTTCAGGGAAAAACGCACCCTGAAAGAGGCCCTGAAAAAAATAAAAGCGGAACTGCCGCAAACCGAACCTATAAACCATCTGGTCGAATTTATCGAGAAGAACAAACGCGGAATATGCAGATAGGCATCATTGCAGGGACCGGTGAACTGCCGGTAATTATCGCAAAGGATGCGCAGGAACGGGGCTACAGTGTCGTGACCGTAGCGCTCGAAGGCTTGGCGTCGGAGGCGATGAATCAGGTTTCCAATCATATCTCATGGGTCAATGTCGGAAAGCTCGGAGAACTTATAGAAACGCTGACAAAGGCAAAAGTCACTCAGGCCATAATGGCCGGCAAGGTGCCGAAAGCCCTCATCTATAAATCGAAGATAATACCCGACTTCAGGGCCGTGAAGATCCTCTTTTCTCTTAAGGACAAGAGCGACGACTCGATACTGAATGCATTAAAGGCCGAACTCGAAAAAGAAGGGGTCAATATTATCGATACGGCTTCGTTCAGTCCGGACCTCCTTACGCCTGAGGGGACGCTCACGAAGAACAAACCTACGGATGATGAATGGAAAGATATAAAATTCGGATGGCGCATAGCGAGAGAAATAGGCAGGCTCGACATAGGCCAGACGGTTGTCGTTAAAGGTCAGGCCGTCATGGCAATCGAGGCCATAGAAGGGACGGATGAAGCGATACTCAGGGGCGGCAAGTGGTGCGAAGAAGGGGCGGTTGTCATAAAGGTCAGCAAACCGCAGCAGAGCATGAAACTGGATGTGCCGGTTGTGGGCGCGGATACGCTTAGGAGCATAGGAGCGGTCAAGGGAAGGGTCCTCGCGGTAGAGGCGGGCAGGAGCATAATTATAAACAGGGCCGGTTTTATCAAAGAGGCCGAAGAAAAAGGCATAGCCGTAGTTGGATACAAAGGGAACGACGCCGACTGAAATTTATGACTTACGTTGAAGCTCTAAAAGACGGGTTCAAAACAGTGCACAAGAACTGGCAGCTGGTGCTGATCCAGTTTCTTTCGATGCTGATCAGCTTTATAAGTTTCTTCATAATAGTGGGCACCCCCATAGGCATCGCCTTTATCATATTCGGACTGGACCTTACAGAGATACTCAAGATGAGCGATGTTTTCAGCGCCTTCAGGGATTCGGCAGAGCTTCTCAAGAAATACTTTGCGATGGCCATTGTTATTATCCTCAGCCTCCTAGCGTATCTCAGCTTTATCGTCGTGCTGTGGACATTTACCTTCGGCGGCATAATAGGCGTTATTACTGACAACATATTCGACGAAAAACAGCGTTTCGGACTTAAGATTTTTATCAACGACGGCAAGAGATATTTTTTCCCTGTTTTCATCTTCTCCGCCGTAATAGGCATTATTTTTATCGTTATTTCTTTTGTACTCGTAATTCTAGGCGGCATATCCTCGTCAATAATAGAAATAGCCAAAGGCGAGGAGGTTACGTTTGCCCTCTTCCTAGGAGTGTTCTTTTCGCTGATACTCGTTTCGGCAGGACTTTTTCTTATTCTTGCAACTCTGGCCATAACCGTTTACGGCATAGCCACACTTGCATTCAAACACACAAAATCTTTCGAAACACTGAAGGTTACGGCAAAATATCTTGTATCGACCCCTTCCGCGATCTGGTTTTACGGCCTGCTTATGTTAGGATACGCCCTCGTGAGCCTGATATTCATGCTGATAGGCTCTCCGATAACCTTTATCCCTTTCATCGGGCCGTTGCTTGCAGTGCCTTATCATCTTCTTTTGTATCTTGTACAGGGCTATTTCGGCCTTATCACGATAGCCGCGGCATTTCATTACTACCACAAAACAGCTTTTGTCGCTCCGGTCGAGAAACCGGAGCTGCCGGAACATGTTCAGGAGGTTTAGTTGAATAACGAAATAAGGGTCAGGTTTGCTCCGAGCCCGACAGGGCATCTTCATATAGGCGGCGCCCGGACAGCGCTCTTTAACTGGCTTTTCGCAAGGCACAATAACGGCAAATTCATTTTGCGGATCGAGGATACGGATACAACACGCTCTACAGAGGAATATATCGAAGCCATAGTGCAGGGAATGAAATGGCTCAAGCTCGACTGGGACGAGGGGCCGTTCAGGCAGACGGCAAGGTTCGATATATACCGAAACTATGTCGAGAAACTTCTCGGAGAGGGGAAGGCTTACCGGTGTTACTGCACTGCGGAAGAACTTGAGCAGAGACGGCAGGAGGCCTTGTCTCAAGGAAGGCCTCCGAAGTACGACGGGAGATGCAGAGACGCGGAACAGCATCCTGATAGGCCGTTTACAGTCAGATTCAAGACACCGCAGGAAGGCCGGACCATTGTCAATGATTTGATAAAAGGCGTTATCGAGTTCGAGAACAACCAGCTCGATGACATGATAATAATGCGCTCTGACGGCACCCCGACATACAACTTTGTGGTTGTTGTGGACGACATAGATATGAGGATCACCCACATAATCCGGGGCGACGACCACCTGAATAATACTCCGAAGCAAATCCTTATATACAAGGCCTTTGATTGGACACCCCCGGCATTCGGCCATCTGCCTATGATATTGGGCGCTGACAAGGCGCGGCTGAGCAAAAGGCACGGGGCCACTTCGGTCATGGCCTACGAAGAGATGGGCTATCTCCCTGACGCGCTGGTCAACTATCTTGTACGGTTGGGCTGGGCGTACGGAGATCAGGAGGTCTTCTCCCGTGATGAACTGGTCAATTTTTTCGACCTCGAAAATATCGGCAAATCGGCGGCCGTATTCAACCCCGAAAAACTGCTCTGGTTGAACGGTCAATACATAATCGATTCCGGGGCCGCAGAAATTGCGGAAGCTGTTTTACCGTTTCTTGTCAGGACCGGGATTGTCCGTGCTGATGAGTCTTTGGATAAAGCATGGCTTTCCAAGGCGGTCAAAACATTGCAGGAGCGCTCAAAAACTCTGATTGAACTTGCAGCCTCACTGAAATATTACATCCACGAGCATGTGGAAATAGACGCGAAAGCAAAAGAAAAATTCCTGAAACCGGACAATATTAAAATTTTGGCGGAACTCAAGGCCGCGCTTGAAAATATGTCCGGTTTTACCGCCGTGGAACTGGAGAAAGTTTTTGTTTCTCTCGCAGAAAGACTTTCGATAAAACTCGGAAACATCGCACAACCCGCAAGGGTTGCAATAACCGGAAGCACGGCAAGTCCCGGCATTTTCGAAGTAATCGAGCTTGTAGGCAAAGACAAGACGCTTAAACGGCTGGGAAAAGTTATAGAGGGGAGATAAAATGGCGGTAAGCAAACAACTGTTGGATATTTTAGCATGCCCTAAATGCAAGGGCAACCTTGCGTATAAAGAGGCCGAACAAAAACTTATTTGCGAAAATTGCAAACTGATCTATGCCGTTAAAGACGACATCCCGATAATGTTGATAGACGAAGCGGTCCCGCTGAAAGACTGAGCTACTACCGGAGGTAAAAATGATATTAGACGCAATCATAGAAAAGGAATCTCTGTCCATAGAAATAGAAGACCCGTTCAAGGCCAACGTAGAATCGATCACAAAAAAAATAGAAGATTTCGCATGTTCCAAAAGCGCGGACATTGCGGGCTGCGATATTCGGGGCCTGATACCAAAGATGATAAAAGGGATCGCAGGGTGCGAGAGCGGCTGCCCTGCAAACGCAAAAAGCCTTGTCGAAAATGGATTCAATAATTTCGAACTGAAATACATCGAGGGCGGAATCCTAGCGGCAAAAACGGCGATAGAAGGCGGCAGATCATTACAGATCAAGATGTTTCCGGATTTTTAAAGATAGGCGCGAAAGTGTTGTTTAGGTTGTTTTCTTGTCCGGTGCGGCGTTCAATCAGACAGGGCCATGGATATCTTTGAAGCCATCTATACCCGCAGAAGTGTGCGGCAGTTTACGACGGAACCGGTCATTCCGGAAGAGCTTATCGAGATCATCAAGGCAGGGACATGGGCGCCGTCAGGCCTGAACAATCAGCCGTGGCGTTTTGTGATTGTGCGGGACAGGGACAAACTTTCAGAGATTGCAAAACTCACCAAGTATAAAAAAATAATAGACGGTGCGGCTGCGTGCATCGTAGTGTTTGTGGACCGCGAGGCCATGTACAACGATGTAAAAGACCACCAGTCTATGGGGGCCTGTCTGCAGAACATGCTTCTTGCGGCCCACGGCCTTGGTTTAGGGGCCGTCTGGCTGGGGGAAATTCTGAATAATTCCGTAAAAGTGAGAGACGTCCTCAAATTGCCTGTTGCCATGGAACTGATGGCCGTACTCGCAATAGGCCACCCTGCTGCCGGTTTTAGAAAATCCACCCGAAAGAATGTTTCCGAGGTCATACTTAAGGAAATATAGAAATAGTGGGACTTTCGGTACAGACCCGTATTAAGGCGTGACCGTCCTGTAGTCAACAAGACAAGAAAAAAGGTTTGCCGAAATCATCGGCAAACCCTGTGTTTGCTTGGTGAACCGTGCAAGATTCGAACTTGCGACCCGCTGATTAAGAGTCAGCTGCTCTACCAACTGAGCTAACGGTCCTTAATAAAAGATATTAATACTAAAAAATTAGCTCCGCAACTGTCAACTTGAAATTATTTTAAACATGCAATCTAAAGCAGTGAGATAAGTTCGGCAAGGTTTTTGTATTCCTCTTCGCACAAAGCTATATCTTCTTTTAACAGCCTTAGCCCTTCGGGCACATGTTTTAAGAAATATTTCTTGCCTTTGATCTTTGAGAGAAAACCGTAAGCCCCGAGGGCCTGCATATGTCTTTGCAAACGGCAAGAAAGAAGGGAGCGCCGAACATCTTCAGCGATTTCGGTTTTTGTATTAGACAGATAATGTCTCAACAGGTTTTCCCTAACCGTATCAGGCAGGAGGTAATACGGGTCCCAGAGGATCGAGGCGATATCATACGCAGGAGGCGCCATGCGCGCGCCCTGATAGTCAATTATTCTCGGGTTGTTGTTCATAATCATAATATTTTGAGACTGGAAATCCCTGTGGATTATAGTCTTCCGGAAGGAATCTGATAAGGATGCAAGCTTGTTAAGCTCGCTTTCAACAGCGGCAATGTTTTCTGGCTCTATGCCGCGCATACCCCTAACGAACCTATCTATAAAATATTCTGTTTCCCAACGGAAATACGCATAGTCGAAAATTCTTGATGCAAGAGCAGGACATTCATCGACCCTATCCGATGCGTCGGTATGGATTTTGATCAAGACATCCATTGTTTTTTTGTACATCCGTTCAATGTCCGGCGCCGGCCGCGTACATTTAAGCCAAGAATAAAGAGAAAGGTCTCCCAAGTCTTCAAATATCACTTCTTTGCGTGCATAATCGACCGAAATAAGTTCAGGAACAGACACGCCGCACGAGGAGAAAAACCTTGTGTATTCCAGATGTCTTTCAAAATCCGGGTCGCCGTCTCCGGCTTTCATGACAACATAAGATTGCCCTGCTCCACGCTGCCTGAAATAGTTTCTGTCGGAACCACCGCTGCCTATCAGTATCGATTCTGAGTTTTCGGGCATGCCTAAGAACTCATGCTCTTTCAGCTGTAGTTCGAAATCGAGCCCAATAATACAGTTGTTGTACGGCTTTGCCTCGATTTTTGCCCCCGGGAGCAAGAGGCAGTTGCAAAGCTTTGCCCCTTCGTGGATTTTACCTTCATTTTCTACAATAACAAACCCGTTGATTTCGACATTGCCGCATATGCCGGTTGACGGTCCTAAATAAACCGTTTCACCGTTCGTTCTTAGAAAATCAGTAACGGTAGAGGCATAGGCGGCAGGAGTGCCGATGTCGCTCCATTTTGCGCCCGTAAAATCGCAGACCCCTATCGTTTCTCCTGAAGATGCGGCTGTAAGCCATGCGTCCACGACGCTGGAAACCCCCTGAGGCAGAAACCGCAGAAATTCAGGTTCGTAAACAGCGATGCCGGCAAAGGCCCTGCTGACAAGGTTTTGAGAATATTCAGGCCGCGACAACCCTACATTTTTTAACAGACCCGCTTCATCGAGGAAAAGGTTGTTGAATTTTGGGAAATCGTGGACGGCCAAGGTGACCAGATTGCCTTTGCGTTTATGGTAAGCAATAAGGCGGTTGATATCGATGTCAGAAAATATGTCCGAATTATGGACCACAAAGGTCTTATCTGAAAGAAACGCTCCGGCATTTTTAAGAGCGCCGCCGGTGCCGAGGATCTCATCTTCCACAAATATTTTCACATTGCTAAAAGAGGATGATTTAAGCCACCCCTCCAAGGTCTCTTTTTGATAATGAAGGTTTATGCCGATCTCGCCCGAAACCGAAACGCGGATTTTATCGAGAATCCGTTCCAGCAGCGGTTTTCCGGCGATGGGAATAAGCGGCTTGGGAATCCGATTGGTTATAGGTCTGAGTCTTAAGCCAAAGCCGGCAGCAAGGACAAAGGCATTTACAGTTTCAGTCATAGAGTAGATATTTTCTTCTTACATTCTTGTTGAAAACCGCACATTCAGAAGCCCACCAGCTTTCGATTTTATCGAGGTTTTTATGTTCCTCTATTTCCGTTCTGAGCCTGTCCGAACCGGAGAGTATATCCACCGGCATTTTTTCGGTCTCATACTCGTACGGAGGAAGTTTCCAGAGGGGATAGGCAGGGTAAAGCTCGTTTGCGGCCTTCAATATTGCGACGGCTGTTTTAAACGGCTTGAACAATTTTCTGTCTAACACATGGATCTGGGCGCCGCCGCATAGTCTTCCCGCATGCTTTTGGAATGTGGGCTGGAAATGGAGCGGCCTGAAAACAACGCCTTTAAGTTTGAAATCTCCAAGTCTTTTTACAAACGCGTCGGGCCCGATAAACGGCGCTCCGAATATCTCAAAGGGTCTTGTAGTCCCACGCCCCTCGCTGAGATGAGTGCCTTCGAGCAGGCACATGCCCGGATAAACCAATGCGGTATCGAGCGTCGGCATGTTGGGAGAAGGCATGACCCACGGCAGGCCTGTCCTGTCGTACCACAGGCTGCGTTTCCAGTTCCTCATCTTAACAATATGCAAATCAAGTTCAGGATAAAAAGTATTTTTGAGATAAAGCGCAATCTCGCCGATGGTCATGCCGTGCCTTACAGGAAGCGGTCTCTGTCCCACAAAAGAGGCATACTCGATGTCCAAGACCGGCCCCTCGGTCTGTATGCCGCCGATAGGGTTCGGCCTGTCGAGTACAACCGCCGCTTTGTTGTTTTCAAGGCAGGCCTGCATGCAAAGTTCCATGGTCCAGATAAAGGTGTAGTAGCGCGCCCCGACATCCTGTACGTCGATGACCATGCAGTCAAGGTTTTTGAGCATCTGCGGCAGGGGCTTTCTGGTATTACCGTAAAGACTGTAAACAGGCAGTCCGGTCTTTTTGTCTAAAAAACCCTCCCACTCTATCATATTGTCCTGCGTCTCTCCCCTGATGCCGTGCTGCGGGCCCAAAAGGGCCTTGAGCTCGAAATCTTTGAAGCGCGCGACACAGTCCACCGCATGTTCGATCCGGGCGTTTACGGACGCCGGATGCACAAGAAGTCCTGCCCGCGCTCCTGTCAGCCGTTTAGGCCAGCGTTTGCGGAGCATATCCAGACCGGACAAAACCGTTTGGGAAGGACTCTTTGCTATAACATTCCGCACAGAAGATTATAGCAGTTTCAGTCGGCCTTCGGTCATGCTTAGGATTTGTGAATCCAGACGTTCTGCCTGATGGAGGTCGTGTGTGGCGATGATCACAGTCCGTTGCCGGTCTTTGAATTTCGAGATCAACTCTTCGATTATGCCTTTGCTCTCCGCATCTACAAATGCTGTGGGCTCATCGAGGAAAATTATTTCCGGTTCGAACACCATGGCCCGCGCTATCCCGAGTCTCTGCGTTTCTCCGCTCGAAAGCGTTTGGGCGTTTTGTGCGCTCTTGCCTGCAAGCTTTACCAGCTTGAGAATACGGGCTGCTTTTTCTTTTATCTCATTTCCTGCAATGCCCCGAATTTTCAATCCATACGCCGCATTGTTGAACACAGACGAGTTGAACACGCCGGTCTTAGGCAAGACCAGCGTTATTTTCCTTTTCAAAGGGATTTCGTGAGGCTGCTCGGCATCGCCGCAAAAAAATCTTACCGCACCCTTATCAGGCTGCTCAAGCAGTGCGCAAATTCTGAGAAATGTGGATTTGCCGCTGCCGTTGGACCCGATCAGCGCGTAAGTCTTGCCTGCTTCGAATTCAAAACGGCAACCGTCTAGCACGGCATTGCCGTCATAGCTTTTGCTTATTCTGTCTATAGAAAGGCGTAAGCTCATTTTTTGTCCTGAAAATGCCCTTTTCTCTGGACCATATGCAAAACAACGTTAATCAAAAGTGAAATCGCAAGCAGAATTATACCGAGCGCGAGCGCGAGTTCAAAGTTCCCTTTGTCGGTTTCGAGCGCGATGGTCGTGGTCATTACGCGGGTGTATCCTGCGATATTGCCGCCTACTATCAGTATGGCGCCGACCTCGGCCATCACCCTCCCCAGCGCGGCGATTACTGCGGCTGTTATTCCATAGCGCGCCTCCTTTACCACGGTCAACGATTCCTGCAAAGGCGATGCCCCGAGCGTTTTAGCGGCCTGTTTTATAACAGGGTCGACGCCTACGACAGCCGAGTGTGTTAAGGAAGCGACAATCGGGAAGGCAAGGATCGTCTGTGCTATGACCATCGCCGACGGCGTGTAAAGCAGCGACATAAAACCTAGAGGCCCGCTCCTCGAAAGGGTGAGATAAACACACAAACCTACGACTACAGGCGGCAGGCCCATAAAGGTGTTGAGAAGGCTTACAACACCTCCCCTGAAACGAAATTTTTTAAGCCCTGTAAGCGCCCCGACCGGGACCCCCGCAATCGAAGCAAGACACAAGGCGCACAAAGAAACCTGAAGCGACAACAGAATGATCGCAAAAAGCTCATGGTCGGTATTAAAAATAAGTGCAAACGCCTTTTCGAACATCTTCCGCTGCCCCTCCCTGCAAGCTACTTTGCGTTAGGATAAAAAAGCTGATTGCCGTGGCTGTCCTTAAAGGATTTTATGGCCTGTTGCCCTTCTTTCGAGATTATCCAATTCACGAATTCCAGCGCCTCCTTGTGTTTTACGTGTTTGTGTTTTAGGGGATTAACAGCCATAACTCCGTATTGGTTAAAAAGCGGCGGGTCGCCTTCGAACACAAGCTCCATATCGAGCTTGTCCCTGTCCTTAACGGCAAGCCATGTGCCCCTGTCTCCGATAGTGTATGCCCGCTTCTCGTTTGCGATTCTCTGTGTCTTTTCCATGCCCTGACCTACCTCAAGATACCACTTTTGATCTTTTGGATTAATGCCGGCTTTTTTCCATATATCAAGCTCTTTGATATGAGTTCCTGATTTGTCCCCTCTCGAAACAAAAAGCGCATTGTCGGCAGCTATTTTTTTAAAGACCTCGATAACAGTCTTTGAACGTTTAATTTTAGATGGATCGTCTTTCGGTCCGATTATTATAAAATCATTGTACATAACATCATGGCGACTCACAAACCAGCCTTCCTCAAGCGCTTTCAGTTCGAGCTCTTTAGCATGCACCAATACCACATCCGCGTCGCCCCTCTTGCCCATCTCGATTGCGGCCCCTGTACCCCTCGCCACAACTTTCACTTTGATGCCTGTCTTTTTTTCAAAGGCAGGCAATATATGTCCAAGCAGTCCCGAATTTTCGGTGCTTGTAGTCGAGGCGCAGATGATCTCGAACGCCGCCGAAGCATGGATTGCAAAGACGGCAAAAATAAATACAGATATAACATAGATTGCCGTTTTCTTACACATAACTACCCCCGTTTTTTTGTTTAAGATTTTTTACATAACAGCTTTTTTTGTCGAAGCTAAGTTTCCCGCCCTCTCTTTTCAAGAATTTTTGGAAATTATCGTAGAACCTCCAAAAAAGTTTCACGGCATCCTCCCCTGCATCGGTAAGGACCGCGCCGCCGCCGCCTTTACCTCCGGTGGAGGCCTCGACAAGGCGTTTGGGTGATTGGCTGTTCATGGATTCGACGAGTTCCCACGCCCGCCTGTAGGACATCTTCATGGATTTCGCGGCCTGAGTGATGGAGCCGTATTCCTTTATCCTCTCAAGCAGCACGATCCTGCCGTAGCCGAGAAAAGTCCCTTCCGCTCCGTCTATCCAGATGCGGCCTTTTAAGCCGCCGGACGATGTTTTTTCCGGCGAACGCCCATTTTTTTTGTGCATAGCGTAATATACTTTCGGGAATAACGAAAAATCAAATGAAAAATATTCGCATGGAAAGGGGTGTGCTCTAAGTTTCGAAGACCGGGTCTTTTTTCAGAAGGTCATGGAGCGTTTCGGCGCTAAGGGGTTTGCTGAAGTAGTAGCCTTGTATTTCATCGCAGTCGTTTGAGCGCAGGAATTCGACTTGGTCACGGGTTTCGACCCCTTCCGCCACTACTTTATGTTTGAGCCCGTGGGCCAACGCGATTATGGATTCTACGACCCTGCAATTTTCGGGGATGCTTAAGTCGGATATGAAAGAAGCGTCTATCTTGAGTTCGTCCAATGCGAATTTGTTCAGGTAATTAAGGGAAGAGTAACCGGTCCCGAAATCGTCTATCGAAACGCTTACGCCGGCGTCCCTTAAAGCGTTAAGCATGATTATGGTCCCGGATATGTCCTCGATAATAGTGGATTCCGTGATCTCCAACATCAGGTATTTGGGATCAAGGCCTGTCTCGGAAAGTATTTCTTTCACAATCGTCAAAAAGTCGCGCTTCCTGAACTGTCTGACCGATAAATTGACCGATACCCTTATCGGTCTTAGGCCTTCGTCCTGCCATTCCTTGTTCTGTCGGCAGGCCTCTCTCAGCGCCCATTCTCCGAGCGGGATTATCAATCCGGTCTCTTCGGCAAGAGGGATGAACAGGGTAGGCCTTACCTGTCCCTGGTCCGGATGGTACCAGCGCAGCAGGGCCTCCATTCCGATAATGCGTCCGGTTTTAATATCTATCTTCGGCTGGTAGTTCAGGTGAAACTCCAGCTTGTCCAAGGCCTGCCTGAACCTAGTTTCAAGGACGAAACGCTCCACAGTGCTCTTGTTGATGTCCTCGGTGAAAAATTTAAAATTGTTTTTCCCTTGGGCCTTGGCATGGTACATCGCCGTGTCGGCGTTCTTGACTAAAACATCGGGGTCGCTGCCGTCGTTAGGGAACATTGTTACTCCGATGCTTGCCGAAATATAAAGGTCGTGGCCTGAGAGCAAGAACGGCGATGCTAGAAGCGAGTTGAATTTTTGCGCCAAGTGTGCGGCATTGGTTGCGCTGCCCACATCAGGCAGTATGACCAAAAATTCGTCTCCGCCCATCCGGGCCGCCGTATCGCTTTTTCGTATCGCGCCGGCAAGCCTTGCCGAGGCTTCGACCAAAAGCTGGTCGCCCACATGATGGCCGAGCGTGTCGTTGATCTCCTTAAACCGGTCAAGGTCTATAAGCATGATCGCAATAAGCTGGCGGTATCTTGACGCAAAAGTAAGCGCTTGCCGCAGACGGTCATACATAAGAGACCGGTTGGGAAGTTTGGTAAGCACATCGAAATGGGCCATCTCTTGCAGCATTTTTTCATTGTTTTTAAAGCGGGTTATGTCCCAGAACGCCGTAGTATATTTTTGTATCTTGTCTTTTTCGTCTTCGAACTTGGCGATTATGAGCCAAGCAGGGAAGGTCTTTCTGCCCTTTTTGCGGCATAAAATCTCGCCCTGCCAATTTTCGTTGCCGAGCAAGGCGTCCTTGATCTTTTGTATCGCTTGGTTATCGTTTGCGTTTAATAGGCAATCGAACAAATTTTTGCCGAGCGCTTCTTTTTCCGTTAATCCGGTAAGGTCTAAAAGGGTCTTGTTCAAAGCGGTTATGCGCTGGTCGGCATCCATGATCGTATATGCTATTCCGGCCAGACGGACCGCGCGGATTTCGCTTTTATGGAGATTTTCCGACTTTTCCGCTGCTTTGAGCCGACGTCTTAGTTGAGAAACAAGACCCAACAGTTCGGTTTTTTTTAAATTTTCGTATCCGGAGGGCGTTGTATTTTTTCTGAGCGGTTTAATATCTTTTTTTGTCTTGTCGGGCATAAACTTTTTGCGGTTGTTCCGTATCTATAGTTCTTTTCGACTTGAACTGTGAAGGTGGCCGTCAGGACTTTGCCTGCTCAGCCATAGTGTTCTTCAGTTTAACTCCAAGTTTGTCCATGACCAGTTTTGTAATGCCGAAATAGGTCTTAATCTCTTCGATGTCAGGATTAAGGTGGTCTTTGCCGTCTTTTATAAGGCCAAAGCTCGTTTTACCCGTACCCTTATTGAACCTGATGATAATTTCATATATTCCTGCCATGTTATTCTCCTATCGTACTTGGTGATTTGTCTTCCATCATTATAATATGTTTGGCCGTGATTTGATATATTTTTAAATGGATAGGAGACAATAACATCCGGTAGCGGACCGTAAAAGGCAGCTAAAAGTCATTGATTTACAAATGCCGGAGACGAGAATCGAACTCGTACGGGGCTATGCCCCGAGGGATTTTAAGTCCCTTGCGTCTGCCAGTTCCGCCACTCCGGCAAGAAGGTTAGCCTATCATAAAGGCTTTTGGGGTGTCAAAAACGGACCGACCGCGTTTTTTCTATTGACTCAAAAGCGTTTGGCATGGTATTGTTCATGGCATGAACGGTAAAATGCAGCACGATGAAATATCGTTGAAGCTCCTCGACAATATCGCAAAAGAACCGCAAACAACTCAAAGAACTCTTGCCGACGATTTAGGAATTGCGCTGGGTTTGGTGAACGCATACCTGAAACGGCTTTGCAAAAAAGGCTATATAAAAATCACCACGCTGCCCAGAAACAGGATCAAATACATCATAACCCCCAAGGGTTTTGCCGAAAAAACGAAGCTCACATACACCTACATGCATTACTCTCTCGAATATTTCAAAGAAGCGAGGCAGAAGATGGAGGACGCTTATAAAACCATGATAGAAAACGGCTGCAAGACGGTCCTTATCTGGGGTGACGGCGAGCTTGCGGAACTCTGTTATATATCCACGCGCGGCCTGCCGTTGAGCGTGGTCGGTATTGTAGGCGGCCAAAGGATCGAGAACGGCTTTTTCGGACATGACATTTATTCGGTCGAGGACGTTAAAGGGCTTTCTTTCGATGCCGTTATCGTTGCGTCCATCGAGGACGGAATTTTAGAAACAATAAGGGAGCACGGTGTCGTCCCTGAAAGTATTTACAGCCTATAACGGGAACATGATATGAGTTCGATTATTAATGCGACGGCGGCTGAAGGTCCGTTTTGGTTTGCGGTGCATGTGAAGTCGAGGCACGAGTTTAAGGTGCAAGAGCGTTTGGCAAAAAGCGGGATAGAGGTATTTTTGCCTGTGGTCGAGAGACTCAGCAAATGGAAAGACAGAAAGAAGCTTGTCGAATTTCCGATGTTCAACGGTTATTTGTTTGTGCATATTCACAGGGCCCATGGGGCCATGTTGACTGTGCTGAAGACCCCCGGAGTGGCCCGGTTTATAGGGCTGACGCCCGGAGATCCGGAGCCTGTGCCGGACGAGCAGATAGAATCGCTAAAAAAGGTCGTAGAAAACAAGGAAGCCATCGATCCTTACCCTTATTTAAAAGAGGGCAACAGGGTGCGCATAAAAAGAGGCGCGCTCTCAGGTGTGGAGGGTCTTCTGGTGCAGAAGGCAGGTCAGCATCTGCTTGTGCTGTCGGTCGATTTGCTGCAGCAGGGTATCTCTCTTAAAATAGACTCGTCAGAAGTAGAGCCTATATAATATCAAATCGTATTTCGGGCCTTCTTTGTCATGCTTGCGCTGTGCGTAATGTGACCGAGAGGGCGGAGCAGTGTAAAGAGCGGCAGCCTGAAATGGATCTTAAACACCTACTTTCTTCCTGTAAATTCATACCCGCTTATCTCGAGCGGAAGGACGCGGCAAGGAACAAGCTGGGCCCTTATGCGGTGGAGCTCCACTGGACTTCGGTTTGCAACTATAAGTGTATGCATTGCTCATACGGGATCAGACGAAAGAGCCTTCAATCGTTGTCCCGGCAGGTCATAGATTCTTTGGTGGAGGACTTGTCCGCAATGAAGGTAAAGGCTGTATATCTTTCGGGCGGTGGCGAGCCTACGGTTGTGCACGGCTGGGCAGAGCATGCCGAAAGGCTTATAGATAAAGGCTGCGAACTGGCGCTGATCACGAACGGCGTGAACATCAGGGAAAAGCATCTTAATGTTCTCAGGAGGTTCAATTATATCGCTGTATCGGTCTATTCGGACAATGAAAAGGTCTATAGCGCGATTACCTCGGGCAATGCTTTCGACAACCAGTTTCGCCTTCCAGCTCTTATAAAGGCCGGAGGCAAATATCCCGTAGTGGGGGCAAGATGCGTTATCAATAAGGCAAACCATAAAGGCATTGTTTCGCTTTACCGCAGGGCCATATCTTCAGGATACGACTACATAATTTTCATCCCGGTGGTTGATTATGAGAAACGGGGTATAGAAATCGGGGAAGCCGAACTTGAAAGCGTGAAAGTATTGATAGACAAGCATTACAGAACATTCGATTTTAGCAGGACAAACCTTGACAGTCTTTTAAAGAGGAACATCAGCCATTACGAGCGCCGCGATTACCGTGATGATTTTGCGCAGCCGCCGGCCGGATGCTGTGCGCTGGACATACGAGGAAACGCTTTTGTGAATTATGACGGCGGCGTTTACACATGCCAGCCCCATATAGGCAGGGAAGAATACTGCATCGGGAACCTGAATGAAGAGCGGATGTCCGATATCTGGAACTCCAAGAGGCACGTGGCTGTGATAAAGGCGCTCAACAAAGAGTTTTCTGCAGGCAGATGCAGGAACTGCCGTTCAATCGCCTTCAACAAGAAGGCGGACGAATTCGAAAATTCGAGGGACGCTGTTTTTGAGATAGTAAAGGACAGGTTCATTTGATGCGAAATAAAGTTATACAACTCGACGCGCCGAATATAGGCGAGCGCGAAAAGGAGTTCTTGATAAGGGCCGTCGAGAGCGGGTATGTCTCAACCGCAGGACCGCTGGTGGCTGAATTCGAAGCGGCGTTTGCCGGACTTCTCGGAACGAAGAAGGCCGCTTCGACACAAAGCGGAACAGCGGCGCTTCATATGGCGCTTTACGAACTCGGTATAGGCAAAGGCGACGAGGTGATAGTGCCTGCAACCACCTTTGCCGCAACCGTTAATCCCGTTCTTTATGTGGGGGCCACGCCTGTTATTGCGGATGTCGATGTCGAAACGTGGACACTCTCGCCCGAAAGCGTAGAATCAAACCTGACCGGGCGCACAAAGGCCGTAATACCCGTGCATCTTTACGGTGTGCCGTGCCGCATGGATGAGATTATGGGGATAGCTGAAAAACATGGATTGAAGGTTGTAGAAGACGCCACTGAAAGCCTTTGTTCCAGATACAAAGGAGAGTTTACAGGCACTTTCGGAGATATGGGCTGTTTCAGTTTCAACGGGAACAAGACGATTACGACGGGCGGCGGCGGGATGGTGGTAAGCAGGGAAGAACAATGTATAGAGCATATAAAATTTTTGATAAATCAGGCGCGCGACGAGTCTGCGGGGTATTACCATCCTGAGGTCGGGTTTAATTATCGCATGACAAATCTCGAGGCTGCTTTGGGTCTGGCGCAGATGGGGAGACTCGAAGAGTTTGTCGCAAAAAAGCGGAGGTTCAATAAAATTTACCGTGAGGAGCTTAGCGGCTGCGGATTTATAAGGTTTCAGCAAGGGCCGGCTTTTTCCGAAAGCTCATGGTGGCTGACCTGCATACTTTTCGAAAAAGATACGGACATCCCTGAGTTGCAGTTGCGTCTAAAATCCGAGGGTGTCCCTGCGCGAAGAGTTTTTATGCCGCTGGGAGAGATGCCGCCTTATGCTTCATTTGTCCGGAACCCTTGCGGCAATGCCGCTTTACTGTATGAAAGAGGGCTGTGCCTTCCGTCGTCGACCCTTAATTCGGATGATGACATCAGGCATGTCTGCAAAATATTGCGGGAGCTTATCTGAATGAAAAGACAGGGACTGATACTAATAGGCGGCGGCGGACATTGTAAGGCCTGCATCGACGTTATAGAGGCGGAAAACAGGTTCAGGATAGTCGGGGTCGTGGACGTAAAGGGTAAGGTGGGGCGGAAGGTGCTTGATTATGAGATCATAGGCTACGACGACGACCTGCCGACACTTGCCGAAAGCTATGGGAATTTTCTTGTTACGATAGGCCAGATCAAAAGTCCTGCAGTGCGTATCAGCAGATTTGAATTTTTGAAGAGGGTGGGGGCGAAACTGCCGGTGATAATATCTCCCAACGCGTACGTGTCAAAACATGCGGTCATAGGTGAGGGCACGATTATAATGCACAGGGCTGTTATAAATGCAGGCGCAAGGGTAGGCCGCAATTGCATTATCAACACGGGGGCGATTATCGAGCATGACGCCATAATAGGGGACCACTGCCATGTATCGACATCTGCCGTAATCAACGGCGGCGTTAGGGTGGGGGACAGGACCTTTTTCGGCAGTAATGCCGTGGCAAAAGAAGCGATAGAGATAGGAGAGGATTGCATAGTGGGTGCCGGAGTGAGTGTTATGAAATCCTTGAAGTCAGGCTCTCTATCAAAGAACAGGTAAGTATTCGTGCGCAGAACTTTTATCATAGCAGAGGCGGGCGTTAACCATAACGGAAGTCTCGAAACTGCAAAGAGGATGATAGACGCTGCTTTTGACGCAGGGGTCGATGCGGTCAAATTTCAAACCTTTAAGACCGAGAAACTTGTTAGCAGAAACGCGCCTAAAGCTGAATACCAGAAGAAAGCGACCGAGGAACACGAGTCCCAGTTCGATATGATAAAAAAACTGGAGCTCGATGAAAAAGCGCATGTGGAGTTGATTGGATATTGTCGGGCCAAAGGGGTGATGTTCCTCTCATCGCCGTTTGATCCGGAAAGCATAGATCTGCTGAACAGACTCGGGCTTGAAATATTCAAGATACCGTCCGGCGAAATTACAAATCTCCCTTATCTCGAAAGGCTTGGTCTGTTGAAGAAAAGAATCATTCTTTCTACCGGGATGGCTGATATGAGTGAGATAGGGGCGGCCCTTGATATTCTTATTTCAGCCGGGACCGCTAGGAAAGATATAACGCTTTTGCATTGCAACACGGAATATCCTACGCCTTTTGAGGACGTTAACCTTCTCGCAATGCTCAGCATAAAGGATGTTTTTAAGGTGGCGGTAGGTTATTCCGACCATACGACGGGCATAGAGGCATCGGTTGCAGCGGCAGCGCTCGGCGCAGCTGTGATCGAAAAACATTTTACCCTCGACAGGGAGATGAAAGGGCCCGACCATAAGGCTTCACTTGAACCGGAAGAACTGAAGGCCATGGTTGCGGCTGTGCGGAACATAGAGAAGGCCTTAGGAGACGGGGTCAAGAGACCGTCCCCGTCAGAGCTTAAAAATATGCCTGTTGCAAGGAAGAGTATAGTAGCTGCTAAGGACATAAAGCGCGGTGATGTCTTCAGCGAAGATAATATCGCCGCCAAAAGGCCGGGCACAGGCATAAGTCCTATGAGGTGGCATGAGGTCGTCGGCACAGAGGCCAAAAGGGATTTCAGACAGGAAGAGCAGATAGAGATATGAAACGCAAAATTTGTGTGGTGACGGGGACAAGGGCGGAGTACGGTATCCTCTACTGGATAATAAAGGGGATACACGAAGACCCTGATCTTGAGCTGCAGCTTGTCGTGACCGGCATGCATTTATCTGCGGAGTTCGGCCTAACGGTCAAGGTTATCGAGGGGGACGGGTTTCCGATCTCGGAGAGGGTTGAAATGCTGCTGTCCGCCGATACGGAAGCGGCTGTAGCTTCGTCCATGGGGATAGGCATGATCGGATTTGCGAAGGTGTATGAACGGCTCAAGCCTGATCTTATAACTGTTTTGGGGGACAGGTTCGAGATTTTTGCGGCTGTTGCTGCGGCCGTGCCGTTCAGGATCCCTATCGCACATATTCATGGCGGCGAGGCGACCCAAGGCGCGATGGACGAATGTTTTCGCCACGCGATTACAAAGATGAGCCACCTGCATTTTCCTGCTGCCGGGGTCTATGCAAAACGGATAATGCAGATGGGCGAGAACCCGGAGAATGTTTTTTGTTTTGGGGCACCGGGTCTCGATAATATACGGAAATTGAAACTTTTGGAAAGGGACGAATTGTTCTCCGAACTGCAGTTGCCGGAGGACAAGACGATCGGTGTAGTCACATTTCACCCGGTCACCCTTGAAAAGGACGCGGCGGAGATGCAGATGACGGCATTGCTCGGTGCGCTGCGGAATTTCGAGGATATTTATTGGGTCTTTACCATGCCGAATGCCGATACGGGCGGGCGGGCAATCGCATGGATGATGAATAATTTTGTGAAGGACTCCCCTGCCTCAGGGAAGGTGTTCGCCTCGCTCGGACAGGTCAGATATCTTTCTCTTTTGAAGCATGCCGCGTTGATGGTAGGGAACTCTTCGAGCGGAATAATAGAGGCCCCGTCTTTCGGGCTTCCGGTGGTCAATATAGGTGACAGGCAAAGAGGAAGGATGCGCGCTGCCAACGTTATAGATATCGAGGATTGCCGAAGCGATTTCATTGTCGCGGCTATTAGGAGAGCCGTGTCTTTAGATTTTAGGAATTTGCTGAAAGGCATTGTTAATCCCTATGGGGCCGGAGATGCTAGCGATTCAATAGTGTCAAAGATAAAAAGCGTTGGGCTGGACTCAGGGCTGATAAAAAAATCTTTTCAGGAGGCGGTTTGAATTATGGAAAGAGAAAAATTAAATAGCCTTCTCGTCTCCCCGGATAAGACAATAAAACAGGCTATGCAGATACTTACTCTTACATCAGAAAAGATTTTGTTCGTGGTCGACTCGAAGGAAAAACTTCTCGGAACGCTGACGGACGGCGACATCAGATCCGGTCTGATAAACGGTCTGGATTTCTCGGAAACTATAGATAAGGTGATGAACATCGAGTTTATTTCACTTGGCATTGATGAGCCGGGTATGCGCGAAAAGGCTAGAACTCGTATGGTTGAGAATAAGATTGAGCAGGTGCCGGTTATTGATGAAAAAGGCAAAATAATAGATATTTTTCTATGGACAGACATACTCGGAGAGAAAAGAGTATCAAAGCCCGCTAAACTCCTCGGGAACCAGGTGGTGATTATGGCAGGGGGAAAAGGCACTAGGCTAGACCCTTTTACAAAGATTCTTCCCAAGCCTTTGATACCGGTCGGAAATCGGGCCATAATAGAACTTATAATGGAGAAGTTTTACTTTTCAGGCTTTCACAGATTTATATACACACTCAATTATAAAAAAGAGTATATCAAGCTTTTTTTAAAGGAGAACTCGCTTCCTTACGACATAAGCTGGATAGACGAGGATGAGTTTTTGGGTACGGCCGGAGGGCTTTCTTTGCTTCGTGATAAGATTGCCGATACTTTTTTTGTCACGAACTGTGATTCTCTTATAAGCGTGGATTTTAACGATGTGCTTAATTGGCACAAGAACCATAAGGCCATGATGACGGTTGTAGGCTGCCACAATGAAGTAAGGATACCTTTCGGCGTCCTTCAGTTCTCAAACGGCAAACTCGAAAGGATAATGGAGAAACCTGTTCATGATGTGATAATCAACACCGGCGTTTATGTGATAGAGCCGCATGTGCTCTCGATGATTCCTGAAGGACAGCATATGGACATGAATCAACTTATAGACAAAGCTGCGCAGGAAGGGGTTGTGGCGGTCTACCCTATTTATGACGGATGGCTTGATATAGGGCAGTGGGAAGAATACCGGAAGAGCCTTGAAAAGATGGGCGATATAAAGGAGTATTGAGGATATGATCGACAAATTCGGATTTCAGCTGAACACTATTATGTTCTACGGCATAGGCCATTCAATGACGTTGGGAGATTTTCTAAAACAAAAGGGACACGAAAAGGTGCTGTTCCTTGCCGATGAAGGGGTTGTAAAGGGCGCTGATTATTTCGGCAGGGTCAAGGAGACGGTCCGGTCATGTGTTGACAAGCTGCATGTAATTGCCTTGCGGGGCAATGAGGAGCCCGACTATGATTATTTGGATGCGGTCGCCGCCGAAGTCCGTTCGCTCGGCAAAATAGATGCGGTTGTCGGAATAGGGGGCGGAAGCTGTCTTGATATGATGAAGGCCGTTGCAGTATTGATGACCAATCCCGGCAGAGGAATCGATTACAGGGGATTCGATAAGCTTCAAAATCCCGGAGTGCCTACAATAGCTATTCCTACCACTGCAGGCACAGGCAGCGAGGTAACTATAAATGCCGTGTTTACGGACAAAAAAGAGATGAAGAAGCTTGGCATCAACGGTCTTTATATGAATGCCACTTACGCCATACTCGATGCCGAATGGACATTGAGCTGTCCTGTGCATGTTGCGGTCTCCTCAGGCATGGATGCCATGACCCACGCCCTTGAAAGTTTTATGTGCAGGAAAGCTAACGGCCTTACAAGGGTATTCAGCAAAGAGGCGTTCAGGTTGCTTTACGGGGCGTTGCCGTCGCTTATAGACGATCCCGGGAACAAGACGAAGCGACAGGAGCTGCTTTTAGGCAGTTATCTTGCCGGAGCGGCGCTTTTCAATTCCGGTTCCGGCATAGCCGGAGCTCTTTCTTATCCCATAGGCGTTCATTTTAAAGTTCCTCATGGTATTGGAGGTGCAATATTTCTTTCGTCGGTCGTAGAGTTTAATGTCAGCAAGGGATATTACGATTATTCCGAGCTGCTCGATCTGGTTGAGCCGTGCTCTGGGCTTTCGGCAAAGGCAAAGGCTGAAAAATTTTCGGTCTTAATGAAGGACCTTTCGATCAAGCTCGGCGTGCCCGATTATCTTGATCAGTGGGGCATAACAAAAGATAACGTTCAGGAAACAGCGAAACTCATGCTGCCGCTGCAGGCCGCTTTTGACCAAAACCCCGTATCTTTTTCAGCCGAGAAGGATGCGCCGGAAATGCTTTTCAGGCATATCAGACACTAATCCTAAGACAGGAGAGACGATAAATGAGCGAAAACAGATACACGAAAATCCATTACAACGAGAGTTTAAGGCCTTATACGGAATATCCCGTTAAACTCTGCAACCACCTTGCGGATAGGTATTTTAAAAAAAGGTCGGGCAACCTTCTCGATATCTGTTGCGGCAGGGGGGAGCATGTCGAAATTTTTCAGAAAATAGGATTTAAGGCTTACGGTATAGACCGAGACTCGGTCGGGAAAGATAAGGGGTTGAATATTTCTGTGGCGGATGTAGAGGCCGATATGTTTCCGTTTGAAGACAATTTCTTTGACGCAATTATGATGAAGTCCGCTATCGAACATATACGGAACATAGACCATCTGATGAAAGAGATATACAGGGTGTTGAAGCCCGGGTGCCCGGTGGTGGTTACGACCTGCGACTGGAAGAGGAACTATAAGGTCTTCTACGACGACTATACGCATAAGACACCGTTCACAAAGGCGTCTATGGAGGATATGTTCAGGATGTTCGATTTTAAAAATAGCAGGGTCGAGTTTTTTTATCACCTGCCGTTTACATGGAAGTGTGATTTCAACAAACAGATTGCACGGATGTTGTCTTTGATCCCTCTGAAATACACGCAGACTACAGAGCTTACGGAATACAAGAAGCTGATAAGATTTTCCAAGGAAGTCCAGCTTCTCGGATACGCAGAGAAATAGCCGACAGGGATGGTTTAATGAAAAAGAAGACAAAAATATATTTGGCAGACCTCGTGCATAATTTTCTCGGCGGCGGCTCTTACATGTTTCCGCTGAATATAGGCTTTATCGCTTCTTATGCGAAAAAGGCTTTTGGCGATGAGGCAGAGATTACCCTGTTCAAGTATCCTGACATGCTTGTAAAACGTTTAAAAGAAGCCCCCCCTGATATATTGGGACTGAGCAGCTATACATGGAACACCCACCTTAACAGTCAGGTTTCCCGGCTTATGAAATCCTTAAACCCTGCTGCTATGGTTGTTTATGGCGGCCCGAACGTCAACCATACGGACGGTGGTTATAGAGATTTTTTCAGTAAGAATCCCTGCGTTGATTTTTATGTGATCAATGAGGGCGAGGTCGGATTTTCGAATCTCTTAAGCCGTTATTTCGAGTCCGGACAGGACTTGCGCGCGATGAAGGGTGCAGGACCTGTTGACGGCTGTGTCTTTTTTGACGGAGCCCCGGTGGCCGGCGCGAGGCTGCCAAGAATGCAGAGCCTCGATGAAATACCTTCCCCTTATCTCAGCGGGATTCTGGATGAGTTCTTTAAATTCGACCTCATCCCTATAGTTGAGACCAACAGGGGATGTCCCTATGCCTGTACGTATTGCGCACAGGGGATCGGCTCGCAATATAAGGTGAAATTTTTCGACATAGAGCGCGTTCTTTCCGAACTCGATTACATTGCCGGTCATGTGAATAATACGAACCTTCTATGCTTTGCCGACGCCAATTTCGGCATAGCCCAGAGGGATATCAGGATCGCGGAGCATATAAGGAACCTTCAACAGACAAAAGGCTACCCGAGGCGGTGCACCATAAACTGGATAAAGACAAGGCAGAGCATAGAGCTTGCAAAGATAATGGGACAGTCTACATATCTGGTCTCGTCCCTTCAATCGCTCGACCCGATCGTACTGAAGAACATAAAGAGGCATAACATAGACTATTCGCACTTCAAGGAGATTGTGGACCAGACCAATGAGATGGGCGGGGTGTCCGGGACCGAGATAATACTTGCGCTTCCGGGAGAAACAAAGGAAAGCCATCTTAACAGTCTCAGAAAACTCTTCGACTGGGATGTAAGCTATATAATATGTTACAACTGCCTTCTTATAGACGGAAGCGAACTGACACTGCCTGAACAGCGCGGGGAGTATAAGCTCAGGACGAGGTTCAGGCTTGTTGACAGCGCCTTCGGCCATTATGACAGTATCAGCTCCTTTGAATGCGAGGAAGGCATCCGCTCGACCTCGGCAATGTCTGAGGATGAAATACTCTTTTTCAGGCCCGTTCATTGGCTTATTCAGTTCTTCTGGAATTACAGATGTTACTTTGAGCTGCTAAAGTTTATGAACGGCCACGGCATCAATCCCGTGGATTTTATAGTGGCACTTATAAACAACGCCGCATCGGCGCCCGCCTCGGTCAAGGGCATATTTCAGGATTTCGGCCGGGAGGCTGTCGAGGAATGGTTCGAATCTCCGGAAGCGCTCTGCAAATATTACGAGATCCCTGAGAACTTCGCGAAACTCGAGAGCGGCGAAGTGGGCAAAATGAACGGAAAATACACATGGAGGGTCATCCTTGAATGCAAGAATGATTTCGACCGTTTTGTTAAGGATACCGCATCAGGCATGCTGCCTGACCACAGCGAGGCCATAGCGGATATCGTTCTTTATGCGTCGAACGCGTTACTTGATTTTAGTCAGAACTTTAATTTTACCGCCAAGCAGCTGAAGTTCTCGCACGATGTTATTGCATGGAAGGAAAGCAAATACAAAAGTGGCCTGAGCAAGAAAGAGTGTGCTTATTCGTTTGTCTTTCCGGACGAGAAAAAGGGCGCGCTTGAAGTGCTTTTGAACCAGTACAAGCATTCTAACAAAAATGTAACCATGCGCAAGATGACCGAGCATATGAGAATCACCGACATCTATTATGATGTGAGTCCTGTTTGAAGGTGCACGCCGGATAGATATAATATGAGCGCGACCCCGCAAAGAATAACTGAAGAGCGTGTAGGCTACGGCGATGGTGTTCTTGCCAAGCTATTCGGCGATAGATACACACAGTACCGCGAGCTCTGGAACAAGGCCTGCAAAAGGGAGACGATCACGGAATTCCCGCTTTACCTGCAGTTTGAGTTCACCCCCTTCTGCAACCTTTCCTGCGTGTCCTGCATTCACGGCATTGAGGAGTTGAAGTCCTCTTATACTGCCGTGGATCTTTCTATGGATTACGAAAAGATAATACTTGAAGCCGAGCGGTTCGGGTGTCCGTCTATCTCGTTCCACAACAACAACGAGCCGTTGCTCGTAAGGGATTTGGAAGATAAAATAGGTTTTGCGAAACGGCATGGGTTTATAGACCTTATCCTCACCACAAACGCGACTCTTCTTAGCGAAGAAAGGGCAGACCGCCTGCTTGAGTCCGGACTTACAAAGATCAATTTCAGCATAGACGCATACAGCGAAGAAGCGTACAGGCTCACGAGAAGAAAAGGAGACTTCCGTCAGGTGCTGGCAAACATAGAGGGATTTCTTGAACTGAAGAAAAAGCGCGGCTATGAGCTTCCTATTACAAGGGTTACGTTCCTGATAAACAGGAATAACTATGCCGAGACCGGGCAGTTCAGGGCGTTCTGGAAAGACCGCGTAGACCTTGTCGAGTTTCAGAATTTTCAGGCGCTTGACGGTTATACGGAGGCCCTGTGCCCTCCGGGGTATGAGAGGTATGAAGGTTTTGAGTGCACATATCCGTGGCAGCAGGTTGTTGTCAGGTCCAACGGCGATGTTCTGCCATGCTGCTCTTTTTACGGGGCGGATATTGTTTTGGGGAATATTGCCCAAAACTCGATATATGAATTGTGGCACGGAGAGAAGATTAAGGCTTTGAGGGAGTCTCTTTCACACAAGTCATATGCGCACGCCTCCTGCAGGCGGTGCGCAAGAACTTTTTATAAAAAAAGCGAATAAGGAGCGAGAAAGAAAATGCCCGGTTTTGAGGTCTTTGGAAAAGAGGAGCAGCAGGCGATAAATGATCTGTTCGAAGCGAACGGCGGTATACTTTTTGCGCACGGCTTTGACGCGATGCGGAAGGGTGTTTACCGTGTAAGGGAATTCGAAGCTGCCTTCGCTAAGAGAATGGGAACGGGTTATGCTCAGGCTGTGTCGTCCGGTTCCACTGCGCTGAAGGTCGGGCTCAAGGCCTTGGGCGTGCATAAGGGTGACGAGGTTATAACGCAGTCGTTTACTTTTGTGGCGACTGTTGAGGCGATACTCGAGGTCGGCGCTACACCGGTTATTGTCGATATTGACGAAACCCTCAATATGTGCCCTGTCAGCCTTGAGAAGACGATAACTGAAAAGACAAGGGCCGTTATCCCTGTGCATATGATGGGCTCTCCCGCTGCAATGGATGAGATTATGGCGGTTGCAAAAAAATATAACCTGTCAGTGCTTGAAGACACGGCGCAGGGCTGCGGCGGCACATATAAAGGAAAGACGCTTGGCACGATCGGGCATGCCGGGGCGTTCAGTCTCGATGCCGGGAAAACCATTCAAACAGGCGAGGGCGGCATGGTGATAACCTCCCGGGAAGATATTTATACAAGGGCGCGGGCATATCACGACCATGGTCATGAATACAGCAAGAGCATGGGTAGGGGCGAGGAAGGCGCGTTGCTGACCGGATTCAACTACAGGATGACCGAACTGCAGGGCGCAATAGGGCTGGTGCAGTTGTCCAAGCTCGATATGATCCTCGATAATCAGAGGAAGAACAAGGCAAAGATGATGCAGGGGTTGGGGCAGCTGCCGTTCGGCTTCAGAAAAGAACTCGATCCTGCCGGAGAACTTGGCGATACGATCGTGTTTTTCCTCGATTCGAAAGAGCAGGCCGGTGAATTTGTGTCCAAGATGAAGGCTGCCGGTCTCGGGACCAAGAACCTTCCAGATGCCATAAGGTGGCACTTTGCAAGGCATTGGGGCCACATGTTCATGGAGCATGGTTTTTATGCAGACACATGGCAGCAGGAGTGGCAGAAATCCGCTGACTTGCTCGAAAGGGCGGTCGCCCTGCCCGTTATGGTGAATATGACGGATGAGAGGATTGAAGAAGTTACCCGGAAGATACTTGAAGTAGCGGAAAAGGTAAAATGAGAATAACGGCGTTTATCCCCGCGAGGGGCGGTTCAAAGGGCATTCCCAAGAAAAACCTCGCTTTGCTGAACGGGAAGCCTCTGATTCAGTACACGATAGAGGCGGCAAAAAAAAGCAGGTATATTAACGATATTTTTGTATCGAGCGATGATTCTGAAATTATCGGGTTTTGCGAATCAGTCGGGGTTTCGGTGCCTTACCGCAGGCCGGAAGAGCTTGCAACGGATTCGTCATCCATAGTTGATACTCTGATGCATGCTTTGGACTGGATGGGAAAACGGAAAGAATTGCCCTATGTCATAATGCTTCTGCAGCCGACATCTCCTTTAAGGACAGCTAATAATATTGATGAAGCCGTTGAATTGTTCGTATCGGATGGTGCCGAAAGCCTTATTAGTGTACACCGCATGGTTGAACACCCCTATGAATGTTTGAAGGTTGCGGCTGGTGGATGGGAGTATCTGGTACGTCCTGAAAAAGAAGCCTTTAGAAGGCAGGACTACAACGAAGATTTTTATTACATAAACGGTGCTATTTATATAGTGAAAACAGACTTCTTTATAAGGGAAAAGAAATTTGTTCTTGAGAACAGAACAAAATTATACATTATGCCTCCTGAAAAAGGAGTTGATGTTGATGATGCTCTTGGATTAAAAAAGGCGGAATGCTATTTTGGATTATGAGCAAGAACGCCTTGGACATATAGACGCCAGATGATAGTTATAATTGATTGTGGTATAGGCAATGTCGGTTCTGTTGCGCATGCTCTTGAGTATCTGGGCGGAAAATATTTTATTTCAGGTAATAGAAAGGACTTTGAGAGTGCGGACGCTCTTGTGCTTCCGGGAGTTGGCGCTTTTCCTGCAGGCATGAAGAATCTGAGAGAGTTCGGGCTGGTAGATGAAATGGAGAAACAGGTCTTAATAAATAAGAAGCCTTTTATGGGGATATGCCTTGGTATGCAATTGCTTGCTTCCGATTCAACTGAGGGGGGATTTAATACAGGGCTGGGTTGGATTGAAGGGCATGTAATTTCTTTAAGTCCGGAAGGGAATCTACGCGTTCCTCATGTGGGGTGGAATGATGTCAAATTCGACCGGTCTTCGTGTTTTTCTCATAACATTGACGAAAACGCTCATTTTTATTTTGACCACAGTTTTCATCTTCAATGCGATAAAAGTTTGGCTATAGCTACATGTGAGTATGGCGGCACATTGGTTGCCGCCATACAAAGAGAAAATATTTTCGCGACACAATTTCATCCTGAGAAAAGCCAGAGGAACGGCTTGAAAGTTCTAAGAAATTTTTTGAATTTTGTGGGAAAGCATTAATGGTAACAGGACATGCTTAAAGCAAGAATTGTCGCAATATTAATTGTCAAAGGCGAAATAGTAGTGCAAAGTATCAACTTTAAACAATTTTTGCCTGTAGGTTCTCCTTCCATAGCAGTAGATTACCTTAACAGTTGGGGTGTTGATGAAATTGCTATTATCGATATCGATGCGACACCCGGAAAAAGAAATCCTCGCTTTGACCATATCTCAGAATATTCTAAATATTGCCAAGTCCCTCTTTCGGTGGGAGGAGGGATTAAGAATGTTGATGATATCAAGAGAGCGGTCCATATTGGTGCAGACAAAGTAGTTATAAATACGGCAGCCGTAAAATATCCGCGACTCATAAGCGAAAGCGCAGGCTTATTCGGCAATCAGTGCATTATAGTTTCGATGGATGTTAGAAAAGTGTCTAAAAAAAAATATGAAGTGTATATTAACTCTGGAAACGTTTCCACAGGCTACTCTCCTGCAGATTTAGCCAAAAGATCCGAAGAGCTTGGCGCCGGTGAAATTTTGCTCACATCTATCGATCGTGACGGAACAAAGAAGGGATACGATTTAGAGTTGATAGGACAAGTGTTGAATGTTGTAAATATCCCTGTGATTGCTTGCGGAGGCGTTGGCCATCCGCAACATTTTCTGGATGCGATCAATATGGGAGTTTCGGCTGTAGCGGCTGCAAATTTCTATCACTATTCCGAACATAGTGTTACTACTATCAAAAGCTACCTGAAAGCTGCCGGCGCTAATATTCGTCTTGACTCTTATGCAACTTATAATGAGTTTGCGTTTGATCGTCTTGGCCGACCGCGAAAAAAAGATGACATCTTTCTCGAGAAACTTCATGTCGAATACATCCCCGAAGAAATCATATGAAATACTGTAAACGCTGTCTTTATCCTGCCAATCATCCGCTAAATATTACGTTTGACGGTTATGGCGTGTGCAGCGGATGCAGAGTACATGAGGAAAAAGATGTACTTGATTGGGATGAGCGAAAAGAAAAACTGGAAAAGATATTCAGCGAATTCAGATCAGGGACACAAAAGACATATGATTGCATTATTCCGGTCAGTGGGGCGCGCGATTCATATTTCATTGTGTATATGGTGAAAAATATTTTCAAAATGCATCCGTTACTTGTCACCTATAACAAACATTACAATACAAAAATAGGGATCAGAAATCTTGCGTATTTGCAGACAATTTTCGGATGCGACCTTATTAGCTGCACTGTGAGCCCTGAGAGAGTCAAGCGAATCACACGTGAAAGCTTGAGACGTAAAGGCAGCATCTACTGGCATTGCCTTGCAGGATCCACGGTTTTTCCTGTGCAAACCGCTGTTAAACTTAAAATTCCTCTTATCGTATGGGGCGCTCATCAGGGCTGTGATCAGACAGGCATGTTTTCTCATCTGGATGAAGTTGAGATGACAAGAAAATACCGGAAAGAACATGATCTGATGGGGATGGAAGCGGAAGACTTTATTCGTGACAGCGATGTTGTGGCCATTGAAGACATGAAACAATATATTTATCCTCATAACAAGGAACTGGAGAGCGTGGGAGTCAGGGGTATTTATCTGAGCAACTATATACGCTGGGACTCCAAGGCCCAGCACGAGTTGATGATTGAAAAATATGGTTACGAAACCATGCTTCAGCAGCGTACTTTTGATACATACAATGATGTGGATTGTTTTCATTATTCCGGTATTCATGACTATATAAAATTTTTGAAGTGGGGATATGGTAAGGTGACGGACCATGCTTCCAGAGAAGTCCGTTTGAAAAGAATGACACGTGAAGAAGGCATTTCCATGGTCCGTAAGTTCCAGAATATATATCCAAAGGATTTGTCGATTTTCCTTGAATGGCTCGGCATGAGTGAAAATGAATTTTTTGGATATATTGATAAGCACCGGGATCCGCGCATATGGCAGAAAAATGATTGCGCGGACTGGGAGCTTAAGGATTCAATTGTCAATCATGCCGGAGATGAAGGTGTCGATGACGTCCGGCTGCAACGCAAAGAAGGATGCGAATTTTTGCTTGTTCCTTCTAAAGAACCGAATGAGGTTGAAGACAATCACGTGCTTATTGGCAGGGCCTGTGTTGACAACGGACATCTTCCTGAAGTTATAAAAAGGTATCCTGATGAAATATTGTAAAAAGTGCGTTCAGCCCGATACAAGACCGAGAATCTATTTTAACGAGGACGGAGTTTGTGGGGCTTGTCTGTGGAAGGAGGAAAAAAAGACCATTGATTGGGAAGCGCGCAGACAGGAACTGCAGGGCATTGCCGATTGGGCAAAAAAGGAAGCAAAAAAACGCGGCACATATGATTGTGTTTTGGGAGTAAGCGGAGGAAAGGACACGACTTTCACATCTTTATATGCTCGGGACAGATTGGGATTGAATTGCCTGCTGGTCAATGCATGGCCTGAACAGATGACAGAAATAGGCCGGTATAATATCGAGAATTTATGCAAGCTGGGATTTGACATCATTAATATCAAAACAAACCCGAGGGTCATGAGAAAAATTATAAGGGACGATTTTTTCAAGCGTGGCAATTTGAATATCTCTACCGAATACACTATTTGGTCAAGTGCCTATAGGGTTGCAATGGAGCATAAAGTTCCCTTGATTATACAGGGGGAAAATGAGGCGTTGACGCTGGGGGCCAGCGAAGGACAGACAAGAGATGGCGAGGCTACTCAGGTATACAAAAACAATACACTCTCAGGGGTCAATGCATTCCAGAGGTATGCTGACTGTGAAGGTGTATCAAGGAAAGACCTTTTTTTATACAACTTCCCTGATCCCGGATTGCTTGATAGGATAGGTATTAGGGCTTATTATCTTGAATTCTATATTAACGAGTGGGACCAGGTCGGCAATGCAGAATTTTCAATAAAGCATGGCCTGAAAATACGGGAGGATGATCTGTCGGAACTGGGGTCCGTCCAGAAATTCTGTGCTTTGGACTCAGACCTCTGGCTGGTAAATCAACTTATCAAGTATTACAAGCTCGGGTTTGGTTATGCCACTGACGAGGCCTGTTACGAGATACGGGAAGGCCGTATTACTAGGGAGGAAGGGTTTGAGCTTGTCAGAAAATATGATGGCAAATGCGGTGAAAAATATATAAAGAAGGCGTGTGATTACATCGGAATAACAACCGACATATTCTGGCGGGAAATTGAAAAGTGGCGCGGACCGATGTGGCGTAGAGATTCAGGAGGCAGTTGGACTTTGAAAAATGATTAAAAGGGTTGTTTTTGTCCCTCAAGGCAAATTTACCCGGAGAGACTACCAGCGTTTTGGCATAGAATTATTGAGAGGGAATGGGTTCAGTGTTGAGATTTGGGACATGACGTCTTTTCTGTATCCGGAGTTTGCAACTGCTAGTGCTGCCTCCAATATTTTAGACCGCTCAGAGTTGATTGCATTTAGCGATAAAAAAGCTGCGTGCAACAGGCTTTCAGGTTTATCAGAGAGTGATTTTGTAATAATGTTAGTGCCTTATATGTATGAGAGTTTATGGATTTACAAGGCATTGAGTAAATCGTCGGCAGCTTATGCAGCCTATTGTGCAAATGCCCTTCCAATATTCAAGGATGGAGTTGATGGGACTGCAATGAAAATACTGCATTACCTGAATACCAAGCCAATGGCCCTAGTCAAACATCTGGTAATGAGATTGCCTTTTTTGTTTGTCGGAGTGAAGCCGGTCAATTTGATTCTTGCCGGCGGGAACAAGTGTTTACAATACAATTATCCAACAGGCAGGAATACGGAGATATTATGGGTCCATTCTTTAGACTACGACATTTATCTGCAAGAAAAAGACAAGCCTGATGAAAAACGAAATATAGCAGTATTTATTGACGAATTTTTGCCGCTGCACCACGAATATTCCATGTTTGGCATTGAGCCTCCGATTGAGGCAGGGAAATACTACGCATTGCTTGCCAGGTTCTTTGATTTGGTTGAGAAAGAAACAGGCCATGAGGTGGTCATAGCCGAGTGTCCGGAGGCAAATTATGAAGAATTGCCTGATTATTTTAAAAGACGCAAACGTTTAAAGGGGCAGACAGCAAACCTTGTGAAGCAGAGCAAATTGGTCTTAGGCCACTATAGTACTGCTTTGAGCTTTGCCAATCTTTTCAGGAAGCCTGTTATTTTCATGACATGCGCAGATTTTTACGGAAAATTTGAATATTATCAAATCCCGGAAATGGCCAAATGGTTTGGGAAAAAACCGGTTTTTATAGACAGTGAGGATAATATTGATTGGAAATTTGAATTGACTGTGAGTGATGAGCATTATGATCGGTATCGCAAGGCTTATATAAAGACAGATGACAGTCAGGACTTGTTTTTTTGGCAGGTTGTCGCGAATAAAATAAAGAACTGGGGAACTGCTGACGGTTTGCTGTCAAGGAAATAGATGATAGAAGATGGTATTGAAACAGACTCGCTTAAAAAAAGATATATATCCAAACTCTCAACCAATATCGTGGGCATGGCCGTCAATCTGATAGCTCAGGCGGTCATTCCACGGGGTCTTGGGCCCAAGGCTTACGGTGATTATAATTTTCTGATGAATTTTTTTACCGAGCTTGTAAATTTCCTCGACATGGGCACCTCCACATGTTTTTATACAGAGCTGTCCCGCCGAAGGGGTGAACATGAACTGGTGCGCTTTTATGTGCGGTTTGCGGGCCTGCTGTGTCTGATTGTCTTCGGATTTGTAGCAGTTGTGAATATTTCAGGGGGTTGCAGGGAGATATGGCCTGGGCAGGACATGTACTATGTTTATTTGTCTGCCGGCTTGGCTGCGCTGACATGGATACTGAAGGTGCTGAACAGTATTGCTGACGCGCATGGGTTGACAGTATCTTCGGAGTTTGCAAGAATGGGGCACAGAATTTTGTGGTTAGTTCTGATATTGGCATTTTATTCCACACAGGGCCTTGCTCTCGGAAGTTTTTTTTACTGCTCTATTGCCGCCCTGTTTATGCTTGCGGCTGCATACTTTTTAATAATGAAGAAAAATGTCCTGTCGCTGAAATTTACCGGCGGAGTCGCGGCAGCATTAATAAAAAAATATATGCATGATTTTTACAGCTACAGCCATCCATTTTTTGCGTACAGCCTTATCGGCTTCGCAGTTGTCGTAGCAGACAGATGGCTTCTGCAGCAGTTCGGCGGCAGTGTGCAGCAGGGTTTTTTCGGACTTGCGTCACAGATGGGGGCTTTCAGTTTTCTTTTTGCAGGCGCAATGACCCCGCTTTTCATAAGGGAGTTTTCCATCTCATACGGATCCAATGATATCGTACACATGGGGCATTTGTACCGCCGGTACATCCCGCCTCTTTTTTCGCTCGTGGCTTACTTCTCATGTTTTGTGGCTGCCCAGGCTGAAAAGGCGATCTACATATTCGGGGGCCCCGGGTTTCGCGAAGCAGGGCAGGTGGTCACAATAATGGCCTTCTTGCCAATACATCAAACCTATGGACAGCTGAGCAGTTCCGTATTCTTGGCCACAGGGCAGACTAGGCTGTACACAAATATCGGCATTGTCTTTATGCTTCTCGGTCTGCCGTTGACCTATTTTTTAGTAGCATCTCACGATAGGATGGGACTGAACGCGGGGGCCGCAGGACTCGCTATTAAAATGGTGCTGATGCAGTTCGTGGGAATCAATGTCCAGATTTATTTCAATACAAAACTTCTTAAACTTCCTTTCTACAAATATTTTATTCACCAGTTCGCAAGCGTAGGATTTTTGCTGGCAATTGCTCTTGCAGCGGCTTTTCTTGCCGACGGGCCGCTCGGTTTTGGCCGGATGCCGGTAGCAGGTTTTCTTCTGTCAGGAGTGCTATATACCCTTATGACATTCTGCATGGTTTGTGGCGTGCCTGCGCTTTTTGGATTGAAGCGGAGCGATATCCGTTCTGTATTTGCCCGTATGTCGTTTAAGTAAAGCCTTGCAGGTAAAATAAGTAAAAATATCCGGAGATGATGAATGCTAAAAAATGATGTGATAATCGAAGCAAACTCGAATTTCCATCGCGTAGCAGGCGAGGACCTTTTCGAGAGAAGAGATGAGCGTTATATGGAATACCGCAGGAAGTGGAAGGAATGGCCGGAGACTTTTCATGTGGGAGAATTCCCGCTCTTCCTAGACGTGGAGGTCACGAGCGCCTGCAATCTCAAATGCCCTTTTTGTGCTACAACATACAGGGGCGGGCTCATTAAGAAAGGTTTCATGCAGTTTGACTTATTAAAGGGGATAATAGATGAAGGCGCTGCAAACAACCTTTACGGCGTAAAGTTCAATATCAGGGGAGAGCCGCTTCTTCATCCGCAGATACACGATTTCGTGGGGTACGCGAAAAAGAAAGGGCTTGTGGATGTGTATTTCAATTCCAACGCAATGCTCCTGACCGATGAAATTGCGAATAGACTTATAGATGCAGGACTCGACAGGATATCAATATCATTTGAAGGCTTTACAAAAGAAGTTTACGAGAGACACAGAGTGGGGGCCAATTACGAGACTGTTTTGAATAATATAGAAGGACTCCAGTCCCTTAAGAAGAAACTTGGAGTTTCTCATCCCAAGGTCAGGATCCAGACAGTCATGTTGCCGGACATCCAGCCTGTATTTGAACAATACAGAAAGTTCTGGTCGGCCAAGGCGGATGAGGTCGCTTTTCTTGATTTCAAGGAAATGAAAGCCAAGAAAAAGGGAATGGTTTATCCGTGGGCATGTTCCCAGATATGGCAGCGGATGGCTATCTGGTGGGACGGCACGATACTGCCCTGCAACCATGATGACGACGCTCTGCTTGCTCTCGGCAGGTTTGGCGATATAACAATCAGCGGGGCGTGGCATTCAGAGCGGCTTAACGCAATACGCTCGGCGCATACAAAAGGGACTGCCCATGAAATACCGGCATGTGACGGCTGTTATTTAAGAGACAGCGAGATATTGAAGCTTAAGGAGAGAGGAAAGTAAAAATGGTAATAGCGCTTTTGATGGGCAGAAAGGGAAGCAAAGGCTTTCCCGGAAAGAACACTTACCCTGTGCTCGGGAAGCCTCTATCGTATTACCCTATGAAGGCTGCCATAGACTGTCCTGAGATCGACAGGACATACCTCTCTACTGACGATGAGCAGCTTATGGAAATCGCGACCGCGAATGGTGTAGAGGTAATAGTAAGGCCGCAGGAACTATGTGCTGACAAGGCGCTCGGGGAGCATGTTTATGTACACGCCTACCATACAGCAAAGGAACGTAATCCAGGCAGCACAGTTGAATTGGTTGTGCTACTGATGTGTAATGCTCCTACTATAGTGTCCTCAACAATCTCCGAGGGCATAAAGGTTTTGAGGGACAATCCTGCTTATGATTCAGCAGTCACGGTTTCACGTTATAATATGTGGAGTCCTCTAAGGGCGAGGAAGGAAGGCGAGGACGGACTGCTTCGTCCTTTTGTGCCGTTTGAGACTTTCGGAGACCCGAAGACTCTTAATTGCGACAGGGATTCGCAGGGCGACGTCTGGTTTGCGGACATGGGCGTTTCCATTGTAAGGCCTCAATGTCTTGAAAACCTTGATTCCGGCCTGCTTCCCCAGAAATGGATGGGGCAGAGTATATATCCCCTGAAGCAGTGGGGCGGGCTTGATGTGGATTACGAATGGCAGTTGCCGCAGGTCGAATTCTGGCTGCAGCAGCATGGGTTTGGCGGGTAGAGTTTGAGGCTTTCTGTTTCGAACATCGCCTGGGAGCCTGCTGAACTCGAAGCGCATCTGATACTGCTGAAGGACTTGGGATGTGACGGTGTAGAGATCGCTCCGAGTTGTGTATGGAATGAGCCTGTGGACATTCCTGTTGAGGAAATAAAAGGGCTCAGGGACATGGTATTTTCTCATGGCCTGTCTATCCCGGCTATTCATGCCCTTCTTTATACAAGGCCTGATCTGTACCTGTTCGGCGACGGTTCCATGAGGCGAGATACTGTAAAATATCTCAAGGGCCTGATAAGGCTGGCTGGTTCGTTGTCCGCAGGTGTGCTTGTTTACGGTTCTCCGGCAAGCAGGCGGGTAGGAGAGAGGCCATACGCTGAATGCTACGCGCTGGCAGTTGATAGTTTCAGAGAGCTGGGCAAGGAAGCCTCGCTTTATGATACGGTGTTTTGCATAGAGCCTCTCGCCCCATCTGAGAGTGATTTTATCTGCAGCGCAGACGAAGGACACGCTTTTGTGCAGGACATCAGCCACCCGAACATAGGCCTTCATCTTGACGCCAGGGCCATGGTGGACGCAGGAGAAGACTTCGGTCTCGTATTCGGTAAATACGGAAACGACATTAAACATTTTCATGTCGGAGATAAGGGGCTTGCACCACCGGGCCATACAGGATTTGACCACGCGGAGATCGGCGCGTGTCTCTCGCGGTCAGCGTACACGGGGTTTGTATCTATAGAAATGAAGAGGGGATTTGGCAACTCAATGGATGTTGTGAAAACTGCTGTAAAATATGTGCGTGAAAAATATTTTCCAAAGGGAGAGTCATGAAGGATTTTAAGGTTCTTTTCATATATCCGAATCTGAGGGGCATGAACATGCTGCCTCCTGCCATAGCTTTATTTTCGAGGATACTTAAAGACAACGGTTTTCAGGTGGGCCTGTTCGATACTACCTACTACAATACGGGTGACGATTTCGATTCGGACAAGGAAAAGGAAAAAAATCTCGCGGTGCGGCCTTTTGATATGTCCGGACAGGTAACGCTCAAGACTACCGATCCGCTTGCTGATCTCGATGATATGGTAACGTCATATCAGCCGGATTTGATCGCGATGTCAGTTACAGAGGACATCTTTCCGCTTGGTATCAGACTGCTAAGGCATATAGACAGGCACAATGTGCTTACACTTGTGGGCGGTGTTTTCCCGACGTTCGCGCCGCACAAGGTGCTAAGAAATAAAGAGGTGGATATTGTCTGTGTTGGCGAAGGAGAACACGCGCTTCTAGAATTGTGCAAGCGGCTCAGGGAAGGAAAGCCTTTCTCGGACATCGGCAATCTCTGGGTCAAGGGAAAGGATGGAGAAATTGTAAAAAATCCGATATGCACTGCAACTGATATAGACAGAAACCCGTTGCCGGACTTCTCTCTTTTTGAAGAGGCAAGGCTCTACAGGCCTATGGCCGGAAAAATATACCGTATGTTTCCGGTCGAAACCCACAGGGGCTGTCCGTACCTCTGCACATATTGCAATTCACCGGCGCAGCAGAGATTGTACAGGGAATCGAAGGCCGGACAATTTTTCAGGAAGAAATCTGTTGATGCGGTCAGGCGGGAGATGAAATTCTACAGGGACGAATGGGGCGCGGAGTATTTTTATTTCTGGGCTGATACGTTCTTTGCCTATACCGACAGGGAGTTCGACGAGTTCATAGAAATGTATGCTGACATAAAGGTCCCGTTCTGGTGTCAGACCAGGCCTGAAACCATAACCGAGGAGAGGATTAAAAAGCTCAGGGAAGTCGGACTTCACAGGATGGCGCTCGGCATAGAACATGGGAATGAGGAGTTCAGAAAAAAGATCATCAACAGGCATGTCAAGAACGAAACCATTGTAAAGGCTTTTGACATAATCTCGGCACATTCCCTTCCGGCTGGCGTCAGCGTGAACAACATTGTCGGATTTCCGACCGAGACCCCTGAACTCGCTTTTGACACCATAGAACTGAACAGGAGGATAGCGGACAAGGTGGACACCATGAACTGTTACGCCTTCACGCCTTTTCACGGGACGCCCCTCAGGGACATGTCCGTAAAACTCGGCTATATCGATGAGGACGCTTTTACCGGTTGTCTCACTGGGGAACCTGTTCTGAACATGCCTCAGTTTCCAAAGGAAAGGATCAAGGGGATAATGAGGACGTTTTCGATTTATACACGGTTCGACAAATCCAGATGGCCTGAAATAGAAGCAGCCGGGAAACCTACTCCAGAAGGTGAAGCCATATTAGAAAAACTCCGGGCTGAATATACAGGTAAATATTTTTCAAAAGGGGAATAAACCTGATATGAAATACGGACAGAAAATTCTCATAGCAGGCGCGAGCAGTGATATCGGGTCTGCGCTCGTTAAAAGCCTTTGCGGGTCCGGGGCAATGGTCGGTCTTCATTACAATACCAACGCGGCGTCCCTGTCAGAATATCAGGATGGCGACAGAATAAGAAAGTTTCAAAAGGACCTGGCTTCTTCTGAGTCATGTTTTGAACTGGTCGATGACTTTACAGCATGGGCTGGCGGTATAGACGGCCTTATACAGCTTTCCGGTGATGTGAGAAGGCCTGTTCATTGGGAGGAACTGACTGACGCTGACTGGCAGCACGACCTGTCTGTTAATCTCGTTATGCCGTTTTTTCTGTCTCAAAGGGCAATCAGCCAAATGAAAAATACCGGCGGCAGAATAATACTTACGAGCACAGCGTCAGCTGGTCACGGCGGCGGGGCATCGTCTCTTGCCTATGGTACGGCCAAGGCTGGTATTGAGTGCATGGTCAAGGGGCTGGCTAGGGACTGCGCAAAGAACAATGTCCTAGTGAATGCAGTTGCCCCTGGTTTTATATTCACGAAATTTCACACTGAGAAGATGAAGAGAACGAAGGAGCAGCTTGATGAGCGTGCGAAGCTGATACCACTGAATCGGGCCGGCACGCCTGAAGAGTTTGCAGATACTGTGCTGTTCCTTTTGTCCAAAGGCTCATCATATATAACAGGCCAGGTCATCGCCGTGAGCGGCGGCGACTGGCTTTAACTTTAAAGGAGATAACTATATGTACGATTTTTATTTTGGCTCCCAAGAGGAAATAGGAAAAGACCCTAGGAAGTTCCTGCTTACTGTAAAAAGAATGATGCCGAGGTGGTGCAACGGCATACCGGATTCTGAATTTCTTGCCCTGTATGATGTAATCGCTGCCATGGAGCTTCCGCCCAAGCCGGTGTTTATAGAAACCGGGAGTGGTGCTAGTACCATTGTGCTTTCATACTTCGCTGTGAAACACGGCGGAGAGCTTTATACCTGGGACGTAAGCGGGAGCAAGCTTTTTTATTTAAGGGGAGTGATCAATGACACCCTGATGAGGCATTTTGATGACAGAAATCTGAGCGTCCACTGGAAGCACATCGCATTTGACAGCAATTCGGAATTTGCAGGGATCCGCGTGCTCAAAGAGCTTGACAGAAAAGTAAGCGCCTGCTTTTTTGACAGCGAACATACACTGAACGTGCTGATGTCCGAGGTAAAATCCGTGTGCGACGTGCTCGCTGACACGGCTGTTGTAGCCATCGACGATGCTAATTACTCGTACATCAATTGCAATACCGCCTATATAAACATGGTGAGGACAAAACTCGGACTCCCTGCTATTCAGGAACCTCCAGGCAATATCGGCAGGCCTTTCTGGGCTGAAGTCGAGGAGTATCTCAAAACGAAATTCGCTTTGGTAGAGCATCTTGATGACTCTTACAAGAAGAATTATCAGTCTGATATTTTCTGGTCTTATTACAGGAGCGACAGAGAGGCCATGGCGTCCCTAGCAATGGAAAAGACCGAAGACCTTGAGCACAGGTTTGACGCGTGGAGGGTATGCAGGAGTTGAAAATAGCGATTACAACATCGTCTTTCGGGAAATACGACACAAGGCCCCTTGATATTCTTGGGGTGAAGGGTTACGAAATAGTGCTGAACCCATACAAGAGAACACTCAGCGAAGGCGAAGTGTTAGAGGTTTGCAACGGGGTTGTTGGTATTATTGCCGGGACTGAACCTCTGCGCCGGGACACATTAAAGGCATTACAGGAACTAAAGGTCATATCCCGCTGCGGTACCGGCATGGACAATGTGGATGTCATAGCAGCAGAGAACATCGGGATCAAGGTTTACAATACCCCTGACGCGCCTACTCTTGCTGTTGTAGAACTTGCGGTAGGAATGATTCTCTCACTGCTGAGAAATGTCCGGGAGATGGACGCTTCAGTGAGAAACAATAGATGGGAAAAGGTCATGGGCAATCTGCTGAACGGCAAAACTGCCGGTATCATAGGCTTTGGAAGGATCGGCAGAAAGCTTGCGGAAGTCCTGAAATATTTTGGATGTATTGTCGTATTTCATGATATCAGTAATGCTGTGGAGTCTGGAGGCTTTGATCGGGTCGACCTTAAAGATCTCCTCTCCAGAAGCGACATTGTTTCTCTGCACGTATCTTCCAAAACACTGATTATGGGGGAGGACGAAATCTCCAGAATGAAAAAAGGTGCATGGCTCATCAATGTTTCAAGGGGAGGCGTGGTTGATGAGGGTGCACTTTATAAATCATTGAAGGCAGGACATCTGAGGGGCGCTGCCCTTGATGTCTATGAGAAAGAACCTTATGAGGGACCGCTAACAGGGTTGGAAAATGTTGTCCTCACGCCGCATGTCGGTTCATACGCAGTGGAATCGAGGGTCGAAATGGAGGTGCAGGCAGTGCAAAATCTCTTGAAAGGATTGGGGTGTCCAGTATGAAAGTTGTGGTTTTAGGAGGTTCCGGGTTTCTTGGCAGCCATGTGTCAGACGCGCTGACAGAGGCTGGCCATGAAGTTTTGATCTTTGATATAAAGCATTCACCTTATCTCAGGCCGGGGCAACAGATGGTGGTCGGAGACATCCTTGATGAGAGGGCTGTGGAAGATTCGGTCCAAGGCGCTTCGGTTGTATACAATTTCGCGGGAATCGCGGATATCGCTGAAGCGAGTCAGCGTCCGATAGACAGCGTGAAATTCAATATTCTTGGCAATTCGATTGTTCTTGAGGCCTGCCGTAAGGCCGGAGTCAAGCGATTTGTCTTTGCAAGCTCGCTTTATGTTTACAGCAAGGCAGGCTCGTTCTACAGGTCTACGAAACAAGCCTGCGAACTTCTCATCGAAAATTATCACGAGGTCTTCGGTCTATCATATACAATCCTGCGTTATGGTTCGCTTTACGGGCCGAGGGCTGACAAGAAAAACGCCATTTACAACTTCGTCAAGCAGGCGATTGCAAGTGGAAAGATCATCAGGCATGGCGACGGTGAGGAGCTTAGAGAATATATCCATGTGCTTGATGCCGCAAAGGGCAGTTGTGAAATTCTGTCCGACGAGTTTGCGAACCAGTACGTTATTCTTACGGGCCAGCAACAGATGCGTATCAAGGACCTTCTCATAATGATAAACGAGATGCTGGACAATAAGGTTACTGTCGAATTCGCCCCGGCCAACGAAAGTTATCATTACGAGATAACCCCCTTTTCTTTTGCTCCGCGGGTTGGGAAAAGACTGACCGGAAAGACCTATCTAGACCTAGGACAGGGGATACTTGATATCATATACTCCGTATATCGTGAAGTGAATCCTTTTCCGATAGTAAACGGGATTGTGCTGAATGATTCTATGCAGGCCGTTGACGGCCAAGCTCCCCAAAAGATTTCCTGATCCTAGCACCTGAGAAAAACGAACAGGGCGGATGAGACTCGACGTCATTTGCCATCAATGCGCCTGCCGGGTGGACTCCAAGGGAAAGAGAGTGAAATACGTTTTTCTGTCGCATGCCCTCACACGGGAGTTGCCGGTATACGGCGGCGGTGCGAACCTTGAGATAACACAGGTCAAGTCGCTGGAGGGCGGAGATTCGTCCAATGTGTACAGGTTTGGCATGGAAAATCACTGGGGGACCCATGTGGACTGCCCGGCGCATTTTTTTCAAAATGGGATGCGCATTTCCGATTACGCCGCCACAGAATGGATTTTTGAAAGCCCCTTTTTGCTCGAAACTGGCATGAATGAAAACAGGGTAATCATCCCCGAAGATGTTTTTTCAGTGCCTGAGACCGCTGACATGCTTCTAATCAAAACCGGATTTGCCTGCTTAAGAGGCTCTGAAAAATACGTGATGAAAAATCCCGGCTTCAGTCCTGAAGCCGGATTCTGGCTTCGAAAAAACAGGCCTGCCGTCAGGGCGGTAGGCTTCGATTTTGTTTCCCTATCACCATTCCATAATAGAGAAATGGGGAGGGAAGCGCACAGGGCTTTTTTGGACCCAGAAGGGGAGAACGCCCCGATTCGAATAATCGAGGATATGCATCTTATTGGGAATATCTCTAGGCTTGTGTCGGTCTGGGTAGCCCCGCTCGTGATCGAAGGACTGGATAGCGCGCCGTGTACAGTGATAGGAGCCTTGGAGGAGTGATGGTCAGGGTTATTTTGCTGGACTTTGATGGTGTAATAGCAGAGTCGGTCGAGATAAAAACAAAAGCGTTTCAGAAGCTGTTTGAAGACGAGGGCGCTGACGTGATGGAACAGGTCAGGGATTACCATCTACAACATGGGGGGGTTTCCCGGTTTGAGAAGTTCAGGTATTTTTATGATGAAATTTTGAAAAGGCCGCTTTCGGAAAAAACTTTCCAAGATTTGTGTGACAGGTTTTCAAGGCTGGTCATCGATGAAGTTGTCGATTCTCCGTATGTCTCTGGGGCAAGGGAATTCATCGAAGAGTATGCTATTAGATGCGCCCTTTTTGTGACATCGGCAACGCCGCAGCAGGAGATCGAAGAGATAATGCGACGCAGGGATTTGGACCGGTTTTTCAAAAGAATATACGGCGCTCCTAAGTCAAAGTCTGACGCAGTGAGAGAGATTATAAAGTCCGAAAAGATTTCTCCGGGAGAGACCGTATATATAGGAGACGCGTTAAGCGATTACGAAGCTGCTAGAGATAATAATATCGTATTCATCGCAAGAATCGGCAATTCGGAAGCGGAAGCGTTATTCCGTGACCTGCCATGCGCCAAGGTAACTGATTTGACCTGCGTGAGAGATATCATAAACGCCCTGTGACCGGACCGTTTGACACGATAGATATGCAGTGCCTGAATCCTGAACAGGCCAGACTTATGGACAGCATTTCAAAAGAAGTCCGCGCAGTCTATAATGCCGTGATAACAGACCTGTCTTCACGAAATAGAGACAGTATTGACTGGTGGGTTTCTAATATCGCCAGCAGGAACGTATTTGTTAGCCAACTATTCTCAGACTGTTGTCGCTTGTATATGATTGAGCGACTTGTCGGAGACGGTATTTCAATCGGGACAGTCAGGGTGAAGTCAAGAGCGCTTGCGGAAACCTTGCGGCGATATTTTAGCGCAAGGGGGTTGTCCGCGAGAGTGGAGTGCAGGGTCGGGTTGTCAGAAAGACTGGCGAGGGCATTCAGGCGTCTGTGCGGTTATCCATACCAAGTCTTCAGGTTTCTGGCGTCATTCGTTTCTGCGAGACTCACAAGAAAATATCAGAGGCTGTCCCCCGATGGACAGCTCACCATTATTGACACATTTGTTTTTGAGGACAGCTTCAGGAATGGAGCATACATTGATCGGTACTACTGCGGCATGCTCGACTTCCTGTCGCCACTGGAGAGGAAGACGATATGGTATACCCCAACGTTTTATAGTGTAAGGGTAAAAAGTTTTCTGGACCTGTTTCTGAAGATGAGGACCGCCAGCGAGAATTTTCTTTTGAAGGAAGACCTGCTGCGCATGTCTGATTACTTCTATGCCTTGACCTATCCATTCAGGGCGGCTCGTTTTGGGTTCGCTGACATAATGTTTTCGGGCTTTGACATTACCCCTCTGATCAGAGAGGAGCTCAGTGCCGGCATCTTTTCGTCAAGTTCCATGGAGGCGCTGCTTAAATATCGTTTTGCTCAAAGACTTTGCGAATCAGGCGTGAAATTGAGGCTTATAGTGGACTGGTTTGAAAATCAACCAATAGACAGGGGTGCGAACGCAGGCTTCAGGGTGTTTTTTCCGGAAACACATATCATAGGATATCAGGGGTTTGTTGTCACGACAAACTATCTGGGGTTATACCCTACGGATATGGAAAAAGAGTGTGGCGTGATACCTCACGAGGTGGCTGTCAGCGGGAAGGGACTGGTCGGCAGGGCAAGGGAGTTTTGTTCGTCCCTTGAGGTGTCGGTTGCCCCAGCTTTCCGTTATGCCGAACTTAGCGACAAAAGAAAGCATCGGCCGGAACACTCCGGGTTCTCCATTCTCATCGCTTTGCCCATGATGTGGAGGGACGCCGCGGATATACTTATGATTGCTGATCAGGTTATAGGAGACAGTGACTTTTCCGATGTTACTTTCTTGATAAAGCCCCATCCCACTCATGCCGCCGGATTAGTGGAAGATTTCCTGAAATCAAAAGAGAGGGAGAACGTGCTCTTTATAAACGGCGCTTTTGCCGAATGCCTAGAGAAGGCGCGACTTCTTATTAGCAATGTCTCTAATGTATGCATGGAAACCTTGGCAATGGGCATACCGGTTGTTATAATAGGAAGCTGTTCCGGACTGACCCATAATCCTATCCCGGAAAACATTTCAAGTGATATATGGCGACTTTGCTATTGCAGGGAAGAATTGAAGGAGGCCATCTGTTTCTTCAAGAACCACGGTCTGCCTCGGGAGCGATTGGAGGCCATAGGGGACAGCATACTTGATGATTATTATGAACCTGTCACGGAGACGTCTGCAAGGAGGTTTTTATGTTTGGAATGAAGTCTTTGATGGCTTATTCCAATAGAGTGCAAGCTGTTGCTGAAAGATTTTTTGTTATCACACTCCCTGAAAATCGGGCGATGTGGCTGCTGGTTTTCATGCCGGGAATCCTTGCGATAGCTTACGGTGTAGATACGTGGCAGTATATAACATACAACGCCTTCAGCCTTGAAGCTCTGGGCAATAAGGCCTTTGAGTCTTATCAGCCCATCGTACAGTTAAGGAACTTCGGCTTTGCCGGTCTGTTTCTCAGGTATCTAAAATTTTTGCATCTGAACCCAGTGGCCTATATAAGTGCAAGCGTTCTTGTCTGTCTTGCTATATATGTGCTGGTATATAAAATAGCGCGACAGATCATGGGCATGCACTTTGAAGCCCTGTTTGCGACTTTGCTGTTTCTGTTGGCAAGGTTTACCGAGTCGCACGGAGATGTCGTCAATGGCATGTGGGGGAACCCTGTTTTTTACAAGGCCAGCGTTTCCGCGGTATTTACGCTGCTGGGCATGTATTTTGCCTTAAATAGACGGCTTGTCGGGGCCGCCCTTTTCTTCGCCATTTCAATCAATCTGCATCCACCGTATGGTTTTTCAGCTTTTATGTTTTTCACTGCCGGTTACTGCTTCCATGTTTACAAAAATGGAATGTCCGATCTCAAGAGATTTATCATCCCGGCGCTTATTATACTGGCTTGTCTCATGTTTTTTGTCGTGAATGCGCCGCGGTTTGAGGTGTCAGGCATGGAACACCGGATGCAGGACTGGTTCAGGTATTCTTATAACGTAAGCGCTGCGGACATTACGGCGTTTTATGACGCCTGCAAGTACGCTTATTCTCTAGTGCCTCTTCTTTTTTTCGCCTTCTTCGTCATGCGAAAACAGGAGGATGCCGGTATCGCAAAATACCTTCTTGTCGGCTCTGTCCTGTTCTATGGCGGGGCTCTTTGTGTCGATATTTTGCACATCAGCGGTTTCTTTGCGCCAAAACTGTCGGATTTTTTCATTCCAATAGGCTTTCGGCGGGGCGTCTGGATTATTTATTTTGTTGCGATGACCATAATAGTCAAATATTTATTGCAGTACAATCAAAAAGAGGAAGATAGAAATGTTTTTCACATACTTTTTTTTATAAGCGTCTACCTCTGTCCAAATATAGTTACGGTCTCTCTCCTGATAGTTTCGCTCAATCTGTTTTACCCGGGCAGGCTTACGGCTTGGCTTTTGATTGTCTTTCTTGTATCAGTTGGTTTGAACTACCTTGCCGGAGACGGTCGTCACTTCTTCTTTTTTTCATTAAAGGATTCTGCCTTCGTCGTCTTATCTACGATGCTCCCTTATCTCCTCCACTTAGCTTTTAGAAGGACGCTCGATCTGAAATTTATCTTTGTGCTTCCGATAATCATTTTTTTGTGTTCGGCACTTATGTATGGCATCTCTCAAAACCGACTGAAGCGTTCTTTTGCCGTTATTGCCAACAATGGTTATCTCAAATATCCCGACTATCAGAAACTTGTGGCAGCTTTGCCGCAAGTAAATCGTAATTACAGAGAAAACACAGACTTCGATATGATGAATGCGGTTCGTAAGCTAAATACATCCGGTGAGATGCTTCTTTTCCCCCCTCTCAGCCTGAATTTTGATATCCTTCTGATCGAATCCCCTGTGTTCCTGTCTTTGCTCGATTTCGAGAATGCTCGTTTTTCGAAGAAGTATTTCGAATACGTTATGCAACGGTTAGGCGTATTGTTTCAAACCGGGGAGCCGTATAGTATCCTTCCTATGAAAAAACTGGAATACAATCAGAAGCTTGAGGAAGAGATCAATAGAAGATACATTGCGTTATCAAGCGAACATGTTAAAAATCTGGCAGTGCAATATGGTATTCGGTATTTTGTAACTTCCAGATTTTATGATGACCTTGCCCTAATTTACAGGAGCGGCAAAAATAATTTATACGATCTTAAGGGACAAGGCCTTTGGGGCGGTCAACAGTAAAATGAGTCCGGACGTTTTTTTGCAGGGGTTCTCGATTTTTATGGTTTGCCTTGCGGTGCATATAATAGTTTGGAGGGTTCGAATTCCAAGGAATGACATTAGTGTGCTGTTCTTTATTTTTCTGGTTGTGCCGGTTTTGGGATTAACCGGTACGGCTGCAGTAATGTGTTGGAGAGGTGTTACAAACTCACTTGTTGAGATGCTGGAGGTCTTGATTCTTCATATTTCTCTTGCTTCAGCCTATATAGCTACGTATCCTGCAGCACAGGCGTCGTCGCCATCTCTCGACATTCTCATCTCTATTGCTACATCTATGAATAAAAGGCTGACGGAGGATGATATCGCAGCAAAGTACAACGATATAACACTTGTAAAAAGCCGCATAGAGGATTTGAGAGGCATGATGTTTGTGTCTCAGGTGGGGGACAATATTGTGCTTACGGCTACCGGAGAGGTTTTGATATGTCTGTTTATTCTGTATCGCAGAATGATAGGGCTCCCGCTGGGAGAAGGATAGGAGTCATTTATGAACTATCATATGCCCATGCTTATCATTCTCTTTGCCTCCCCGGCGATTATTTTAATAACGCATATGAGCCTGTCGAGGATATGGAATACGCATCCACGACAGGCTGTTGCCATAAGGGCTGCCCTTATTGGGGGGATAGCGGTTTCACTATTGCTTTCTTATTGCGTATTTTCGAAGATCCCGTCTCCTAGGGAGATGATAAGGCCGGCTTTTTATTCTGCCATTGTCTATGGCGCGATTGCCTATGTATATTTTCATTTTTTTAATATGAGTGAAACTGCAAGAAGGATAAGAATAATGTATGAGGTTTATCAGGCAAAGTCCATATGCTGTGACAAAATTACGGATATTTACAAAACAACAGACATTATCTCCATACGTTTGAGAAGGATGACCGATATGAAGCAACTCCGATTATCACAAGGGTACTATTCGGTCAACAGTAGAGTGCTCTATTGTGCTGCATTGCTTGTTAAGCTATGGCGAAGCATGCTCGGCTTTAAATAAAAAGGGCAAATTTTGAAGTTTTTTGAACCATCAGACAGGATTTTAGTGGTTGGCGGCGGTGGTTTTATCGGCGGCCATTTAATCAAACGATGTTTGCAAGATACAAGGAATATTGTAAGTCTTGTATTAAACGACAGAAAATCATCGGCTGGGGTTGAGACTATTAACGCCGACTTGTTGGATAGGTCAAAAATCAGCTTTGTTTTCTCAAATAAGACTTTCGATTATGTGTTCAATCTTGGCGGATACATAGACCACACTCCGTTTTTTAAAGGCGGCAGGCGGCTCATAGAAGCTCACTTTTCAGGACTGATGAATATTATAGAGAACCTCGACCCGGCCGCTCTCAAAGGGTTTGTTCAAGTTGGAAGCAGCGACGAGTATGGCTCTGCGCCTGCCCCTCAGAGCGAGCGTTGCAGGGAAAATCCTATCGCACCGTATTCTCTTGCCAAAGCCGCTGCAACGCATCTGGTGCAGACCCTCAGCCGCAGCGAAGGATTCCCCGGAACGGTACTCCGTTTTTTTCTTGTTTACGGACCCGGGCAGGATGAGAACAGATTCCTCCCGCAGGTTATAAAAGGGTGTCTTGATAATGTTGAGTTCAAGGCTTCGGAAGGCGGACAACTAAGGGATTTCTGTTATGTCGAAGATGTTGTGGACGCAATGATAACTGCCGCTATAAGACCTCAGGCCAAGGGGCAAGTGATAAACATCGCATCAGGCAAGGCCGTAACCGTCAGGGAGGTAATCGAAAAAGTGGTAAATCTGACCGGCGGAGGAAAACCTCTGTGGGGGGCGCATGCTTACAGGGAAGGTGAGAATATGGCGCTTTATGCGGAGGCATCTCTTGCCAAGAAACTGTTGGATTGGGAGGCCTCGACCGGATTGGAAGAGGGTTTGGCAAAAACCATAGAATTTTATAAAAGACGAATTGACCCGGAGGTATCGTGAAAGTTGCAATTCTGGCTGGAGGTTTGGGGACAAGGCTTAGTGAGGAAACTGTTTTAAGGCCGAAGCCTATGGTCGAGGTAGGCGGCAGGCCGATCCTATGGCACATAATGAACATATACGGTTCTCACGGATTTAACGAGTTTGTGATCGCACTCGGATACAAGGGAGAGAGCATAAAGGAATACTTCCTCAATTATTATAACTTCCAGAGCGATTTAACAGTCTCACTTGCCAATGGTGAGGTAAAGGCCTGCAAGAAGTGCTATAGGGACTGGACGGTCCATCTGATGGACACGGGGATTGACAGCATGACCGGAGGCAGGCTGCTTCGGCTTAAAGATACGCTTAAGGACGGTACCTTCATGCTTACATACGGCGACGGTGTGAGCGACGTCAATATTGCGAAGCTGCTTGAGTTTCATAAGGCGCACGGCAAACTTGCTACTGTTACCGCGATCAGGCCGCCGGCAAGGTTCGGGGGGATGGTATTCGAAGGCGACAAGGTGGTTGAGTTTAAGGAAAAAGCACCGACAGGGCAGGGTTGGGTTAACGGAGGCTTTTTTGTTTTGGAGCCTGAGATCTTCGATTATCTTGAAAGTGATCAGACAATCCTTGAGCAGACGCCCCTTGAAAGGCTGTCTAAAGACGGCGAATTGATGGCGTATAAACATTACGGTTTCTGGCAGTGCATGGATACGGTCAGGGACAGGCAGGTGCTCGATAAACTCTGGGAGTCCGGCGAGGCCCCTTGGAAGGTGTGGCATGATTAACAAGAAACTCTTTGGCGGTGTTTTTAAAGGAAAGAGAGTATTGGTAACCGGCAATACCGGTTTCAAGGGTTCATGGCTCAGTCTCTGGCTTACGCAGTTGGGCGCGGATGTTGCCGGGTTTTCGATCGGCGTGCCTACGGACCCTTCTAATTTCGAGGCGCTCGCGCTTAAAGAAAGGATTAAGCATTATCAGGGGGATGTCAGGGATATCGGAAGGCTGAAAGATGTCTTCAAGGAATTCTCTCCGGAAATTGTATTTCATCTTGCAGCTCAGGCGATTACCCGTAAGTCTTACGATGAGCCTCAAGAGACCTTCATGACGAATCTGGGCGGCACCGTGAATGTGCTCGAATGCATCCGCACAACAAGGTCGATCAAAGCCGCAGTGATAATAACCAGCGACAAATGCTACCAGAATGTCGAATGGCTATGGGGATATAGGGAAAACGACAGGCTGGGCGGAGACGATCCGTACAGCGCCTCCAAAGGATGCGCCGAATTGGCGTTCAGCTCGTATGTTAAATCGTTTTTTTCAGGAGAAGCTTCGCCTTGTCTTACTTCGGCGCGCGCCGGCAATGTGATAGGCGGCGGTGATTGGGCGCAGGACAGGATAGTGCCTGACTGCGTCAGGGCCTTTTCTGAAAAACGGACCCTCGAGATCAGAAGTCCCGAAGCCACTAGACCGTGGCAGCATGTGCTTGAACCGTTAAGCGGTTATCTCTCGCTTTGCGCCGCTCTTTTGGGAGACGGAAGACCGTATGCCGGGGAACCCTTTAATTTCGGGCCTTCGGCGGACACCAATAAATCGGTGAAAGAGTTGATATCGGTTTTTTCGGATATTTGGGGCGGAGGGAAATGGGAAATAAAATCTTCGGACAGTTTCAAGAAAGAATCCACGCTTCTAAAACTCAACTGCGACAAAGCTGCTCAATTGTTGAAGTGGCGGCCTGTCCTGTCCTTTGAGGAAACGATGAAGATGACTGCAGAGTGGTACAAGGCTTATTACTCCGGGGAGAAAGATATCTTCGGTTTCACGGCAGGGCAGATTAACGAATATATCGCGCTTGCCGAGCAGAGAGGGCTTGTTTGGGCCGGATGATTGAAGGAGTTTTTATACAAGAGTTGAAGCAGATACCTGACGGGAAGGGAAAGGTTATGCATATGATGAGAAGAGACTCGCCGCTGTTTACCGCATTCGGCGAAGTTTATTTCTCTGTAGTGAACCCCGGCGCTGTAAAGGCGTGGAAGAAGCATCTAAGGATGACACAGCACTTTGCCGTGCCTCAAGGCAAAATAAGGCTTGTGGTTTTCGACGATAGGCAAGGGTCTTCGACCCTAGGAAAAGTGGAGGTTATTGAAACAGGCGAAGACGCCTATAGCTTGATAAAAATCCCTCCCCTTGTATGGTACGGGTTTAAGGGCATCTCGGAAACTCCCGCATTAATAGCCAACTGTACCGACATCCCCCACAGCGCGGAAGAAATAGAGCGGATGTCCCCCTCCGATAAGGTAATACCTTATTCTTGGTAGCGCCCCTTAATGTTCTCTTTATCTGAAGTTTCTCCGAAAGTAAGCATAATAATGAACTGTCTTAACTGCGCAGAATTTTTGCGCGAGGCGATAGACAGCGTTTACTCCCAAACATTTCAGAGTTGGGAGATTATTTTTTGGGACAACGCCTCGACCGATGAAAGTCCTGAGATAGTAAAAGACTATGACGCTAAAATAAGGTATTTCAAAGGCGACGAAACCGTCCCTCTTTACAAGGCGAGAAATTTTGCTCTCGATAAGGCGCGGGGCGAATTTATCGCGTTCCTAGACTGCGACGACTATTGGCATTCTGAAAAGCTTGCAAGACAAACGGCCCTTTTTGCGGACAACCCGGGCGTCGATTTCATTTACGGCAACTACTACATTCTGAACATGCAGGAAAACAAAACATATCAAGGGTTAAGCGGCGCGCAGCCGAGCGACCCTCTTTTCAGGAGCTTCATGTATTCGTACCCCATAAACCTTCAGACAGTTATGCTTAGACGATCCCTTCTTGAAAAATTCGGAGGAAGCTTTGACGAAACTTTGAGGCTGTGCGGGGATTACGACCTTTTTATGCGGATGGTTTATTCATCCAGTGTTGCATACATCCCTGAGCCCTTGGTGCATTATCGGGTGCATCAGAATATGTGCAGCATGAAATATATGGAATCGTACCCTGCCGAAATGGAATATATACTCGGAAAGTTTATGAAGCTAGGCGATGATTTTGAGGTTTCATACCGCCGTGAAATAGAGTATTTCAAGGCCAAAATAGGCTACTGGCGGGCCAGAACCGAGATGGCTAAAGGTCATCCCGACAGGGCCAGGAACGAACTCGGGCCCTACCGCCGGGTTGACTATAAGTTTTTTGTTCTTTATCTGATCACGTATCTGCCGAAATTTTTTTGGGATTGGGCCCATGGCATCGGAAGAAAAACGTATTATTGAACAAAAAAAATCCGCGCTTGTCACCGGCGCTTCGGGGTTTATAGGGAGATACCTTGTCCAAGGCCTGCTTGCCGACGGGATGAAGGTTTATGCGCTCACCCGGTCCGTTTCTAAAAGCGAAACGTTAAAGGGGACGACTATTGTAACGGGAGATATTACAGAGGGCGTTGCAATACCTGAAGATGTCTCTACCGTTTACCACTGCGCAGGCGTTATCTATAACGAGGGGCTTATGGAGAGGGTCAACGTTATAGGCACCGAAAAGGTTGCAACTGCGGCGCAGAATAAAGGGTGCCGTTTAATTCATCTTTCGAGCGCAGGGGTTGTTGGAAATTCAGGTGATGCGAATATCGATGAGCAGAGCCCGTGCAGTCCGCAGAACCGGTATGAGAGGACAAAGCATGAGGCGGAGAATATACTGAACCGTGCGGCCGGGAGCGGACTCAGAGTACAGATGCTGCGCCCCACGATCGTCTTCGGCATGGGCAGGGCTCCCGAGAAGGACAGCTTTCTCCAATTGATTAGGGCGATAAAGAGCGGCCGCTACAGGCATATAGGCAAAGGGCAAGGCATTTATAACATAATTCACGCTAATGAGGTGGCGCGCGCAATGAAGGCCCTCGACGACGATAATCTTGCGAACTGCGGGACCTATTTAATCAACAATCCTTTGACCTTCGACGAATTCGCAAAAATTGCTCTTGATGAAACTGCCGGACTAAAGACATCTGTTAAATCGATTCCATATGCGGCCGCACTGCCTGCCGCCTTGTTGTTTTCGGCAGCATCTTTAATTACAGGCAAGAAGATGCCGCTTACGCTTTCGAGGTTAAAGGCATTGACCGACCGGAGGATTTTTTCTCAACGTATATTGCTCGGAAAGACGACTTACAGCCCTGAGAGGTCCGTTGAGGAATATCTAAGGCAGACCTGCAGGGAGTATCGAGAACGGGGGCTGCTTGTCTGAAAAAAAGAGAATATGCTATGTCGCGACAATAGAGATGACGGTAAAGGCATTTCTTCTCGAATATATAAGGGCCTTGAGCAGAAGCTGTGATATCACCGTTATTGCCAATACGGAGGACCCGGATTTTCTCAAATCTTTCGGCGTTGATGTAGAGGTGATTCCTCTGAAGATAGAGCGGAAGATATCTTTGCTTAAAGACTTACAGGCGCTGTTTTCTCTGTTTTCTATATTCAGGAGCAGGCGCTTCGCTATTGTGCATTCAATAATGCCTAAGTCCGGTCTTCTCTCTATGGTTGCGGGATTCGGGGCCGGGATTCCGAACAGGCTGCATACCTTTACAGGGCAGGTCTGGGCTACCCGGACTGGTTTGAAACGCAGTCTTCTTAAGTGCATTGACCGGGTGCTGGTCTTTTTTTCGACAGCCATTCTCGTTGACAGCAACTCGCAAAGGGAATTCTTAATGTCCGAAAAGATAGTTGCACCGGACAAATCCCTTGTTCTCGCAAAGGGGTCGATAACCGGCGTTGATACGCAGCGGTTCCGCCCTGATGCGGACAGAAGAGGAGAGCTAAGAAGGGATCTCGGTATTTCGAAAGACGATATTGTTTTTCTTTTTCTCGGCAGGCTGACCAAGGACAAGGGACTGCTCGACCTTGCACAGGCCTTTGCCGGTTTATGTGCGAAAAAATACAACCTTAGACTTGTAGTTGTAGGTCCGGATGAAGAGGGTATGAGGGAGCGCATGTTGAACATTGCCGCTGCATATTCGACGAAGATAATATTTAAAGATTATACGGACAGACCGCAGAACTATATGGCGGCCGCCGATGTTTTTTGTCTGCCGAGCTACAGGGAGGGTTTTGGAAACGTAATAATAGAAGCCGCGGCATCGGGTAGTCCTGCAATCGGCACTAGGATATACGGCATAACGGATGCAATTGAAGACGGGATTACGGGGTTTTTATACGAACCGAGGGACATAAACTCGCTTTCGGATAAGATGCTGCTTTTTGCGGAAAATACGGCGCTCAGGCAAAAGATGGGGGAAGAGGCAAGGAAGAGAGCGGTTGAGGATTTCTCGAAGGAGAAGGTCGTTTCGGCATTGCTTGAGTTTTACGAAAAGCTTCCCGGTAAAAGCAGATTGCCTGTTGAAGGATAAAGAATGAAGCATGTTTTAGTCACCGGCGCCAATGGATTTGTGGGACGGGCCCTTTGCGGGCGGCTCCTTAAATCCGGGTATTCCGTTACAGGAGCATTCAGAAGTGAAGAGAGCGCGGCGCTGTCGGCAGGATTTCATGATCACCCGCTATTTAAGGCTGAGGTTGTGGGGGATATGTCTTCCTCAACAGACTGGTCTAAAGCTCTTTCAGGGGTAGATGCCGTTGTGCATCTTGCAGCGCGCGTGCATGTTATGAAAGACAGCATTTCCGATCCGTTGTCCGAATACAGGAAGGTCAATGTCGAAGCCACGACCTGTCTTGCATCGGAGGCGGCAGGTGCCGGAATCCGCAGGTTTGTGTTTTTGAGCACCATAAAAGTGAACGGCGAGTACACTACGACAGGGCCGTTTTCGGAGAAAGACAGGCCGTCGCCGGAAGACCCTTATGCCGTATCCAAGCTCGAAGCGGAAAACGAACTTGCGCGAATATCCAAAGAGACCGGAATGGAATTTGTGATAATAAGGCCGCCGCTCGTGTATGGACCGGGGGTCAAAGGAAATCTGCTAAGGCTTATGAAACATGTCCATAGAGGGCTGCCTTTACCTTTCGGAGGGATCAGGAATGCACGCAGTCTTATAAACCTCGGCAACCTTGTTGAGGCCATAATTTTGTCCGTTGAGAAGGACAAGGCTGCAAACCAGCTCTTTCTGATAAGCGACGGGGAAGATGTTTCCACTCCGGACATTATCAGGCTGATAGCGCATGCCATGTCAAAAAATCCTAAGCTGGTAAACATTCCCGAAGCCTGTTTTAAATTTACGGCAAAGGTTTTTCCTTTTGCAGCGCCTGCATTAGAAAGGCTTACGGGTTCTCTAAAGATTGACAGCAAGAAAATACGGAATATGCTTGAATGGCGTCCACAAAAGAGTGTGGCCGAAGGCATAGAGTCGATGGTGGACGACTACCTGATATCGGGAAGATCTTGATAAAGCGTCTGTTCGACATAACGGCGGCCTCGGCGCTTCTAATGCTTTCAGCGCCTGTAATGCTTCTTTTCTGGATGCTTGTAAGGTTTACATCCAAGGGGAGTGCGCTTTATTGGTCTGACCGCATCGGTAAGTACAACAAGATTTTCAGGATGCCTAAATTCAGGACTATGCGGACTGATACGCCCCCTCTCGCAACACACTTGCTTAAGGACGCGGACAGGTACATAACGCCTATAGGCGGATTTTTGCGGAAATCGAGTCTGGATGAACTGCCTCAGTTGTATAGTATAATTAAAGGCGATATGAGCTTTGTGGGGCCGAGGCCGGCGCTTTTCAACCAGAGCGACCTGATAGAGTTGAGGACCGCAAAAGGCCTGCAAATGCTCACTCCCGGACTTACGGGGTGGGCACAGGTAAACGGACGGGATGAGCTTCCTATTCCGGTGAAGGTCGAGTTTGACGAGTATTATCTTAAAAATCGTTCTATGCTGCTGGACATGAAGATTCTCTGGATGACCCTTTTCAAGGTTGTCAGGAGCGAGGGGGTGGAACATTAGTAAAGACGGCTTGCTGTACGGTCTTATGAATCCGACTCATTTTAAACGGACTGTATTCTTTTTGATGATAGACGCTTTGATATTGTCGTTTTCGCTTTATTTTTCGTTCCTGCTTCGTTTTGAGTTCAACATCCCCGAGGTCTATACAGGATACATGCTTACGGCCCTGCCGTTTTTTGTCTGCGTCAAGGTGGCCTCGTTTTATTTCTTCAGGCTTTACATGATGACATGGCGTTTTGTCAGCATCAACGAGCTTTTCAATATTATCAAAGGCCTTCTGATATCAGAGATGGTTTTGATGGTGTTGATCTTTGTCCCACTCCCTGTTCAGTCTTCTTTTTATCCGTTCAGCGGTCTGCCTGTAAGGGGTTTTCCAAGGAGCATCTTTTTGATGGATGCGGCGGTTTCGCTGATTTTCATTTCGGGACTGCGCCTCTCGAAGAGGATTTTTCTCGAGATATCGCGCAAGCAGAATCAGAGGCTTCAGGGCAAAAAGACTATCATTGTCGGGGCCGGACGCACAGGCGAGATGATACTGAGGGACATGCTCAGCCGCAAATCGCCCGCGCTGAACCCTGTGGGGTTTCTCGACGACGATACCGGCAAGACAGGAATGTATATCCATGGCGTAAGGGTATTGGATACGATTGCGGGGCTCGAATCCGAGGTTAAGAAGCAGGGGGTCGAGGAAGTCATAATCGCAATACCGTCTCTGGACCATGTTGCCATAAGGCAGATTTACGATACGGCAAAGGTATCAGGCGTGGACACGATCAAGATCGTTCCGCGCATATACGACTTGCAGGGCGCGAAGGTGAATATTCAGGACCTCGAGGACATAAGCATAGAGGATTTGATAGGCAGGCAGAAGGTAAGCGTTGACTATCAGAAAATCGGCTCGTTTATCAAAGGCAGGACTGTTCTTCTGACCGGAGCCGGGGGATCCATAGGCTCTGAGATAGCCCTGCAGGTCTGCGGTTTTGACCCTGCAAAGCTCATACTTTTCGATGTTGACGAAACGGAGCTTCACAATATCGGGCTGAAAATAAAAAAGACCTTTCCGCAGATCTGGGTGAATGTTGTTTTTGTCGTCGGGGACATAAAGGAGAGGGAAAGGGTCAGGGATATTTTTGGCGCAATGAGGCCCGGGATTGTTTTTCATGCGGCCGCTTATAAACATGTGCCTATGATGGAGTACAATCCATCCGAGGCGGTGAAGGTCAATATTTCAGGCACCTTTAATCTTGCCGAGGCGGCTGCGGATTTCGGCGTCGGCAAATTCATAATGATATCTACGGACAAGGCGGTCAGGCCGACGAGCGTAATGGGCGCTACAAAGAGGGTCGCGGAGTATATCTGCAATGCATTTAACGGCAGGGGGGATACGGCCTTTGTCTCTGTCAGGTTCGGGAATGTGCTCGGAAGCAGGGGGAGCGTACTCCCGCTTTTCATGGAACAGTTGAAGCACGGGGGACCGCTCAGCGTCACTCATAAGGACATGCGGAGATATTTCATGACAATCCCCGAAGCAGTATCGCTTGTGCTGCAGGCCTCTGTAATAGGTGCCGGGGGGCAGATACTGGTGCTCGATATGGGCGAGCCGGTAAAGATCGTGAAGCTTGCCGAAGAGCTTATAAGAATGCACGGACTCGAGCCTTACAGAGACATCGATATAGAAATTGTGGGCATGCGTCCCGGCGAGAAGTTGTTCGAAGAGATTTTAACTGCGGAAGAAGGCACTGTTTCTAGCCCGCACGAAAAGATCTTTATAGCAAACAGCAATGAGAAGTTTTCTCTTCAGGAAATAGGTTCTATGCTCGACGGATTTAAACGTGTTGTAGAGGGTCCTTACCCTGAAAGGGAAGAACGAGTAAGGGCTTTTCTAAAGAAGCATGTCAGATACTGGTCGGATGATCAAGCTGCGTCTTGACGCGACAGTCTTCAGCCCTTCAAAAACATCTTCCACGCTTACAGCTCCCGCCTTTTTGGTTTTGTCCTGCAGTATCACATAATCGGTGCCCCAAGGCCTCCATCTGTCCTGACTTGTCGAGCCCCATATGGTCACAACGGGTTTGCCGAGCGCTGCGGCTATGTGCATGGCGCCCCCGTCGCAGCAAACCACGAGATCGCTTGCGCTGAGGGCGGCTATCAACTCAGCAAGGCTTTCGGTCTTATAGGCTGCGGTTTGCGGACCGAGCGCGGCCGTAACAGCTGCGGCTTTCTCATCGTCACCCGGATGATAGACATTGCCCTCGCTGCCGGGCGACCAGAGAAGCATGACGTCTGCCCCTAATTTTGAGCGGACGAGTCTGCCGAGCTCTATAAACTTATCGATAGGCCACCTGTTGTCCGGTTTTCTGCTGCTGATATGGAAAGCTATTACAGGCTGTTTTATGCCTGATGAGGACATAAAGACCACGACTTTTTTCATCTCTCCAGCCGAAGGATAAACTTTCATAGCAGGGGGGGCGCTGTTTATTCCTAGTCCGGAAAGGAGCATAAAGGTACGCTCCACCTCATGCAACGGGCCTTCGGACTCCGTAAGCGCGGCATTGTACCCTTTGGGGCCTTCCGTTCCCTCTTTGATATATCCGATTCGCATTGCAGCGCCTGTAAGTCTTGTATAGCGTTCAAGGCGGGACGAATAAGAACCGCAGCCTATAGCTACGTCAAAATGCTCCCTGCGTATTTTCATAAGCAGGCGCATATTGCCGAAGATAACCGAGGCCTTGTTTTTGGATGAGTGCTTTGCCTTCTCGTAAACATAAAGCCCGTCTATATCCGGGTTCCCTTCCAGCGCTGCAGCGTTATATGTGTTGACGAGCGCGCAGATCTTGGCCTGAGGAAAGCGTTCCCTTGCGGCATGTATGGCAGGAGTGGTACAGATGAGGTCTCCTATATTGTCGCGACGTATGAAGAGAATTTTCTTTATCACGAGGCGTTCTCCTCTCCGAGCAGCGGAAGCCTGTGTGTAAGCGCTGCGCCTATTCCGAGCAGGAGCATAAATAATAGCTTGGAGTCGCCTGCGTCGAAACTGCCGAAGAAATTGTTGACCCAGTATCCGGACATCATCGTGAGCATTGCTGCCGAAAAATAGCGAGGGAGACTGTCTTTATCCTGAAACGGCTGCCGCAATTTTTTCAGGAAGAAAAACGCGAACGATAGAATCATCCACAAAAAGACCAAGAACCCCTGCAGGCCGAGTTCGAAGGCCATGCCTATAAATGTGTTATGCACCTGAGAGTAGATAAAGTCTTTGTTGCCCTCGTTTCTTACCACCCTGCCGAACAGAAAACGGCCGTATCCGTGCGGATGGAGAGGGTCTTCAGAAATCTTTTCGAGAGCGGTCTTCCACATCGCGAGACGGTGTCCTGCTCCGGTCCGCTCCTCTTCGGCGTATTTTACGACTATCTCTTCAGGGCTCATGGTTATAAATTCGTTTATTGTCGGGATATTCATCCCCTTGAAAGTCAGCATAACAGGCAATACAGCGGAAAGCAATAAAATTACTAAAGCGATAGCCAGCCTCTTACCGAAACGATTCTGGGACAGCAGCAGGAACAGCGCTACAAAAGCCTCTGCCGCAAGCGCGAGGTACGAAGCCCTTGTGAAGGTTATGTATAGAGCGGCCGCATTGAGAATCAAAAGCATGATGAGCGCAAACCGGTATCCGCGTTCTTTTGTATAAAAAAGACCCCAGAAGATAAATGGAATTACGAGCGTGTGATAAAGTCCGGCAGCTTCGCCTCCGCCGGGGTCTCTCAGCCCCCCGGCCTTGTAAGTCATATGCAGCCATGTGCCGTCATGTCTGTAAAAGTCAAAGAATGAGTATAGGCTGAAGATCAAGCTTCCGAAAAGGAGGGTGCAGCAGAGGATAAGCGCGCTCTTTTTGTTTTGTATCGAGAGGTAAACAGTACAGAGTACAATTACAGGCGTTATGAACTCTCGCCAGAACTCTTTAAGGCTCTGGCCTACATCTATGGACGAGAAAAAGGATACTATTGCAGCTGTTGCAAAAGCTGCCAAGGGAAGTTCGAGCGAGGTTTTTACAAAGCCATGTTTTTTAGAAACGATTATCCGTGCGATAAGCAGTATAAATGCCGCTCCGATTGCTATGGAGCGTACGGTTATGGTCCGGGCTATCGGCAGGACAAGAATGAGCAAAGAAAGGCAGAACATAATGGCCCGGTCTATACAGAGTATTATTTTCGCTTTGTCTTGCATGCGTTATTTCCCTGCCCCGATAGTTTTCAAGACGGCAGCCACGATCTCTTCCGGCACGATGTCTTCTATGCATTCCCTTGTACCTATTTCGCATTCGTAAGGACTTTTGAATGAATGAGAGCAGGGAACGCATGGAAGCTCTTTCTTTATGATAACAGCTTTAGCGCCTGTAGGACGCTGGTCCTGCATATCCGAAGGTCCGGCCATATCTATTACAGGTATGCTTAGGGCATCAGCCATATAAGCTATTCCGGTATCCACTCCGACGAACACCGCCAGCTTTGCAATAAGGCCCGGAAGTTCTTCGAGGCTGAATTTGCCGCATGAATTAATGACATTCTTCCGAAGACCCGTTATTTCTATTACGGTATCGGCGGTTTTTTTGTCGGCGCCGGCGCCTATAAGCAAAATGCTGCAATCGACCGAATCGAGAAGTCCGGAGACGAGTGCCGAAAGTTTTTCAACGCCGAGTTCTTTTAGCTTGTTGCCGCTGCTTACGGCTATGCCGACCAAAGGCATGTCCAAGTTTTTTAAAAAATCCTCTGCCTTGGATTTTCCTTCCTCGCTTATGAAAATCTCTTTTTTGAAATTACTGCTTTCTATCCCGATATGCCTGAGCATTTTTAAATATGTTTCTGCAACCAGTCTGCCCTGTAAATGCTTTTCAAGACCGGTGAAGAGCCGTGAGGCAAGTTTGAAGGTCGTTCCGCAGAAATCCGGCAGTATGGTCAGTCTTACCGGCACGAGGCCCCAGAACAGGGCGAGCGCGAAGAGGGTGTTCGGATTTAGGCAGACTGCCGTGTCGTACTTTCCCTTCCCTATGATCTCTGCAAGTTTTAATTTTCCGGCAATCCCTCTATAGTCGGATGTTGAGATTGCGATTATTTCATCGACATTGGGGTTGCCCCGCAAAACCCCTTTTGTGGAAGGCGTTGCGAGGACTGTCAGATGTGCCTCGGGGAGCCCTTTTTTTATTTCCCTGAATACCGGAGTGGAACATATCATGTCGCCTATCTTGGCGGTCTGGATTATGAGTATCCGGCGAGATTTCGGTTTTGTCCTTGATTTTCTTGTCAGCAGAATAAAAGGCGCCGTTAAATAAGCCAACAGGACCCAGATCATTTTTTTAGCGCCTCCGAAAACGTCTTCTCGATCCCCTTCACGTAAGAGTTTATATCGAATTTTTCTACCACCCTTTGCCTTGCCGCCCCCCCCATCTTTGCCCTCAAGCCGCTGTCCCGGACTAAGGCGGTTATGGCTCCGGCAAACTCTTTAGTCTGTCCAAGACCCACAAGATAACCGGTTGATCCGCTCAGTACAAGTTCGGCAGGCCCGGTGACATCGGAGGCAACGACCGGTTTCCCCATCAGCATCGCTTCAAGGATGACTCTCGGCAGGCCTTCTTTTCTCGATGTTAAGATAAAGATGTCAAAGGCATTAATGTATGAAACAGCATCGGATTTGAAGCCGGTAAATATCGTATGCTCGCTTATATTAAGTTTTTCAGCGTACCGTTGCAGCGTTTCTCCCTCGGGGCCTTCACCTACGATAACGCATTTAATCGGCTGCGTGGCTGTTTTTAATACAGAGGCAAAGGCGTCCAGAAGGTCTTTGACACGTTTTCTCTTTATCAAGGAGCAGACAGTGCCTATCAAAACGGTATTTTCTTCAGCGCCCAGTTCCTTTCTGATAAACCGGAGATCTTTCTCAGGCTGAGCAGCCGCATCTATTCCGTTATATACGACTATGCATTTATTGGCGTCAATGCCCTGCCTGACTAGGCTGTTTTTAACGCCTTCCGATACGGTCATAATTTTTTTCAGGTGGGTGTTGGCCAAGGTCGTCTCGGTCTTGTTCAGTTCGGATTCGATCCTGCAGTGCTGGACCGCGGGTATTCCGGTATTCCGGGAAGCCAATATTCCCTCGAGGTTGGAGGACGGCTGGTTATTCATGTAAAGCAGGTCGCTTTTCGATGTGATAAGTATTTCAGCTATTTTGCCGGCTTTTTTATTGATTTTCAAATGGTACTCCAGAAAGAATATGACGCGTTTAAGAAGTTTTTTGTTGTAAAAAAAGAGCATACGCACCGCCTCTTTCAAGGACTTCAGGAAAAATGTGTTCGGGGCCTGCGGTATGAGTATAAAATCGATGCCGAGTTTTTGGAATTCGGTCTTTAGGTCCGAACTCCCCGATTTTTTGTAGTTTTTGTAGAAAAGCGCTGTAAAGTGGTATTGGTCTCTGTCCGCTCTTTTAAGATATTCAAAAAGACTGTTGGTCCCTCCGCCCCACTCGTTGCCTGTATCTAAGATCAGTATTCTTTTCACTGCTGCCAGCCGAGCTTTAAACCCATATTTTTTCTTTGCCGGTCCGGTTTTTACCAGAGGTTTTCGAGGTCCTTTTGCGTAAACTCATGATCTCTCGCCGACCAATAGGTTTTGCCGGAACCCTCGCGTTTTAGACATAACGGATCATTTTTGAACATTCGGAACAGCAGGCTGATCGGGGTCAGGAACAAATAAAAGATTATCCCTAAGAGCAGATACGAGTTTATTCTACCTATCAGTTCCGACAGATCAAGCCAGAGGCGCGCGATTTTTACAGCGAGCTTTTTGAAGAAAAGCGCGATCGCCAAAAGCGCCGCTGCTATGTAAATAAGCGCGTTCAGCTTGAACACCAGATAAAAGACCATAGCTGCAAGTGACAATACCGCTAAGGTTTCGAGGGCTTTGTGTTCTGATAGTCTGTTTTTCTCCATAATTGCCTTCTAAATATCAGAATATGGTATATATGAACGGGGCTATGGCCGAACCGCTGGACAGAACGATCAAAAGCCCGAACAGCAATAAGACGATAATGACCGGTAAAAGCCACCATTTTTTTCTTTGCTTGAGAAACAGCCACAAATCTTTTATCACGCTCATTTGACCTCCGGCTTTAAAGGCAGATATTTTTTTTCTTTTAAATGGTCTTTTAATTCCTGTGCGATAATTCTATTTCCCAAGGCGGTCATATGTCCATCGAACATGCGGGAATGTTTTTCGGGGGCGTTCCTTTTTATTTCTTCGAGGACCGGGTAGAAATCCAAAACGTTTATGCCGGTTTTTTTTGCGCAGTCGATTAATTTTTTAGAGAGGGCCAGATGTCTGGCTGAGGGAGAGGATGAATACTGCGCTATCAGAATAGTTTTGGCGCCGGAAGCGGTTTCCAATTCCTTTAATTTGTCCATCAAAAGGCAGGATACCTGTTCAGGGTCTGCGCCGCTTTTTTTCCAGTATTGATATGTGCCGTAATACCAGAGGGTAGGCGCATTCTTCGACATTACCCTGTGTATGAAGTAACTGTAGCCGAGGATATTCCTTGCCGAATCCCATAAAAAAGCTGGTGCCGTAATGTTCTTTTCTATAATGTGCGAATCATGAAGAACGAGTCTGTTACCCTCAACCGTATAGTACGGTTTCGGAGTGTTCCGCCTGTTTGCAAGCTCGGACCTTGTTATGTCGTCCGGAATAAAGCTTATCAGCAGGATTTCTGGTCTGTATTTTTCCGTAAGCATCCCGGCCCTGATTACAATCTGGTCTAAGGCATAACCGAAGACCCCGCCGTTTAATACCGGAATGCCCGTAAGCCTTTCTAAATAAGCGGGCCACGTTTCATCGTTGGACACCTGATCTCCGAATGTAAAGGAGTCCCCGACCGCGAGGATTTTAGGCGAGTTCTTTCTGTGCGGTCCCGGGTCTCCGCCGTTACTGCGGATACCGTCATCTCCGATGGTCACTTTTGTTCCCCAAAAGTTCTCTGTAGAGTCGAACCCAACCCTAGGGATATATCCCAGTTTGGCGTCGAACTGCGCGGGATAGGCGGATTTCAGCAGAGAGGTCTCTCTTGTTATGAAATATTGGAGCTTCAATTCCTTGTAATATATTCTCAAAGCGATCTCGGCGGCGAGGAACAGGAGCAGCAAGGAAAATATAATAAGCAAAGAAAATGTTTTTTTCTGGTTGTTATCGAACCATGTATTGCCGCTGTCTTTAATCAAGAGTCAGGTCCTCTCTCCAGTCCCGCGCCTCTTTCCATTCCGGCTGTAGTTTTTTGTCGAAGATACAGTTTCCCAAGACAAGATAGTCCATCTCTGTACGCATAAAACATCTATAAGCGTCTTCGGGGGTGCAGACTATGGGCTCGCCCCTCACGTTGAAGCTTGTGTTTACGATCAAGCCGACCCCTGTTTTCTCTCTGAACTTCTCTATGAGCGCCCAGTATTCCGGATTGGTCTCCTTGTGGACTGTCTGGATTCGCGCGGAATAATCTATATGCGTCACAGACGGAATGTTTGACCTGAGGTGATAGAGCATTTCGCGCCACGAAAAAGAATGGTAGTCGGCAGGCAAAGGTTTTCTGAGGCTTTTTTTGACGCCTGCGATCAAAAGCATATAAGGCGAGTCTGTTTCGAGCTCAAAATAGTCATTGCATTTTTCCGAAAGCACGGACGGCGCAAAGGGCCTGAAGCCCTCCCTGTATTTTATTTTCAAGTTCAGTTTTTTCTGCATCTCGGGGTTTCGGGCATCGGCTATAATGCTTCTGTTGCCGAGCGCGCGCGGTCCCCATTCCATACGCCCTTGAAACCATCCTACGACATTTCCGTTCTCTAACAGCCCTGCGGTCCGGGAGCAGAGCTCTTCCATGCCATCGCAGCGGGTGAAGGGCGCTCTGTATTTTTTTGCTGTGCGTTCAACCTCATGTTCATGAAATTCCGGACCGAGATAGCTGCCTTGCATGCTGTCCGGGTATGTTGCGCTGCGCGGTTTCCGGAAATATATGTGATGACCGCAGTAGGCTGCTCCGAGCGCGCCTCCGGCATCTCCTGCAGCGGGCTGTATCCATAATCCGTCAAAAATTTTTTCCAACAATAATTTACCGTTCGCAACACAGTTGAGCGCAACGCCTCCTGCCATGCAAAGGTTTTTTGAGCCGGTCAGTCTCTGCGCTTCCCTTGCCATTTTCAGGACAATCTCCTCAGTCACAATCTGGATTGCGAGTGCGAGGTCGCAGTGTTCCGGTAGAAGCTCATCTTCGGAAGAACGGCGTCTTATTCCGAACAGGCCTGCCCATTTATCGTCCTGTGCCATTCTGAGGCCGGTCGCATAATCAAAATAGTCCTGATCCAGCCAGAGCGAACCGTCATCTTTTATTTCTACGAGATTGTTCTTTATCTTTTCGATGTAATCGGAGGTCGTCTGCGAAAAGGGGTTCCCGTACGGCGCAAGGCCCATAAGCTTGTATTCCCCCGAGTTTACCTTGAACCCCAAGTAGTAAGTAAACGCCGAATATAAAAGGCCGACAGAATGGGGGAAGCGCAGTTCCTTGAGGATCTTAATGCCGCTGCCTTTGCCGTGGCATATCGAAGCGGTCGCCCACTCTCCCACCCCGTCAATGGTGAGTATCGCGGCTTCGTCAAAGGGGGAGGGATAAAAGGCGCTCGCCGCATGCGAAAGGTGGTGTTCGGGGAAGAGCAGTTTTAAATCTTTTCCGTCAAAGCTTTCGACTTTGTTAAGCTCATCCAGTATCAGTTTTTTGAGAAAAAGTTTTTCCTTTATCCAGACAGGCATGGCTGAGCGGAATGACGACACCCCTCTTGGCGCAAAGGCGTAATAAGTTTCAAGAAGGCGTTCGAATTTTATGAACGGCTTGTCGTAAAAAACTACAGCCGAAAGTTCGTCAATCGACACCCCGGCATAATCCAGGCAGAACCTTACGGCATTGTGCGGGAATGCCGCGTCGTGTTTTTTTCGGGTGAAGCGTTCTTCTTGGGCTGCGGCGACAAGTTTTCCGTCGTGAAGCAGCGCCGCTGCAGAATCGTGGTAGAAGGCCGAAATTCCGAGTATATGCATTTATCCGGTTTTATGCAAAAAGCGCGAAAGCGCTTTTTTTAAGGCCTTTTTTGTTTTTTTGCGGGAATTCTTTTTTTCCTGATTCTTTATGAAGGCGTCGAGCGTCCTGTCCTCTATTTCCCTGACCCTCGATTCTGTCACGATGGAATAAAGCGCATAGTCGTCAAGGTTTCGTTCAATAAACCCGTCCGGCTTGGTCAGCTTGGCATAAACATTGGAGTTTGCCGCATCATCTTCCTCTATTTTTACTATCGAGCAATCGCCGAATATATCTTTGATATCTTCTGTGCCGAATCTCCAGAAGTCGTAAGGGAAGGCGTGGTAAGGCCATTTGGCCGGAGCAATTATCAGTATCGTACCGTTGGGTCTGCATACGTTCTTGATATTCGAAACTGCGGTCTTCCAATCCCGGACATGTTCAAGAACACAGGTCGAAACTACTACGTCGAAACTCTCTTTGCCGAAATGTTCCACCAGCTTGTCCGCCCCGCATATCTCATCTACGCCGGGGCCGGCTTCAACATCCACCCCAGTGTACTGTGCCGGCCCCATAGGCTCAAGCACATAACGGAGGCTTCCGTTTACGTCGTAAGAGCCGACTTCGAGCACCTTTTTGCCGGTTACTTCGGCCCTGGTCAAGGTTTTGTAGCACCATCTTATACACTCAATATTGCACATTAAGCGTACCCCCTTATCAAACATGATATTATAAAAGAACACCGAAGCATTTGTGAAATTTCAGGGGGCGGCAAAACTTATGTCGGAGTGCAGGATCTGCGGCAACGGTAGGGACAATAAAATCCATACCGCCCGCGAGATGATGTTTGGAAACAGGGACTTGTTTGATTATGTAGAATGCTCTGCCTGCGGCTGCCTGCAGCTTGCGGATGTTCCGTCCGATATGGCAAAACACTATCCGTCCGGCTATTATTCTTTAGGGCCTGTCGACGAAAAGACAGACAGCTTCGGCAAAAGGTTCCTAAAGCGCAAATACGCGGCACATCTTCTCGGTAATGCGAACCTGACTGGTGGAATCTATGCGAAGATGCACGGCGTTGAGCGGCAGCTGAAATGGTTCATGCATTCGGGTTCGGGGTTGGACAGCGACATTCTGGAAATAGGGTGCGGCAGCGGACGCCTTCTTCTGAAGCTTTCGGGATCCGGTTTCAAAAACCTGACCGGCATCGACCCATTTATTGAAAAAGACATTCATTACATTTGCGGTGTGAATGTGTTTAAGCGCAGCCTGAACGAAGCAGGGGGCGTTTATGACTTTGTGATGATGCACCATGCCTTCGAACACATGCAGGACCCGCTCGACGCACTGAAACAGGTCAACAGGCTGCTGCGTCCGGACGGCACGGCGCTTGTCCGTATCCCTGTCGTCGATTCTTACGCATGGGAGCATTACGGGACCGATTGGGTGCAGCTCGATGCGCCGAGGCATATTTTTCTTCATACCCGCAGAAGCATGGGGATTCTTGCGGACAGGAGCGGCCTTAAGATTTTAGATGTCGTATGCGATTCGACCGCCTTTCAATTTTACGGCAGTGAGCAGTACAAAAATAATATCCCGCTCAGGGACAGCCGCTCGTATTCGGTAAGCGCCGGCAATTCTATTTTTACAAAACAGCAGATCCAAGCGTTCGAAGAAAAGGCAAAAAAACTTAACTCCGAGGACAGGGGCGATCAGGCATGTTTTTATATGAAAAAGGTTTGAGCATGTTGGTCCGGTCCGTTCACTTAAACAACAATCGGATTGCAATTGCGGCTGCACGACAAGAACTAAATCAAATTAACCGGTTATAATATCCGGATGGTGCGTCCTGAAAACTGTACTGAGCCCGCCGGTGGAAGTCCGGACATGGAAAGCGCCGTAGCGCCATGAAGCAGGCACCGGTATGCAGCAGAGATGCTGCATGCTGAGCGGTGCGTCAAGAGCCTCTACAAGGAGGGAGCGGAGAAGCGGGCCGCAATAGAGTGAACACTACAGCCTCGACAAATTATCAGCCGAAAGGTGTTAGGGAGAGCCGAGCC
>SCQE01000022.1 GCA_004321915.1 Nitrospirota bacterium
AACTGAAATAATATGATCTGCAACGGGGGCTGAAATGCCCCCCATAATAATGGGTCAGTTTAAAACGAAACGGCCAGAATAATCAGAATATTTAGGCCGGATTAATTCGAAAAACAACAAGTATGCGGGAAATCCGCCTGTACGGTTCGGAGGGAGGGGAGGCGAAAGCCTTTCCTACCCCCTATCGATTATGAGGCTTTGTTAAGTTAGGTCTTAGTAAATTTTAGGTTGAGCCGACAAAAATTAACGATCTAAAGTTGTTCTTATCATGCTTAATAGTGTATAGGGTGAAAGGGGTTTTGCCAGAAAAGGGAATTCGATATCAAGACCCTCTAACGTCATAATATCGGCCGGATAGCCGCTCATAAAAATCACTTTGACAGCAGGGTCTATTTCCCGTATTTTTGTGTATGTTTCCCTGCCGTTCATTAGGGGCATAATAGCATCGGATAGAACAAGGTCGATGCTGCCCTTATGTTGCTGAAACAAAAATACAGCTTCTTTTCCGTCTGCAGCCTCAATAACTGTGTAGCCTGCCTCTTCGAGGATGTGCTTTATGAGCATACGCACATGCAGTTCATCTTCCGCTAATAGAATTGTTTCAGAACCGCCTACGAGCACAGAGGGCGCCGGGGCCTTGTCCTGAACTTCTAATAAATTGTTCAGCGGCAGATAAATCTTGAAAACGCTCCCCTTCCCAAGCTCACTGTAAACATTTATATACCCTTTGTGCTGTTTGATTGCGCCATATGCTATAGAAAGACCGAGGCCTGTTCCTTTGCCGACCTCTTTTGTGGTGAAAAAAGGGTCGAATATCTTCTCTTTTGTTTTTACATCCATGCCGGTGCCGGTATCATAAACACACAGCAAGGCATAGCTTCCGGGAACCGGAAGTTCGGTCCCTTGGGCATCCGCTTCGCGGAATTCAGTAATGTCCGTTGTTATGCTTATTTTTCCTCCCTTCGGCATGGCATCTCTTGCATTGGCAATAAGATTCAACAATAGTTGTTCGATCTGTCCCCGGTCGGCTGTCATCGTTAAAGCCCTGCTGCACAATTCTATCTTAAGTTCTATATCTTCCCGAACAAGTCTGCGCAAGATCTTTTCCAGATTCATTACCGTCTCATTCAGTTCCATCGGTTTGAATTCCATTACTTGCTTTCTGCTGAAGGCCAATAAGCTTTTTGTAAGTGTTTCCGCTTTTTCGGACGCTGACAGTATAGTTTCCACATATCCTTTCAAGGGATCATTTGCTGCCATCTTTAAATAAAGAAGGGTGGCGTACCCCGTAATGGCCGTCAGCAAATTATTGAAATCATGCGCCACGCCTCCGGCCATATGTCCTATTGCCTCCATTTTTTGCGACTGAAGCAACTGTCCCTGTACTTTTATGAGGTCTGCCGTCCGTTCCTCCACAGCCTTTTCAAGGTCTTCGGTGTATCGGGCCATAGCGTCATTCGCTGACTTCAATTGGCGTTGCATGCCGTTAAAATCTGCGGCGAGTTCCGAAATCTCGTCTTTTCCCTCCATCTTCAGTTCGGTCTCAAATTCACCGCGCGAAACTGCGCCTATAAAAGCTACAATTTTTTCAAGCGGCCCATTAAGGATTTTTATGAAAATAATGGAAAGGAAAAAAAAGGCCGACATGGATAATATGAAGATGCCCCCGATATACGCCCTCAACTTTTCTATGGATATTGTCAACTCATCGGATGAAAGGGCTACGATCAATGTGCAAAGCGGTTTGCCGTCAATGTCCGTGATATTCTTTTCATACGATGAATACGTTTTTCCCCCTGTCGTAAACCTTCCGTCACGAAGAGAATAAGGCTCTTGCCGCACGCCGTTTGTTGATGCAATGATCTTGTCCTCACGCAACAAAAATATTTCATTGCCGCTGATTTTTTTAAGACCGGCGAGGTACTCCCCGTCAAGATACTTTGCCACCAGCACATGGCCTATAGTGCCTTTGTCTCCGCTGAGCGGTCCGAAAGCGCTTATCTTTATAATTCCATACTCTTCATTGAAGCCTGAATTGATTTTCCCAAACGATACTTCATCTATTCTTGCTTTGGTGAAATCATAATCTCCATGCTTGTCGAGTTCCATCACACCCTTTCCCTTGGCATTATAAAGTTCTAGGCAATCCAATCCAAGCGAAACGAAAATCGGCCGCATCAACTCCTTCAACGGGGCTGTGTCACCGCCCAGCACCGTGGAAACGTACAGATACTCGACCAGCGTCCTGTTGACCTGAAAAAGCCGTACCAGTTTTTCCAATTCCTGCCCGGTACGAAGCAACCCGTCTTCGGTCAACTGAGCGGTTTTGTCAAGACGCGTATTGTGTTCATTAATTAGACTTTTGACCGAAATGTCATAGATTGCAAAAAGACCGATAGCGATAAGGAGAAAAATCGGAAGGAAGAGAATCCGTATCTTATCGCGGTATCTGAAATTTTTAAGTATCATTTCACTTTATCTGGGACATTCCGTATTTTTTCATCGCCTCTCTGACTTTGGAATTCGTTTTAATATATTCAATAAAAGTGACTACATTTCCTGAAGCATCGCCCTTTGTTGTAATTGAGAGTGTGGCAAACAGCGGATACAGACCCTTTTCCATATTTTCGCTTGTCGGCAAATATCCATCCACAGCCAGAACTTTAACTTTATCCTTGGACTCTTTTACGCTCGTCATCTCAAGATGACCTACCGCCTGTTTAAAATCACTTACCGTCTTCGCCATTTCAGGTTGTGTTTTGATGTTGATTCTGTTTTTAGTAAACCGTTCGGCCCTGCTCAGTATCTTGGTCCAGTTCGCCTCATGAAGCGGGCAGTGGAGTTGAGCGGCAACCACAATTTTATCATTGTGTCCTCCGACATCCTTCCAGTTTGTAATCTTGCCTGCAAAGATGTCCTTGATTTGCGCCAAAGTCAGCCCTTTGACAGGATTTTTTTTATTGACGATTATTGCGAGCGGTTCGAGCGCAAACGGGTATATTTTGAGGCCGTGGTTCCCTATGGTGGCATCATTCAGCTTGCAGCAGATCATGCCGAATTCCCTATCATTTTTTCCCTTGGCAGCCAATGATATTCCCTTTTCGCAGCCTTTCCCTACAATGGCAAGTTCAGGGATCAGGTTGAAGGACAGCCCTGTGTCTTTAATAAACATGCTCTTTATGTCATTTACAATGACCCAGACCGAATGGTCGCCGGTTGCCTCGATGTCATAGGTTTTTTCGGCATATGAAATACAACAGAAAAGGAGAGCCAGTAATACTATCAATGCTTTCATGGTAATTTACCCCCTTGTTGTTTGACTGCGTTAGAGCGGCTATTATTGTTTAAATACAAGCCAATATTGACGTCCGTGTTGCAGTCGAACCTGAAGTAATTCATTTGGTCGCAAGTCTCTACAAAGTCCTGCTCTGGCTCTAGCAGGAACATGTGGAGCGGAAATAGATTGGTCAATGCTTTTTGGGCTTCCATCCTTCCCCAAGGCAGAAAGCAACTCTGTTTTCAGTATACAAGATATTCAGTTGATTAACAACTTGAATTCATAAGGTTGTCAAGCCAAATTAGAAATTTTACCTGAAAATACCCCTCACCCGCACCCTCTCCCCCAAGGGGAGAGGGACCTCTTTATAATCCACTCCCCTGAGGCAGGGGACAGAACTTACCCTGATTAAAATGTGCTATTATTTTATTCTGACTTCGGGCTGATGCTGGATAGTATTGTCGGGCATATGCTGAAAATATGAAGGGATATGAGCGTGGGAAATTTTCCAATATCAGTGCTTATAGTCGATGACGAACCTGTTATTCTGGATGTGATTTCCAAACTCATCTGTGAAGCAGGTTATAACGCAATCACATGTGACAGTCCATCCAAGGCCCTTGAGTTGCTTATGACTAATAAGTTCGATACTCGACAGTGCAAAGTTCTCATAGAGATTATAGACTATTTTTGTTTGCGTAGGCGAGCGATGGCGAGGGAAAGTTCGACCCAGTCATCGGTAAGTTTTTTGAATGTCTGATAGTTTT
>SCQE01000102.1 GCA_004321915.1 Nitrospirota bacterium
GACTATGATTTCAGTTTCTCTGGCCTCAAGACGGCCCTAGCGCTCTACCTGCGGGCGCATCCAGATGCGCTGCCAGCGGATGTGGCCGCCTCTCTCCAAGAGTCAGTCGTTGACGTATTGGCCGAGAAGACGCTACGGGCCGCCCGAGCCAAGGAGGTCAAGCGGGTTATAGTAGTCGGCGGTGTGGCGGCCAATTCCAGATTGCGCGAGCGACTGCTGGACGAGGGCCAGCGCTTGGGGTACGCCATCTTCTTCCCGTCGATGGCTCTCTGCACCGACAATGCAGCGATGATTGCCGCCGTCGCGCACTTTAAGTATCAGCAGGGCGAGCAGGCTGCGCTGACCCTCTCGCCCGAGCCTTCGCTGGAGATTCCCAACACGTGAGTTGCCTCAGCTTCAGCGGAGAGTCGAATGGTCCATGCTATGAAATCTCAAGAGACTCTATCTCTTACAGCTTAAGCTCCTTTTCCTCCTGCTTAGAGAATGATGCTATCATAATAATATTCTAATACTTTAACAAGAAAAATCAAGTGAGATTGTGGGGGGCCACCAATGTCCAAGATTGAGACTCCATTTTAATTTTCCCCTGTGGAAAAGTCTGTGGAAAACCCTGTGGAAAGCCTGTGGAAAACTGGGCCTACCCTGTGGAAAACTCCTGTGGAAAACTCCCTCGCCAAGTTATCCACAGGGGTTATCCACAGGCAAAGGGCAGTTATCCACAATTTATCCACAGGGTTATCCACAGGTATTTTTCAATTCAGATCCGCACTAAAGTGGGTTTTCCACAGCTCAGACGCCCCTCTACTACAGCTACTAGAGTAAATATATATCTTCTAGAGACAGTAGTAGGCCAAACCTCAGCTCGGCCTTCGCCAGACCCTTTACGGTCGTGTAGGGTTTAGTGTGTAAAAAGGGGGTGGCTGGAAAGTTGAGACACCAAGAGCGCTCCTTCAAGATGAGTCATCACTGGCACAAAGGAGATCCTGATGTCTCAACCCTTAAGGGAGAAGTTACAACAAGAGCTGGAGAAACTCAAGGCGGGCGACGGCGACACAGATTGGCTCAAGGAGCTGGTGCACTGGCTAGTGCAGGAACTGCTGGAGCTGGAGTTTAAAGAGTTCCTGGGAGCGGAACGCTACGAACGGAGCGAGCAGCGGCAGGGCTACCGCAACGGTCACCGGCAGAGGCAACTACACACCCGCGTGGGGACGCTTGCGCTGCAGATCCCCCGCGACCGGGAGGGGTGCTTCTGCCCCGCGCTCTTCTCCCACTACCAGAGGAGTGAGCAGGCTTTGGTTCTCGCACTGCAGGAGATGTATCTGCAAGGGGTCTCCACCCGCAAGGTGGCTGCGATCACCGAGGAGCTCTGTGGCACCGAGTTCAGCAAGGATCAAGTCTCCCAGCTGGCCTGTGAGCTAGATGAGGAGCTTGAGCAGTGGCGCAGCCGGCCCCTGACGAAGCGCTACCCCTACCTGGTCTGCGATGCGCGCTACGAGCACGTGCGGGAGGACAGCCGGGTGGAGAGTGCAGGGGTACTGCTAGTGAAGGGGATCGACGAACAGGGCTACCGAGAGATCCTGAGCGTGATGGTGGCTCCGGCGGAGGAGGAGGCCAGCTGGGGGGAGGTCTTCGCCGATCTGCTGGATCGAGGGCTGAATCCTCAGGCGGTGAGCTACGTGGTCTCCGATGACCATCGGGGCCTGCGGGCGGCCTTGGCCCGCTATCTGCCTGGGGCGCTCTGGCAGTGGTGCCAGACCCATTACCAGCGGAACGCCGGGGCCAAGGTGCCCCAGAGAGCGCGCCAAGAGGTCCACGCCCGCCTCCGGGATCTCTTCGCGGCCCCGGACGGCGCGCAAGCCCAGGAGCGGGCCCAGCGGTTGCTGGCCGAGTGGCCAGGACGCTTTCCTGAACTGACGGCTTGGCTAGAGGAGACGATCGAGGGGGCGCTGACGGTGTTTGCCTTGCCGGAACCACACCGCAAGCGCTTGAGGACCACTAATGGGCTAGAGCGGTTTGAGCAGGAGCTGAAGCGCCGGAGCCGGGTGGTGCGCATCTTCCCCAACCGGACGAGCTGTCTGCGGTTGATGAGCGCCTTGGCC
>SCQE01000125.1 GCA_004321915.1 Nitrospirota bacterium
GCAAAATGGAACTTTCTGCCCTTTGAGCCTGGCCTCGTCGGCGGCCATTGCATCCCGGTCGATCCGTACTACCTCACCCATAAGGCCGAAGAGGTCGGCTACCACCCCGACGTCATCCTGGCCGGCCGTCGGATCAACGATGCCATCGGCCGCTACGTCGCCCGGGAGACGGTCAGGCTCCTGATCCAGGCCGGGAAGGTCGTACGAGGGGCTCAGGTCCTTGTCCTCGGCCTGGCCTTCAAAGAGGACGTCGCGGATGCCCGCAGTACACGGGTGCTGGAGCTCGTCGAGGAACTCACCCAGCACGGGCTCGACGTGACCATCTTCGATCCCGTCGTCGGCTCAACCGAGATCCAATGGTTAGGGCTCAAGGAGGCGCCGAACCCCTTCAAGACTACGTCACGAAAGACACATCTGCGTCCCTCGCACCAAACAAACCAAACAAACCAAACAAACCAAATAAACCAAATAAACCAGATGGACCAGATAGACCAGATCAACCAGATAAACCTGATAGACGCCCTCGTCGCCATGAACGCAAATGACCGACCTTGCTATCCGCATTGAGGGCTTCAGGGGAAGGTAAATGCTAAAAGAAATACGGAGTTGCTTTCAATCCGATCAGTTGCTATTTTCACAGCACGCAAGAGATGAAATGGAAGCTGAGGAGTTTGGTGAGATAAAGGGAAAAGAAGTCCATGAGGCGGTGTTGAGTGGTACACTCATTGAATCGTATCCGGAGGATGACCATATCCAAGTTGCCTGCTGTATGGGAGAACGTCGGAAAATAGACCACTACATATTGTTTGCGCATATTCAAGGGAAGAAAATATGGTGATAGTCATAACAGTGTATCAGCCGGATCCTGAGAAATGGATAGATTGTGAAAGGAGAAAGACATGAAATGCGTCATCTGTAAGAACTCGGATATCCAGAAGAAAACGGTTGAAGAAGAAATCAAATCCGGAAGAGATATTGCGTTGATCCCGATGGAGGTGTTGGTGTGTGTGAATTGCGGCGAAAGCTATTATGACTCAAGAGCAATGAGGAAGATTGAGGAGCTGAAAGATAGGCTCAGTA
>SCQE01000126.1 GCA_004321915.1 Nitrospirota bacterium
GCGAGGAGACGCCGGAACAGGCGGAACGAACGCTGCATCCGTTCATCGCCGCGCTCTCCCGCCGAGGTCTGGCCCCTGGGACGCGGGTCTCGTGGGGCCGTCGCCACGGCCCTGGCATCACGGCTGAGGCCGCAGCCAGGCGCCATGACCTCATCTTTCTGGGAACGAAGAGACCGAAGAGTGTCCTGCAATGGCTACGTCTCGGAACCGTCGACCATGTGGTGCGGAAGAGCCCGTGCGATCTGATGCTCTTCCGTCCCGCTGCCGCCTGAGATCGTACGGGCGGGGGAAGAGCGACCATGCAGATTCACCGTCTGTCGGTCGAAGAGGCGCTGAAGGCCCTTGGCACCACTGACCAAGGGTTGAGCGAGGCCGAGGCGGAGAGGCGACTCCGCGAATTCGGCCCCAATGAACTTCAGGCTGCGGAAACGATACCGGTTCTCGCCATGCTGGGGCGGCAGTGTACGCACTTCCTGGCGCTCCTGCTCTGGGCGGCGGCGGCGCTGGCGTTCGTGGCGGACTGGATGAAGCCTGGCGAGGGAATGGATCTGCTGGGCTGGGCCATCATCGGGGTGATCGGGGTCAATGCGATCTTCTCTTTTGTTCAGGAGTATAAGGCCGAGCGGGCGGTCATCGCCTTGAGGCGTCTGTTGCCTATGCGCGTCAAGGTAATTCGATCCGGCGAGATCAGGGAGGTCCCGGCATCCGATCTGACGCCGGGCGATCTCGCGATCCTGGCTGAGGGCGATCGGGTCCCTGCCGATGGGCGGGTGGTCGCGGCGGTGCAGTTCCGGGTCGACAACGCGCCGCTGACAGGCGAATCGATCCCTAAAAGCCGCACAGCGGAGGCCGCGGCGACGGGGTCGCTCGTTGAGAGTGCTAATATCGTGTTTGCCGGCACGACCGTCCTCTCTGGGACGGCGAGGGTGGCCATCTTCGCGACCGGGATGAACACAGAGTTTGGCAAGATCGCTCACCTGACGTCGGGGATCGAGGCTGAATTGAGCCCGCTGCAGCACGAGATCCGAAAGGTCACTCGACTGATTGCGGCGATCTCCATAGGTATCGGCTTTGCCTTTTTTGGACTTGGGGTGCTGATCGGCCGGAGCTTCTGGGAGAATTTTGTCTTTGCGGTCGGACTTCTGGTGGCCAACGTTCCGGAAGGTCTCCTCCCGACCGTCACCCTCGCATTGGCTGTGGGTGGGCAGCG
>SCQE01000023.1 GCA_004321915.1 Nitrospirota bacterium
CTGTAATCAGTCATTTAAGATTCCTCCAAAAGACACCCGATAGGATCCGTTCATACTTCAACAATACTACGACAAAATATGCTGCTTAATGAGCATACTATTATGAGACCGTTAATAATTGAAGATATGCCCTTTATGGACATGTCCTTCGCAGAACATTTTCACCCTGATCTTCATGCCGCTTGACACCTTACACTGCCTTGAACTACCCTAAATCCATGAAAAAGCCGCGTATTGTTGCGTTCATAAACTTTAAGGGGGGCGTGGGCAAAACAGCCAATGTCGTGAATATAGGCGCCTGCCTCGCGAAATATCACCGGAAAAAAGTTCTGATCATAGACATAGACGCCCAGTGCAACGCAACCTTCTGGGTCCTGAAGCGCAAACAGCTTTCTCAGCGCCTTGAGGATCCGTCCAGAACTGTCTATCAGGTTTTTCATGACCATATCGCAGGAACAAAACTCTTTGATTTTGAAAACTCGGTAATAAGGGGTGTCCCAGTATCAGATGAGGGATTCCCTTATATTGCCCAGCTCGACATACTTCCGTCCTCCATAGATCTAATGTCGATAGAAGAGCGGTTTTCAGGAATGCAAGGGAAGCCGTATTTTGCGGCCCTTCACAGCGGGCTTAAGGACTGCGTGAAAGAGTACGACTATGTGCTAATCGACTGCCCGCCGAACATATACGGCATATCAAAGAATGCCCTTTATTTTGCGGATTATTATGTCGTTCCATACCTGCCAGATTTTCTCTCTCTTTCAGGCTTCCGCCTCTTCAGCAAGCTCGTCCAAAAATTTCAGTATCAGGTGAGCGGCTACCAGAACAAGAAATTCAATCCGCGCATCTGCGCCGTAATAATAAACCGTTACCGCTCGATAGGGAATGTCTTTGACCAGAGCGTGAATGAACTTAAGCTCGAAATGAGGAATCTAAAGACCCAAAAGCTGATCCACCAGTGTTCGGCCATATTGACACCTTATATTCGAGACTGCGTGAGGGTGGCTGAATGCTCCAACGCTCATCAGCCTGTAATAATTTATGGTGAAAAGAGCATTGGCGCATATGACTATTTCAAGCTTTCCGATGCTTTCATCAACCACATCGAGGAGATAATATGGGCCTGTTAGAACTTGCCGACCAACTGAATGACATAGCATCTCAGCTCAAAGCTCATGCTGATGGGCTGGATGACAAGCGTTTCATAAAAGAGGCCGGACGCTTCTCAAGGGCCGCAGACAGGTTCAGACAGTCGCTTTCGTTATCATTGGAAGGATTCACGCCTCAGGCAGTCGAACTAAATATGCATCTTCTGTCAACCTTCTCTCAAGGCGAGGAATCCATATCCGGCCTTGCCAAATTCTCGCAAAAGGTGCTCGGCAAAAAAATATCCAAGTCAAAGACCGATACGGCAGCATCTTATCTTTCAAAGATATTCAAGAGCATAGTATCTGCCGGGAAAACAGATCATGCGATCAAGGCGCTAAGGGCCATGCCCATGCATTCCGTGCTTGATATTACGGGAAACGATGAGCTCAAGATCCTTGAGCAGGTGCGAAAGCTCGGAGGCATGAACGAAGATCAGCTTGATTTTGAGATATCCAACCTAATAAAACACAAGAAGGATCTTTTCAGGCTTGCCGACGTTGCCAAGATAAAATATAAACCTACCGGCAAACCTGAAACCATTGCAAAGAAGCTTGTGCAAACGGGTCGTCGATACTACGAAAATACCGGCGGATGGGGGTTGAAGTAACGATCAACTATGCCATAAGGGCTTCTTGGGAATCTGTTTCTGTATTCCGACCACTCATTTCGGGAATGCCCCACAAAGTGGTCGGCTTCAGTCCGACTGTTTTTTAAACTGCAACTGCGCGGTGCAGCATCTCAAGCTTTCTTTCGGCGACAGCCCTAAACTCCTCGAAGCGTGGCACTCTCTTTCCTGAGAAAAGCTTTGCAGTATTGTCACACGCAAACGACAGGTATAAGGATCATGAATAATGATATAATGTTATACGTTTAATGTCAATCATTAAAGGATCGAACGTTAATCGGGATAGGTACATGAGATGGAACAAAGCCTAATGTCTATGAAAGCTGAAACTAATCTTCAAACACAGCCGCAAGCGATACGGGTCCGTAATCTGCTGATCGATCCGCCGCTTCTCCTTGCGCCTATGGCCGGTCTTACTCACAGCGCCCTCCGGCGGATTATGGTCGAGTTCGGCGGGGTCGGCCTGTTGTCGACAGAAATGCTCTCTGCTAGAAGGCTGCCGACCGAAAATCCACGCATCTCCCCTTATCTGATAAGGACCGAAAGGGAACGCCCGCTTTCCTATCAACTCCTGATCTCCACGCACGAAGAGGTATGCCGCGCCATTGATGCGCTCCACGCATTGAAGGCCGACGCCGTTGATCTGAACATGGGCTGCCCGTCGCTGTCTGTCGGCAAGTTCGGCGCGGGCGCTATGCTGGCGGAGCGGCCGGATGAGGTCCGCCGCATCGTGGCCGAGGCAAGAAAACGCACCGCCTTGCCTCTTAGCGCTAAAATCCGTCTCGGCAGCGGCGCCGACAGCGGGAAACTGAAGACATTCTGCTCCGTGCTGGAAGCTGAAGGCGTTGATATGCTTACGGTACATGCCCGATTTAGAGATGAGCCCTTTGCAAGAAATCCGAGATGGTCATATATATCCGAAATAAAGGAATGCATTAAAATACCGGTTATCGCAAACGGAGGAGTTTTTTCTGCGGCGGATGCGGAAAAATGTATGAGGGTATCAGGCGCCGACGGATTGATGCTCGGGCGGGGGGCTGCGATAAGACCTTGGCTCTTTGCAGAAATTGCAAGAAGTGTATTCGGCGCCGATATCGCGGAAACGACGGTGTCGCTGCCGGATGTTTATGCGGCCTTTATTGAAGCCCTGAACTCAGACTATCGTCAAGTATATCGCTTGGGCAGGTTGAAGGAATTTACCCACTACTTCGCCAAGAACTATAAGTTCGGCCACTCTTTGGCGTCCGCTGTACAGTCAAGCGGTAGTATGGAAGAAGCAAGGGAAAGGGCAGAAAAGTTCTTTGCAAACAATAAAGCGGATAACCTCTCTGCTGCAGGGTGCTGAGTTGTTGAGGCGGAAGGCATTGTTTGACCGCTAACTTGCGCCTCCTCCCAGCACCTTATAGAGAGTTACCAGATTGGTAAGGCGTGAGAGTCGTATAGCTATCAGGCCCTGCTGCGCGCTATAAAGCGAGCGCTGCGAGTCCAGAACACTCAGGTAGCTGTCGATCCCGTTTTTGTAGCGCACATCGGAAAGACGATAACTTATGGTCGCAGCTTCCACAAGAGACTGTTGGGCAGCCATCTGGTCACCGAGGGTCCCACGCTGGGCCAGAGTATCGACAACTTCCCTGAAGGCCGATTGGATAGCTTTCTCATAGCGGGCAAGGTAGATTTCACGATCGACTTCCGTTACTTTTAAGCCTGCCGAGGTCCCGCCTGTATCGAAGATCGGCATTGTTATCTGCGGCGCAAAGCTCCATATCCGTGTTCCGGTATTAAAAAGTCCTGACAACTGATCGCTCGACAACCCGATGCTTGTGGTGAGTGCGATACGCGGGAAGAATGCGGCCCGTGCCGCGCCAATATTGGCGTTAGCGGCCTTGAGCATGTGTTCTGCCTGCATAATGTCGGGACGGCGTTGCAGGACCTCTGACGGCAGGCCTGCGCTGATCTCTTTCAATGCGGTAATCGGGCTGAGCTCTTCCGGTAGAAGTTCTGCAGGTATCTGCGAACCTACTATGAGCGCCAAGGCATTTTCGTCTTGGGCCACTTGGCTTGTTAAGCGGGCGATATCCACCCTTGCCGAATCAACGCTGGTCTGTGCCTGACGGAGATCCAGTTCCGAGGATGCTCCAGCTTCGAAGCGGCGCTTGACAAGGTCATATGACGTCTGCCGGTTAGCTAACGTGTCCTTGGAAATTTTCAAACGCTCTCTATCGGCGGCAAGGACCAGATAGCTGTTGGCCACCTCGGCTATCAGACTGATCTGTACGCTGCGGCGCGCCTCCCCGGTGGCAAAAAACTCCTCCAGAGCCCGGTCTTTAAGGCTTCTCACTCGACCGAAAAGATCCAGTTCGTAAGCGCTGAACCCCAGACCAACGCTGTACTGGTGGGTTGTTACGGCATGCGTTTTAGGGTCCGGTATTCTCTGCGCCAAAGCGCCGGCGCCGACGTTGATTTCAGGGAATATATCTGCGCGCTGGATTTGGTACTGCGCCCTCATCTTCTCGATATTCAGCGCCGCCACACGGAGGTCCCGGTTGTTCTCCAACGCCAAGGCGATGACCTTCTTAAGCCGATCATCGGTAAAAAAGTCGTTCCAAGATATAGCTGCGGCCAAGGGGCCATCCGCTTTTGCAATTTCATTTTTATAAGCCCCTTCCGAGGGCCAAGTCGACGATACCGGTGCATCGGGCCGTGCATACTTAGGGGCCATTGTGGAGCAGCCGGTAAGTGTCAGGATTGCTCCAAGTGTCAGGCTTAGACTTATTAATTTCATATTAAAACACCTCCGGGGCAGGTTGTGCGGAAGGCTGCTTTTTTCGTCCGAACCACCGTGAAACCATTACAAAGAAAAATGGGATAAAGAGCAGGTCTATGAAAGTGGCCGAGAGCAACCCCCCGGTCACTGCGGTGCCGATAGCGTTTTGGGCTGCGGCGCCTGCCCCCTTGGTAAGTGCCAGAGGCAAGGTGCCGAAGAAAAAGGCGAGTGAGGTCATGATGACCGGCCGAAGCCTGATCTTCACCGCCATCAGTGTGGCTTCCACCAATTCGTGGCCCTGATTGAGCTGGTCCTTGATGAACTGGATAATCAGTATGGCATTTTTAGTGGAAAGTCCCACTGTGGTAAGCAGGCCTATCTGTAGATATACATCGTTAGGCAGCATCCGCAGCGTAACTGCCGTGACTGCCCCCACCAGACCTAGAGGAAGCATCAGCAGGTTGACGAAGGGGATGGTCCAACTCTCATATAACGCTGCCACCGAGAGGAATACCACCAGAAGTGAGATCGCGTATAGAGTCGGCGCCTGTGCACCGGCATTCTTTTCTTCGTACGAGAGGCCGGTCCATTCGTAGCCTATTCCTACCGGCAGTTGGCCGGCCATCTTTTCCATTTCGGCCATGGCCTCACCCGTGCTCACACCGGGGGCCGCCTGTCCCATGATCTCGACGGACGGAATGCCGTTGTAGCGTTCCAGACGCGGGGAACCGTACTGCCAACGCGCTGTGGCGAAGGCAGAAAACGGCACCATTTCGCCTTTTTTATTGCTGACATACCAACTGTTTATGTCCTCCGGCAACATCCGGTATCTGGCATCTGCTTGGAGAAAGACCTTCTTTACACGCCCGTTCTGGATAAAGTCGTTGACATATGAACTGCCCCAAGCCGTGGCCAGCACATTGTTGATATCAGCAAGAGAGACCCCCAGCGCCCCTGCACGCACATCGTCTATATCCAGTTTGAATTGTGGCGAGTCATCCTGCCCGTTTGGACGCACCGCAATCATCTTCGGATTTTTCATGGCCATGCCCAGTAGTTGGTTGCGCGCCTCCATCAGCTTCTCATGTCCAAGGCCTCCCCGGTCCTGCAACTGAAAATCAAAGCCGTTGGCCTGTCCCAGTTCGACCACAGCAGGCGGTGAAAAGGCAAAGGCCAGACCGTCACGGATTTGCGAGAACGCCATCATGGCGCGGCCTGCAACAGCAGGCGCTTTCAGATCAGGGGTGTTGCGAAGTTTCCAGTCCTTGAGCTTAACAAAGGCCAGTCCCATATTCTGGCCGCGACCGGCAAAGCTGAATCCTGCCACTGTGATGATCGCATCCACTGTTTTGGTTTCCTGTTCAAGGAAATGCTTCTCTATCTTTCGTATCACTTGGATGGTCCGTTCTTGGGTCGCTCCGGCCGGGAGTTGGATCTGGCAGATTATGAATCCCTGATCTTCGTCAGGCAGGAACGATGTGGGCAGGCGCAGGAAAAAGAACGCCATGGCTGCAACAATTGCCCCGTACACAATCAGATAACGCAACGGTTTACCGAAGGAGCGGCCGACAATACCTTCATACTTGGCCCTGCTGAATTCAAACAATTTATTGAACCGGCGGAAGAACCATCTTAACCAACCTGTTTCTCCGAAATGATGCCCTTTTTCGATCGGTTTGAGAAGGGTAGCGCAGAGCGCCGGAGTCAGTATCATTGCAACAAGCACCGAAAGGATCATTGCGGAAATTATAGTTATGGAAAACTGGCGGTAGATTACACCGGTGGAGCCTCCGAAAAAGGCCATCGGCAGAAATACTGCCGCAAGCACGGTTGCAATACCCCATAGGGCGCTGGTGATCTGCCCCATGGATTTGATAGTGGCATCATGCGGAGACAGACCTTCCTCGGACATTATCCTCTCGACATTTTCGACCACCACTATGGCATCGTCCACCAGCAGGCCGATGACGATTACCAGCGCGAACATAGTCAGGGTGTTGATAGAAAAACCTGCAGCCGCCAAAACACCCATGGTACCGAGCAGCACCACCGGGACCGCGATAGTGGGTATCAGTGTGGCCCGGATATTCTGGAGGAAGACGAACATTACGATGAAGACAAGAAAGACCGCGATGACCAAGGTTTCCACCACCTCGGCAATCGAGATCCTGACAAACGGCGTAGTGTCGTAGGGATAGACAACCTTCATGCCCGGAGGGAAGAATTTCGACAGTTCCTCCATCTTTGCCTTGACTCGATTGCCTGTTTCGAGCGCGTTCGCTCCGGCTGCAAGCCGGATTGCCATGCCGCCCACCGGTTTCCCCTTGTAGAATGACTGCATTTCATAGTTTTCTGTGCCTATCCTGCTCTCGGCGACATCCTTTAGTCTTACCGTGGAGCCGTCAATGTTCGTACGCAGAATGATCGCATCGAACTGCTCAGTTGTCTGGAGCAGGGTACGGGCCGTAATGGTGGCGTTCAACTGCTGCCCCTGCTTTGCCGGGGTGCCGCCGAACTGACCTGCGGAGACTTGGGCGTTCTGGGCCTGCAGCGCCGCAATCACATCGTTGGTGGTCAACCGGTAATTGTGCAGTTTCGAGGGGTCCAGCCATATACGCATTGCGTTCTGGGTGCCGAATAGTTGTATTTCGCCGACACCTTCCAAACGACTGATGATATCTTGGATGTTGGAGACCATATAGTCTGTCAGTGAATTACGGTCCATGGAGCCGTCCTCGGAGACGAGTCCTACAATAAGCAGAAAGTTCCTAGTGGATTTGACCACCTGAATTCCCTGCCTCTGCACCACTTGGGGCAATAGCGGCGTGGCCAGCTGCAACTTGTTCTGCACCTGTACTTGGGCGATGTTCGGGTCGGTGCCGGCCTTAAAGGTCAGGTTGATAGCTACTGCGCCTGCCGAATCGCTTGTGGAGGACATGTAGATGAGATTATCTATGCCGTTAAGTTTTTGCTCGATGACTTGGGTGACCGTATCCTGCACGGTCTGGGCCGATGCGCCCGGATACACCGCATTGATGGTGATCTGCGGCGGCGCTATGGGCGGGTACTGGGATACCGGTAGGGTTTTTATCGCCAGCAGACCGGCAAGCATTACCATGATGGCGATCACCAAGGCGAATATCGGACGATTAATGAAAAATCTTGGCATTAAAGTCTCCTTTATTTATTCCCTGTTACAGCTTTTTTTGAAGCGTCTGCAGGGGGGCCTCTGCTTTACCGCCAAACGGAACAGCCTTTACGGTTGTTCCGGGGCGCGCCTTCTGTAGTCCCTCCAGAATGACACGGTCGCCGGCTTTAAGCCCTTCGCTCACCAGCCAGTTGTCGCCCACTGTCCTTGCGACCTTGACGACCCGCGGCTCTACCTTCTCTTCGTTACCAACCAGCATGACCATGGCATTGCCGGCTTGGTTACGGGTCACCCCTCGCTGCGGAACCAAAATCGCCTGTTCGCTGACACCTTCCTCCAGAATTGCGCGGACAAACATGCCCGGCAGAAGGATATGTTTAGGGTTCGGGAAGATCGCGCGTAGAGTAATAGAACCTGTACTCTGGTCTACGGTGACTTCGGAAAACTTTAGTGTGCCGGGTAACGGATATGCGCTGCCGTCCTCTAGCATGAGTTTGACCTGCGCCTTGCCTGCGCCATTACGTTTAAGAAGTCCGCTGGACAGGTTCTGTTTCAGACGCAGCAGTTCGGAGCTGGACTGGGTTACATCCACATATATGGAGCTGAGTTCTTGTATAGTGGCCAGAGCAGCAGGCTGATTCGCGGTCACCAGCGCGCCGTCGGTCACGGATGATCGGCCGATACGGCCGGAGATCGGGGCGGTCACCTTGGTGTAAGCAAGGTTTATCCGGGCGGTCTCCAATGCTGCCTTTCCGGCTTCCACATCAGCCTCGATCTGTTTAAGAGCTGCGTTCACATCGTCGTAGTCCTGTTGGCTGACTGCATTAATCTTAACGAGTTCCTTATATCGTCCGGCCTTGAGCCGGACAGGATCGAGATTTGCCTCGGCCTTTGCAAGCGCAGCCTTTGCGCTGTTGTATGCTGCTTGATACATGGAAGGGTCTATCTGATAGAGCACCTCACCCGCTTTGACATCCGCACCTTCATTGAACAGGCGTTTCCGGATAATCCCGCCTATCTGCGGGCGAACTTCTGCAATGAGATATGCGGAGGTGCGACCGGCAAGCTCTGTCGTAAGAGCCGCGCGTTGCGGTTTTACAACCTCAACTCCCACTTCGGGGGTCATGTTAGGCATCTTCCCTGAAGGAGCGCCCTGTTTTCCACAGCTGAGCAGAAGCAGGCATCCTGCAAGAATTACAATGAGGCTGACCACTTTGGTTCTGCCGCTGTTTTGTCTATGCATCTCTCCGAATGACATGTTCGATCCCTCCAAACTTTCAATCTTAATCATCGATACTTTTGTTCTTGAATGCAAACTTCCGAACGGTAAAAAAAACTACTTCTGCAATCCCCTCAACAATACATCGACCAGAGTATGGGCCACAATGTCGCTTCTCTCTTTCGAGAATTTTACGCAATAGATATTCTTTGCTATTACACCGTGAGATGCTATTGCCAGAATATCCACTATAACGTCCACATCTATCTCCTGCAGTTTCCCTGCGTTTATGCAGTCCTGCACTATCTCTTTGAACACTAAATAGGTGTTTCGCGCCATGGATTCCTTTTCGACCAATTCCTCCCGGGAACCGTAAACACTTTTCGTGAAAAAAATCAGTTTGTATTGATTAGGGTTTTGAAGCCCGAAATTCATAAGATAAAGACAGCCTTGGCGAAGGGTCTCGACAGGGTCCTGAGAAACGGACCTGATATTATTCAGTTGAGCGGAAAACTGCTCAAAAAACTCTTCGCATATAGCAAAGAGCAGATCGTCTTTATTTTTGAAGTAGAGATAGATCGTAGTTGGAGAATAGTCTATTTTTCCGGCAAGCTTCCGCATTGAAAAACCGTCATACCCGTCGCTGATAAATATATCGCGGGCTGCATCGAGTATCTCCCTTCGAAACTCCTTTTTGTGTTTGGCCCGTTTTTCGATAGCACCCATAAAGTCCATTCTAACACAGTTATCTATTATTAACAATGTTAACAATAGAGGTATTGTCTGGATTTTTACAATATAATAAGGAATAACAGCGTGTTATAGACTGAAGTTATGTTACTAAGGAATACATTTACAATGCCACATGATTTGTCATTCCCGCGAAGGCGGGAATCCAGAAATATCTTGAAAATACTGGATCCCCGGGTCAAGCCTGAGGATGACAGATATGAGGCT
>SCQE01000024.1 GCA_004321915.1 Nitrospirota bacterium
AACTGAAATAATATGATCTGCAACGGGGGCTGAAATGCCCCCCATAATAATGGGTCAGTTTAAAACGAAACGGCCAGAATAATCAGAATATTTAGGCCGGATTAATTCGAAAAACAACAATAGTGCTTTCAAGCTGTTTCTGGATTTCCGCAGCCTTTATTATGACTATTATTCACTGCAAAGCAAAATAGTCTTGACAATTTTTCATTTTAATGTAAAATAGACGTATGGAGCATAGGAATCTTTATATTAATCTCTGGAAAGAACTGGCAAGAGAAAAGAGTATGATATTTCTTGCAGGGCCTCGTCAGTCAGGCAAAACTACGCTGTCAAAGATGATTGCGAACACGTTCATCAATAATTTTTATTTCAATTGGGACATACAGGCACACAAAACGATGCTTCTAGAAAATCCGGCTTTTTTTGAGTCGGTTGCCCGTAAAGACACAACAACACCTTTGATTATTCTTGATGAAATCCATAAATACAGGGATTGGAAAAACTACCTTAAGGGTGTTTATGACCAATTTCACGAAGAATACAGCTTTATTGTTTCAGGAAGCGGCAGACTGGATCTTTATCAAAAGGGTGGAGACTCGATGGCCGGGCGCTATTTTCTTATGCATTTATGGCCGTTTACTATAGCCGAACTTGCTGATAGGAATACAACTTTGGATGAGTTTGTGAAAGACCCGTTGTTTATAAATATGGAAAATAATGAGGCGCTAAAGGAAATCTGGAATTTGTTATCAGAATTCAGCGGATTCCCTGAACCGTATTTGTCCGGCAGAGTGACAACTTATCGCAGATGGTCCAATACATATGCTAATCAGTTGATTAAAGAGGATATAAGAGATTTAACCGAGGTCAAGTCTGTGGGTGATGTGGAGATGCTCTATTTAATGTTGCCTCTGAAGGTAGGCAGCCCTATTTCGATACCCTCATTGGCAAGGGATTTAAAGGTTTCATATAATTCGGTACAGAGCTGGCTGGCTATATTTGAAAGATTTTTTATGGTATTTAGTCTTTCTCCATGGACACCAAAAATAAATCGTGCCATTCAGAAAGAACGCAAGGTATATCTTTGGGATTTCCCCCGCATAAAAGAACCATCCGCCCGTTTTGAGAATATGGTGGCGGTTGAGTTATGGAGGGCGGTTACTGTCTGGAACGATATCGGATACGGTAGCTTTTCGCTTCATTTCGTCAGGAATAAAGAACATCAGGAAACCGACTTCCTGCTTGCCGATAACGGAGAGCCTTTTCTGCTGATCGAGGCAAAGCTGTCGGATAATAAGCCGTCTCCTGCTCTGCTTAAATTTCAGAAAGCATTAAATATAGACGCGGTGCAATTGACTAATGAAGGCGAGACCTTTCGGTTAATATCGAACGGAAGCAGGTCAGTACTGGTCGCGCCTGCGTATCAATGGCTTGCGCGCTTGCCTTGAGACCCTTAATAAGCATATGTTCCGTTGTCTTCACCCTTCTATTACTTGAGTTGTCCCTCGCCTTATTCCGGCCTCACAAAATCACAACACACCCGTATCACGAACAATACCATCCTGTTATGGGCTGGCTCAATAAGCCGCTCGTTGACGGTGAAATAAGAGTCAGCAAGCACGCAAACGAGTTCTTTCACAGAAGGCATAATAATCAGGGGCTGCGAATGCAGAAAGACACGGCCTACGAGAAACCGGCCGGGATCAGGCGCATTCTCCTGATCGGCGATTCGTTTTTCTGGGGCTACGGGGTAAACGACAAAGAAGTTATCTCGGAGGTCCTCCAGAATAAATTCGGCAAAGGGGTAGAGGCGCTGAACGGCTCGGTGACAGGCTACGGGACCGATCAGGAACTTCTCTGGCTGACCGAGGAGGGATTAAAATACAAGCCTGATATAGTGGTTTTGGGCTTCTTCCCTTATAACGACATAGAAGAGATCGCCGCTTCCATAATTTACGGCTATCCTAAGCCCTTTTTCAATCTGGAAGGCGGAAGGCTTATGCTGAAAAATGTTCCTGTCCCAGACACGAGGGAAACAAGGAGAAAGGGTTTTGAGGAGCCCACAACCTTATGGGGACGGCTGAAAAAATTTTTGAGGCATAACACCCATATTTATCCGTTTGCAGCGTCACGGCTTAATTCGAATAAAACACTAAGGCAGTTTTTTATCGATACAGGCATTGCCGAAGAATACACGTGGGATCTGCCCGGAGTGGCTTTTTATAAGCTCTCCGATAAGGAGAAGGCCATGGATCTGTCCGATGCCCTGCTTTTGGAGTTGCGGAAGGTTTCGGAGGGCGCGGGAGCCAAGTTTCTGCTTGTATTTATCCCGAGAAAGGAGTCTTTGGCTAAATCATCAGGCGACAATGTAACTCGCGGCGTCCGGGAATGGAACGATAACGCCCGGCGATACCTGAAAGACTTCACTTCGGAACATAAGCTGGCGTTTATCGATCTTCTGCCTGTGCTTAGGTCTTACAATGAGCGTGGCGTTGCCCTATATCATGTTAAGGACTACGATAACCACTGGAATGCCGAAGGCCATCGCATCGCGGCCGAAGAAATTTTCAATTCACTCAAACAGCGCGGCTGGCTGCTGGCTGGGGAATAGAGGTCTGCCGCCATTCGATCAGCTCGGTCCCTAAAAAGTTTTCAAGCTCGCGGATATGTTTTTCGTAATAACCGCTTAAATGGACGGATATGTTTTCATCCACCTCCGAAAGGCCCATATCATCCTGCTCGATGCGTTCGCCGAGTTCGTTATAACGGTATTTCCGGCTTTCCGGCAAAAAGTTGTCATTTGCATTCAGAAAACGGTAAATGTTTTGTATCCCGTCAGGATTGTCTATAAACCTGTCTTTTATAAGTATCAGCAAACTGTTCCTGTCAAAGTATTTGAGGTACATCCTTATGAACTTCATGTACTCGCCGCGCCCAAGATAGTCAAAGGGGTCTATAGAGACGTTAGGATAGGATTTTAAAGGCGGTTTCTTTTCGATAAATACTTCTTGCAGCGATCTCTGTTCCAGCCCGCTCCGTCTGGTGTAAAAATAGTTGGCAAGCGCCCTGTGGACAGGGTTTCTCAGGCTTATGATTATTTTGCTCGCCGGAAAGCAGTTTTTAATCCTCCTTGCCGCGCTTTCGTATTCGATATAACTGGTGCTTTTTTCGCCCCAAATAAGGGCGTCTTTGCAGTCGCTGAAATAGGTCTTGTCGTAATAAGCTATTCCTTTGGAGAACTCGTCGTCCCTGAAAAAGAACTTGGGTTCAGGGTGGATAGGTTTTGCCATGCATATATCAGGGTGTTCGTCGAGGATTTTGTGAAGGTAGGTTGTGGCGCATCTCTGCGCGCCGACTATAAAGAACCTATTTGGGATCACGGGTGACGACTTCTTTGATGTAATATCCCCTGCTGCTCGACGTTTGGTTGATCAGCCGCCCCATGTACTCTCCTAACATGCCCAGCATTGCGGAGATAAGGCAGTTTGAGAACGAGATGATTACCGCAAGAGACGTCCATCCCGGGACCGCCGCGCCTATGAGCAGTTTTTTTGCAAGGAAGGCGCAGCCGGCGACCAGACTTATAAAAGAAACAACAAAACTAACGATGCTGAAGAGCCGCAAAGGGTAAGATGAGTAGTTGAAGAGGATTCTTGATACTACCTGAGCTATCATTAAGACTCCGTAATTGGATTTCCCCGCCGCGCGTTCGTGGTGTTCCACGTCTACATTGGCGATCCTCCCGGAGAACATAAGCACAAGTCCCGGTATATAGGGATAATTGGTTTTATACTCCAAAATTCTTTGTATTACATCTCTCCTTATAATCCTGAAGTTGCTGAGCGTTACCTCTTCGGGTTTGCCGAATATCCGAGCGTTTAAATACCCTATGACCTTGCTTCCGAGCCTTCTTATCGGATGGTGCCGTTTTTTCCTGAACTTGCCGAAAACCGCGTCGTAGCCCTCATCGGCTTTCCGTATCAGATGGATGATTTCTTCAGGCGGATTTTGCATGTCGTCGTCCATTGTTATTACAAAGTCTCCTGACGCGTGTCCGAAGCCGCAATATACGGCCGTATGCTGACCGTAGTTTTTCAGGAGGCTTACGGCTATTATCTCTTTGTTTTTCTCCGCAAGACTGCGTATTTTGTCCCATGTATGGTCCCGGCTGCCGTCTTCGACAACGACAAATTCAAAATCGAGTTTTTGTTCCCTGCAAAAATTCAGCGTCTTGACAATTGTGGTTCCAACTATATCCTCGCTGTTGCAGGCCGGCATCACTATGGAATATTTGATTTTCGTATGCATTATTTTTTTTGCAAAATAGAATTGTTTTTTTTATTTTAGTATAATATTTTCGATGTATAAAATTCATTCCTTTGGCAGCTGTTAAATGGCTAATTCTTCGGCTTTGAATCCCAGAAAAGAATTTCTGCCGTTCTCCCTTCCAACCATAGGACAGGAAGAAATAGACGAGGTTGTGGAATCTTTGAGGTCAGGATGGCTGACTACCGGACCCAAAGTGATTAAATTTCAGGAAAAGTTCAAGTCCTATATAGGCTGCAGGAATGCGGTAGCCTTGAATTCCGGTACGGCCGGCCTTCATGTGGCGCTTCTCTCGATGGATCTGCGTCCCGGCGATGAAGTTATCACTACCCCGCTTACCTTTACTGCTACCGCCAATACAATTCTTCATGCCGGCGGCAGGGTTGTTTTTGCTGACATAGACATGGACACCTTAAACGTAGATATTGATGCTGTTAAAGCCGCTATAACCCCGAGCACAAAGGCCGTTATCCCTGTACATTTTGCCGGATTGCCCTGCGATATGGATGCTTTCATTGCTTATTGCCGCAGGAAGGGAATCCTAATAATTGAGGACGCGGCGCACGCAGTAGGTTCTGAATATAAGGGAATAAAAATAGGCTCGATAGGCGATATTACAGTATTCAGTTTCCATCCTACAAAAGGGATGACAACCGGAGAGGGCGGTATGATTACATTTAGTGACGATGGTTTGAAAGATAGGTTTGAACTCCTAGGCTTTCATGGGATAGAGAGGTCTGTGGGCGCCGTGCGTTCGGTGCCAAGCGTAGCTGATTATGATATAAAAATGCCGGGATTCAAGTACAATATGCTCGATATTCAGGCCGCTATCGGGCTTCACCAGATTGACAGGCTGAATGCTTTTATAAAAAAGAGGACTTTGCTTGCAGAACTGTACAGAGAAAGGCTTGAAAGAATTGAAGAGCTGATACTTCCCAAACTGCCTGCTTATGATTTGGTCCATTCTTGGCATATTTTCACTCCGCTTTTGAAGATAGAGGATTTAAACATCGACAGGCATTCTTTTATATCCGAACTGAGGGGGCATGGGATTGGAGCGGCGTATCATTATAAGGCCTTGCATTTGCACAGTTTCTATAGAACGCTTGGGTTCAGGCCCGGCCAGTTCCCTAAAGCCGAATATGTTTCGGACAGGATATTATCGCTTCCGCTTTTCCCCAATATGACAGAAAGAGATATAGACGATGTTTCTTTGGCGGTGGAGAATATCATCGCAAAAAATAGGAAGAAGGGATTTTAATGCGGGTATTTGTCATCGGCGCCAACGGCTTTATAGGTCATCACCTTATCGGCAGGATATTGTCGGAGACAAACTGGGATGTCTCCGGAATAGACGTTCATTCTCACAGGTTAGTCCACCATCTTCAAGACGACCGTTTTCATTTCCTCGAAGGAGACATGCGAGCGCACGAGGCATGGATCGAGGAGCGCATAAAGGAATCCGATGTAGTGCTGCCGCTGGTCTCAATCGCCACACCGGCGTTGTATATAAGAGAGCCGCTTAAAGTGTTCGAACTGAATTTCGAAGAGAACCTCAAGATCATCAGGACATGCGTGAGACACCGGAAATATCTTGTTTTCCCCTCGACCTCGGAGGTTTACGGTTTATGCCCCGATGACGAGCTTAGAGAAGACGCCGGCCGCCATGTCTTTGGAAACGTCGAGTCGCAACGCTGGATATATGGGGTTTCCAAGCACCTTCTCGAAAGAGTTATATGGGCTTATGGAATTCACGAAGGGCTTAAGTTTACGATTGTGCGGCCGTTTAACTGGATAGGTCCCGGCCTCGACGGCGCCGATGCCGCCCGAAGCGGCGCAGCCCGAGTTGTAACGCAGTTTATCTGGAACCTCCTGAATGGAGAGCCGCTCAGGCTTGTAAACGGCGGTGAACAAAGGCGTTGCTTCACATATATATCCGACGGCATAGATTGCCTGATGGCGATACTCGGATGCAAGGACGCGAGGTGTCATGGGCAGATCTTCAATATCGGCAATCCTTCGGCCGATCTCTCGATAAGGGAGCTTGCCGGGATGATCGTCGGAATCTGCGGAGAATCTCCGTTGAGGCCTAAGCAGCTTCCGGTTCCGGGACTTATCGACGTCCCGCATGAGGTCTACTATGGGCCGTCGTATCAGGATATTCCTGAGAGGAAACCTTCAATTTCCAAGGCGCGCGATATCCTTGGCTGGACGCCGAAGGTGGGTATAGAAGAGGCGCTGAAAACTACCGTTGATTTTTATCTTGCCGAGTTCATCGGGTCTCAAAAACCGCCGCACAGCTTAAACCAAGACTGATCCCTTTTTTTGCGAACCTTCTCATCTCAAGTGCATGAAGCTTTTTGAGAAGGTTTAAAATGAAATCGCCGGGCGCGTGTTGTGTAGGCTTACTAAGGAGACCGTTAGTAAAGTCGCATTCATTGTCATTGCCCGACTTGATCGGGCAATCCAGAACACCTTGAAAACACTGGATTCCCGCCTTCGCGGGAATGACGGCACATGGGGTCTTACTTATGGACTTGTTAGTATCTTTTGCGATGTTTGTCTTCACGATACCGAGCCTGTATGGAACGGTTCTCAGTAAAAACGCCGGAAGCACGAGATATGAGAAAAAGTATCCGGCATAAAGCGTTCGCATTTCGCATCGCATCGCCAATTCCCTGAGCGCTTTTGCATCGTATCTTCTGACGTGTCCCGCGTTTATGTCGTGGTGGGACCACAGCCATCCGTATGCCGGCGCTGTGATGTAAATGCGTGTATTTTTTGGGGTCCTTGCTGAAATATCTTCCAGAAAGGAAAAAGCATCTTCTATATGCTCGATGACATCGAAAAGCCCAACCCCGTCAATGTCGTATTTTGCAAAGGGGAAATCCTGTATATTTGTATTATATACATTGTCTAATCCCCTCGATTTGGCATTGAGACATCCGGCGTAGCCGGGCTCAACCAGTGCGAGAGTCCTATCAGGCAGTTTTCGGGAGAGTTCTTGCAGTTGAAAACCGTTTCCTCCTCCGATATCGACAAAGTCTTTAGCGAACGGGAATTTTTCAATCAATGTCAATATTGCATCGTTTCTGAAGCGAAACCAGAAACTCTCGTCTTCAATGGAGAAGCAGCGGTCGTTTCCTCGCTCGGGATAAGATATTGTCGAGCTGGTTTTTTGCGGGACGACCCAGATATTATTTTTGTCGAGTATCAGTCTGTTGTCCATAAATATTCATGTGTGAGAGTCTGAAGCAGGCCAAAAACTTAATGGTATAATATCATGACATGATCGGGAAAAGAAAAATATTCGCGAGCCTTGCAGTCGTCCTTTTTTTTCTGTGTGTGCTGGGGCTTTCGTTTTATTTCGGAAGGAGCGGAAGGATTTTTTTGAACAGGCCTAAGGTCATTTTTGTAGACAGACCGGCTGAGGCATTGAGGGTCTGGAAATCCTTCGGCGTCCGGGGAAGGATACTCGTTCTCTTTGACAGGACTAATAGAATGGGAGGGGACGAGGGGGCAGAAGCGTTCAGCGTAGCCCTGCCCGGCGCTTCTACGGCCACGGATTTCAATTATGTGGATCTGGCCATAAGGGACAATACAGTAAGGAAGGTCTGGCACGTTATTCCCGACAGGCAATGGGAGGAAGCGGCTGGAAACCTGAACAGAAATCCTCTGGCTCGCCGGCATGGGGGCGTTTTCTCTTTGGTGCTTACTTCTACGGAGTTCAGTATAACAAAACCTGAAGGCCTTCCGGTGACGGCCGAGCCTGTGTTGCTGAATATGAACGGAGAGGCTTTAAGTTTTCACGACTATGAAGCGATCCTTTCACTTATGGAGAAAGGCGCGTTTAGACCCGACGTGGTAGTCATTTCCGGAGATGTCCCTGAAGAGATCAGAAGGAAGATAGGGCGCAATGAAAGCCGCTAAAGAGAGTTATGCCGTAGGGATGTTGCTCCTATTCGCGCTGACCGCGCGGGTATGGGGCATAGGCGATGTTGCCGCCTATTACGCCGACGAGGTCACGATTATCCCCAACGCCGAGGTTTATACTAAAACCGGAATAGTTTACGCCGGAGATTTTTATCATCCTCCGCTCAAGTCGCTTCTCATCTCCGGCAGCATTAAGCTGTTCGGAAACAATCCGTACGGATGGAGGCTTCCTTTCGTTTTTGCAGGGACACTGAGTGTCTTATGGCTTTATCTTTTAGGCAGGGAGGTGTTTTCCAATAAGGTGGCGGCTTACATAGCGGCGTTGCTCTTGGCCGTTGAACCGCTGCATATAGTCTTGTCGAGAACCGCGTGGGGAGAGACTTTAAGCCTGTCTTCTTTTCTGTTGGCCTCTTTTCTGTTTTTAAAATATATGCGGGGGACTTCATCGGCGCTGCTTCTTGCCGGACTGTTTTTCGGTATTTCGCTTTCTATTAAGTGGTATTATCTGCCTGCGCTCGGCATTTTTATAGCTTTGGCGTGTTTTAGCGCTGTTAGAGAACGGAAGTCTAGATGCCGGATCAATGAATCCCTGTATATTTTCTCCTCGCTCGTATTGCTGCCGGCCGCTGTTTATCTGATCGCTTTCCTTCCGTGGTTCGGCAGGGGATATGATTTAGGAGAGTTTATGGAGTGGCAGGTTTTGATGTATCGTGAGCTGCAGGCGGTAACTCAATCCAACTTTCCGGGCAGCCTTGTCGTTCTCATGAGCGGCTCACCTGTCGAATGGTTCACAATGCCGTTGATCTTCGCGGAGAAGGTTGCGGGTGACGGACGGTGGGGCTTTTATTCGGTTGTCATGAGCAATTTCCCCTTTTGGATGCTTGCCTTCCCGTCGCTCTTGTTTATATCTTTTCAGGGCGTGAAATCGAAACGGCCGTCTTATTTGTTCCCCGTAGTCCTTTTTGTGTCGGTCTACCTTTTGTGCCTTTTGGTCAGGAGGCCTTTGTTTCTATATTCCGCGTTGCAGGCCGTGCCGTTTGCGCACTTGGCTGTCGGCTTTCTTTTAGCATCTTTGGCTGGACGGTCCCGGAAGAGCGGCGTTTATTATGGAATAATTATAGGGGCGATCTTAATATGGGGGGGGTATCTGTATCCGTTCGTATTGGGGTTCCCCGTTCCGGATTTTCTTTATTCGCCGCTTGTTTCGCTAAGCGGTGGGATGCCCAAATTTTAAGGACTTGCGTTGTCCGCCGTGTATTATGACCGGCGATTGATGATTGTGTACGATTCGTATTAACATATTAACAATAAAAAGCAAGCGGGAGGTCGTCATGAAAAGGTCGAGGATAGTGTTTTTGAGCGTTCTGTGTTTTTTTGCATTATTTGTATCTGTCCACGCATTCGCTCAGGAAGAAAAGATTACGGTGGAAGGCGTCAAACTGATTCTCAACACGACCAAGGACCTTACAGGCAAGGATATGAGCGGGTTGGACCTTTCGGGCATAGACTTCAGCAACGCCGTTATTAAAAAGGCGAATCTAAACGGAGCAAAGCTTGTAGGCGCTAAATTCAACAAGGCCAACCTGAATTTTTCGACCTTTAAAAAGGCGAACTTGAAGAATGCCGATCTAAAGGGCGCGTCCGTATGCCCCGCCGACTTCGGAGGCGCATCTTTGGTAAACGCGGACTTGCGCGGTGTGGACTTCAAGCCTATCGAATTTCCATTTTCCGGGACGGACCTCTCCGGAGCGGATTTTGAAGGCGCCGATATAGCTGGCGTGGATTTTACAGGCGCTAAGATCAAGAAGGCCAAAAACCTTCATAAGGCCGTTAATGCCAAAGGGGCAAAAGGGCTGAAGCTGAAGTAAGAAGACGCAGCCGGCGGATCTGAAAATTGAGGGTTGCGGTCAATATAATCATCCTGCTGTTTTTCGGCGTTTGTGTCTTTTTGCTTAATGATGCGTCTGTAAGCGCCCGAAGGCTTCCGGATGCGAAGCCTTCTTCCCTTTCCATTGTTCATGTCAATTCCCAAAAGGATATTTATCAGGTTTATAAATCCGCCGGACTGTCGGGGGCAAAGGTTGTGCATCTTAACAGGTTTCTCAACTTGGTGGATTATTTTCCCAAGGAAGAGTCTGTCAGCGCGCCGTTTCCGGTGAGGGTCGGAGACAGCAGGTCTTTGTACGAAAAAGGGCTTGACGCCCATAACTGGCTCTTTGTCGCCAACAGGACGGGTATGGTCAGGTCTGTTGTAGTTGTACTCCCTCAGGAGGTATTTGAACAACGGCTGCCTGAGTTTGAATCTTATTTTGCCTATACGGTTTCCGGCCGTACGGTAAAGGGCTATTCTTATGATATGCCTATGTTTGTCGCCGCTTTGGATTCATTGCCGGTAATAAATGAGCCGGTTGTAGTAAATATCGATGCCGGTTTTTTTTCCGAAGGCGTGGATCCGGCCGGAGCGGTCAAGCAACTGAAGATGAAGTGTCCTGATATACGCCTGATCGTCTTCTCCTCGAGTTTCGACGAGCCTGAGGTCGGCGATGCAATGCGGGAAAGGCTTTCACTGTTTTCGAGGGTGTGGGCGGAACAGTGATTAAAAATATCTACGGGAACCGCCATATTGTGCTTTGGGGGATTTTTCTTCTTGCCTTGCTGGTCCGCTGCTATGGGCTTTCTGAACAGCCTCCCACTGATGACGAGGTCGGGGCCGCTTCCGCCGCGACCAATTACATGAGCCATGGACTGTTCGGGCAGGTGATGTGGTATCATCCGCCGCTTCGCAATATCGTAGTTTTTATTTCAGGTAAGATATTCGGCGGATACAGCGCGTGGGGGCTTAGGTCCGGAAGCATTATTTTCGGCAGCCTTGCGGTCCTGCTGCTCGGATATCTGGTGTACGGACTCTTCGGGAAGCGACTTGCAGCCTATTTAGCGGCCTTCTTCCTCTGCATAGACCCCCTGCACATCTCCCTTTCAAGGGAGGCGTTTCAGGAGACCACGACATCTTTTTTCATCGTTGCCGGCGTGCTTGCAGCATATCACGGCATAAGGAAGGACAATGTCTTTCTTGCCTATCTCTCGGGGGCTTTATTCGGAATTGCGTCCGCGTCAAAATGGAACGGTCTTTTCCCGTGGGCTGTGTCCGCGGCTGCGTACTACGCCGCGCCTTGGCTGCTGAACGGTATGGAAGGGCGTAGAAAGCCGTTTTTCCGCTCGCTTACGGTGTTATCAGCCTATGCGGCCGTGCCGCTGATCTGTTATATAGCCGTGTATGTCCCGTGGTTGTTGAGGGGATATTCGATGGAGGAGTTCGTTAAGTTTCAATTATGGCTCGTCAAGCACCAGTATTTTTACAAGGGAACGCCTTACACGGAGGACATACTTTCCCACAGCGCGTATCAATGGTTTTTATGGCCGGTGGCATGGGTGGATTTCGTTTTTCATCAGGGCAAGGCCTATCTTAACATAGCCTTCGGGAATTATCCGGTCTGGGTATTGACGCTCCCCGCGCTGTATTTTGCGATAAGGGAGTGGTTTAAGAGCAGGAGCTTTGAACTCGGCTATGTAATCCTGATGTTTTCGGCCTCTTATCTGCCGCTTGTTTTTACCACCCGCGCCATATGGGTCTTTATCGCTACGCCCGTAATACTTTTTGCCTTCACGCTGTCGGCTTATGCAATTTCCGCTCTGCTTGATAACAAGAAGATTTCTTTGAAGTTTCTCGCGATTTATCTGTTTTTGGCTGTTGTTTTTTCGGCAGTCATGTATCCTATGGCCACGTTCGGCGCACTGGAATATTCATGGATGAAGCCCATAGCGGAGATATACAGCCCTCACAAGTAAGGTTTTTATTTGCCTGCCCTGATCCATTTCATAAAATCAAGCGATGCGAAGAATGAAGGGAGGTTGCGCATCTCTTTAATGACCTGAACGGCCATTTTTGGGCGGAGGTAGAATTTTCGGTATGCGGTGTCGCGGATCTTTTTGATCTCATTCGACGAAAGCGTCTCGTTTCTCATTATGGAAATCGAAAGGTCATATTGCTGCCGGTCTTTAGTTTCTATCCATCCGTTAATCTTCGCCTGTTCGCCCAGTTCTGTTCCGGGGTATGGGACTGCACAATAAAATTGGGCGTATTCTATGCCTGAGTCGAGCGCGAACTGTATGGTTTTCCCGGCAGTTTCTTTTGTTTCTCCCGGCAGGCCGAAGACGAAGTGCCCCATCGTTCTTATCCCGGCGTTTTTAACGAGCCGCACAGCGGTTTCAATGTCTTTCACGGAGGTCCCTTTTTGGGACGTATCGAGAACCTGCTGCTCTATAGATTCGATGCCCAAGCCTAACAGGGCGCATCCGGCCTGTTTCATTTTGTAAAGCAGGCCTTCGTTAAGCGTGTCTACGCGGGTTGTCGTTGACCACCTCACTTTCAGGTTTCTCCTTATGATCTCGTCACAGATGGACTCCCCGTAAACCGGATCCATCGTGAAGGATTCGCCCCAGAACAGGAAGTTTGATATGCCGTGCACGGCGACGCATTCGCTTATTTCGTCAACTATCGAAAAGATGTTGCGTTTTCTGAAGGTCTTCCCATAATAGAGGTTCGCCGTGCAATATATACAGTTGTAAGGACAGCCCCTGCCTATGCTGAGCAGTGTGAATTTTTCCCCTGTCAGGGGGAGGACGTATCTGTCATTGGGCAGAAGATCCCGCGCCGGGAAGGGCAGGTCGTCAATATTGTTTTGGGTCATGTCCTGCGGCCGGTTAATAATAAGCCTGCCGTTGTCTTTGAATATAAGGCCGCCGATGTCTCTAAGAGGCAGTTTGTTCTCTAAGGCCCTCGCAAGGTCTTTCAAAAGCCACTCGGGTTCGCCTACGGCGATAAAATCTATGTTGTCCGCATATTCCAGCAGTTCTTCTTTCAGTATTGTTCCGCATAGACCTACCAGCGCCGCGTAAGGGGGGCCGCAGGAGCTTTTCAGTTGAGAAGCGATATATATGTCGCTTTTGATAGTAGGGAAAGCCGTGTTTACCACCAAGAGGTCGGGCGAAAAAGACAGGGTCCGTTTTATCAACTGCTCTACGTTGATCTTGTCTGCGATGCAGTCTATTATCCCTGTATCGTGACCGGCGGCGCTTAGGAAGGATGCGCAGTAAGCGAGCGTTATAGGCGTCCAGAGCGCGGTCCACGACGACTTCGCCTGCATGCATCTTCCTTCCCTTATATATTCCGTACCGTCGGGAGAAGGCGGATTTATGAACAGAACTTTCATGATATCAGCGCAAATCCAGTCTTTTCTCAAAAAGATGGCGCAGGTTCTTCCAGCCGTCTATGAGGCGATGGAGCTTTGTGTTACCGACCCTCTTGCGATATCTCGAATCCATCTCGCAGGCCTGCAACTTTTTAAAGGCTTCGATCTTTATTTCTTGGCTGAGGCTCATGCCGTCGCTGGTAAGATGGAGGCGTTCCAGAGAATCTTTTCTTAAAAACCACATCCCGCTTTGAGAGTCCTTCAAACTCAGCCCGAAAAGTAGATTTGTTGCAAGGGTCAGGACCTTATTGCCTATTTTGTTGATAGGATGCATTGCGTCTTTTTCCATTTTGCCGAAACGGTTGGTTGTGATGAAATCCAGCTGTCGCTCTTTCATGGCGCGGAGGAACCGAGGGGAGTCTTCGAGCGGATAACTGTAATCGGAGTCGGCCGTCACGATAATAGAGCCTGAGGCATGGAGAAAGCCGGTTCGGTGCTGGATGCCGTAACCTGCCCTCGAGGTTATCACCTTTGCGCCTTTTGCCTTGGCAATCTTTACGGTGTCGTCGGCGCTGCCGCCGTCTACGATAAGGACTTCCACTTCGTATCCGTCGTTTTGCAATTCGGTCACAGGTATGCTTTCTATGGCCTTGCCGATTGACTTCTCCTCGTTCAGGCAAGGCATCAGGATTGTCAGGGGGGTCTTGTCCGTTTTTGCGGACGTGGGGGGAGAACCGTTATTCTGCATTGCATTATTATAAAATATGTCTTCCTGTTTGGTACAAGAATACGGACGCTCATATTGGATTGATATTACCTTGCCGTGATAAAATAAAAAACAGGCGCAGTTATATAATGGCCTGATTAATTGAAATGCGGTCCCAACGGAGCAGGGTTAATGTATAAGCGTATCCTTCTCGTATATCCCCCATCAGTGAGCATGAATCGTGAGGACAGGTGTCAAATCCCCGTTAAAAATGTTGTAATGGAGCCTTTATACCCGCCGATGGATCTGCTTTCTCTGGCAGCTGTGGGCGAGGGCGAGGGGGGCGTATGCAGGGTTTCGGATCATTCGCGCGGCAATGGGACCCCTGAACTGTTTCTTCGGGAAATAATCGAATTTGCACCCGACCTTCTGCTGATGAGCGTTACCACGCCGACATTGGCTGCCGACTTGGGGCTGTGCTCCGCCATAAAAAAGGTTGCGCCGGGGGTGAAGGTTATCGCAAAAGGCGCCCATTTTTTGAAATTCGACAGGGAGGTCTTGAAAGCCTATCCTGATCTGGACATGGTCATCAGAGGCGAAACCGAGCGGACGTTTAGGGATATAGTCAGCGGCGCGGATATGAAAGATATAGCGGGGATAAGTTGGAGAAGCCAGCAAGGGATCGTTTCTAATCCTGACAGGCCTTTTATCGAGGATCTGGATGGGCTTCCTTTTCCTGCGAGGCATCTTGTTGATAAGAACCGTTACCTGATGCCTCATAACGGCAGGCCTATGGGGGTCATCAGGGTGAGCCGGGGCTGTCCGTATCACTGCTTTTTCTGTCTGGCGACGCCCGTTGCGGGGAAGAGGGTGAGAAAACGCAGTCCTGAGAGTATTGTAGATGAAATAAAGTTGTGCATGGATCGTTACGGCATGAGTGATTTTGTCTTTTATTCGGATGTTTTTAATGTTGATAGAGACTGGGTCGTTAAACTCTGCCGGAACATAACCGATTCGGGGCTGAGGGTCTCATGGTCGTCGAATGTGCGGGTGGATTCAGTGGACAGGGAAACTATCATGCTTATGAAGAAGGCCGGATGTTTCCTTGTCAGTTTTGGTGTTGAAAGCGGCTCTCAGGAAGTGCGCGACAGGATGGGTAAGGCCATAAGGACGGACCAGATCAGGGATGCGATGAAGATATTCAAAGAGGCTGGACTTAGAACCTATCCCTATTATCTTATAGGCCTGCCGTGGGATACGCATGAGACAGTGGAAAATACCGTTCGCTTTGCAATAGACCTCGGCAGCGATTACGCCGGTATATTTACAGCCACTCCGTTTCCGGGAACGAGGTTTTACGATTACGCTGTGGAAAACGGTTTGTTAGAAAACAGCGGCGCAGAATCCGGCGCGTGTTTTGAAGGCGCCTACCGGTACCCGGTTGCCGGAGGCCATTATCTGTCGAGAGACGAGATAGCCTTGCTTCATAAGAAGGCGATCAATCGCTACTTTATGCGTCCGGGGTATATAGCGAAACATATCGGCCGCATCAGGTCGTTGAGGGAATTTTTAAACTATTCGAAGGTTGCTTTATCGTTGTTAGGCAGGGGCGGCGCCAAAAGGCTGTGAAGGTTGTTTCAGCACACGTCGGTTTTTAGCCGGTTTTGGCGGATTCGAACGCGTATATTACCATGAATAAAGGAGGCTGCGAATGTCTTTAAATAAAATTATCCTGAAGGGTTTTCTTGTTTTTTTCTTTATTGCCGTTTGCGTCTCTTATTCCGATGCCGGATTTGAAGCCGGGAAAAAACGGGTGCTGGTCCTGAATTCCTACCACGACGGCCATCCGTGGGGAGACAAACTGAACGAAGGCATAGACTCGGCGCTCCAGTCAGGCAGGGGGGACATAGAAGTCTTAAAGCAGTATATGGATGCTACCAAAGGCGCGGCGGACGACGAATACATGCAAAGGCTTTATGAATTATACAAGTATAAATTCAAGTCCCTCAGGTTTGACCTCGTCCTTGCGACCGACAACTATGCGCTCGACTTTTTATTCAAGTTCAGGGATTCGCTTTTTCCCCAAGTCCCGGTTGTTTTTTGCGGCATAAACGGCTTTGACCCGTCTATGCTGGAGGGCAGGAGACTATATACCGGGGTGGCTGAAGACCTTGACGTGAGCGAAACCGTTAAACTTGCCTTAGAAATCCATAAAGAGGCCGAAACGGTTATAGCGATAGTTGACGCCACTCATGCAGGGGCCGTCAATAAAAGAGAGCTCGAAGTTTTGCGAAACGGCCTGCAGGGCAATATAAATCTTGAAATTATAGAGAATGCGAATTTCGAGAAGATAATCGAGACCGTTTCCGGTCTTAATCAACGGAAAGGCATTGTTCTTTTGGCAGGTTCGGCGACGGACCCGAACGGTTATATTCTGGGTAGAGAAGAGACCTTGGCGTTCTTGTCCCGGTTGAACATGCCGGTCTACAGTATTTGGAAGCCCTATCTCGGCAGCGGCATTGTAGGCGGTGTGCTGACCGGCGGGTATGCGCAAGGCCGGATAGCAGGCAAGATAGCCGTCAGGATACTTTTAGGGGATGATATAAAGAATATCCCGGTCATCCGGGAAAGCTCCAAACAGCTTGCCTTCGATTATAACCAGCTTAAGCGTTTCGGTATAGACGAGTCCAAACTTCCTGCAAACAGCGTTTTAGTGAACAGAAAACCTTCGATCATCGAACAGCATAGGGACGCTTTTTTAGGCCTTGTATTTTTAATAGTTTTTCTTTCGGCGACGGTATTGGCGCTGACCTTAAACATTGCAAGGAGGAAAAAGGCCGAAGAAGAACTCAGGAGAAGTGAGAGCAGATACAGGGCGGTCGTTGAAGATCACCCTGACTTGATATGCCGTTTTGTTCGCGGAGGCATACTTACCTTCGTTAATGACGCTTACTGCAGATATTTCGGCAGTGGCAGGGATGAACTTTTAGGCAGGAGTTTCCTTGAATTCGTTCCCGAAGCCGACAGGGACGGCATCGAGAAGAACCTGTCGCTTATCACGAAAGACAATCCTTCGAGGACTTACGACCATAGGGTGGTGCTTCCTAACGGCGATGTACACTGGCACCACTGGCATGATGTAGGCATCTTTGACGGGTACGGCAATCCGGTCGAGTACCAGTCCGTAGGCCGGGATATAACCGAGATGCTTTCCGGGCAGTAAGTTACTAAGGAATACATTTACAATGCCACATGATTTGTCATTCCCGCGAAGGCGGGAATCCAGAAATATCTTTAAAATACTGGATCCCCGGGTCAAGCCCGAGGATGACAAATATGAGGCTTTGTCATGTTAGGTCTTAGTATATGAGGAGTATTTTTGACCGGTTTCTCTTTAAATAGGAAGATCAAGCTGATTGCCGGCATAGGTCTTGTAGTCTTGATAGTTTCCGCGGTTTTCGTGGATTACAATCTGACCGGTTTCTTGGGAGGTGTTTTTATACTCGAAGGTCAGGACGGCTCTATTGTTGAGATTAAGGACGATATAAACCCCAAGGACATAGACCGGTTGCTTTTTTCTCTGAATGTGATGCCCCTTTGGGAATTGTTCTTGGAGTTCAGGAGCCGTATAGGGACGAAAAACTTTATGTTATGCGACTGGAACGAAAGGCAGGGAAACGGCTACATCATTGATCATTATCCGGACGGAAGAAAATTTTTTATCAGCTTCAGCCGCCATAAAGAAGACTCCGGGGACGTCCCCTCGGGACTTTTTGTAGGCGGCGGACTGCCGCGGGCCTTAACCGGAAATTCCCAAAATACGTACAATGAGACAGGGGTGGCGTATTTTGACGGGAAACGGTGGTACCATATATGGTGTTCTGTAAATGAATCCATAGCGAGCGCGCTGAGGCCTGAGGCCGTGTTCAGCCCGGCACAGTGGAAGTTTCTGGGTAGCAGGTTGTACGAAAGGTCTGCGGAGCAGGTGACTTTATGGAGCGGCCACGAAGTAAGGCTCGACAGCGGCCTGATGAGGATAGACAGGTTTGTGTTTTTCCATGCGGGGGAAAGTTATTTTACTCTTTTGTTGAAGTTCAGCAATGTCGGGGGCTCCGATATTTCGTACTCATATGTCTACGGCGACGAGCCGTGGCTGGGGGATTACGGCTCCTCCCTCGGCAATGTCGGCTGGCTCGAAGACGGAATGGTGCTTTATGAGGCTGCCATAGATCCCCGAAAATACAACTATGCCGGTTTCTACGACTATGGTAACTTTCTCATCGGGGAAGGCAATAATTTTACGAGGGCGGCGAATTTTATAGAATGGTCTGGTTCCGGCAGGCCGGACCTTGTGTATTTCAGCAATACGATAGGGAGTTTCAACGACGAGTCCAAAAAGGTGCCTTTGAGCAGCAAAGACACCAGATTTCTGGGACTGCAGTGGGGACCCAAGGTATTGAAACCCCAAAACTCCCACTCTGTAGTGTTGGCTATAGGCATGGCCGGCCATGATGCAAAACTAGATTTTCCGGTAAAGCCGGCTACGAGAAAGCTTGAATGATCGAGGTGCGAATATGAATTTTCTGAAGCTGTTGTTTGCCGGTGTTGCTGCATCGGCCTTTCTGCTTGCGTCCTGCGGTCCGAAAAAAGATGTAAAGCAGGGCGTTGTAGTCGGTGCGACCCCTTTGCAGGACATTGTAACGGTGAACTCCGCCGGACAGTTGAGCTCTCTTTGGACTGAGCGCGGATATAAAAAGATAACGGTCATCCGGATATCTGCGAATTCCGGGCTCGCTGCGCTTTCGGGCGCCGAGGCGGAGCTTGTCGGCGCCGCGCTGAAAAAAGCAAAGCCCGATAAATTAAAAATGGATCCGGTTTTGCGGGACAATTCCTCGGCAGACCTGTTTATGCCTCTTAAGGCGGGGGTCGTCAAAAGCTTTTATTGGGTGGTCCCCTTCAGGACCATCGAGTATTATGATGCGGAAAGAAGGTTGAAATTGCTCTTCAACAATGAGACGGCGGGGGTCCACTTCAAGGACATAGATCCGATGAAGTACGATTCCGGATGCGTTCGCGGCGCCGTCATGGGGGTCGCTGCCGCCATATGCAGCCCTTTGACGCTGCCGCCTATAAAGGAGCCTGTGGTCCTCAGTTTCGACCCTGATTTCTTTGCGCCGTATTCTTCGGAATTAGGGATCACAAAGCTTGCGGGTCTGAGAAGACTTTTTGAGATACTGGAGAAAAAAGGCGTGAGAGTTTCCGCCTGCTTCGTGTCGGCTTACGCCAAATCAGCGTATGCCAAGCCGTATCATAAATACTTGGCCGGACAGATCGTAGATGTCCTTAAAGACCCGGGAATTCTTAAGAAGGCTGAGCCTCCTGCAATATGGTCGTACTGGGACAATGCGGACCGGCTTATATTGTCCGGCGAAGGCAGGCAGGCGGTGAAATATATCTCCGGAAGACTTAAGGACTATCCTAAGGACGAACACCTGAAGCTTTTTCTTGCGGAGGCGCAAAGGATGTCTGCGCATTAGAGTTTGTTGTCGCCCGGTTCGTTGAAGATACGCTGTTTAAAAAGTTAAAATAACAATCAAATGTTGTTCTCTTTGAAGAAGTTTTACGTTTTTTTCAAAAGCGCCCGCATGACGGTGATCATCATATCCGTGATGATGGTCCTATTTCTCGCAGGACTGTTTGTCCCGCAAAAGACATTCTTTGGGTCGAGGGCGAAGTACGATGAATGGAGGTTTGCGTCCCCCAACTTTTCCGCGGTAGTCGAATATTTTAAACTCAATGAGATTTATATATCGCCGGTCACGGTCGCAGCCCTTTCTGTTTTTTTTATTCACCTCATAGTAGTCGTTTTGAATAGAGTGCCGGTAATGCTTAGAAAGGCATATCTTACCGGAAACGCGGAACGGGTTGAGACGCCCGACATTCGTGACATCCCCGGCACCGCGCGCATAGAGGCGCAAAAAGACATAGGGGCGGATGTTGCGATGGCCGAGGTGCAAAGGTATTTAAGGAAAAAGATGTGGACCGTGCTGTCCGTAGGCCCCACCGGCTTGACCGCCGTTAAAAACCGCTATTCACCGCTCGGCTTTATACTTTTTCATTTGAGTTTTTTTTTATGTCTTATGGGCGGTCTTTTGGTGTCCTATACCAGATTTTCCGGCAATTTGGTGCTGACCGAAGGACAGGAGCTCACTACGGAGCTCAAACACTTCAGGCTGATCAACAGGGAGCCTAAACTCATAAAGCAGGTCCCGCTTTTAGGCCTTGAATTGAGTTCCGTGAAGCCTGTGTACGAGCGGAATATTGCAGTAGACCTCTCGGTGAACATGAAGATAAAACACGAAGGGGGCGCGGAGGCTGTAACGCTCGGTACGAATAAACCCGTGAATAAAGGGAGCATGTCCATATTGCCTCAAAATATAGGCGTGTCGCCGCTTTTTCTTCTCAGCGATATGTACGGCAAGGAGCTGGGCGGCGGCTATTTTGTCCTTAATATTTTAAAAGGGGGACAGGAAGACTCATTCGAAATCCCCGGCTTTCCGTATAAGTTTTATGTCCGCTTTTATCCCGACTATGCCGTGGAAGACGGCAGGGACATCAGCCGCTCTCTTGAGTTGAGGGACCCGGTCGTATTTCTGACGGTGCAGAAGTCCGGCGGAAATGTTTACGAAGGCCGTGTGAGACCCGGTCAGACGGTTTTTTTCGACGGCTTGGGAATGAGATACGGCGATACCCGTTATTGGGTCGATTTCCTGATTGTAAGGGAATACGGCAATATGCCTCTTTTCATCGGGTTCGGCGTGGGAGTCGCCGGTCTTTTAATGCGGCTTGTTTTCTTCCAAAAAGAGGTGGTTTTCAATATCGAGAAGGAGGGAGGCCGCATGTTGATATTTTATAACGGCAGAAGCGAATATTATAAGCACTCCTTTAAGGAGGAGCTTGAAAAGATAGGAAGGGACATCCTGTTGACCCTTGAACAAGATCAGGGTCCCATCGGGGGCAAGGCATAATGAGGGAATACGAACTTTTCGCTTCGTGGGGGATTATATATTCTTACGCTTTATGCACGGTCATGCTCCTTACGGCCTTTATTTTCAATAAAGATAAGCTGCTTAATATAACGGCCTATATCCTGCTGCCGACCTTTGCCGTCCACAGCCTGATTTTTGTGTCGAGGTGGCATTCCACCGGATATTTTCCTGCGAACGGCGCTTTCGAAAACGGCATTACGAGCGGATGGTTTGCCGTCGGCCTGACCGTCTACCTGTTCGTGAAAAAGAAGGCCTTGAGGGGTGTGGGGCTGGTCACCGTGCCGGCTACGCTGCTCGCTCTCGGTTACGGGATAATGGTGGCTTCGTTCGACAGGCCGCACGAGGCGGCTTTAAAAAGTTCGTGGCTGGTCATACACGTTGCGTTTGCCCAGCTTGCCTTCGGCGCTTATCTTGTCGCCTCCGGTTTGGGGGTGCTTTACCTTTTGAAGGACAACAGCCTGAAGAAGTCGACGGAAAGCGCTTTCTATGCTAAATTGCCGGCCTTGCCCGTCATAGATGAGACTATGTTCAGGTTTGTGGTGTACGGGTTTATTGCGGACGCGATAATGATAGCCGCAGGCTCTATATGGGCGAAGGAATTATGGGGCAGTTACTGGAGCTGGGACCCGGTGGAGGTGTGGTCGCTGCTGGCGTGGCTTGTGTACGGTTTGACAATACACCTGAGGGTCACCCTCGGCTGGCGTGGGAGGCGGCTTGCATGGATATTTGTCTTTGCGATCTTCGGCATTGTGATAGCATACTGGGGCGTGGATTTTATGGTGCAGAACACCCTGCATGTGTTCGGGGTGAAGTCCTGAAATGAAAAAGAACCGGCTTATCGCGGCGGTTATCGTTCTGTCGTTCGCGGCTGCCGTTGCGACTAATGCAAACGGCGGCAGATATTTGTTTTTTACTCTGGACAAAAGGGCGACGGCAAAAGAAGACTCCAATGTCCGGGCCGCCATAAAGCTTTTCAGCGCGGGCATAGCCGGGTTTTACGATACCGGAGGTCACACGGGCGGGCTCAATATGTTCCCGGCCGACAATCTTATCAAGAGAAGAATATTTATGGATATCGAAAAGCTTAAGCAGGCCGGCTATATATTTGTGATAGACCGGGACAAGACCGAAATAAAGAGCGTGTCTTTTTTCAGTCCCGTGCATGCGGTCGCCGTTGTAGACGAATCGTGGATAATGGAATATCAGGAGCGCGACACGAGAAGGCCTTTAGGCAAGGCCCATAATGTTATTACCGTGCGGTATTATCTCAAGAAACTTTGGGGCAAATGGATTGTTCTGGAGTACGAAGTTTATGAAAGAGGAGATGGCATTCCGCCGCTTTCGGCCGGGGACGTGGTCAGGCTATGAATGTGAAGATGAGAGAGCTGCTTCAGTCTGCGTTGCTTACAAAACTTACACTGCTGTTTATCGTAAGCTATCTTTTTTGGGGCGTCAGCGGTATCTTCGGGGGGTTTTCCGAGGGGTTTTTCAGGCTGCTCCATAAGTCGCCGGCGGTAATCTCTATGCTTGTCCTGCTTGCGAACCTGTCTGCGAGGCTGGCGGCCGGACTGAAGGCGCGGGGTAAGGATGCCGCTTCCGGCAGCGGAAGCGGTCCCGGATTGTCCGGCTTTGTCCATGCAGGGTTGATACTTTTTATTTTAGGCGCGTTTGTAAGCGGCCTTACGAGATTCGAGGGGACGGTCGTCGCGGCCGAGGGGCAAACCTTAGACGGTGATGAGGCGGGGTTTTTGCCCGGGACCTTGTACAAAAGACCGCTTGCCTCTAATCCGTTGTCTCAGTTTGCAATGCTTGAGGTTGATCCCCGCTATAAACCTAATCGTACGGCTGCGTGGTTTGTAAAGGCCAAGGCCAAACTTGCCGGATCAGGCGATATTGTTTTAATCAATTCCGTCTTCCCTGTTTTTGCAAAGGGCGCGACATTATTCAGCATTAAGGATTTCGGTTTCGCCCCCATGTACAGACTGAGCCATCCCGACGGACGTGTCTTCGACGAGGCCTTTTTATTGTTTAAACTTTTCCCTCCGGGCAACGAAGACTATTTCAGGCTGGTTACGACTCCGGAGACGTTTTATCTCCGGTATTTTCCTGAGGCGCCGTTAGCTCAGGACAGGATTGCGTCGGGCAAAAGAGGACCGTTGTATAAGCTGCGCGTCACCAAGAACCTCGCGGTCATTTTTAACGGATATTTGTCTTATGACGAGCCCGCCGACCTGCGCGCGTTCAAGATATCCTTCTCGGAACCGAGAAGGTGGGCAAAACTGCATATTGTGCGGGATTACGGTTTGTTTTTGATGGCGCCCGGGGCGTTTCTTGCGTTCTTTTCGGCGCTTGCAGCCGTTTGGAGAAAATATTAGAAAGGCAGGATTATGAAATTAAATTTTATCGGGACCGATACCCGTAAGACTATTTGGGCTGTAGTCATTGTATATGCGCTTTTGGGTTTTGCCGTTTATTCCAATGTGATTATAAACGGGACCTTTATCTTCGACGACTTCGAATATATAGTCGGCAACAGCATGGTGCAGGACCTGTCTTCACTGCTCCTCGATGTAAGCGATCCGAGGCAGGTGGGGTATATGACCTTCGCTTTGAACTATGCGATAAGCGGCGATGATCCGGTGGGTTTCCATCTTACGAACGTAGTTGTCCATATTGCAAATGCGGTTGTAGTATTTCTGCTCGTCAGGTTTCTGCTGTTCGCGTTGTCCGGCTTTAACGACGCTCCTGTCATGTCCCATTTTGCGACTGCCTTTATTTCAGGACTTGTATTTCTTGTTCATCCGCTTCAGACGCAGGCGGTGTCCTACGTCACGCAGAGGTTTACGTCTTTGACGGCTTTTTTCTATCTGCTGTCATTGTTCCTTTACCTTGCCGCGCGTTTCAGGTTTGAAAAGAACAACCCCGCCCGTTCGACATATGCGATGTATTTTTTCTCGGTCTTTATAGCCTTGCTCGCCATGAAGACCAAAGAGATAGCCTTCACGCTGCCTTTTACGATATCGGTCCTCGAATTGCTGCTGTTCAGGAATTCTGTTTTCTCAAACAGACGCTTTTTTCATCTTATCCCCTTTTGGGCCGCTACCGTCATAATCCCTCTCTCGATTTTCGGACCGGAAATGGGGCTTATCAGCCAAGGCGAGGGCATAGCGGAAATTACAAGGAAAGAGAAGATTTACGACTTATTTGAGCGGTCGGCATATGAATATCTCTGTAACCAGCTTCGTATTATCGTCATATATATAGGCAAGCTTGTACTGCCCGTCAAGCTTCAGGTGATCCACGATATCAAGGCGTCGCGCACTTTTTTCGACTTCAAGGTCATCAGGTCACTGGTCTTTTTGACGGCATTTGCGTTTTCCGCAGTTTATATGTGGTTTAAGGCCTCGAAAAGGTCGTCGGACGAAGCCGCGTACTTTAAACTTTATTCGATAGGCGTTTTCTGGTTTTTTGTCACAATTTCGATCGAATCGTCGTTTATACCGATAAAAGACCTGATCTTTGAACACAGGGTTTACTTGCCGAGCGTAGGCTTTATTGCGGGTCTCTGCGGCCTTGCCGTATCAACGGTTGAAAGGCGTATTTTAAACTACCTGTCTCTCAATAAGATCGTCTGGTTTGCGGTGGCGGTGATAACGGCCTTATCGGTCGGAACATATGTCAGAAACGATGTATGGACGGACGAGATCAAGTTCTGGGCCGATGTCGTGAAGAAGACCCCGGACAAGGCGATAGGCTACCACAACAGAGGCAACGCTTACGCGAAAATCGGACAACATGAAAAGGCCCTCGCCGATATAGACAAGACCATCAGTTATTTCCCGTCGGTCATCGGTAAGAAGCTCTCTTGGGAGGTCACCGATTTTACGCCGACCAACATGGCAAAGACCTATATGAACCGGGCGTCTATTTATCGTCATCTGGGAGAGATGGAGAAGGCGGATGCCGATTTTTTAATGGCCAAGAAGCTGGTGGACGTGCCGATGATCGACTTTGACGCGACTAAAAAACTTGCCGACATGTATTACAGAAAAGGCGCTTACAGGCACGCCGTCGAGGAATATTCCAAGGTGCTCCTTTGGAACCCCGACGACGCCGATATGCTCAACGACCGGGGGAACGCCTATTCCAGCGCAAAAAGATTTAACGAAGCCGTTGCGGATTTCACGCGGGCCATAGCCGTTCGTCCGGATTATATGCTTGCCTATTATAATCGCGGCATAGCGTATGCCTTTGCCGGAGACAAGAAGGCGGCTCTGGCCGACCTTGAAGTCGCCTGCAAGGCGGAATTCAAGCCTGCCTGCGCCGGCATCGAATTGGTCAAAAAATAAACTGTATGCGAACACCGGAACTTTTCAATAACAGGTTCCTTCAAAAAACTATGATGAGCAAGGTGGTGTTAGCGCCCCTTGAATGCCTGTGAAAATGGAATAGGAAGGGCATGATCCGCTTCTTCGTGTTTATGGATACTGAAAAAGATAAGTTTGACCGGCATGCTGAAAACTACAATGAGACGCTGGACCGATGTGTAAGGTTTTCTGGTTTTTCTGCTTCTGATTTCACTGAACGAAAAATCAAGGAAATGTATTCGCTCGTTAAATCCGACGGTCTTATCGATAGGCGTCTGCGTATTCTTGATTTTGGATGCGGAATCGGAAACAGTACACCCTATCTTGCGCGCTATTTTAACGGAGCGGATATTTATTCCATAGATATATCGCCTGAATCCATAGCTAAGGCGACGGAACTGAATCGTGATATCCCGGGCGTACATTTCAGCGTCTTTGACGGGGTGAATATACCTTATTCAGCGCCGTTTGATTTGGTCCTGATGGCAGGGGTGCTGCATCATATCAAGCCGGATGCGCGTATCTCTATTCTTGCCAATATCAGGGATGCTCTCTCCCCGACCGGACGCCTGTTTCTCTTCGAGCACAATCCATCGAATCCAGTTACACTGCGGATTGTCAGGGATTGCCCTTTTGATAAGGATGCCGAACTTGTGGCCCATTCGGCTGCGGCGGATTTGTTGAAACGCAGCGGTTTTGTAATCCGTACACTCAGGTTTATACATTTTTTCCCCAAGATCCTTGGGTTCTTGACGCCATTGGAGGCATTGCTTCGAAAGCTGCCGATAGGGGCGCAGTACTATTACTGTGCAGGGAGAGAGGCAGAGAGAGTATGATTTTTATAATTCCGGATACCGACGAAAAGACCGCACAGGGCGATCTCAAAGAAATGGTCATTCATACTTTGCCTTTCGGGATAGGCGCTCTTGCGGCCATTCTTGAACGGGACGGCATACGTGTTACCGTTGTGAACGATGGAATCACGGCTGTTACCGCGTCGCTCATAACTCAATTGGCCGCGACCGAAGACGGAAGGCCGGTGTTCGGTCTTACGAGTCTTACGCTGCAGGCCCATAGGGCAAAAGAACTTAGAACTATGATAATGGAGGCTGTGCCTGATGCTGTGGTTATCGTAGGCGGTATCCATGCCACTGCGTTGCCTCAGGAGTTTATCGAAGCCGGATTCGATTATGTCTTTTACGGGGAGGCCGACTCTGTAATTACCGGGCTCGTAAAGCGCCTGTCTGAGGGACGTGATGCAGGCGATATTCCCGGCCTTATCCGGAAAGACGGCTCAGGAGCTGTGCACAAAAATCCTCCTGCAGCACTGATCGAGCTGAAGGACGTGCCTCCTTTTCCTTACCACCTTTTTGAGAAGGAGATCGGTCATTACGATCTGGGTGCGGTCCTTTCATCCAGAGGCTGTCCTTATCAATGTATTTTCTGCAGCCAGCGTTCCATTACAGGTCTCAGGTACAGGACAAGGCCGGTCGAGCATGTGCTTGATGAGCTTTCGATTGTTGTGGAACGCTTTGGCGCTGATTTCGTAACATTTTTTGACGATAACTTTGTGGTTGACAGCAGGCGGATGAAAGAACTCTGCGATGGGATTGTAGAGAAGGGATATCCCGGCAGGGTACGGTTTATGTGCCAGATGAGGGGCGATGCGGCCAATCCGGATACTCTCAGCATTCTTAAAAAGGCCGGTTTCGGCGCGGTCAGCTTTGGGATAGAGACCGGCTCCGAGCGTATCGCAGTGATTATACGGAAGGGAGAAACGGTGGAACAGAACGCGCGTGCAGTGCGGCTTGCCCACGAAATGGGGCTTCAGACTCTCGGCACTTTTATTATAGGATTTCCGACCGAGACGGCCGAAGACCGAAAGCAGACGATCTCTTTGGCGATGTCTCTGCCGCTCGATGTACTGCGTATAAATATAGCGATTCCATATCCCGGAACACCTTTTTATGATATGGTCAAAGATCGGATAAACGTAAGCGAAGGGTGGCGTAATTTTAATGTTGTGAGTCCGATAGTGACCGGGCCGTTCAGGAAGCTGCCTCTTCCATATCTGCCTGAAGGCGTTACCGAGGATGAACTTCGCTGCATCATGCTTTGGAACAACATCATGTTTTGGCTCAGGCCCAAGGGCCTTATGGCTTTTTTCTTCCGGAAAAGCACTTTCGTGACCAGACGTCCGGAAAAATGGTACTCCAATCCCGCTTACATTAAGGGTATCTTTAACATGGGATTGACTACACTGTCGAATCTATTGTGGGTCGCATATACTGTCTTTAAAAACGTCTTCCCGGTCGGGAAAAAACGCTGAACAATGGCGATTGACGGCTTCTCTAAGCTTAAGAGACATGCACGCTAAAGCAACGTATATGAAACGCATTAGTCCTGAAATAGTCCGGGCTTTCAGGGAGCATTCCGTTTATATCGCAATATTGCTGCTGTCCAATATCGCGGTATATTTCGACTACTGGACCGGATACAGAATATTCAACGGCAAAGACCTTTTGACCGCTTTCGCACCGCTGCTTAATTTCCAGACCGATTGTTTGCAGGATGGGAGCCTGCCTTTGTGGAACCCGTTTATGAATTTCGGGTATCCATTTGTGGAGCACTATTCCAATACCATGTTTTTCCCGACGCATCTGCTTATGGGGCTTTTTACCGGATCGACGATAGAACTCATACAGAGAGAGATTCTTTTCTGGATATTCATCGGCGGTACCGGGGTCTATCTGTGTGCGAAGGAACTGGGCAGGTCAGGCATTGCCGGTGTTGCGGCAGGAATGAGCTATATGTTTTGCGGGCAGATAATGGAGTTGCCTCACTGGCATCTTCTCGTGTACAATGCCGCCTGTTTTCCTTTTTTTGTTCTCGGATACCATAGGGCCGTAATATCCGGCAGGCCCCTAAACATTACTTCCATTTTGTTTGTTTCTTTTTCGATTCTGGGCGGCCACATTACTACTGCGGTACTCGGACTCTATATATTTGCGGCGTATGTTGCGGTTGATTCGTTAATGAGGAAAAATGTTTGGTTCGGAGTTCGTTATCTGTTCATAACATCCGTTTCTGCCGTATTGCTGAGTCTGCCTAAGCTTGCTCCTATGGCCGCTGCCATGACCTCCGGGCCGCGTATGCTGGCCCCCGAGTCTCTCCATACAAAGGACCCTTTTAATACCATCAATTTTTATAATTTCATGAGTTATCTGTTGCCGGTCAAATTTTTCTTTTCTTTATATATCGGGCTGCTGGGCGTTGTGGCCCTCGCTTTTTCTGCGATCAGAAAAAAAATCCGGGCAGATGCTTCGCTTGTCCTCTTTATTTTGTCGGCATGGCTGCTAATGGTGGACAGCGAGGGCAATGTTTCTTTCCTCCGGTCAGCGCTGAATTTCCTTCCTGTCATGAAGCTGGTGCGCAACGAGTGGTTTGAGTGGTTCTATCCTTCGTTTTTTGCCGTGCTTTGGCTTGCCCGTTCCGTGGACCTGCTTATCGATGAGAGGCCGGGCAGGGACAATATTATTGCGGCTGGAGTCATGGCAGCTGCTCTTTCGATAATATTTGTTTCGTTTTTTAATACTGATGTATATGTCGTCGCTTTTATCGGGCAAGCGGTTCTTATAGTCCTGTTCTCTTCGGTTGCATTTCTTAGGGGCAACAGGAATATTCTGCTTGCGGCGGTCGTTCTCCTAATTACGGTCGAGTTTGCGTTTGTGATAAATCGTGTCTCTGTCGACGAACCTCCACTTCGGGATGACCGCTTCATACGGATAGCGGTGGTGGACCAAGGTTCTGTCAGCCGGTCATACATGGATGACAATATGGTGCGCAACAAGTTTTACGCTGTTGCGGTGCAGGACCGTTTCAGGCCTTCTGTGAGTGAAAGCGCCGGCTTTCCTGTGCTGCAATCGGGTTTGGACGGAGACCCGACTTATAATATGTATCCTGCGCAGTTTGCCAGATTTATCGATTCGATGAATCTGAAGCGGTTCTCCGGGTGGTGGTACAATGCGCAGGAAAGGCATGATTTTATAAGACTTAAGGATTCTGAAATGCTTCCGGCACTCGACAAACAACCTCTTTTTGTTCTTTTCGGTCAGGAATCAGGGGCCCCGTCCGGAACGGCTGAATTAGATAAAATCAGCTGTTCAAGTTTTGATTTAAGCGCTGCTGCGCCCGGGCCCGGTTTTTTACTTTTACACCAATTCTATGATGACCGCTGGAAGGTTCTGGTTGATGGAAAAGAGCATAGTCTCAGGAGGGTAAATGATTATTTCATGGGGGTCGAGGTCCTTCCCGGAAAACATAAGATCTCATTCCGGTTCAGGGACAATATTTTTACAGCTTCTCTCCTTGTCAGCGGGATTGCAGCGTTATTGCTGATAATCTATGGTATTGTTCGCATGAGACGCGGAGCTTTGGCAAATAATTAGAGTCTGTCTATAAACTCGACAGTGCAAAGTATTAGATTACGCCGCCATGCGTAACCCCGGTATTTTATCATGATCGGCATTATCGAGGATGATTTTCTTGAGTTCTGAGTCATGATCATCAC
>SCQE01000127.1 GCA_004321915.1 Nitrospirota bacterium
CAAATATTATTAATAATATTTACACGTTAATATTTTGTTATCATTTTAAAATTATCTTATACTCAATCCCGTAGTTAGCTCTATATCCATTTAAAGAAGTATAATAAGTTCTCCAAAGATATAAATACCTATATTTATCGTAACAATTATAATCTTTTAAATATAAATTTTCATCGTTTCGATTTCCTGGAAAAGCCCAAATACCCCAATTACCATCAAACGCATATTTTTCTATCTGAAAATTAACTAATTGGTAATAATTCATAAAGGGTAAATTATAGTTACTAAATATACTTAACAAAAATCTGTCTAATAAATAACTTGTAGGATTTTTAGCAAAGTCTAATATTGATGCCTTATAATTAAATAAATTATCTATTAAACCATTCCAAAAAAAATCAATATATTCTAATTCAAAAGAATTTATATCAGCTAATATAGGTAATACTATAGTATACTGTCCATCTTCATAAAGTTTGCAATTTAAAATATAATTTTCAGGTATTTCAGGAATAATTAGATTATCTGGACTAATATTATTATAACAACCTGTTGGGGGAAATACAGCATGTTGGATAGTTGGATCCTCAAAAGTATACTTTTGAGTAATTACATAATCATATTGTTTTAATAAAACACCCATACATAAAATAATAGCGTGTTTATAATCAGCTAAATTTACGAAAAAACTGTTTCCTGAACCATAATGTACACTATAATTCTTAGAAATATATTTCAATAATTTAATTTGTATATTTGGATATTCAGTACCAAATTGTGCGGTACCTTTATTTGTTAGTGTTTTGCCAGATGTAGATTTTATGTAATTTCCTACATGAATATTAAAATAACTCATGTGAGGTAATCCAAATCCATTAGGAGAAATAAATTTCATTGTTACATAATTGCCGATAGTTGTACATGTTGCTGAATTATAATAATAATTCTTAAATATTTGTGCATCATATCTACGACCAATTAAATAATCCCATGGATAAAGTTCATCAATATCATAACCAAATTTAGGATACCAGTCCCATCCATGCAGACCTTCATTTTTATCATCTCCATAATCAGGTCGATACGTCTCACGGATTGGAAAATTAGGATCTACCAAAGTATTTTCCATGACATCACGTGAAAATCTAAATTTTATCTTTGCAGTTCTGAATAAATAGTTAGACTCTTCTGAATGACCATTATCATGTAGAGTTG
>SCQE01000025.1 GCA_004321915.1 Nitrospirota bacterium
GGTCACTGCTTTCGAGAAGATGCCCTTGCAGCAAGCCTTTGCGAGTGCGGATTACAGTATGAACATTGAACCGAATTGTAACCAATTGAATCTATTCGATTCTTAACCGGACGCTACTGTGAACGGCTATGTTTTAAATGTGCCTCAAAAAGAGATCGTCAGGTTTATGGTTTCGGTTGCAACAAAAAAATTATCTTTCGAAGATATGGTTTTGTGGTTAAAAAAACATTCTACGCCAAGGCGGTCATAGAGCGAATTATTCGTTTATACAGCCTAACATCTTTTCGATAACTTCATTCAAACTCAAAGCTGTCGAATCTACGCAGATCGCATCGTCCGCTTTTTTTAAAGGCGCAATATCACGTTGACTGTCCCTTATATCGCGCTCACGAACATCGTTGAGAGCCTCTTCCATAGTGATCTCTACGCCCTTTTCTTTAAGCTGTAGATAACGTCTCTTGGCCCGGCCTTCTTCGGAAGCGTCAAGATAAAACTTCTTCCACGCGCCCGGAAAAACCACCGTGCCCATGTCGCGGCCTTCGGCCACAACGTCGTGGTCCAATGCAGCATCGCGCTGAATGCCTAAGAGCGCGTCCCTCACGGCTTTTTTGGCAGAAAACACGGACGCATAATGTCCTGCCTCTGTTGTGCGTATCGCGTCCGAGACGTCCTCGTCGTTCAAATAAACGCGGCCTTCGCGGAAAACGATACTTATCCCCTCTATTGCCGCCGCCGTCTCATCGTACAGCGCATCGTCCGGCACATTCTTCCTTCTCAAATGGATTCCTATGGCCCTGTAAAGCGCACCTGTGTCGAGGTACTGAAAACCGAGCCTGTCGGCCACAGCCTTTGAAACGCTGCTTTTGCCTGCGCCGGAAGGTCCGTCTATCGCAATCACTTTTCCCATATCTTCACCTCGCAAGAAGCCCGAGCCTTTCAAAAAATCCCGGAAACGAAATGTCCGCGCACGATGCATTGTTGATAATAGTTTTGCCCTCGGCTGCCAGCGCAGCCACCGCCATAGACATTGCTATCCTGTGGTCATGATGGCTTTCGACGCTGCACCCTTTAAGGGCTGCCCTGCCTTTTACGGCCATGCCGTCCGGAAATTCCTCAAGGTCAACGCCGAATTTTCGCAGCTCTTCGGCGACGGTCTTTATCCTGTCCGATTCCTTGACCCTCAGCTCCTCTGCCCCTCTTATTTCTGTGATGCCTTCTGCCTGAGTGGCGAGCACACAGAGAATCGGGAATTCGTCTATCAGGGACGGCATAAGGTCCGCGCCTATGCTGACCGATTTAAGTGTATCGCAACTTTTGCAAAACAGATCGGCAACCGGCTCGCCCGAAACCTCTCTTTCATTTTCGACAGAGACGACCGCGCCCATCTTTTTGACGACGTCAAGGAAGCCGGTGCGCGTAGGGTTCATGCCGACGTTCTTTATCATTATTTCCGAATCAGGCAGCATCAAGGCCGCAGCGATAAAAAAAGCTGCCGACGAAAAATCCCCCGGCACAATAACATCCGCTGCATTCAATTCGGACGAAGCTACCTTTACCGAAAGTCCTTCGACCTCGATATTTGCACCCATCGCCTTGAGCATCCTTTCGGTATGGTCCCTCGATTTGAAGGTTTCGATAATTTCTGTGATGCCTTCGGCATACAGCCCCGCGAGCATAACGCAGGATTTGACCTGAGCGGAAGCGACCGGCATTTTGTATTTTATGGAATTGAGCTTGCGGCCTTTGATCGCAAGCGGCGGGTATTTGTCCCCGCTGCGGCCTGATATGTCAGCACCCATAAGCCTGAGCGGCCCGATAACACGCGCCATGGGCCTCTGCTTCAGGGAGTCGTCTCCGGTAAGCACCGAGAAAAACGGATTCCCTGCCAAGATACCCGAAATAAGCCTCATCGTAGTGCCTGAGTTGCCGCAGTCCAAAACATCGAACGGTTCCGACAGGCCAGTCAAACCTTTGCCTTCTATAATAAGTTCATCGCCGTTGTCGTCGATTTTTACGCCGAGTCGCCTGAATACGTTCATGGTGCTTATAGGGTCTTCGGCGCGCAGAAAGTTTTTGACCCGGCTGATACCGCCGGCAAGCGCGCTGAACATAATCGCACGGTGCGATATCGATTTGTCCGGCGGAGGAGTTATCTCGCCCCTTAATCCCTTTGACTGAACAAGCTGGACATTATTCATATTGCGGTTACTTAAGACGTGACCTCGCTTCTTTTGCTTTTCTGAACTCTTCTTCTATTCCCGGAGCGTCGCCGCTCGCCAAAAGCCTGTCAAAGAGCTCAAGCCGCTCTCTGAAAAGCCTTGAGAGCTTAAGCAGGTTCTCTCTGTTATGGACCGAAATGTCCCGCCATATTTCAGGAGAACTCATGGCTATCCTCGTAGTGTCCTTGAAACCCTGACCTGCATATCGAATAAATTCCGGATCGACACTGTCAATCGAATTTACGAGAGCATAGGCGACCATATGTGGAAAGTGGCTTACCGAGGCGTAAATCTCATCGTGTCTTAAGGGTGTCATCTCTTCGGTCTTGCAGCCCACCGAGCTCCATAGTCCGGTAACGGACGACAGCGCGTTTCTGTCGGTGCTTTCTGTGGGAGTAAGTATGCACTGCGCGCCTTCGAACAGATCGGCCCGGGCCTCTTCTATCCCTGAATTTTCGCTGCCGCTTATAGGGTGCGAGCCCACATACCGGACGCCCTGCGGCATAAGAGATTCCATCTCAAAAACAAGCATGCCTTTAACGCTTCCGACATCGGTCACTATAGCGCCTTTTTTCAGTCCGGCTGCCGCTTTAAGCGCAAGCTCTTTGAACAGCCCGACAGGCACCGCAAAGACTATAAGGTCCGCATCCATGCACGCTTTCGCGGCATCGAGGCTATAACCATCTATTATTTTAAGCTCTTGTGCCCTGCGAAGAGATCCTTCCTTGCGGCCGAATCCGACAATGCTTCCGCATAACCCGCGCTGTTTTAAGGACAAAGCTAATGAGCCGCCGATAAGTCCGACACCGAGTACCGCGATCTTCTCAAAAAAAATTTTCACTTCCGCTATCACGCCCCAACTATCGTATCCTTTTAGAAATCGTCTTGAACTCTTCCGTGCCGGCAACTTTTAGAAGCTGGAACAATACGGTTTCGGTGCAGGTGATCACAGCGCCCGCATCCCGCATGTATTCGAGAGCGGTCTTCCAATTTCCTTTTGATCGGGAGCATATGGCGTCGCGCACCACATGGACGACATATCCGTCTTTCAAAAGGTCTATGCAGGTCTGAAGCACGCAGACATGGGTTTCCATGCCGGTCAGGATGACCTGTTTCCTACCGAGCTTCTTCATTTCCGACGGGAACCCGGTTTCTCCGCAGCAGCTGAAGGTTAGTTTTTCTATCGGATGATATGCCGCTACCGAGGTCTTTATCTCGGACACTGTCGGACCGAGCCCCTTCGGGTACTGTTCCGTAACGACTATAGGCACGTTCTGCAGCTTTGCGAGTTCGATAAGGTGCAGATTGTTTTTTATCACATCGTCCTTGGCTTTCATGGCGACCGCAAGTTTTTCCTGAATGTCCACGATTACGAGCGCAGCCTTGTCCTTGTCGATACAAAATTTTTCCATTTTCACCTCAGCCGTTCATCAGGATTTCGAGCAGCCTGTCCAGCTCTTCGAGTGAATAATATTCGATCTCTATTTTGCCGCGTTTGTCTTTGTGCCGGATCGTGACTTTCGTTCCGAGGGCCCTCTTCAATTTATCTTCGAGGTCCGCCACTTCGGGCAGTTTTTCTTTCTTCTTCGGGGTTGTGCGATGGGCCTTTTTCTTGCACAGGGCCTCGGCCGCACGCACGCTCATCTCCCCTTTCAGGATTTCGCGCGCAGCCTCTATCTGCTTATGTTTGCCCTCTATCGCAAGCAGGGCTTTTGCGTGGCCTATCGAAAGCTGCCTGCTGTTTATCATGGTTTTTATCTCGTCCGGCAGTTTCAGTATCCGGAGATAGTTGGCCACGGTGGCCCTGTCTTTGCTCACTTTCTTTGAAAGGTCTTCCTGCGTAAGGTTGTGGTCTTTCAGCAGCCTGTTAAATGCTTCGGCGGTCTCGACAGGGTTAAGGTCTTCCCTCTGTATGTTTTCGATGAGCGCGATTTCTATAGAGTCCTGCGACGATACGTCTTTTATAAGCGACGGGATCTTTTTGAGCCCGGCCAAACGGGACGCGCGCCAACGGCGTTCGCCTGCTATGAGCCTGAACGAACCGTCACCGACACGGGCCACTATAACGGGCATAAGAACGCCCCTCTCCTTTATGGAGTCCGCAAGCTCCTGCAGGGCCTCATCCCTGAATACCTTTCTCGGCTGGTACTGGTTAGGGATGATCTTCTCTATGTCGATTTTTATGATCTCTTCGCCCTTTTCGGGCAGAAGGGCCTCAAGCCCCTTTCCTAAAGCCGTTCTCATTGAGGATCTCCTTTGCGAGGGCCAAATAACTCTGGGCGCCCTTTGAACGCGGGTCGTAGAGTATAGCCGGTTTTCCGTGGCTCGGCGCCTCGCCCAGAACCACATTTCTCGGGATGACCGTCTTATATACCTTATCGCTGAAAAATTTCTGCACCTCGGCCACAACCTGATGAGAAAGCATATTCCGGGTGTCGAACATTGTGAGCAGTATGCCTTCGATTTCGAGCGCAGGGTTGAATGAACCGCGCACAAGCTTGAGCGTTCTGGTGAGAAGCCCGAGCCCTTCGAGGGAATAGTATTCGCACTGCACCGGCACGATGAGCGAATCGGCGGCAACAAAGCCGTTAAGCGTGAGCAGGCCCAAGGAGGGCGGGCAGTCTATGAATATATATTTGAATTTTTCTTTCACGCCCGAAAGCGCGTTCTTGAGAAGGTTTTCCCTTCCCTCTTTGCTCACGAGTTCGACCTCCACACCGAGAAGGTCTATGGTCGAGGGAACGATATAGAGATGGGGGACCGAGGTCGGTATGGCCGCATCCTCTATGGTGCAGCGGTTGGTGTAAACGTCATAGAGGCTTTTTCCCACATCATCCCTGTTTATGCCGAGACCGCTCGTAAGGTTGCCCTGCGAATCGGTGTCTATAACAAGGATGTCCTTTTCGGCAAGCGCAAGCGATGCCGCTAAGTTGAGGGTGGTCGTGGTCTTTCCCACGCCGCCTTTCTGGTTGGCCACTACTACCGTTTTACCCATTTTTAGACTGCTATTCTATCATTGTTAATGCACATTTTTCATGAAATCTATCCATATCGGCAGTGCGGCCCGGGCGCCCGCCTCCTTTCTTCCTATGGGCGTATGGTCGTCCCTGCCCACCCAGACCCCGACCACAAGCCTTTCGTCAAACCCGATAAACCATGCATCTGAGAAATCATTCGTAGTTCCTGTCTTGCCGTAAACAGGCCTCTTGAGTTCCTTCGCCTTTGTTGCTGTTCCCGAATCAACCACAGACTTTAATAGGTACCGCATGTCCTTAACGGTCTCTTCCGAAAGCACCTCCTCGGGCGAGGGGAAAATCTCTTCGATGGTTATACCGTTTCTGGTCATGATCTTTTCATACGAAACAGGGTCGACCCTTTTGCCTGTCGAAAAGACCGCATATGCGGCGGTGATTTCAAGGGGGGTGATGTCCGAAGCCCCCAGCGCAATAGGCAGATAGGGCTGGAGCGTGCTCTTTATCCCGCTCTTCTTTGCAAGATCTATTATTTTCCCTATACCGACACTGTCCGCAAGCCTGACGGTTGCAACATTCAAAGACAACGCCAGCGCGGTGCGCATCGAAACATAGCCCCGGTATGTTCCGTCATAATTTTTCGGGGACCAGAAGGTGTTGGGTTTTGATCCGGGTAACAAAACAGGTTCGTCGAGTATCTCTTCGTCAACGGCTGCCCCGTCCTCAAGGGCCGCGGCATAGACAAACGGCTTGAATGCCGACCCCGGCTGCCTTAAGGCCTGCGTGGCCCTGTTGAACTGGGTTTCCCAGAAATCGGTCCCGCCAACCATGGCCTTGATATTGCCGTTCTTCGGATCTATGGCTATAAGCGCCGCCTGAATGGGGGCTTTGACCCTCTTATGTATTATTTCTATGCCTCTACTTATGGCCGCTTCGGCGCTTTCCTGCAGCGACGAATCAATCGTCGAATATATTCTCATGCCCGAAGTATAAAGTTTGTCCCCGTAACGCGGCTCTATCTGTTGACGCAGAAATTCCACAAAATACGGCGCAGCGTATTTCCTGTGAAAGGGCTTCAAAGGCAGGGGCTCCGAGTTTGCCTTCCCGGACTCGTCCTTTGAAATAAAACCGCAAGCGAGCATCCTAGCGAGCACCACCTGCCGGCGCGCTTTTGCTTTCTGCGGATTTCTGAACGGCGAATACATTGTGGGCGCCTTCTGCAGCCCGGCCAGCATGGCCGATTCGGCAACAGAGAGGTCGTAAACCGATTTCCCGAAGTACGTCTGCGCAGCGGCTTCTATGCCGTAGGCCCTCGTTCCAAAATAAGACTGGTTCAGGTACATGCCCAAGATCTCTTCTTTTGTGTATTTTTTCTCTATCTGCAGGGATATAACGAGTTCCTTTATTTTCCGGGCAAGGCTCTTTTCGGGTCTCAGAAATAAGATCTTTGTCAGCTGCTGGGTTATCGTGCTTCCGCCCTGTACCACGCCGCCCGCCATCAGGTTCCGGTATGCGGCGCGCATGATACCGATAAGGTCAACGCCGGAATGCGAGTAGAAACGCTGGTCTTCAACCGCTATAAAAGCCTGTTTCAGACGCTCCGGTATCTGGTAATGAGGCACGAAACTCCTGCGTTCGAGAAAAAGCTCGGCAAGGACTTTGCCGTCTGCGGAATAAACAAAGGTGGATTCGATAGGTTTATAACTCTCGAGCGTCTTTATTTCGGGAATTTCCTGCAACGCCCAATAAACAAAGCCGCCCAAGGCCCCTACCAGAACGAACAAGATGGCTGCAAGCGCGTAATTAAGCGGACCGGACCGGAACTCCATCAAGGCGTCTCTTTCCGCTCCGTCTCGATCGGCATTATCGTGAAGGTCTCTCCTTCTTGTACGACATAAAAGCCAAAGGCATTGATGGTTTTGATCAAAGGCCTGCCGAGCACAAGATCGGCCGCATCGGGAGTAATGCCGAGTTTTTCCTTTAGCAGCTCCCTTAAAGAATTATCATATTGGAGCATGTCGATAACATCCTCCATTCCCTCTTCATCGCCGCCTGCTGCTCGTGCGAGAGAAACGCCAAGTTTTTCATAAGAACATTTTTCGTTGTGTCTCGCAATAGCGTCCATCAGAAAAGGAACTCCCCCGAATATGTCTTTCCTGAGAATCCGTGTCGAGTCAATGCCGGTAAGACATTCGCTTGGGGCCCAGCACTGGTAGTCCCTGCATTGGGCCGGCCTGTTTTCATATATCCGGCATGTGCCGCTGCCCTCATAAAAGAAACATTCTCCGCCCTCGTTTTTTTCTTTTACCTTAATGACCTCTATAAAAAATTCCTTAGGCTCCTGCTCGCCCGGGACAAATACAAGTTCGCCTTCCCTGACGGCGTAAAGCGAATCCTGCGAGAGAGTTCCGGACATCAGCAGCCCCATGTCCTCCTTCTGTAACACCGGCCCGCCCATGCCGCAGCATTTGCCGCAACTGTCGCATGCGTTCTTTTTGGCCATACGCATCTTCTTCGGCTTGTCGTCCTCCTCATGCCCCTGAGGGGTAACTATCTCTAATTTGCCTGAATCCTCGGCCTTTTCTGACATGTCCTTCTCCTTTTAATGCTTCGCATATTACCTCGGCCATATGCCGGATTTTTTTAGAGCCCATAGTGCGTTTCAGTTGAAGCACGCAGTTGGGACAGTTCGTGATTATCGTGTCCGAGCCTTCATATTCGCGGGTCCTCTTGTCCAGAATACTTTCCGAAAGTCCGGGATGCGTAATACTGAAAGAACCGGCGAAACCGCAGCAGCCGTTTTCGGTTTTGCGCAGCTTTATGCCCGCCGCTTTAAGTATTTCGCGCGGGGCTTCATATGCTCCTGCAAGGTGGCGCGCGTGACACGCATCATGAAAAACCGTGGACCCGCTGCTGCCGGACAGGAGAGCAACGGCCCTGCCGTCCCCCCGGATCTTGGACATAAAGAACTCAGAAACGTCCACGGTATTCGCTATGCCGCTGCCTGTCAGCCGTTTGTAAACATCGCTTATAAAAAACGAACAGGTCGGGCAAGGACTAAGCACTGCCTCGACCTTAAGCTTCCTGAAAACCGAAATGTTCCTTTCGGCGAGTTCCACGGCTTCGTCCTCCATCCCTAATCCCAGCAGGGGCGCGCCGCAGCAGGACTCCCCTTTCTGGAGCACCACATCGTAATTGATTTCGTTCAGGCCTTCTATCAGAGAGCGGCCTATCTCGGGATAGAGATAGTTCACCGTACAGCCTGCGAATACCGCAACCCTTCCTTTTGGGTTCTTGGCCTTAAATATGGCAGGCCCGTTTCGTAACGCATTATAAGACGGTCTGATACCCATTTTCCTCAGGGTCTTAAACGGTTCGATCCTCTGCACAGGCAGAAGATCGGCAAGGGTTTCGAGCAAAGACAGCAATTTAAAGCTCCTCGAAACATCCTTGAATATAAAGCCTGCAGCGCGGTTCATAATACGCCGCTCACGCGAACTGTCTTTAAGTTTTTTCCGTGCCTTACAGACAGCGGAGACAAGATCGATGCCGAGAGGACAACTGCTGTTGCAGGCCCCGCACAGCATGCAGGTTGAAATTGAAGAATCGAACCGCTCCGAAAGTCCGGGTTCCCCCGAATCCGCCTTCTGCAAAAGCATGGCCCGGCCTCTGGCGCTGAAGACCTCATCCGCAATCTCTGCATATGTGGGGCAAAAGGCCTTGCAGGCGCCGCACCTCACGCACATCGACAAATCAGGCATGCTAAGTGTTGAGGTTCCCACTTCTGAACCCCTCAAGATCGAGCGTTATATATCTAAAACCTAGACCTTTCATTAAATTGACGGTTGTTTCTCTGAATTCTTTTTCGGTGAACAAGGCCATTTTCTCGGCATTGATCTCTATCCGGGCAGAGTCTCCTGAACTCCTTACCCTGAGTTCTCCAAAACCGTGTGCCTTAAGGAACTCTTCGGCCTTTTCAACGCGCTGAAGACCTTCTTTTGTAATCTTCACCCCGTACGGGAAACGCGAAGAAAGGCAGGGCGAAGCAGGCTTTTCCCATGTGCTGAGACCAAGCAGTCTGGAATGCTCACGTATTTCGGCCTTTGTAAACGAAGCCTCTATCAGAGGGCTCCGGACGCCATGCTTGGCCGCAGCCTGTCTGCCGGGCCGCCAATCGGAGAGGTCATCCTGATTGCTCCCGTCAATAACGTGCCGGAAACCCTTTTCTGCAGCAAGCGCCTTTAATTTTCCAAAAAGCTCGTCCTTGCAGTAAAAACAGCGGTCCGGAGGGTTGTTGCTGAAATTTGAGTTTTCGAGCTCTGCGGTTTGAATTGTTATATGCGTCACACCTATGTTCCGGGCAATTTCGCATGCGGCTCGGAATTCGCTCTCAGGCATGGTTTCGGAATGCGACGTTACGGCAAGGGACGTAATTCCGGACTCTTTTATGGCCTTAAGCAAAAAGGTGCTGTCGACGCCGCCGGAATAGGCGAGTATAACAGAGGCCATAGCCCTCAGTATGTCAAGAAGTTTTTCGAATTTTACGGTCATGCTCAGACAAGCATCCTTTTTACGGAAGGTGTTTAAATCATGGTATCACAGCAACCTTATTTCAGTCAAAAAAAATGGCGTTTCCGGGGGAAACGGCAAGACGTAAAATCCAGATTTGACAAGGGTTTCTAAAGCCCTGTTGTTGCACTTTGGTCTATTTTAGGTTATGATATGGACTACTAATAGTTACAGGGGGTTTAGAGAATGAATATGTATGAGGAGATCAAAAAAGTAGCACACGATCTGTACGAAAAGAGCGGACGGATAGGCGGCCGCGATTTCGAAAACTGGCTCGAAGCCGAGAAAATCGTGCTTGCAGCACAGAAAGCGGCGACAGACAAGAAAAAACCGGCAGAAAAGAAGGCTCCGGCAAAAACAACCTCAAAAAAGACCGCTACAAAAGCCGCAGCAAAGCCTAAGAAAAAATGATTAATGAAAGAGGCATTGCTTTATAACAGGACCGGAGACGGGAAAACGCAATGCATTCTTTGTAATCATTACTGCAAAATATCTCCCGGGAAACGGGGAATCTGCGGCGTTAGAGAAAACAGGGACGGAATTCTTTACAGTCTTGTGTACGGGCGGCTTGTAGCCGCAAACATAGATCCCGTAGAAAAAAAACCCCTCTTCCATTTTCAGCCGGGCTCAAAATCATACTCCATTGCAACAGCAGGCTGTAATTTCAGATGCCTGCATTGTCAGAATTACGGAATTTCACAACTGGCCCAAGGGACCGAAGATATTCCGGGACATTATGCAACTCCCGAAGAGGTGGTGGCGGCCGCCGAACGAAGCGGTTGCAAAAGCATATCATACACCTATACGGAGCCCACTATTTTTTTCGAATTCGCCTATGACTGTGCAAGATTGGCGCATGAGCGCGGCATGAAAAACATCTTCGTCAGCAACGGTTATACGAGCGCTGAAGCGACAAAAATGATAGCGCCATATCTCGACGCAAATAATATCGACCTGAAAGGCGACGACTCTTTTTATAAGAAAATCGTAGGCGGCCGCCTCCAGCCGGTCCTCGACACAATAAAGCTTATGAAAGAGCTTGGGGTATGGGTCGAAGTGACAACATTAGTCATCCCCGATCACAATGATTCCGACGATTTTTTGCGATGGACTGCCGAATTTATAAAGTCGGTCAGTCCTGAAATCCCGTGGCATGTTACAGCCTTTTACCCCACATACAAGTTGCTCGACAAGCCGCGCACACCGCTCGAAAGGCTCAGGGCCGCGCGAAAAATAGGGATCGATGCGGGGTTGAAATTCGTGTATGAGGGCAATGTGCCGGGCGAGGGCGGAGAAAACACATACTGCCCGCAATGTAAAACTATTTTGCTGGAGCGGTTCGGATATGATCTAAAGGTAAGAGGATTAAAAAATTCAAAATGTACAAAATGCGGCTGCAGCATTGCAGGCGTAGATATGCCATAATAAAGCCACAGTTTTGAGGGGGCATAATGTCTCATCCGAAAATTTTAGCGGTCGTACTCGCAGGAGGCAAAGGGGAGCGTCTTTTCCCTCTCACGTCTTTTCGCTCTAAACCTTCGGTGCCCTTCGGCGGAAGCTACCGCATAGTCGATTTTGTATTGAGCAATCTGGTCAATTCGCATATATACTCCATTTATCTGCTCGTTCAGTACAAATCCCAATCGTTAATAGAGCACATACGGCAGAACTGGGTGCTGTCATCGGTTGTAAAAAACCATTTCGTCACGGTGGTGCCCCCGCAGATGAGGACCGGTAATGAATGGTTTCAAGGCACTGCCAACGCAGTATTCCAAAACGCTCCGCTTATTCAGGACCACAAACCCGAGCTTGTGGTTGTTTTCGGCTCGGACCATATTTACAGAATGGACATACGCCAGATGATAGATTTTCATCTCGAAACCGGAGCAGCGGTTACGGTAGCGGCAAGGCCGGTGCCGATAGAGCAGGCTTCGGCCTTCGGCGTGATCGTTACCGACAGCAATAAGCGAATCGTCGGTTTTGAGGAAAAACCCGCATCGCCTACACCTATGCCTGACGATCCTACAAGGGCTTATGTGTCCATGGGAAACTACATCTTTAACAGGGAGCCTCTTCTCAGCTCTCTAGCACGAGCACAGAGAAACAGACAGCATGACTTCGGGGCCCATATCATCCCCGATCTCGTCGGGACAGGGAAGGTCTTTGCATATGACTTTTCTACCAACATTATCCCCGGCACCACCGCAACGGAAGAGCTTGGCTATTGGCGCGATGTCGGGACGATAGCATCGTTTTTCGATGCGCACATGGATATGCTTGGAAGCAATCCCCTGTTCGAAGTAAACAACAAATCATGGCCGATCCATCCTTCGTCGTACGAGGGGCCGGCAGCCAAGATTTTAAACGGAGACATCAGAAACACGATAATAGGCGAAGGCTCTGTTGTGCATGGCGCGAAGATACGCAATTCTGTGCTGCGCTGCGGCGTAGTGGTTGAAGACGATGTCGAAATAGAGGACAGCATAATCATGGACCATACCCGGATCAAAAAAGGCGCTTCTTTGAAACGGGTGATAGTTGACAAGCTCAATGTGATAAACGAAGGCGACTGTGTAGGTCTTGATCCTGAAAAAGACCGTTTCAGGTGCCATATAGATAAATCGGGGATAGCGATTATTCCCCGCGGTGTGATTTAAGAGAACGCATATTGATGCAGTGCGAAAACTTTTCTGTCCCCCAGATAGAAGAGATCCTTAAAACAAATTTTTCGGACGCCTCCGGCATAAGGCTTTTGTGGAAAGGCAAAGAGTCTTTTCAAAGCATCTTTGAGGCTGTCCGGAACGCAAAAAAATTCATCTGCCTCGTGTTCTATATTTTCAGAAACGACGAAACAGGGAATGCGCTTGCAAACATTCTAAAACAAAAAAGCATCGAAGGCGTTCAGGTATATGTCCTCTACGATCATTTCGGCTCGTTTCAAACGCCAATACGGTTCTGGCATGAGTTGTCCGGCGCAGGCGTTCAGATAAAGGCATCACGCCCTTTCAAATGGACCAGCCCCGGCCATTATGTCCACAGAGACCACCGCAAACTGATAATCATAGACGGTGAAAAGGCATTCACCGGGGGATTGAACATAGCAAACGAATACAGCGGTTTTCACCTTAGGATAAAGGGGCGCGGGTGGCGTGACACCGGAGTAATGCTTGAGGGCCCGATTGTACAAGACCTGTTTGCCCATTTCGAAAAAAGTTGGCGACTCTGGGGAGGCAAGTCCATATCAAACAGCCCTGCAACGGGCGCGAACAACAAAAAGGGGATCGCTGCGATTCCGGTCTTTGTGTCATCCATACGCAGTCGCCGCAGGATGAGAAAACTTCTGTACCACAGCATCAACAATTCTACAAAGAGTATCTCGCTGACCACCGCTTACTTTATCCCGAGCAGAATGATGCTCGAAACTCTCGAAGGCGCAGTAAAACGCGGCGTGAAAGTAAGGCTTATAGTCCCGGATATAAGCGATGTGCCTATCGCTTCATATGCGGGAAAAGCTTCTTATACAAGACTGCTGAAGGCGGGTGTCGAAATTTATGCATATCAGGGCGAAATACTTCATGCCAAAACATACCTGTTTGATGACTGCTGGAGCATTATAGGATCGACAAACCTCGATTTTCAGTCGCTGCGCTACAATGACGAGGGGAACGTCGGCATTTATGACAAAGGTTTAGGCAGGCAAATGGCAGGGGTCTTTGAAGAGGACATCAAGAAAGCGAAAAAAATAAATCCCGATGAATGGCGAAATAGGCCTTTCATCGGGAAATTTTTAGAGACCTTCTGCGCCCTTTTCAGGCGAAGGCTTTAGGATTATTTCCTTTGCGCCAGTTGAATTCTTGTCGTGGCCCTTTCGAGCGCTGCTGTGGCCCGTGCAAAATCTACGTTATCGGCATGTTTCAATCTTTCTTCCGCACGCTGTTTGGCGGCTGCAGCTCTTTCCGCATCTATTTCATCTGAACGCTCGGCGCTGTCGGCAAGCACTATCGTTTTTTCGGCGGTCACCTCTATATAGCCCGAGTTTATAAAAACATATTCTGTTTTGTTGCCTGTTTTGCATGTCAGGACACCTATATTAAGGCTTGTAATAAAAGATTCATGGCCCGCCAACACGCCGAACTCGCCCTCGCTTCCGGGGGCGGTTATCTCATCAACCTCCTCGCTAAGGACCGAACCGTGAGGCGTTACGATATCCAGCTTAATCTTGCCTTCCATGCTCTATCTGCTCCAGCCCAGCTTTCTCGCGTTCTCTTCAGCCTCTTCGATTGTGCCTGTCATATAAAAGGCCTGTTCGGGCATGTCGTCGTACTGCCCTTCGGCAATAGCATTAAAGCCCTTGATCGTGTCCTCGAGTTTTACATATTTGCCGGGCCTGCCGGTAAACACCTCTGCAACGGAAAAGGGCTGGCTCAGGAACCTCTGTATTTTTCTTGCCCTCGAAACCGTAAGCTTATCATCCTCCGCAAGCTCTTCCATTCCAAGAATAGCAATAATGTCCTGAAGTTCCTTGTATCTCTGGAGAATAGACTGCACCTTTCTCGCTACGCCATAATGCTCTTCTCCGATAACGAGGGGGTCAAGCGCGCGGGACGTTGAATCGAGCGGATCGACAGCAGGATAAATGCCGAGTTCCGAAATCTGCCTCGAAAGAACGACCGTTCCGTCCAGGTGGGTAAAGGCCGTTGCAACGGCAGGGTCTGTAAGGTCGTCCGCAGGCACGTAAATGGCCTGCATCGATGTGATAGCGCCCTTCTTGGTTGTAGTGATTCTCTCCTGCAGGTTTCCCATGTCGGTGCCGAGGTTGGGCTGATATCCGACCGCAGAAGGCATTCTTCCGAGCAGGGCCGAAACCTCCGAGCCTGCAAGGGTATATCTGAAAATATTGTCTATGAAGATAAGAACGTCCTGCCCTTGGTCCCTGAAATGTTCGGAAACCGTAAGAGCGGTCAAGCTGACTCTCAGTCTTGCTCCGGGGGGCTCGTTCATCTGTCCGTAAATCAACGCGACGTTTTTCACAACGCCGGATTCCTTCATTTCGCGGTAGAGGTCGTTTCCTTCCCTCGTCCTTTCTCCGACGCCCGCGAAAACAGATACGCCGCCGTGCTTCAGCGCTATATTGTGGATCATTTCCATGATAACAACCGTCTTTCCGACGCCTGCGCCGCCGAACATTCCCATCTTGCCGCCGCGGACAAACGGCACGAGAAGGTCGAACACTTTAACGCCGGTCTCAAAAACCTGAGAAACAGGCTCCTGATCGACAAAATCGGGCGCAGCCCTGTGAATGGGAAGCCTTTCGGTGGTTTCTATGGGGCCTAATTTGTCATAAGGCTCGCCGATAACATTCATAATCCTGCCGAGGGTGGCTTTGCCTACAGGCACGGATATCGGTATGCCTGTATCGACCACTTTCATTCCGCGCACAACGCCGTCGGTGGTCTGCATAGCTATGGTCCTTACCTTGTTCTCCCCGAGATGGGTGGCCACTTCGAGCGTTATGTCGAGGCCCGGAATCCCCTTTGCAGCGTCCCCCTTCGACTCTATCTTCAGACCGTTCAGAATAGCCGGCAACTCTTTATCGAATTCAACATCAACGACCGCCCCTATTACCTGCGATACCTTGCCCTCATTCATCCTTATGTCCTCCTATATAAATCTTTTAAATAAGCTTTTTTTACTGTTTAAGGGCCTCAACGCCGCCCACTATATCCATAAGCTCTTTCGTGATCGAGGCCTGACGCGCCTTGTTGTACTGAAGGGTGAGCGATGCGATCATATCATCCGCCGCCTTTGTCGCGTTCTCCATAGAGGTCATCCTCGCGGCCTCTTCAGAGGCCTGAGATTCGAGAAGCGCCCTGAATATTTGTATCTCAAGGTTCTTCGGAAGCATCGTATCGAAAATCGCCTGTTGCGAAGGCTCATAAGCGAACGGCAGCGAAAACTCATGCGGCTCTTCCGATACGACCTTTGCGAGAGGCAGAAGCCGGACAACGGAAACTTTCTGGACAAGCGCCGATTTAAACTCATTGTAAACCAGAACAACCTCGTCAAAAGTTTCGTTTATGTAATTTTCGATAATGTCCTTTGCTATCTCCTGAGCGTTAAGGTAGCTTATCCTGCCTGCAAGTCCGGTCCATGACTGTCTAAGCGGCAGCCCTCTTCGTTTAATAAGGTCCGTCCCTTTCTTACCGATCGCGCTCAAGCCGACTTCTACGCCTTCGGCCTCTTTTTCTTTGACCGTTTTTATTACGGCCTTCATTATATTGGTATTAAATGCGCCGCAAAGTCCTTTGTCTCCCGTCAGCGCAATTATTTCGACTCTTTTCTTTATCCTGATTTCGAGCAACGGATGGCCTGTGTCCACGGTGCAGGCAAGGTTTGCAAGCACCGTCTGCATCTTTTCGGCATACGGCCTCAATTCGAGAATTCTGGTCTGCGCCCGCCTGAACTTGGCGGCCGCAACCATCTTCATCGCCTTGGTTATCTGCTTAGTGCTCTTTACCGAGCTTATGCGTTTTCGTATTTCTTTAAGTCCTGCCATTTATAAAGATCCTCCGCTTAAGCCGCAAAACCCTTTTTAAACTCAAGAATAGCTGCGGTAAGCTTCTCCTTCATAGAGTCGTCGATAGCATTTTTTTCCTTTAACTCGCTCTTTATGTCGGCCTTTCTGTCCCTTATAAAACCTATGAAATCGGCCTCAAACCGCTTGAGGGAAGCAACCGGCACGTCATCGAGATATCCCTGAGAGCCTGCAAAGAGGATCATGATCTGCTCCTCGACCGGAAGCGGCACATACTGGTCCTGTTTCAGTATCTCGACCATCCTCTTGCCTCTCTCTATCTGTGCAAGGGTTGACTTGTCGAGATCAGAGCCGAACTGCGCAAAGGCCGCAAGCTCTCTAAACTGGGCGAGGTCCAACCTCAGTGTCCCGGCGACCTGCTTCATCGCCTTTGTCTGAGCTGCGCTTCCGACACGGCTTACGGAAAGACCCACGTTGACCGCAGGCCTGACGCCCGCATAAAAAAGATCGGGCTCAAGATATATCTGACCGTCAGTTATCGAAATAACGTTTGTAGGAATATATGCGGAAACGTCTCCTGCTTGGGTCTCTATTATAGGAAGGGCGGTAAGCGATCCTCCGCCGAGTTCGTCACTGAGTTTTGCGGCCCTTTCGAGCAGTCTTGAGTGGAGATAGAATACATCGCCCGGATAGGCCTCACGTCCGGGGGGACGTCTGAGTATCAATGAAAGCTGTCTGTATGCCGTTGCCTGCTTGCTGAGGTCATCGTAAATGATGAGCGCGTGACGGCCGTTGTCCCTGAAGAATTCTCCAAGGGCACAGCCTGTGTAGGGTGCGAGATACTGCAGCGGAGCAGGCTCGCTCGCGGTCGCGGAAACGATGATCGTGTGCTCCATCGCGCCGTGTTCCTCAAGGGTCTTAACAACCCTCGCCACGCTCGCCCTTTTCTGTCCGACAGCCACATATATGCAGATAACTCCGCTGCCTTTTTGATTTATGATTGCGTCTATAGCTATGGCGGTCTTTCCTGTCTGACGGTCTCCGATTATAAGTTCTCTCTGTCCTCGGCCTATCGGGATCATCGCATCTACGGCTTTGACCCCTGTCTGAAGAGGCTCTCTGACGGGCTGCCTGTCAACAATTCCGGGCGCCACGATATCGACGATCCTGCTTGACTTTGCATTTACCGGGCCTTTGCCGTCTATGGGCTGTCCGATAGCGTTAACGACCCTTCCCACCATCTCATCACCCGCAGGAACGGACATGATCTTCCCTGTTCTCTTGACCACATCGCCCTGCTTGACAAAGCTGTCTTCGCCGAACAAAACAGCGCCGACCGTATCTTCTTCAAGATTGAGCGCCATACCGAAAATATTATTGGGGAATTCGAGCAGTTCCGACGTCATGCAGTTGTCGAGACCGTATATCCGCGTTATACCATCACCGACCCCGGTAACTATTCCGAACTCGCTGACATCGACGCGCTTTTCAAAATCGGCAATCTGACTCTTTAGCTGCGCACTGATTTCATCAACCTTGATCTCCATTATTTCACCCCTTTATAAGCTTATCTCTTAAAAGCCCTAACTGGCCTCTTATACTGCTGTCGTACAGAGTGCTGCCGACCTTAATGCTGACGCCTCCAAGCAGAGAGGGGTCGATTGAAAATGATACATCTATATCTTTTCCGGTGACTTTTTTCAAAGCTTCGGAAAGCTTCTGTCTGTTGTCCGCGCTTATTTCCGACGCAGCAGAAACGACCGCCTTGGCCTTGTGTTTCATCTCGAAATATATGACCTGCAGGGCGTCGATTATCGCCGAGAGGGCAATGATCACACCCGATGCGGCGAGGTAGTCGAGAAACTTTGCGGTCTTTTCGGACATATTAACTTTTTTAGAAAGAAACAGCACCGCTTTCTGTTTTTCTTCTTTCTTGAATAACGGACTGGTAAGCAGTGTCCGCAGGTTCCTGTCCTTGTCCATCAGGCCGGCAATAGCGGTAAGCTGGTCTATGGCTGCCGGCACTTCATTTATGTCCAGACTCTTTATAAGCTGCCGCGCATATTTTTTTACACCCTTTACCTTTTTCATCTATCCTCTCAGTTCTTGCCCAGCATTTTGAGGGAATTTTGAAGCAGCTTTTCCTGATCTTCCTTGGAAAGCCTGTTCTTTATCTTGTCTTCGGCAAGCTTGAGCGCCGCTTCCGCAGCCTCGGACTTGATAATTTCCTTTGCCCTTTTCAATTCGTACTCGATATTTACTTTTGCCTGTTCAAGCACCTTTGCCTTAAGTTTTTCTCCCTCGGCTATAAGACGCTGTCTCTCTCTCTCTCCGCTCGCCTTTGCCGCCTCAAGGATCTCCTCCACTTCCTTGTCCTTGAGCTTAAGCCTTTCTTCGACTTCCGCGAGGGCCTTGACCGCAAGTTCTTTGGCTTCCTGAGACTCCTTTATGCTTTTAGCTATAAGCTCTTTCCTCTGTGTGAAATAATCGCGAAGGGGTTTGTTCAAAAACTTTACGAGGATGATGACAAGAAGCCCGAAATTAACAAAGCGCCACACCCATTCCATAAGCGAGTTTCCTTCGCCGCCGCCGCTCGCTAAAGCGACCGCAGGGAAAAGAAGACAGCTGAAAAACAACAGCGCCGATACATCCGAGAGTTTTAATTTGAAATCTGAAATCTGAAATCTGAAATTTATTCTCATGCCTTCACCAGTTTATTGACAATTTCCTCGGAGAATTTATCTATGTCCGCTTTGAGTCCGGCCCTCGCCTTCTCCGCCTTTTCCTTGAGTTCGGCGCGCGCGCCTTCTAGCATGCTTAGCGCCTCGGCTTCCGCCTTCGAGAGAGCGCTCTTCTGGACTGCTTGGCCTTCGGCCCTGATAGAATCCGAAACATTTTTCGCCTTAAGTCTGGTCGCCTGCAATTCGGCATTCATCTTTAATATGGCTTCGTCTTTTTTTAGAGTGAGTGATTTTGCTTCATCGAGGGCGCTGTTTACGACAGATTCTCTTTCTTTCATTATTTTTGCGAGGGGCTGAAAAAGGATCTTGTTCAGGACAAATAGCAGAACAAGAAAGTTCGCCAGAAGGACAAAAAACCAAGCATTAAATTCTAACATGACTTCACCTTGCCTTTGCGTTCTCGGTTAATTATTTAAGGCCCTTACACCAAAAGTGAAAAACGATACCAATATAAAGACTTCTTTGTCAAGAATTTAGCGATTATATTTTCTTATAAGGACTTATTAGGAAGTTATCGCGATATCTGAGAACGTTACTTTTGCATCCCCCATTTTTTCCGCTTTTCCCACAATGATTTCCTCGTAATGCCGAGCATGTCGGCAATCTGCTGCTCCGTGTGGTCGGTCTGGTATCTTTTTATGAAAGCCTTCGTGTACTCTTCTATCGAGAGTTTGCCTTCAAAAATCTCCTGCGTACAATCCTTTTCTTTTCTTATTCCCTCCGGCAGGTGTTCTCCGGTAACGGCCCCCCCGGGCTCGGCAATAAGCACTGCGCGTTCTATGATGTTCTGCAACTCCCGTATGTTCCCGGGCCAGCGATAAGAGCGCAGCAGAGACATGGCTTTTTCATCGATCTCCGTAATATGCTTCCCGAACTCGCCGCAGAATTTCTGCATGAAGTGTTTAACGAGAAGGTCTATGTCTTTTTCTCTTCCCCTCAGCGGCGGGAGTTTGATGGTCACGACATTGATCCTATAATACAGGTCTTCCCTGAACTGTCCCTGTTTGACTGCAGCTTCAAGGTTTCTGTTTGTGGCCGTTATAAAACGTATGTCTATCTTGACGCTCTGTGTGCCGCCCACCTGCCTGATCACTTGGTCCTCAAGCACCCTGAGAAGTTTCGCCTGCAACCCCGTGCCGAGGTCCCCTATCTCGTCGAGAAACACGGTGCCGCCGCTCGCCTCCTCAAACAGGCCTTTTTTTGAAACGACAGCTCCGGTGAAAGCGCCACGGACATGGCCGAAAAGCTCGGACTCAAGAAGGTTTTCGGGTATGGCGCTGCAGTTTATCGGTATGAAAGGTTTTGGGGCCCTAGAACTGTTGTAATGTATTGCCCGGGCAATCAATTCTTTTCCGGTGCCGGTATCGCCTAGGAGAAGCACATTGCTTTTTGCGTCCGCAATCTTTTTCGCCTCTTCGATAATTTTCTTTATTTCAGCGCTCTCGCCGATAATATGGCTGAAGTCGTACTGTCTCTCTATCTGCTTTTTGAGCAGCTGGTTTTCGGTCTGGAGCGCCCGTTGTTTAAGGGCGTTTATGACGATCTGCTTTATCTCTTCGTGTATTATCGGCTTGACAACGTAATCGTATGCCCCGGACCTGAGCGCCTCTACCGCCGTATCGAGCGACGCATAAGCCGTTACCACGATCACTATCTGTTCCGGTTTTTTTTCTTTGATCTTTTTCAGCAGCTCTATGCCGTCGATGCCGGGGAGTATGATATCGGTAATAACTATATCGAAAATCGCGTCCTCGAAAAAACCGAGCGCGTCTTCCGCGCTGCCTAATGCCTGTATATAATAGCCGTCCTTCTCGAAAACCCTCTTGAGCGATCCCCGAAGCGTCTCTTCATCCTCTACTATTAATATCCTCTCGGCCATTAAATAAGTTTCTCCCTGTCCTGATTACCCGGCTAAATAGGCTTTTTGCGCCGATTACAAAAGGGCGTGGTACTGTTCTCTTATGCCTTCCTGAGTGCGGGCTATAAGTTTGAAGGTTTCCTTGAGCGTCTTTTTCTCTATGCGGCTTAACCCGTCCGGATTTATAAAATTGTCCGGTTCGGACTTGGATTGTATTTGATCGAACTGATGGCGAAGCCGCAGCGACATCAGAAACTCGAAAGCCTCCGCCAGCTCATCACCCGCAGACCTGATTATTTCATGCCTGCTTCTCAGTTCCTGCAGCCTCTCCACAGTCGTTGTGTTGTACAATCCGGCTTCGAGAGACAACAGCCTCACTATATCCACGATCGGGCTCAATCCGTTTATTTTGATATTTATTTTGCCCTTATGCCCGCCCCTTTTCTCGGTAATGAAGCGGCCAAAAAAATCAAGCGGCGGATTGTTTCTTAAAATTTCACGCGCCATGCTCGCAAGAAAAATTTTCCGGTCCTTTAAGGTATAGCCGAGGTGCGCCCGCAGCCTTTCCGCAAGCATAAAATTTCCGTGAATAGGCCTGAAATCGAAAAAGATCAGCGAAAAGAGCACAGCCTCGGGGGTGGGCTTGTCTATCCAGCTTGAGAAATATCCCCTCCAGACGCTGAGCGGCTGGCACCACATATCGTTGCTGGCCATATAGTTCGCCGGGCAGACCGGAAACCCGCATTTTACCAGCACGTCTTTCATATACTGCGCGAATTCCGAAAAATATTTCTTGGCGTTTTCCTGTCCGCCCTCTTTCGGGTCTTCATAGATAATCGCATTGTCCTGATCGGTTTTAAACGTCTGCTCCTTCCTTCCCTCGCTTCCGAATACTATCCAGCAGTAATTCACAGGGGGAGGACCGAATCTTCTTTCCGCGATATCGAGCGCCTTTCTCAAAAGCCTGTCGTTTATCTCGGTGATTATCCGGGTTATGTTGCCCGCTTTGGCCGATTCTTTTACAAGAAGAGTGATTATCCTGTTTATCTTTCTCGCTACCGGGACAAGACCGTCTATGGTGTCCTGCCCTTCTATCTCCCGGGCTATCGTAAGGGGAGACGTGCCCTGAAGCATCATGAGATCGTGGTTCGTGATTATTCCCCTTATCTCCCCTTTGTTCACCACCAGCAGATGGTGAATGTTATATTTGATCATCTTCAGAAGCGCCTCGAAACAATAGTCTCTCGCCTCGGATTTTATCAGGGTGACACTCATAATGCTGCCTGCCGGATCGGCCAAAGACCTGCCTTTCGCCACGACCTTCTCCCTCAAGTCCCTGTCGGTGACAATCCCGGCAGGCAGACCGTCCGCATCAACCAGCACTAGCGCGCTTATTTTGTGCGTCGCCATCTTTTTGGCAGCTTCCTGTATCGAAATGTCCATGAAGGCGGTTATTACCTCTTTTGACGCCAAGTCCCCGAGGGTATTTGTGAAAAGCAGCTTGTCTCCGCCCCCGTACAAAAGACTCCTGTTTGCCAATTCAGGATATGTGAAGTCCGTAAATTTTCCAAGAAAATACTTCAGGTAAAAGAATGCGCACTGGGCGTTTGTTTCTATCAGGTCGACCATCAGGTCCTTATTTAGGAGATAACAGCTCGTGTCTTCGGCAGCCACGACATTATCTTTTGAAACATCTCCGCTCAACAAAGACAGAAGACCGAAAAAATCTCCGTCACTCCTGTAGTCGATCAGCGCTTCTTCATCTTCGCTGGTCTTTACGAAAATCTTCACCCCGCCGCTTTTTATAAGGTACAGGCTTGCGGCAGGCGGGCCGTTCTGATAGAGAATCGTCTGCCCGGCCGGATAGAACTCCAGCCCTGCGCTCCCTGCAATATTTTTCAGCGTGTCTTCATCGAGAAACTTGAACGGAGGAGTATTCCTGAAAAAATCGGTCACACAATCGAGGATCATCCACCGCCGCCTTTGGAAAGGGCCTTTTTCACGATACCTTTCATCTCATCATGCATCAAAGGCTTAATGATAAAATCGCATGCGCCGGCCTTAAGCGCCTCGACAGCCGTTTCGAGCGATGCGTAAGCGGTCATGATTATCACCTTTTGGCCCGGATTTTTCTCTTTGTATTTTGTGATAAGTTCTATACCGCTGATACCGGGCAGGATTATGTCCGTTATTATGAGATCGTAAGTTTTACCGCCCAGCAATTCGAAAGCCGATTCGGCGCTTGCAGCGATATCGACCTCGTAGCACTCCTTTGCAAACACCCGCTGCAAAGACCGGCACAAAGTGTCTTCATCTTCGACTATGAGCAGTTTTTCAGCCATTTCATGTGATGGGTAGCATTACAATGAACGTCGTGCCTTCGCCCTTTTTGCTCTTTACGGCAATAGTCCCATTGTGCTCTTTAATTATACCATAACAAATACTTAGCCCTAAGCCCGTGCCCTTACCCGTCGGCTTTGTGGTGAAAAACGGATCGAAAACCCTGTCGATAAGCGGCTCGTCTATGCCAAGTCCCGTATCGCTGAATGCCAGTTCGAGCATGTTGCCGGAACAGGTCGCGGATATATTGAGCCTGCCGCCGTCAGGCATAGCGTCGAGCGCGTTAAGTATGAAATTCATGAAAACCTGCTGGATCTGGTCAGGGTTAAGCAATATCTGCGGCAGCTCCGGAAGATCGACTATAAGCTCGGTGCTCTTGAAACGCTTGTCGTACTTTATAAGGCTCAGGGTCCTGTCGAGAATATCGGCAATGCTCGACAGTTTTTTGTCTGCAGACGATATCCTCGCAAAATCACCTAGGCTCCTGACTATCTTGGCGATGCGTTCTATGTGGTTGTTTATGGTCCGCAGCGATTCGCCGGTAAATTCTATGTCCTCTTTCGATTCGAGCTTCAGGGTCTTCATCTCCTGGACAAGAGAGGAGATGGACGCGAGCGGGTTGCCGATCTCGTGAGAGATGCCTGCAGTAAGCTTTCCTATGCTCGCAAGCTTGGACGTTTGCAACAACTGCTCCTCCATCTTCTTCTTTTCGGTAATGTCTTCGAGTATTACGACAAAACCGCCGGAAGGGTCTTTGAAGGGACTAAGGTTCAATTTAAAACTCCTGCTGTCGGGCGACCGGACCGCTATCTCCTTCTGTTCGCTCTGCATAAGCGTGGCTGCCGGAATCCACGGCAGCAGCGCAATCAGGTATCTATTGAAAGCTTCGTCCTTATCTATCCCTGTAATGGTCTCCATCTCACGGTTCCAGTAATTGACCCTCAAAAGCACGTCAATCGTGGCTATGCCCAACGGAGCGCTCTCTATGATATTCTCGCTGAACTCCTTGAGATGCGAGAGCTCCCTGTTCGCGTCGGCCAGTTCCTGTCTCGACAGCCTGAGACGTTCGGCGATCTGCTTTGCGGATTCGGAAAGTTCGCCCCTTTCCTTTTCGGTCAAGACAAGCTTGTCTTCGAAGATTATCGAGGCCATCGAAGAGCCTATCGCCCCTGAAAGAATCCTTTCGGCTTCGTGCCTTAACTCAAACATCTCTTTTGAACTGAGGCTGGCGCGTTTCTTTTTCTCTTTCAATAGATAAGCGTCTATGGCGTCTTTCGCCTCGGACTTGCCGATATAAAGGGCCAGAATCCCTTCTATGTCCTCGACCGTGTAAGAACTCGTCGTTACGCGATCTTTGGCCCTTTCGTAAGACTCTACAAATACCAGCGACTGTATTTCCTCCTCTTTCGTCTGCCGCGTATAGACCGAAACGCCTACATAAAGCAATACGTTGAACAGAAGGCTCCAGAAGAGCGAATTCCCCCATTTGCCGAGAGATTTTATGCCGAACAGCGCCTCCGGATGAAACAGCTCCGAATTGACAAGGAACGCTACAAGTCCGAGGTCCTTTACTATACCCGCCTTGATAAAAGCGGGCAGGATCAAGGTGTAAAGCCATACGGCAAATCCTGCCAGAAGTCCCGCTATAGCGCCGTTTTTATTGCCGCCTTTCCAGTAAAGACCGAAGAAAAACGCCGGAGCGAAGAGACTCACCGCCTCGAACGATTTCAGTCCTATATCGACGAGGCTGTAAAACTCTCCTATATACGCGGCGAACATATATCCCATAAAAACGATCACCATTATCACCATACGTTTTATGTTCAAAACGTGAGCAGGAAATCTGGAGCTGGATTGGGCCTGAAAATCGACCAGAGTGGGCATGATTATACTGTTCATGACCATAGTGCTCAATGCGAGCGATTCGACTATGACCATTCCGGTAGCGGCCGAAAAACCTCCGATGAATGCGAAAAGCGCAAGGAGTTCTTTCCCGTGGCTCCACGGTATGGTGAGAACAAAATAATCGGCCATCTTGTCCGTGCCGCCGAGAAGCAGCCCGCCAAAAGCTATCGGGAGCACGAATATGTTTATAAGAAACAGGTACAGCGGAAAGAGCCATGCCGCCTTCATTATATGAGACTCATCGTAGTTCTCTACCACCGCCATCTGAAACTGTCTCGGAAGGAACATTATCGCCATCATCGAAAGGAAAATAAGCGCAAGCCATTCGGGATAATCCGTACCTGTGCCTGTGCCTAAAAAAAGCAGCACCGAATATTCCGAATCCTGAATTTTTTGATATATATCATTAAAACCGTCGAACAAGCCGAAGGTCACAAAGACCCCGACAAGCAGAAACGCGATCAGCTTGACTATCGATTCGAATGCTATCGCGAAAACAAGTCCGCCGTGGCGCTCCGAAGAATCGAGCCGCCGGGCGCCGAACATGATCGCAAAGGCCCCTAGCAACAGGGTCACATAAAGCCCGGCTGCAGAACTCCCCTTTTCTCCCCCTATTATGGAGAAGGTAGTTATTATGGCCTTTATCTGCAGGCCTAAATACGGGGTTATGCCGAGGACCGAGATAACGGCTACTATCGCCGACAAGGGAAGAGATTTTCCGTAACGGGACCCTATAAAGTCCGAGAGGGTGGTTATGCGGTTGGCCTTGGATATCCTTACAACCTTACGCAGAAAAATAAGCCATACAACGGCCATCAATGTCGGGCCGAGATAAATGGTCAGAAATGAAAGTCCGGACGTGGCTGCCTTGCCAACGCTTCCGTAAAAAGTCCATGACGTACAGTAGACCGCAAGCGACAGAGAATAGATGTACGGATTGTTTACTATGCTTCTGCCCTGACCTTCCTTCCTCTCCGCGTAATAGGCAAGAGCAAAAAGCAGAAAAAGGTAACAGATTACTATAAAAAAGAGGTTATATGCCTCGAACATGTTTTATGTCCCGCTTATAAGGAAACAGGTGTCCGCTCACCGTCTGTCATCCCTGATAAAGAAAGAGACAGCCGCTATGGCGCATATCAAAAAGAACCAAAACACAAAAAGGTATAAGACCACATTAGTGCGGAATATCTCGATAGTAGGCCAGTTAATGCCTAAAAGGCCTATAAAGAAAAGGAAGAGCAGCGCGTCGGTATTTTTCAAAAATTATGTCCCTCCGTTCGCACCCGGTTAAACCTTGTACCTGCTTTCGGAGGCGCTCTTTTTTACGAGCAATTGCGCCAGCTCGTCAGGAAACGGCGAATGGTTTATAGCGTCCTCATAGCTTACTGTCCCCTTCGAGAAAAATCCGGCTATGGACTGGTTCATCGTCATCATACCGGAGCTTTCACCGCCTGTCTGCATTATAGAATATATCTGGGAAAGCTTGTTTTCCCTGAGAAGGCTCCGTACTGCGGCTGAGGGTATCAGCACCTCAAGGGCCAGCACCCGTCCCTGTCCGTCTTTCGTAGGGATAAGCCGCTGCGATATTATGCCTTCGAGTATCGCAGCGAGTTGGATTCGCACCTGTTCCTGTTGATGCGGGGGAAACATTTCTATAATCCTGCTGATAGTCTGCAATGAAGAATTGGTACGGAGCGTCGCAAGCGCCAAATGGCCCGACTCGGCAATCCTGAAAACCGATTCTACGGTGTCCATGCCCTGTATCTCGTCTATAAAAACAACATCCGGGTTCTGACGCAATATATAGCGCAGCGCAGCCCTGTACGAAGAGGTATCGTCGGATATCTCCCTCTGGTTGATTATGCTTTTGTTGTGGTGATGCAGGAACTCGACCGGGTCTTCGAGCGTGATTATATGCGCTTCCCTCTCGGAATTTATACCGTCTATCATCGAGGCTATTGTGGTAGATTTGCCGCTGCCTGCCGGCCCGGAGACTATTACGAGACCGTGTTTTTTTACCGCCATGTCCTTTACCGCAGGCGGAAGACCGAGGTCAGACATGTTTTTAATGACAAAAGGCACGGACCTGAAAGCGCCTGCAAGAGCGCCCCGCTGCATGAATATATTCGCCCTGAACCTGCTGAGGCCTTTTATGCCGAACGAGAGGTCGAGTTCGTTGTTCTCTTCGAACTTGGCCCTCTGCCTCTCCGTCATTATGCTGTAGCACAATTCCTTTATGCCTTCGGGGGAAAGCGTGGGGTGGTCTTCCATCGGCAGGAGCCTTCCTACAACCCTGAGTCTCGGGGGACTGCCTGTTGTGAGGTGGAGGTCCGAAGCTCCACGCTCTATCATCAGCTTAAGAAGGTCTGCAAGAATGGTCAAAATATTTCGGGCCGATCAGTCCTCGATCGTCACCCTAAGGACTTCTTCGAGGGTCGTTATGCCTTCCGTCATCTTTCTTATAGCGCTCTGTCTCAGGCTCGACATGCCGAGTCTTATAGCTTCTTTTTTTATCTCCACCGCAGGCGCGCCTTGCAGGATAAGTTCCCTAAGCTCGTCTTTAACTGGCATGATCTCATGTATCGCTATACGGCCCCGATAGCCTGTATTATTGCAGTATCCGCAGCCCTTTCCGATATAGCATTTGATGCTATCGACATTCTCCTCCGAAACTCCGACCTTTAGAAGAGTTGTTCTTGATATGCCGGTCTCTTCTTCCTTACAGTCGGGACATATCTTCCTCGCAAGCCTTTGGGCCACTATCAAAACCGTGGAAGTCGCCACCATAAGCGGCTCTATGCCCATATTGATAAGCCTCGATATCGTACTCGGAGCGTCATTGGTGTGAAGCGTACTAAGTACAAGATGGCCGGTCAGGGCGGCCTTTATAGCTATCTCGGCGGTCTCGAAATCCCTTATCTCCCCGACGAGAACGATATCGGGGTCCTGTCTCAGGAACGACCTCAGGGCGGTCGCAAAATTCAGGCCTATATCGTCCCTTATGTGCACCTGATTTATTCCGAAGAAGTTATACTCGACCGGGTCCTCGGCGGTCATGATATTGACCCCGGGTTTGTTCAGATGCATAAGCGCAGAATAAAGCGTGGTGGTCTTTCCGCTTCCGGTGGGTCCGGTGACGAGGATCATTCCGTAAGGGCGTTCGATCGCATCCAGAAAATCGAGCAGCTGTTTTTCGTCAAAGCCGAGTTTGGGCAGTTCCAGCTGAAGGTTCGATTTATCGAGAAGCCTGAGCACTATTTTTTCCCCGAACAGGGTGGGCAGCGTAGAGACGCGAAAATCGATTTCGCGGTTCTCGCTCATTTTCAGCTTTATCCTGCCGTCCTGAGGCAGTCTTCTTTCGGAAATGTCGAGATGCGACATTATCTTCAAACGCGAGGTGATGGCATTTCTCATCTTGACCGGCAGTTTCAACACCGGCTGCAAAACCCCGTCGATCCTGTATCTCACCCTTATCAGCTCTTCGGCGGGCTCGACATGAATATCGCTCGCCCTCGACTTAAGCGCGTTTAGAAGGATTCCGTTGACCAGTTTGACTACAGGGGCATCCACCTCTTTAGGCATGTCCTTGTCTTCTTTTTCCTCTACCACGACAAAGTCATCCATCACATTGCCGATGATCTTGTTCAGATCGTCAAGTTCGTTGGATTCTCCGGCTTTTGCGCCCGCAACCGCCACCTTGACAGTCTGCTCCTTCCGGTAATGTTTATCTATTGTTTCGATAATTGCGGCTTCGGACGCGACATACACCGAAATTTTCATCCCTGTAAGAAACTTGATATCGTCAAGGGCAAAGTTGTTCGAAGGGTCCGAAATGGCTATCCGCAAAGACGCGCCGTCACGCGAAATAGGAATAAGCTGATATTTTTTGGCGGTCTCGTAAGGGATTATCTTGAGCAGCGAAATATCGATTTTGTGGTCCGGCAGGTTTATGGCAGGAACATTGTACTGCCGGCTTAAAAAGGTTATGAGACCTTCTTCGGTTATGTAGCCCAACTTTAAAAGGACCGAACCGAGTCTCTTCCCTTCGAGCTTTTGAATGCGCAAGGCCTCATTAAGCTGGCTGTCGGTCACAAGCCCTGCTTTTATAAGCAACTGTCCCAATAATGGCGTACTGGCAGCCATTTTATAACATACTGAAATTAATACATTAAAGTCAATTAATGGTAATATAGATACGTAATGGCTCCGAGAAAGATAGTGCTTGCGTCCTCTTCGCCGAGGCGGAAATCTCTGCTTGAACATATCGGGTTGGACTTCCAGACCGACAAATGCGACTGTGCGGAACATCTTGACGAAAAACTTGCTCCCCGCATGCTTGCGCGGCGACTGTCGAGAGAAAAGGCTTTGTCTGTGGCTTATAAGCACAAGAATTCCATTATCATCTCAGCCGACACCTTCATCGAGTTCAAAGGCAAAATACTCGGCAAACCTCATACTGCCCCGGCTGCCGAAAAGATGCTTGGATTATTGAGCGGCAATACCCACAAGGTCATTACAGGTTTTACGGTGCTCGACACGGCAAACAACAAAATGGTTTCGAAATCGGTCGCCACTCTGGTCAGCTTTAGAAAACTCGACCCGAAACAAATAAAGGCTTACGTAAAATCAAAGGAACCGCTCGACAAGGCCGGAGCATACGGCATTCAAGGTCTCGGCGCACTGCTCGTCTCGAAGATCGAAGGGGATTATTACAACGTCATCGGTCTCCCCATAGGAAAGCTTGCGGAAGTCCTGCAAGAATTCGGCGTTGATGTTTGGAAGAGATACCATGCCTGATCTCGTCAAGATCACTGCGGTATTTCTCTCTATACTTTTACTTTTACGCTTAAAATGGAATGTAGGCCATGTGCTCTTGGCAGCTTCGGGCCTGATTGCGCTTCTTTACGGCATGTCCTTAGGGAGAGTAATCGGCACTATAAAAACAACGGTCGGGGACTTGGTCACAATAAAACTTTTTTTCTCTCTGACCATTATCCGGATGCTCGAAATGATACTCAGGGAAAAGGAAGTTTTGGCGAAAATGACCGCGGCCTCCCGCGATATTTTAAAGAACAGGCGCGCCGTCATCGTCTCGATGCCGATGCTGATAGGCATGCTGCCTTCGCTCGGCGGCGCTTACTTTTCTGCGCCTATGGTGGATGAATCCACAAAAGGCATGAAGATGTCCTCCGAAGAAAAAGGCTTCATTAACTACTGGTTCAGACACCCGTGGGAATTCATGCTCCCGCTCTATCCGGGCATCCTGCTGGCGGCCGCGCTGACCAATATCGAACTCCGCAGGTTCATGCTTGCAAATGCGCCTTATGCCTTGCTGGTATTCATGACCGGCTTCATGTTGAGCATGCGCGGCATGGGCGGCCCATTCGCAAAACATAAAAAAGAACTGAGCAAAGAATCTCTGAAGGAAGGGCTCTTCAGCTTTTTGCCGATAACGCTTGTGCTGGTTATGGTCATAGTGTTCCATATCGAGCTGCAATACACGCTCGCAGCTGCCGTGGCGATGCTCTTCATACATTACCGCTACCCCATTGGTGATTTGTGGAGAACGCTCAAATACGGCTTTGCCAAAGACGTGATCATATTGATAGCCGGAACGATGATATTCAAGTTCATGATGGACAGCTCAGGGGCTGTGGCGCAGCTCAGCAACTACTTTACCGCGCAGGGAATCCCTGTGCTGCCTATGCTGATAGCGCTGCCGTTCATCAGCGGATTATTGACCGGTTTGACAATAGCGTATGTCGGAAGCACCTTCCCTCTGCTGATCAGCATCGCCGGAGGGGCACATTTGAACGAGATGACCCTAGCTTTTGCAGCAGGCTTTGTGGGAGTGCTGCTTTCGCCGGTGCATCTCTGCCTAGTGCTGACACGAGAATATTTCAAGGCGGATATAGCCGGTATTTATCGCAGGACCATTCCCGGCTGTGCCGTGATAATGGCAGCTGCGCTGGCGGAATATTTTCTGCTTTAAAATTACCGAAGGGCGCTGCGCTATTTGTCATTACCATGTTGCAATTTTACACAGCAGGTGTATAATAAATCATGGTGCGTCCTGAAAACTGTACTGAGCCCGCCGGTGGAAGTCCGGACATGGAAAGCGCCGTAGCGCCATGAAGCAGGCACCGGTATGCAGCAGAGATGCTGCATGCTGA
>SCQE01000128.1 GCA_004321915.1 Nitrospirota bacterium
CGGGCATTCCCATATCCAAAATAAAAATCTCTCCCCCCCTACCAATGGCAGCTGCTTGTAGTACCAACTGAACAGCCTCATCGATCAACATGAAATACCGAGTGGCATCCGGATGTGTCACTGTGACCGGCTTTCCAGATTTAATTTGTTGCATAAATTTTGGAACAACGCTGCCAGAACTTCCCAAAACATTACCAAATCGAACAGCAACGAATTCAGTATTACTCAATCTGTTAAAATTCTGGATAAGGAGCTCACAAATTCTTTTCGTTGCTCCCATGATACTTGACGGCTTTACAGCTTTATCTGTCGAAATAAGAACAAAACTCTTCACGTTATACTTGTCTGCTGCAAACGCCATAATCTTTGTACAGCCGATATTGTTCCTTATTGCTTCACTTACATTCTCCTCCAGAAGGGGAACATGTTTATAGGCCGCTGCGTGAAAAATAATATCCGGTCGATGGCATTTCATCAAACAATCAACGAACTCTTCTTGCTTCACATCACCCAAAACATACTTCACACTTTCATGACCCAATTCTTCTTTCAAAGAGTAAAGACCAAATTCTGACTGATCAACTGCTGCAATGACATTTGGAGAAAACCGAAGGCATTGGCGCACAATCTCACTTCCTATAGAGCCGGCAGCACCAGTCACCAACACATTCTTACCACACACATATTTTTGAATTTCTGCGATATCCAAGTCTTTGGGTGCACGCCTCATCAAGTCAGATAGCTCAATGTCTCGCATCTCATGATCCATTTCAAGAAGACGACTAAAGGAAGGAAGGATTCGACATACGATACCACGCTGCCGACACCGCTTAACAAGCATTCGCAATTTCTCACCATCTATACCAGCAATAGCAATAACTACTTCTTCTACATTTTCAGTTTCTGCAACACTTTCGATGTCACCCACTGTTCCCAAAACACGCACTCCCTGGATAATAGCACCGCGTTTTGTAGAATTATCATCAATAAAACCGACCGGAGAATAGAGG
>SCQE01000026.1 GCA_004321915.1 Nitrospirota bacterium
CTCATCAAGTATGTCGCTGAGTGCTGAATACTTTTCCTGAATTATGCGTTGTCCTACCATGCTGTTATTATACACCAGCATAGCTAATTGTTCAAGTTATTTATGCGTTTAGCAGCTTTATCATCAAGGCCTTGATAGTATTTGGCAGCTTTTTTGTGAAGCGTTGCTTTATACATTGCGTCTGATTTTTTCCCACGGCACAAAATCTTCGGCCTTTCCCTTTCTCAAAGATCGCTCCGCTTCTTCTATCTGCGCCATTAGTTCATGACTCGAAAGAATTTCGAGTGTTGCCTCAGCGACATCTTTTCCTTTTAGGTACTCAAGAAAATCAACGGCAACCTGTACCTTGTCGTTGGATAATTCTTCTATGGCCCGTTTGGCCTCGCGTCTGAGAGTTGCGCTTGTCATTTTCATGACCTCCTGCGTAAATCTTAGCTTATTGCTTATTTTAACAGCTTCTTTGCCTTTTCCCTTAAAACCTTGCCGATATTCGGCAGTTCGCCCCGGATGATGTCTCTGACCTTGCCTTTTGAGTCTATAAAGACCGTATGCGGCAAACCATAAACGCCGTATTTCTCGCCAGCCTTGCCGTGCCTGTCACTCAGTATTACGGGCTTGTCCACCTTGAGCTTATCCAGCATGTCCATAAATTTATCAAAATCCTCTTTGTACCCGATTATCACAATCTTAATGCCTTTTTTCTCGAACTCATCAACAAGGGAGTTTAAAACAGGCAGTTCATTTTTGCACGGCCCGCAGGTGGATGAAAAGAAGTTGAGTATAAGCCCTTTGACAGGCTCTTTCTTCTTTTCACCGATATAATCGCTCAGATGAAAATAACTGCCGGTGCCGTCCCACAAAGAAAAGAGAGGCGCGTCTTCACCGACTTTCAGTGCAAGGGCGGGAGATGCAAGCAGAAGCAGAAGCAGGGCAGCAACTATCAAACCGATTAATTTCATACGGTAATTTAAAGAACAGACTGGCTTTTGTCAAGGTAAAATTCACAATTGGGAATGACAACTATTCTGCTTCTACTCCGCCTGCTCCCTCTTCTTCAAGACCTTCGCGATATGCTCAGCGTTTTCTATCGACAGAAGCAATGCTCCGTCCTGAGTAAGCTCCACGACTATGTCGAACCTCCGCAGCATAGGGGCGAGGTCTTTTATGCATCTGACGATCAGCATGACTATCAAATCCTTTTTATCGAGCATCTTGAACAGAGACTCTATTTCATCCGAATTTCTTCCGTAAATGCCGTCTACTATAAGCGCTTTAACTTCGGACATTTTCTGTTCGACCTCATGAAAGCCGCCCACAATGATCATGTCCTTTTTTAAGGACCTGAGATAATTTATGTATTTCGAATATCCGCGCTCTTTGATCTTTCCGTCGTAATCAAAAGTGTTTTCGAGAAAGAAAACGCCCTCGGACCTTTTAACGGATTCGACAATAATCGTGAGCTTGCCGACGCCTTGTATCCCGCATATCGCTATGTTTTTATTCTTCTTTAAAATGGTGCCTATGATGTCCGGATTATCGCGGCTGTGTATTATTGCCGTGGTTGTGTTGTTCTTTTTGCCTTTTTCCATCCTTCAATAATACCCTTTTTCGGAAAGGCAGGCAAGGGGCCGGAAAAAGGTTGACCTGCGTTAAGTGCAACCGGTAGGATTCTGTGATAATATAATCACTGACCTCATAAACAATGATTAAAGGTGACCTGTGGACATAGCGGCTTTATTAGGCATAATCCTAGGGCTCGGTGCGATTATCGGCGGCAACGTGCTGGAAGGCGGCAATGCCGCGCATCTCGTGCAGTTGGTTGCGGGACTCATAGTCTTCGGCGGGACCTTCGGCGCCACGCTGTTGAGCTTTTCCGCAAGGGACGTAGTCAATGCCTTTAAATCCATATCCGTTGTCTTTATGCGGCAGGACCACAACCCGCTCGAAACCATTCAGTCCATACTGGGCATATTGGTCAAGGCCCGCAAAATGGGGCTCATAGCGCTCGAAGGAGAACTCAAGAATGTCGAAAACCCGTTTCTCAAAAAAGGGTTGACGCTTATGATAGACGGTATGGCCCCGGCAATGATAAAAGAGGTCATGTATCAGGAGATAGTGACCTATGAAGAGCGCATTAAAAAATCGGCAAAGGTGTTCGAATCCGCAGGGGGCTATGCGCCCACCATAGGCATAATAGGGGCCGTGCTGGGTCTCATACAGGTCATGCAGGATGTGTCCGACCCCTCAAAGATAGGCAGCGGAATAGCGGTCGCCTTTGTAGCCACCGTTTACGGGGTCGGTTCGGCCAACCTCGTGTTTTTGCCTATGGCAAAGAAGATAATGAACAGGATGAACGAAGAGATACAGCTGAGAGAATTGATAATAGAAGGCATCATAGGCATAGAGAGCGGCGTTAACCCTTACTTCCTGAAGATGCGGCTCAATGCCTTTCTCGACGAGAGCAAAAGGGTCGGCGAATGAGCAAGAGGATAAAAAAAGAAGAAGAGCACGAAAACCACGAACGGTGGCTCGTCTCTTACGCGGATTTCATAACCCTGCTCTTTACATTCTTTGCGGCGTTGTACGCCCTTTCTTCACTGGACAAAGCCAAAGCCGACAAGATCAGCGGCTCGCTCAGACAGGCCTTTAAGGTGATCGAAGAGCCTATCATGATCCATGAAGAAAAGACCAAGGCCCTGATCGACGACATCAGGGACAAGATAAAAGACGCTAACGGCATTTCGGCAAAAACAGAGCCGCGCGGGGTAGTGGTAACTTTTGCGGACGGGGTGCTTTTCGACTCGGGCTCGGCAGAGATCAAAAAAGAAGCAACGGCCCTTCTCGATAAACTTCCGGCGGCCTTGAACTCCGCTCCCGGAAAAATATTGATCGAAGGACATACGGACAATGTCCCGTTAAGCGGAGGCAAATACGCGTCCAACTGGGAGCTCTCGACCGCCCGCGCATCCAGCATACTGAACTTCTTTATAACAAAAGGGCTCGACCCGAACCGTTTTTCTATCGCAGGATACGCCGAATACAGGCCCGTAGCTATAAACAACACCGACGAAAACAGGGCGAAGAACCGGCGCGTAGAGCTTATAATAAGCAAGTAGCCGCCGGACTATGTGCTATAATTACCTACTCTAAATTATGCTTTCCAGAGACGACGAACAGTATACAAGAATGCGTGAATTTTCGAGGGTTGACGCGGCCATACCCTTCGGAGTTTCTGTCGTTCCGGCCGAGCGCAGGGCAGCGCTTAAATCCAAGCTTTCGGGCAACATGGACCTCGTGGACATGAGGATGCTGCCGGACTTGGACAACAAGGCCCTTCACGACTGGCTTATCATGCTGAACTCAAAGCTCGATACGATAATAAATATGCTCTCTTTTCAAAGGGAGGGTTTCGGAATGCTCCCGTTCACAACGGTGAACATAAGCGGGGGCGGGTTAAGCTTTACGTCCGCCCAGCGGTACAACAGGGGCGATCTGATCGAAATGAAAATGCTGCTTCCGCTAATGCCGCCGGTAGCGCTCTATGTTTACGGGGAAATCGTAAGCATCGAAAAGTCCGGCGAGAGTTACGCTATGGCTGTCAAGTTCTTGGCTATGGATGATAATATACAGGATTTGATAGTCCAGTTCGTATTCAAACAACAGAGAGAGATCCTGCGTGAAAGAAGAAAATAACGGAGTGTTCAAATGCTTCCTATAATAGGCGCCGTAATGGTTTTAGTATGCGTTATCGGGGGCTACCTTCTCGAGCACGGCAACCTGTCCACCCTTATACAGCCCGTCGAGTTGCTTATTATCGGAGGCGCGGCCCTCGGCGGATTCATCATCGCATCCCCTATGAAGGTCATCAAGCTGGTAATAGGCGGAGTGCTCGGAGCGTTAAAAGGCAAGTCCTACAGCAAAAACGACTACATCGAAGTGCTTCAGCTTATGAGCGAAATATTCGCCAAGATAAGAAAGGAAGGGCTCGTCTCGATAGAAGCCGACGTGGACAACCCCGAAGAGAGCAAGATATTCAGCAAATACACGAATTTCCTGCACAACCATCATGCGGTCGACTTGGTGGCCGACACATTGAGGACCGTCATGACCACAAGCATTGCGCCGCATGAACTCGAGTCCCTGCTCGACGCGGAACTTGAGGCCCACCACGAAGAGGCCATGATCCCGTCCGGCAGCGTGGCAAATATCGCGGACTCCCTGCCCGGACTGGGAATCGTTGCCGCTGTTTTGGGCGTCGTCATAACTATGGGAAAGATCAGCGAGCCGCCCGACGTTCTCGGCAACAGCATCGGGGCAGCGCTTGTCGGCACATTCTTGGGCGTTCTGATGTGTTACGGCTTTGCAGGGCCTTTGGCCAGAAATCTCGAATTTGCTGCCAAAGAACAGGCCGAATACCTCAATGTAATAAAAGTGGCCCTCGTCGCCTTTGTCGGAGGGGCCGCCCCCCAGATATCGGTAGAGTTCGGAAGAAGGGTCATACCCGGCAATGTCAAGCCGAACTTTGCCGAGGTCGAAGAAGCCTTAAGACAGGTCAAGAAGTAAACACATGCTGCTTCAGCAGTTGATAAACGGCCTTACGGTAGGGTGTGTTTATGCGGTCATAGCGCTCGGCTACACGATGGTCTACGGCATACTCGAATTCATAAATTTCGCGCACGGCGAAATTTATATGCTCGGCGCCTACTTCGGGATCGTCTTTCTGTCCCTCTTCACCGCATCCGGATTTGCCGCATCGAACTTCCCTCTCGCCTTTGCGCTTACCGTTCTCTTTACGATACTTTTCTGCTCCGCCTACGGTTTTGCCATAGAAAAGACGGCCTACAAACCTTTGCGCAACGCTCCGAGGCTCAGCCCTCTGATAAGCGCTATCGGCATTTCGATTTTCTTACAGAACTACGTGATGATCACTCAGGGCGCGACCGACAAGGTATTTCCTCAAAGATTCGGCGACGCTTCTTTTCATTTCATGGGCGCAAGCGTTACAGGCCTTCAACTGATAATAATCTTGGCCTCGGGCCTTATGATGCTGGGGCTGCACCTCTTTATCAAAAAAACGCGGACCGGCAAAGCCATGCGGGCCACGGCCCAAGACATGACCATGGCGTCTCTCGTAGGAATAAATGTCGACAGGATAATTTCGACGACATTCGTTATCGGGGCAGGACTTGCCGCAGCGGCCGGGGTCATGGTCGCGGCCTATTACGGTCTCGTCAACTACTCCATAGGCTATGTGGCAGGCATAAAGGCCTTTACCGCGGCGGTGCTGGGAGGCATCGGAAACATACCCGGCGCCATGCTCGGCGGAATTGTCCTCGGCCTGATGGAAAGTCTGGGTTCCGCCTACATCTCTGCGGAATACAAAGACGTGTATGCCTTCATAATATTGATAGTCATTCTCTTGATAAAACCGGCGGGCCTGCTCGGCGCAAACGTCGAGGAAAAAGTGTAGGATGAAACGCTTTCTGCATTCTCCGGTTGCCGTTGCCCTGTGCGCCGCTCTCCTGTTCCTGCCGCTCAAAGACCTCAAATCGGCGGCCCTGCTTTTCGTGTTCATACTTGCCGGACTTTACGCAGCCCCCCGTATTCGCAGGATAAAAATACCCCCGCTTCCCTTTAAGCTTCCGCGCACGGAAGGCCCGCTCCAGATTTTGGCTGTCGCCGTATTCGCCCTGCTCCCTCTAGCGGTAAAAGATTATTACATGGACGTCCTGATCATGTTCGGCATTTATGCGATCCTTGCGCTCGGCCTCAATGTCATAGTAGGGTTCACAGGCCAGTTGAATTTGGGCTTCGCGGCCTTTTACGCCATAGGGGCTTATACCTATGCTCTCTTGAACACACGGCTCGGGCTCGGCTTCTGGCCTTCTCTCCCTATCGCCGCATGCTTTGCCTCCCTGTCGGGCCTTGTTTTAGGCGTGCCTGCCCTGAGGCTAAAAGGCGACTACCTCGCGATAGTCACTTTAGGTTTCGGCGAAATAGTGCGCATAGTCCTAAACAACTGGGACGCCTTCACAAAGGGGCCTAACGGCATAGCCGGAATAGCGCCGCCTTCGATGGCCGGGATTTCTCTAGGCAAGCTCCAGCATTACTATTACCTCGTGTTTCTCATGCTCATAGCGGCGGTTTTCGTGATACGACGGGTGGAATCCTCGAAAACAGGGCGCGCTTGGCTGGCGATAAAAGAAAACGAGATAGCCGCCTCCACCATGGGCATCGACACGACAGCTTACAAGCTTTACGCCTTTGCCTTCGGCACTTTCTGGGCAGGCATAGCCGGGACCTTGTTCGCCGGAAAGATGCAGTTCGTGTCTCCTGAAAGTTTTACCTTCATGGAATCCGTGCTGATACTGAGCATGGTAATTCTCGGCGGCATCGGCAACGTTTACGGCGCGATACTCGGCGCCTTCATACTCGTGATCATGCCCGAGCTGCTCAGAGACGCGCAGCTTTACAGGATGCTGGTCCTAGGCATATGTCTCGTAGCGCTGATGATATTCAGGCCTCAGGGCCTTATAGGGGCAAAAGATGCATCTGCTGGACGTTAAGGGCGTTACCAAACATTTCGGCGGCATAAAAGCGATAGAAGACGTATCCTTCAAGATCAAACAGGAATCGATAGTCAGCATTATAGGCCCGAACGGCGCGGGCAAGACCACCTTGTTCAACTGCCTTACCGGGCTTACCGCGCTTACAAGAGGCCGTATAGCCTTTATGGATGCCGATATTTCGAAGCTCCCCGCGCACAGAATACTCGAAGCGGGCATAGCCCGGACCTTTCAGAACATCCGTCTCTTCCCGGACATGTCCGTGATCGAAAACGTTATGGTGGCGCAGCATTCCACAATAAAGTACGGGTTCGCCTCGGCCGTATTTCGCACCCCGGGATTCAGAAAAAGCGAACTCGACGCCGGACAGAAAGCCTTCGAGTATCTCGAACTCGCAGGCATAGGGTCCTTTGCCGAACAGCCCGCAAACAGCCTGTCTTACGGCAACCAGCGGAGGCTTGAAATAGCTAGGGCGCTCGCAGCTGGGCCCAAGTTGATCCTGCTCGACGAGCCTACGGCCGGCATGAACCCCAGCGAGACCGCAGAGGTCATGAAACTTATCAGGGAGATCCGGGGACTGGGCAAGACCGTTGTCCTGATAGAACATGACATGAAACTCGTGATGGGCATTTCGGACAGAATAGTGGTCCTCGACCACGGCGTGAAGATATCCGAAGGCCCGCCGGACGAGGTGAGGGCAGACCCTATGGTCATAGAGGCCTACTTGGGAAGGGAGGCCCTGCACTGATGCTCCGGCTCTCCGGTCTGCATACATCCTACGGCCCTGTAAAAGCGCTTAAAGGCATAGACATCGAAGTCAGGGAAGGCGAGATCGTTTGTCTGATAGGCAGCAACGGAGCAGGCAAATCAACCGCGCTCATGACAATATCGGGAGTGCTCAAGCCGGACCGGGGAGAAATAGAATTCGAAGGGCAGCGGATCGAGGGCGCGGCCCCTGACAAGATAGTCGGTCTCGGAATATCACAAGTGCCGGAAGGACGTAGGATTTTTCCCCGATTGTCCGTGCTCGAAAACCTTGAACTGGGCGCCTTTACAAACAACGCAGGATACGGTAAAAAACTCGATCATATATTCTCGCTCTTTCCGGTGTTGAAAGAGCGCAGCAAACAGCCGGGAGGCACCCTCAGCGGCGGCGAGCAGCAAATGCTGGCCATAGGCAGGGCCTTGATGGCCGCTCCCAAGATGCTTCTGCTCGATGAACCTTCCCTCGGCCTTGCGCCGATAATGGTGAGCAAGATATTCAAGACCATAAAAGAGATCAACAACGAAGGCGGCACGGTGCTGCTGGTCGAGCAGAACGCCCGGGCAGCGCTCAGGCTCGCCAACAGGGCATATGTGCTCGAAAGCGGAACGGTCAAGCTCCACGGAACAGGCGAAGACCTGCTCCATAACGAGGAAGTCAGAAAAGCGTATCTAGGGGAGTAAGCGCCCCGGAGCCGTTTAATTTGTTTGCTTATAGTTGCGAATAAGTCTTATCATAGTTTTATCACCGGTCATTCTGGGGGGAAGACAGGTAATGGGAATGAATTTTCTTGTACGGTTTTATTTTATTGCGTTATTGTTCTGTTCCATGGCCGCATCGTTTGCCGAGGCCCAAACTGAAGCAAGGACGGACAATCGGAAAACCATCAGGGCCGTAATACAATCGGACTCGCCTCCTACTTATTTCAAGGACCGCGCAACCGGCGAAGCTGCAGGGTTTGCCGTCGATGTAATGAATGCGATCGCGAAACGCGGGGGCCTTTCGGTGACCTACCAGTTCGAAAAAAACTGGAACGCCATCGCCCCTTTAATACAAAGCGGCAAAGCAGATGTGGCGCCCGGGCAGGGCATCACCGAAGACAGAAAAGAAATTGCGGCCTTCACAGACCCTATCGGGACCTTCCCGGTTTCGATATTCGTAAGGGCAAAAGACAACTCGATTGCCGACCTGAAAGACGTCAAGATCATCGGCGTCACAAAAGGCTCTTCCTCCTCCGAAATATTAAAGAAAAAACATCCGGCAATAACGATCGCGACCCACGAAAGCAATGCGAACGGCCTGATGGACCTGTTGTCCGGACGTATCGATGCCTTCTGCACTTCCGCCACCACGCTTACGCAAGTGGCTGCCGATGCGGGGCTGGAGGACAAGATCAGGATTATCGGGGACCCGTTGTCGGAGATCAAGCGCGCAATTGCGGTACGAAAAGACAATCAGGAACTCCTCGATAAACTCAACGGCCTCATAGACGAATTTTCCCACACTGCCGAATACAAGAAACTCTACACCAAATGGTACGGAACGCCCAAGCCCTACTGGACAGGCAGAAAGGTCTTGGTTCTCGCTTCCCTTATCGCCTTTTTTATTATTGCTTGTATGGCGCTATGGAGATACCACTCGCTGGCCCTGCTCAACCGGACCCTTGAACAGAATATCAACGAAAGAAAGAAGACGGAGGAACTGATACTTAAGGCAAAAGAGGACTGGGAGGAGACCTTCAACACCATCACCGAAGCGATAACAATACATGACAAGGATTTCAATATCATAAAGTCGAACAAAGCGGCAGAAGGCCTGCTCGGGCTGTCCTGTCTGAACATCGACAGACACAAATGCTACGAATTTTATCACGGTTCGGATTGTCCGCCCCAAAACTGTCCCAGCTGCAAAGTCTTAAAAACAGCCGCGCCTTCGGTGACCGAAATATTCGAACCTCATCTCAATAAGCATCTTGAGATAAAGGCCCTTCCCCGCTTGGATAAAGACGGCAGCCTTATTGGGTTGATACATGTGGTGAGAGATATAACCGAGCGCAAAAAAGCTGAGGAGGCATTATTAGAGCACGAGAATTTTTCTAAAAACCTTATACAGAACTCGGCAACGGCGACTTTTGTTCTCGACAAAACGCACAGGATCATGATCTGGAACAAGGCCTGCGAAGAGCTCACCGGCTGCAACGAATCGGAAATGATAGGGACCGATAAACAATGGCAGCCTTTTTACGACCATAAAAGGCCTACGGTTGCGGACTTGATCATAGACGGCGATTTTGAGGACCTCCCGAACCTCTACAATAATTCCGCAAAGTCATCCCTTAACCCTGACGGGATCACGGCAGAGGGGTGGTACAAAAATCTCGGAGGAAAAGACAGGTACGTTATCTTCGAGACGGCCCCGATCTTTAACAGCAAGGGAGAACTCATAGCCGCAATAGAAACGCTTCAGGACATAACCGAGCGCAAACGGCTCGAAGAGCAGCTCCGGCAGTCCCAGAAACTCGATGCGATAGGCCAGCTTGCAGGCGGGGTAGCGCATGATTTCAACAACATAATCACCGCTATAGTAGGATATTCCCACCTGACGCTGATAAAACTCGAAAAAAACGATCCCCTAAAGGTAAATATCGAACAGATACTTCAGGCCTCGGACAGGGCAACAACACTCACCCAAAGCCTTCTCGCGTTCAGCAGAAAGCAGGTCATAAATCCCAAACCGAACAACCTGAACGAAATCGTGTCGGGCCTGCATAAATTTCTGCTGCGGCTGATAAGGGAAGACATAGAGATCAAGATGGACTGCGCAAGAGAAGACCTTACGGTAATGGCGGACAGAGGGCAGATCGAACAGGTCGTGATGAACCTTGTCACTAATGCGCGGGACGCTATGCCTAAAGGCGGGACCATTTTCATACGGACGGAGCAGACGCAGATACAAAAGGATTTTATAGAATCTCACAGGTACGGCAGGCCCGGCAAATACGCGGTCCTGATGATTTCGGATACAGGTGTGGGCATGGATGCAAAGACAAGGGAAAAGATCTTCGAGCCCTTCTTTACGACCAAAGAACAGGGAAAAGGCACCGGACTTGGCCTCTCGATGGTTTACGGTATTGTAAGCCAGCATGACGGATATATCGATGTTTACAGCGAAGCCGGAAAAGGAACGATCTTCAAAATCTACATACCGCTCTTTAGAGGTCCCCTTGAAAAAGAGAGCATACAAACAGAAAGCAGCCCGCTAAAAGGCGGTTCAGAAACGATACTTATCGCGGAAGACGACACCGTGCTCAGAAAGATGTCCGCGCTGGTGCTGACCAATTACGGCTACAGCGTTATAGAGGCTGTTGACGGCGAGGACGCTATTGCGAAATATGCGGAGAGCAGGGACACGGTCAAACTGGTCATGCTGGACGGGATCATGCCCAAAAAGAACGGAAAAGAAGTTTACGACGAGATCCGGATCATAAACCCCGCCGTCAAAACGCTCTTCTTCAGCGGTTATGCCGAAGACATACTCAGCAAGGAAGGCCTGCTGGATCCGGACATAAACTTTATACTCAAACCCGTGACGCCGTCGGTCCTGCTGAAAAAGGTGAGGGAACTGCTTGACGAATGATCATATGAAAGCAAGGGCGCATATATATATTTCAGGAAGGGTGCAGGGTGTCTATTACAGGGGGTTTACCGAAGAGCTTGCAGAACACCTCGGACTGACCGGATGGGCAAGAAATCTTCCGGACAGAAGGGTTGAAGCGGTCTTCGAGGGAGAACGGACCGTAATAGAAGAGGCGATAAACAAATGCCGCTCTGGACCGCCTGCCGCCCATGTGACAGATATCGAAGTCCGTTGGGAAGACAAACTCAAAGGGTTCAAGGATTTTTCTATCAGATATTAAGTCAAATTAATGACCTTAAAGCGTCAAATAAATGCAGCTTTTTAAAAAAAACCGGGCCCCGCAATTCGGCGGCTCTTGATAATCAAGCATATTTGTCGGCCGCTTCCTGCCCCGGCTTTCTGGCAGATTTCTTGCTCCTTATAACAGAGTTCAAAAAAACCGACGGGAGCTTATTAATGAAAAAAGAAAGACCCAATGCCGTTGAAGGAAGGACGTATCAGATGAGGACAGGCTGCGGAAGCATCTATGTGACCGTGAACACTGTGGAAGAGCGGCCTTTTGAGGTTTTCCTGAACATGGGGAAGGCAGGAGGCTGCGCCTTTGCCCAGAGCGAAAGCATAGGAAGGTTGATCTCCTATTCGCTCAGGATCGGGGGGGACATAAGAGAGATAGTAAAGGAACTTAGGGGCATAAGGTGCCACCAGACCGCAGACGACTGCGTATCGTGCGCCGATGCCGTTGCTAAAGTCTTCGAATCCATTTCGTCGGCCCATGCAAAAACGACTGAAACCAAAAAAGAGCCACTCCCGGCTTATATGCCGTAAGAACGTCCCGCAATCAAAAATGTTATCATCTCCGATAGGCGTTTAATTCGGATAGGGGGCGCTATGGGCAAGGCAAAAATAGTTTGTACGATCGGTCCGTCATCCAACAGCAGAAAAGTGGTCCATTCCCTGATAAAAAACGGCATGGATGTAGCACGTCTGAACTTCTCGCACGGCGAGCATGGGACGCACCGCAAGGCCGCTTCTTTAATACGTCAAGAGGCCAAGAAACTCGGCAGGACAATCGCCATACTGCAAGACCTGCAGGGCATAAAAATCCGCATAACCGCAATAACCGGCAACGAATTTCTCCTTAAAACAGGACAGGAGATCAATTTAAGGCCGGGCATTAAACCGGGCGATCAGTCGACCCTCTACATAACTTACCCGGCCCTCTTGAAGGACGTTCGTAAAGGCGACAGAATACTCATCGACGACGGGCTGATAAAACTCGCGGTCACGGCCAAAACGGACAGTTACCTGCGGGCAAAAGTCATAGAAGGCGGCATGCTCAAATCAAAGAAGGGCGTGAATTTCCCGACCACCAAAACCACCCTTGCCGCCTTCACCGAAAAGGACAGGGCGGACCTCGAGTTGGGGATCGGCCTCGGGGTCGATTATGTTGCCATATCCTTCGTAAGAACACCCGAAGACATCGCAGCAGTCCAAAACTGGGCAAAGAGAAAGGGCCTGAAACTCCCGCCCATCATAGCAAAAATCGAAAAACCGGAGGCCCTCGAAAACATAAACGCCATAATGGACATGGTCGACGGCATAATGGTTGCAAGGGGAGACCTCGGGGTAGAAATGCCCACGGAACAGGTGCCTATAATCCAGAAGATGCTGATCGACCTTGCGAACAAAAAAGGCAAACTCGTGATAACCGCGACGCAGATGCTCGAATCCATGACCCTACACACAAGACCGACAAGGGCCGAAGCATCCGATGTGGCCAATGCCGTGCTCGACGGCACAGACGCCCTGATGTTGTCGGGCGAAACAGCCGCCGGCAAATATCCTGTGGAGGCCGTGGCCATGATGCGCAAAATTATTTCTTCAACCGAGACGGACCTGATCGACCGGATACAGTCCCCCTACCGGCCGGGCGGCATATTCCCCGAAGCGATCGCAGACGGCGCCGTTAAAGCGGCAGTAGATATCGACGCAAAGGCCATTGTGGTCTTCAGCCATTCCGGATTCACCGCAAAACTGCTCTCGAAACTCAAGCCCTACGTTCCTATAGTGGCCTTCACTCCCGATGAAACCGCGCTCAAGCGGATGGTCCTATACTGGGGCGTTATACCCAAACTCATGTCCCGAGGGAAAGTGGAGATGCTTAATTCGGCTTTTATGGCGCAGATAGAGGCCACGATGCTCAAAGACAAACTCGTGGCAAGGGGCGACAATATAGTATTCGTAGCAAGCTCCGCGTTCTTGGGCAAGACGAACATCATAAGACTGCACCGCATATAGGGCAGATGAATTTTTTCCGGGGCCCTTTTTTCAGCACGGCTGTCGCGGCCGTTCTTCTCCTGAGCGGCAATACAGCATATTCCGCCGCTGTCCCGCCTTCCGTCTCTTCGCAAGCGCCTGCCGTAGTAACAGTCACCGTATATGACAGACACGACAAGCCCCTTTTGACCGAATCGGGGTTCGTGCTCGACAGTAACGGCTTGGTGGCGGTAAGCTGCAACTCGATATCCGTATGGTACGGATCGATGCTGAACACACTCGTTATAAGGACCCATGAAGGGACAGGATACAATACCGAAGAGCTGCTTTCAGGCGGTTGCAGAAACAACGTTGCGCTGATATCTATAAAGGGCGCGGGACTTTCAGCAACAAAACTATCTGCCTCCGGTCAGGTCAGGGCCGGAGAAAAGGCCTTCCTTCTTGTAGGCGGCCGCCCCGCCGCCGTTTCAAAAATAAAGGGCCTGCGCAACGACGGCCTTATCAAGCTGGATATCGAGGTGCCGGCATCCGCAAACGGAGCTCCGGTCTTCAACACTGCCGGAGATGTGATAGGCGTTGCGGTCTCATTCGTACGGAACGGAAAACCCACGGATTTTGTGGTCCCTGCAAAGTCGGTTGCAAAAGAGCATGAGCGTTATAATGCAATGATAAAAAAACTGCTCGGCGCTTCTGTCGAAAAACGCGCGGACGCACCCATAGAGACCAAGAAGGCCGATAGAGCTGCCAAGACAACGGCGACCGAACATGCGGCAATGCCTCTTAAACAAGCCCTTCCCAAACCGGCATATACGCCCCGGCCCGAAACCAAAGGCACGGAAACCGTCGGCAAGCCTAAAGCTTACATAGGGCCGCAGGACCTTGACAGCAGGGCATCCACGCAATATTCCCTTGCCAAATTCTACGAGAGGGAGGGAAAGATCGACGACGCGGTGGAAGCGCACAAAAAAACAGTCCTGATGGATCCGGCATTCACCGAGTCATATCTGGAAATAGGCAGGCTCTGCTTCAGGCTCGGTCGCTATCCGGAAGCTGCCGAGGCATACAGAAAGGCGATCGTATTCAGACGCGCGGAAGCCTCAACATACACAAAGCTGGCCTCGGCATATCTGATGTCCGGGAATTACGGCATGGCCGTTGATGCGCTTAAACATGCGGCAAGGATCGAATCTTCAAACCCAGACATAAGGTTCAATCTCGGGGTTGTTTTTCTCGTAACCGGCGACAAGAACGGCGCCATCGCCGAATATACGGAACTTAAAAAGATAAATATCGAAAAAGCCTACGAACTGCTCGATCTGATCTATTAATTGGGATTAAAGGTAAGGATGGATTTCTGGAGTGAATGCGAAGTTTTGGAAACAGCTCTTTGCGAAGTGAAGCGTAAAACAGCCGCAAGTGTCTGAGGTCGAAGGCCGAGTTTTGCGGCTGTAGCGTAACGAGCATTTAGAGCTGTCAAAACGCAGCCCTGAACGAAAGAAATCCATCCTTACCTTTAAATCGTTGCCGTTCACGGTTTGATCTCTATCGGCGTCCCATCCGATATCAGCTCCCATATCTCGTCCATCTCCTCATTCGTCACAGCGATGCAACCGTCCGTCCAGTCCCACCTTCTGTGGAGCCTGCCGAGTTCTCCCAGTTTGTTCGGCAGCCCGTGGATCATTATCCCGTTGCCCGGAGGAACGCCAAGGTTCTGGGCGGCAGCGATATCGGACTTGTTCGGATAAGAAATGTGAATGGCTTTATGGAATTTGCTTTGAGGATTTCTCGAATCCAGCAGATAGCTCCCCTCGGGTGTGCGCTGGTCGCCTGCCTTTACCTTGTGCCCCTTGGGCTGTTTACCCAGCGAAACCTTGTAGGCCTTGAGTATTCCACCGTCTTTAAGCAGAAGCATGATCCTTGAGCTTTTTACTACAAGGACCTTGTCCGCCTTCGAATGCGAAGCTCCGGCGGACAAGGGGAAAACAAACGAGACCGCTAAAAGAGCAAGCGCAAAAAAATACCCGCAAGACGTAGTCTTATTCACGCATTGATTATACTAAGCGTCAAATGTTTTTTTCATCCGCAAGACTTTAGTAACATATCGGAAACCCCGATAATAAAGCAGGAGATGACGGCATGAAAGAAATAATAACGACAGTCATGATAGGCTTGGCCTACACCGTGTTTATAGTCATCGCCATAAACTTCTTCGCCGGCCTTTTCAGCAGAAGGACCCAGCGGAAATTAAGGATAGACGCGGGAGAAAAAATAGTCGACCTCTTCAGGGCAGGCGATGAAATAAGACGCAAAAAAGCGATGGCGGCCGTGTCGCCGGAAGAAACTCAGGAGCAGGTTGCATGCGTAAACGGCCAAACGCCCGGACCGATGACGGGACCCGAACCCGAAGACGCTGAACCGCCAAAGATCACAGCGAAAGTATCGCAGACAGACCAGATCGCCCACGTCGACCGCATGGCCTGACCGCCTCGATAGTCCCGTCTTTAATTGACATTACAATATTATCACTGATACTTTTATCATGTAGTTTCAGGAGAAGATCGAAATGCGTCTCCCCGACAGGATAAAAGCGACCATAAAAAAATATTCGATGCTCGTTCCGGGCGATCGTCTGCTTGTAGGTCTTTCAGGCGGACCGGACTCCGTCTGCCTATTGACCGCGCTTTGCGGGCTGCAGAAGGATTTAGGGACAAGCGTGTCGGCGGCCTACATAAACCACGGTCTCAGGCCCGGGGAAATACCGGCAGAGATCGCTTTTTGCACCGCGCTTTGCACCCGGCTCGGCGTTCCGTTTACCGTCAAGGCAATTGAAGTAAAGACATACGCTTCGACTAAAAAGAAGAACCTTCAGGAAGCGGCAAGGGAGCTCAGATACGCCGCGTTCGACGAAATAATGGCAGAAACAGGAGCAAACAAACTGGCGCTCGGACACAATGCCGACGATCAGGCAGAGACCATGCTCATGAGGCTCTTCCGGGGCTCCGGAATGACCGGGCTCTCAGGCATCCCCCCGGTAAGAAACAGCATCGTAAGGCCGCTCATCGAAACAGAGAGGACCGAGATAGAAAAATTCCTGTCGGACGAAAACTTGAAAGCCGGCGCTCATTCAGGACTCTCTTACGTTATCGACTCGTCAAACCTGAAAGACGAATACCTGCGCAACAAGATCAGAAGACATATCCTGCCGGAACTGAAAAAACACAATACGGAACTTATAAGCACGCTCGCGCGGACCGCAGACATAATGAGGGACGAGGAAAGATACCTCGAGCTTCTCGTGACCAAAACCCTCATGCGCCTGATAAGCAGGAAAAACGACATGGCGATCGAACTGTTTACGGCGCCGCTCGAAGCGCTCGATACGGTGTTGCTGAGGCGCGCACTCAGACGCGCGGTTGACGAAACAGCGTCCTTGAGAGGCATCGGTTTTATCAATATCGAAGACATGACAGCGCTGATAAAGAAGGGCCGGGCCGGCGACAGGCTGCACTTTCACGGCGGCATCAGGGTCATCAAGGGCTATTCTACCGTAAAGATAACCTCCGAGGCCCCGGCCAGACTGGGCAGCTACAAACTGGACAAAAACGAAACTCTTCCGCTTACGGAAACCGGGCTGGTGCTTCAGGCGTCCGTTGTGAGTTCCATGGAGCGCGACCCTGCGGCGCGCCCCAAAGATACCGCCTTCTTCAACGCGGACATGCTAAAATTCCCTCTGACCGTAAGGCCGAGAAAAAGCGGGGACTTCTTTTATCCAGCCGGGTTCGGCAAGAAGAAAAAACTTCAGGATTTTTTTGTCGACGAAAAAGTCCCTAGGGACGAAAGGGACGCCGTGCCGATAGTGGCCAGCGGAGACGATATTATCTGGGTGGCCGGATACCGGGCGGATGAGAGGCATAAAGTTGATAAAAGTACCGGCAGCATTTTAAAATTGCAGCTAAAGCCTCTAAAAATCTAGACGGGGGTAACATGAAAACCTCTAAGCCTCTAAATAAAAAAGCCGTGTTTCTTACAACAATCTTAATATTCTGCGTTGCGCTGTTTGCGACAGCCCCGCATCCGTGCGAAGCTGCGGCGGCCGAGCAGCAATCTGCGGAGATACTCGCCAAACTGGGCGACGCCATGGCGAACATAGCGGAAAAGGCAAAACCTGCGGTGGTCAACATATCCACGACAAAAACCGTAAAGCCCCCTGCCAATCCTTTTTTTGACGACCTGTTTTCCAGAAGGTTCTTCGGCGAAGGCGCGGGCGCTCCGCAAAAAAGAAAGGTGATGAACCTAGGCTCGGGAATAATCGCGTCTTCGGACGGATACATACTGACGAACAACCATGTAATCGAGGGCGCGGAAGACATCGTCGTAAGGCTTCATGACAACCGTGAAGTGAAGGGCCGGGTAGCGGGCATAGACTCAAAAACCGATATTGCGGTCATAAAAATAAATGAAACGAACCTGCCCACTATGGAATGGGGCGATTCTGAAAAACTGAGGGTCGGAGAGATCGTCTTCGCCATCGGCAACCCGTTCGGCCTGAGCAGCACCATAACCATGGGGATAGTCAGCGCACTCGGCAGGTCGGGCATGGGCATTACCGACTATGAAGATTTCATACAGACCGATGCAGCGATAAACCCGGGGAACTCCGGCGGCGCGCTCGTGAGCATCAAAGGCGAACTCATCGGCCTGAACACCGCTATTTTGAGCCGGAGCGGCGGCTATCAGGGCATAGGGTTCGCAATCCCCGCCAATATGCTCAAAAATATAATGGACGGCATACTCAATCAGGGCAAGGTTTCTCGCGGCTGGCTCGGAGTGCAGATACAGCCTTTGACCGCAGAACTCTCGAAACAGTTCAACCTGAAAGACGAAAACGGCGCACTGCTCGTAGACGTTGTGGAAGGCGGTCCCGCCGACAAAGCGGGTCTGAAAAGAGGCGACGTCATAACCGAATACGACGGCCGCAAAATAGAAAATCCGTCGCTGTTCAAGAACATGGTGGCTTCAACGCGACCCGGCAAGACCGTTCGTGTCAGGCTCGTAAGAGACGGCAGCACACTTACAACAACCGTTGTAGTAGGCGAACTTCAGGGCGAGCAGGAAGCGGTGGCCGTGCAGCAGGCCGACAATTCACTGAAAGGCGTGGGCGTTCAAGACCTGACAGAAGAGCATCTCAAAAAAATGAACATCACAAAGAAACTCAAAGGCGTCGTGGTTACGGAGATAGAGCCGCAGAGCCCGGCACAGGGCATACTGGCTGCCGGAGACATCATACTCGAAATAAACAGAAGACTCGTGACCGGTTCGAAAGATTATCAGTCGGTGGTCAGCGGCATAGACAAAACACAGAATATTCTGGTGCTGATAGTCAGGGGCGGGGTGTCGCAGTATATAACAGTGCCTGCTGCGGGAAAGTAATTAGTGTCTGTCCATAAAGTAAGCAGTCGTCATCCTCGGGCTTGACCCGGGGATCCAGAAAATATTGAAAACACTGGATTCCCGATTAAGAACTTCGGGAATGACAGACGAGAGAACAGAGTTTATGGACAGACTCTAAGTAGCAATTGCGAATCACAACGCCTCGAAAAGTTTTAATATGACCTCGTTGGAGAGCAGCATTCCGCGCCGCGTAAGCCCGATATTGCTGCCGCGCCGCTCAAGCAGGCCGTTTAAAATCAGCTCATCTGCCGCAACAGCCATCGACGGCGCTTTCAATACATTAAGATCAATGCCCTCAACCTTCCGCAGTCCCAAGAAAATAATTTCCTTCATAATGTCTTCTTCGCCCAATTTCAACGAACCGCCTGTCGGAAGTCCGTCCTTAGCAAGCGCTGTTATGTAACCTTCGACATCCGGCATATTGTCATACCGCACCCCGTCAATGAACGAATGGGCTGCAGCCCCTATGCCTAAATATTCACCCCTGTCCCAGTAGTTGAGATTGTGCCTGCATTCGCGTCCCGGCCTTGCATAATTCGAAATCTCGTAATGCCTGAAACCGCGGGCCTCCAACACTTCATCCGCCAGCATGAACATGTCCGCCGCGAGTGATTCATCGGGCATGCCTACCGTGCCGTCCTGAATGTCCTCGTAAAGCGGTGTATTTTTTTCAGGGGTAAGCTCATAAGCCGATATATGCTCCGGCGACAGGTCTATCGCCTTTAAAAGCGTCCGCCTCCAAGCATCAAGGCTTTGTCCCGGTATGCCGTAAATCAGGTCGAGCGATATGTTCCGGAAACCCGCACGCCTCGCAGATATTACGGCGGACACAGCGTCTTCGGAATTATGGACCCTGCCGAGGGCGGACAGTTCGGCATCAACAAGAGACTGAATGCCGAGGCTTATCCTGTTCACCCCGGAGTTTAAAAGGTTTTGCAGTATTTTATCGTCGATAGCGCCGGGATTTGCCTCTATAGTTATTTCAGCGTCGGGCGCAAAATCAAAAAACCCTGAAATATGGTCTGAAAGCCGCTTTATGGCCCCCTCAGGCAATAGCGAGGGCGTGCCCCCGCCGATATAAACCGTCTTCAGTGTTTGAGCCCCGGCCTTTCTTGACACGATTTCTTTTTTCAAGGCCTCGCAGTAGGCACTCATCAAAGCATCGTCCGCCTTAACCGAATAAAAGTCGCAATACCTGCATTTTCTGATACAAAAGGGTATGTGGACATAAAGGGAACTAAACATTAACCGAAACTCCTGAACGAAAGAAATTTATTCTTATCGCCAAGTTTCTTATTACAGATAACCTTCTACCATCAGGTCCTGTCCGATACGACTGACGCGCCAATCCCTCACAGAATAAGCATCTTCGAGCCTTTTAAAAAGATCACCGCCAACAGCCGGAATAGAATTCTTACCGCCTATTATCTTGGGCGCTATAAAAAACACCGCCTTGTCCACAATGCCCGCAGCCAAAACAGACGACGCGAGCGAAGAGCCGCCCTCGACCATAAGAGACGTTATCTGCCGCTTCCCCAGATCATGCATCAGCTTTTTGAGGTCAACCCTGCTGCCCTTAGAATGAATAAACTCAATACCCTTCTTCTTCAGCCTCTCTTCTTTAGGAATTGCGGCTGAAACCGTCTTTACGATTATCGTCTTTGCGGCATTGTTCAATATCTTAAAATCCTCAGGCGTTTCTAATTCAGGATCAATCACTATCCGCACCGGGTTCCTGCATCCTCTCAGCCGTGCCGTAAGCTCGGGGTTGTCGGCCTTTACAGTGCCTATGGCTGTGAGTATCGCATCAGAAGCGCATCTCATCCGATGGACCGACCTGCGCGCAGCCTCGCCTGTTATCCATTTTGATTGGCCTTCGGGCGTAGCAATCTTTCCGTCGAGGGTCATCGCAATCTTCAGCGTTACGAAAGGCAGGCAGGTAGTTATGTATTTGATGTACGCTTCGTTGAGCCTCTTTGCCTCGTTCTCAAGAATACCCGCAACAACATTTATTCCATGCTTACGCAGTTCAGCGATGCCCTTCCCCGAAACCTTGGGGTTTGGGTCTTTCATTGCCACAAATACCTTATTTATTCCGGCATCGATTATCGCTTTCGTGCAGGGTGGAGTGCGTTTGTCTGTATGACAGCATGGTTCGAGAGTCACATAAAGGGCGCTGCCTGCGGCCTTCCTTCCGGCTTTTTGTATTGCAAGCGCTTCGGCATGAAGCTCACCGGCCTTCTTGTGATAATCCTCCGCAATAATCCGGCTGTTTTTGACCAGCACCGCGCCGACCATCGGGTTCGGGCTCGTCCTGCCTCTGGCCTTAGCAGCAAGCGTTAAAGCCCTTTTCATGAACAATATGTCTTTGTCGGTGATATTCATCGTCTTGATATTTAAGAATAGAATTTTAGCACAATTCCATTATCCATCGAGACAAATAAGTTACTGCCCGCTGCCATAAAGCGCATCCAGCGGGCTGCGGGGCGCGCTCGACATATCACGCAGCACATGAGTATAGATCATAGTGGTTTCAACATTCTTGTGACCGAGAAGCTCCTGCACCTCTCTTATATTGACGCCGTTCTGAAGCAGGTGCGTCGCAAAGCTGTGGCGCAAGGTGTGAACGGTGGCGTGCTTTGTAATACCGGCTTTTTGCACGGCATTTTTCAATGCCGACTGTATCGCCGTGTCGCTGATGTGATGGCGCCTGATAGTGTTGCTCCGCGGATCGACCGAAAGGGCCGGAGCAGGAAAAGAAAATCTCTTAAATCTTCCGACATTATTGCATCTATCCGCTTTCCGCCTGTATCGGCCAAATAATTAAAAAAACGCTCAGCCCATTGAATATATGTGCGCTCTGTGCTGTATGAGTAATGTTTAATCCTGATAATACGCTTTACCTCTTCAAGAACAGAAC
>SCQE01000027.1 GCA_004321915.1 Nitrospirota bacterium
CTTTGGAGCTTTTAGAATTAGGCTTTAAACCATTTGATGCCTTGCACATTGCTTGTGCTGAAAAAGATAGTGTTAATGTTATGCTTACAACTGATGATCATTTGATTAGCAAGGCTGTTAAACACGATACTGTCAACTATTTTGTGTAAATTTGATATAGTGGCAAATTAGGCCGCACCTTCCCTATCCGGTTTGCTCTCCAACTCAGCTCCATCTTTAATGATATAAATGCCAGAAGCCTGTAACAGGCATTCTCTCCGGCTACTATCTCCATAGGCTTTGTCCTGCGCTTGAATTCCTTGTTCAGTCTTTCAATTATGTTTGTTGTCCGTAAAGATATCCATTCTTCCTCGGGAAACTTGAAAAATGTCAAACAGGCATTTATTGACTGACTCAATGATTTTACTGCCGAGGGAAGCGCCTTCTCCCACTTCTTATTGAATGTTTTGTAAAAGTCATCTGCTTTTTTCTTTGAGGATGCATAGAATATGGATCTGAGATCATCTGCTACTTCCTTTTTTATCTTATGAGGGACTTTTGCCAAGACATTACGAGCCACATGGACCTGGCACCTCTGCACCTTAGAATTTGAAAACTCCTCTTCAAATACTTTCTCCAATCCACTAAGGCCATCCATTATTCCCAATGTTACCGATGACTCATCCAGCCCTCTGCTTTTGAGATCCCTGAAAAATTCCCTCCAGCTCGTTGCTGACTCTTTGTCTCCGCTTTGCACTCCAAGCACTAATTTGGCCCCACTCTCTGTTATTCCTATTGCCACAAGCACGGGTACCTTCTCAACGCTTTTTTCAAGCCTCATCTTGAAAATTACCCCATCTATAAATATGTACTTTATCTTCTCCCCGGATAAATCGCGACTTCGCCATTTCTCTACGGCATCTGTCAACTCCCTGTTTGCCTTACTTACTTCTTCATGGGAAATAGCCCTGCCGATAAGACGTCTGCTCAACATCGACAGTGTACGTGTGCTTATCCCAGCAAGATACATCATAGAGATATCCTCCGCTATCCTGTTGTCATATTGCTTACTGCGGGGCAATACTTGTGTCTGATATTCTCCGTTTCGGTCCCTCGGTACTTTTGTATCTACTTCTCCTATCCCTTTGATGCAAAACTTGCGTGCATAGCTCCCATTTCGGTGATTTGTTTCTCCATCACTCCGCTCATACTCTTGACGCCCTAAAATATGCGTCAACTCTGCCTTCATCAGGTTTGTCAGGTAATTACCTACATCTTTTTGTACATTCATTGTGGCCATTTCAAATATCCTTGACGGTCTCTCCTGCAACTCTTTGATTAATTCCACTGCTTCTGGTACGCTAATTTTAATTTTCATGGGTGCTCCTCCTTTTGTTTTGTTATTGGTAGTAACAAAATATTTTATAGGAGGCGCGCCCTTTTTTACCCTATTTGAAATTCACACAATTGAGGTTACACTATCGAGGTTGATGATCTCCTGGTCTGCTGAGGAGATGAAATCAGCTATGGTTGTAAAGTGAGGCCGGGTGTCTGCTGATAAGGCCATGAAGATTATGTTCTCTTCGCAGCAACGCGCTATCTGTCTGCTTCTGGTTATGCCGCGGGAGTAGGCATACAGCACTATCTTCAAAAGTATTGCCGGATCATATGCTGGCGCCCCGGTCTCATCGTTTTTATAACGCAAGTCAAAGATCGACAGGTCTATTTTGTTGTCTATTAAATAATGAAGGGTATGTTCAAAGGTCCCCTGCAGTATCTGTTTATCAAAGTGTATTGGTATGAACTTCCCCTGTGTATAATCATACTCTTTGTATCTCGCCATATCTCTCCTTTCTCTTATAACCCGTTTGGTTAATTTCTTCACGTAATGATATGACGATTTTGAGAGGATTGCAAGACCTTTTTTAGGCTTTTTCTACAGGTTCAAGGATCGCCTTGACCGTATCTTCAGAGAAACGGATACTGAGCTTTTTCTGCAGATACCAGGTCAACCTCCGGTACCGAAACCCTGTTCTTTTGGCCTCCTGCACAATCAGCTCTTCAAAGCGGCTTTCTGTCTTTGTGGGTGAATGAAGCGGTCTTCTGCTCTGATCTTGCAGTTCCCCATCCCGTGCTCTACGGACTGTCGGACGGGAGATGTTCAGGATTCGTGCTGTCTTGCTCACATCACCACCCTGTTTTGCCAACACTTTCCGTATAAGCTCCCTTGCTTTTTCTGGTGAAATTTCACGTATCTCATGATATGTAATCATCGGCTGTCTCTCCATCCAGGAAGTGGTTTCGGTGTACGTTTCCAACGAACTCCCAACTTCTTCATTATACGCAGGATCTGACGGACAGCCTCTGTTCTTTCTATTTCTCCTTTCTCTTGTCCTGTTTTTTGCTCACTGCCATCCCCTGAAAACTGGAAAGTATGTCTATACCTATCTGGAAATATTTGAAAATAGTTCTTGACATTAATTACAAATCTGTAATATTTTAACAACACTGCCCTGCGAAGAATCTTTTTAAAGGATCGGGGCTGCAGAATGGAAAAAGGGGATTAAAATAATGATCAGTATTCTCCGGCAATTGATAATTGTGCACACCATGAGTTAATGATACCGAAATCTGAAAAAACCGGGTAACACTTTTCCATTTCTTGTAACGGTTATAAAGCCTTTCATGTTCAGCCAGGCCTCAACTGCGATGCGCCAGGCCGCTTGAGGCTGAACCCCATCACTGCATAATATATCATTTTGCAGGTTTGTTATCCAGGCATAGGCATCCCTCCTTTCCCATTTGGTAAACGTTCTTTTGCCGGTGAAATACACCTGACAGGAATTCTTTCCGTTTAAGCATGGACGAGACCGGTGATTCAGGTCATGCTCAACTGTTGCCGCATAGGCTTCCAGATGTTCGCGCGGGCAGCAGGGTTTATATGAGAGCCTGGTTTCGAGTCCGGCTTTCAGCTCGGTCTGCGCCTCTTCGATAGCGCCATTGTAAGGCGGATAATGGACCGGGCTGTTCACCGGGAGGACAAAGTAATCGGCCAGTACGTCATTGACTGCACCATGATTGAGATTGCCGCCATTGTCGCGTTTGAGAAACAGGGGCGCTCCGAAACGGTCGAATGTTGAGGCAAGATGGCCGGATATTTCCTCGCCGCAGGGAATGTCTCCTGTCATGGGACTGAACTTATAGCGGGAAGCAAGGTCCTGCATCTGGTTGAGGTACACCTTGTCGCGGGTTGCGTCACGCTGCCCATATTCACAGGGGTCCATGGACCACGCGACATTCGGCACATTCCATCTGATACGCCGCAGATTCTGACGATGCAGAGTATTGAGATCATGCCGTGCCGTTTCTACCATTGTTTGCAGTTGCCGCCTTGAAACACCGGACGCATAGCGCGCGTATAACGCACCTGTTCCCTGTGTGCGCTCATGCCCATGAGATAACTCAGCGATGTCACGCGAGAGCCTGCCAAAATCCGGTGGCCTGATCTTGGAAGGACCCGGCTGCCGCACTATAGGCATATCTTTTTTGTGCCGCATGCGCCAACGTATGAAACTCGGATAGGGAAGCTTCACGGCATTGCAGATCATCCGATATGGCATATTGGTCCTCTCCTTCATCTGGTCAATTACTGTAAGCATACGGGTTATGGTTTCTTCCTTTGCTTTTGTTTTTTTTCAACAGAGGCGCTTTTTTTCACCTTGGCGTTCTGTAGTTCATAGGCGTGCAGCATGTCCCGCACTTCTACGGTCTTCTCAGCAACAAAGAGCTTGCTGTGAAGTTCAATAATCTGTTTCTGCAATTGCTGTTTCTCTTCATCCTGCGGTATGCCCGGTCTGCCGGGGAATTTGTTTTCCATGGCTTCAGTCATCGCCTGTAAGGCCCGGCCTTCCCATTCGTAGTAGGTCTTGCGCGAGACGCCCAGTCTGCGTGCACCTTCTTCGGCAGTTATCTGTCCGCTTCGCACTGCAAAGACCACTGCTGCCCGCTGACGGGCATGTTCCTTGTCCCTTGAATCACTCATAGCACACTCCGTTTCTATTATTGTTTCTCACTCTTGCGCAAGACGACCCCGGAGGGCCTGCCTACCGGACAGGCAGGCTTCTCGTCCTTTGATGTTTCCGTTTTCCTTGCCTCCTGCGCCTTCAAAAGTGTCTTTTCCAACTTGCTCTGCACTGTATTCGTCATGAGGGCCAGACGCCTTTTCTCTATCATCGCCTGAAGCCGTAGGCTCAGCGCCGGGCCTTTCTCCAGACTTACTCTCGGCTCCAGGGCCTGCAGCATTCCCTCCATCGCCCGCTTCTGCCACTGCGAAAACACCATCCATGGTATCGACATCTCCCTGCATATCTCCCCGGGTTTTCTCCGCTCCGTCCATACTGACAGCACTGCCCTGCATTTCTCCATCGCCCCGTAGTTTATCGTCTGTCTCTTCTTGTCGCTCTTTATCTTCTCCATGATTATCTCCTTCTTCGTTTAAATTGTAAATTACTTCCTGCGTAATGTCATCGTCTTCAGCGTCAACCGACAACCGCAGTTTGCCCTTTTCCGCCCTCAGCACTACTGACTGTCCTTCCATGCGGCCCACCATATAAAACGGCAGCCGCGGCTTGCCCCGCAAGGCCATCTCAAGAAGGTTCTCCTTTATGCCCTGCTCAATGGTCTTTCGAAGTTCGCCCTGGATCTCAAAATACCGGTCTGCAGGACACAGACCTCCGATGCCCTGATGCGGCCGTTTGTGGTTGTAATACTTCACCCATTGACGTACACGTTCAATTGCATCTTCAAAACTCGCAAACTGTGCCCGGCTCAGAAACTCCAGATAGATCGTCTTCCAGAACCGCTCGATCTTGCCTAAGGTCATCGGGTGATGCGGCTGTGATTTAATGTGGTGTATCTTGTCTTTCTTAAGCTCTGCCTCAAAGCGGCTGCTGCCGCGCCAGCTTGTGTACTGCCGCCCATTGTCCGTCAGCATCTCCTTAGGCGGGTTGTACTCGGAGGCAGCCCTGCGGTATACCTCTATTACATTCTGCGCTGTCTGACTCCTGAAGAGCTCCAGTCCCGTAATGTAACGGGAATAATCGTCGATATAGCCAATCAGATATGCATAGCGGCCCCCAAGCCGGAATGTAAAGATGTCTGTCTGCCACATCTGGTTTGGAGTTGCACGCTCGAAAAACCGGGGACGGGTAATATTGCGCTGTCTCTTTTTGGGTGGGGCTGTCATAAGGGATGAGTCGTGAAGTGTCTTACGTACTGTCTCAGGACTGGCGGAAAGAAAAAACATCCTCTTTAAAAGTTGCGATATGCGCTTAATGCCAAAGAGCGGGTTGGCTTCTTTGATATCCACTATCTTCTGCCTTACCGGGGAGGGAAGACTGTGCCCTTTGCCTCTGTAGCGCGTCAAGAGTCCGGCTTCACCCTCACGACGATAAGCACGCACCCAGCGCACTACCGTGTTACTGCTCACCCTGCATTCCTGCCGGATTACTGAAACAGGAATGCTCTCCTCAAGGTACTTTTTGACTACTTGGACCTTGAAGTCGGCTGAATATCGATTGTGTCGCTGTGGATATTTCCGTTTCTGACTGCTCTTTTGTACACTCTTTACTGGTTCCATCGATGACACTCCTTTCTTAAATCTAAACTTGGAGTGTCACCCTATTTCCTCAAATCCTTGGTATCATAAACTGGTCGTTAGGAC
>SCQE01000028.1 GCA_004321915.1 Nitrospirota bacterium
GCCACATGATTTGTCATTCCCGCGAAGGCGGGAATCCAGAAATATCTTGAAAATACTGGATCCCCGGGTCAAGCCTGAGGATGACAGATATGAGGCTTTGTCATGTTAGTTCTTAGTAATTTGTCCAAATGCTACACGGCGTGCTGTATGAGACTGCGGCGGATTTTTAATATTGTCGCTATTTGAAGCTGTAAAGAAACATTGCCCCGGCGCCATTATCAGTTATCATCGGAATAAGTGCAAGCTTATTTTCTTTGAACTTTTTAGTGAAGATTAAGTTTGCTCCGACTCCCATAACAGCTCCCGCAATAACGTCTTGGGTGTGGTGTTCATGGTTTGTCAGTCTGCTGATACCAACAAGCGTTGCCGCGATGTACATAGGTATGCCGTAATCCCAGCCGTATCTCTGTTGTGAAAAAGCAGCTCCGGCAAAGGCAAAAGAAGTATGCCCTGAAGGAAATGAATGTTTGCCGCCATTGGGTCTTCTCTCATTAATCGAATACTTGAGCGCATAAGTAGTCCCTACTGTGGCTGAGAAGGCTTCTGCAAACTGGACCGCGCCTTCCTTGTCTCCTTTTACGGCTGTCAAAGACAGAGCGGCAACCGGGAGCGCAATCTGTCCGATATTGCCGTAGGTTGTAAAACCGCTTTCAGCGCAGACGCTTGTCGACGATAGCATTGCCAGTATTAAGAACAGGGAAACTGCTGCTGCTTTGTAGGGATGGAACGATCGGGTCATATATGCCTTTCGAGTTTTATTTTCTTTAAGCCTTGCAACATATAATGTCGAAAAGTTTATCATAAACGGGTCTGAAAACAAAAAGGCAACCGATGAAGAATACCTTGTCCCCATATATCGAAGCATTTAGAAACCGTCGCATAGCTGCCGTGATGCTGCTCGGGTTTTCATCCGGCCTGCCGCTTGCGCTTACTGCTGGCACCTTACAGGCATGGCTGACGGTCTCCGGCATAGATTTGGTGACCATAGGGCTTCTGTCGGCGGTCGGACTTCCTTATACAGTGAAATTCCTTTGGTCTCCTTTGATGGACCGTTTCAGCCTGCCGTGGCTCGGCAGAAGACGCGGCTGGATACTGCTTGCTCAGATATTGATCGCCGTAAACATTGCTGCTATGTCCCTTCTATCGCCGCAAAGCGCGCCTATAGCATTGAGCATACTTGCCCTGTCATTGGCCTTTTTATCCGCATCGCAAGATATTGTGATAGACGCATACAGGACCGATGTCCTTCACGATTCAGAAAGAGGCGCAGGCGTTGCCGTATCTGTAATGGCATACCGCATTGCGATGCTCGTGTCAGGGGCTTTGGCATTGATAATCGCCGACCGCATCGGATGGCAATCCACATACATGCTCATGTCAGTTGTAATGTTGATAGGCGTTTGCGGGACTTTCTTAGGCCCCGAACCGGACGGGCGGATACATACGCCAAAGACCCTGCAGCAGGCTGTTTTGGGGCCGTTGAAGGACTATTTTTTGAGAGACGCCGCCATTCTTATGCTCGCCCTTATAATACTTTACAAGTTAGGCGATGCCTACGCAGGCAGCCTTACCACCGCTTTCTTGATAAGAGGGGTAGGATTTACTCCTACCGAAGTCGGCGCAATAAACAAAGGGCTGGGGCTTATCTCCACGATAGTCGGCGCACTGGCTGGCGGCGCATTGATGGTAAGGCTGAAGCTCTATGGTTCTCTTATGCTCTTCGGGATTTTGCAGGCTGCATCCAATCTATCTTTCATGCTGCTTGCATGGGCAGGCAAAAGCTATGCACTGCTTATATTTGCCGTGGGTTTTGAGAACCTCTGCGGAGGCATGGGAACGGCCGCCTTTGTATCGCTCCTGATGTCGCTCTGTAATCAGCAATTCAGCGCTACGCAGTATGCCGTGTTATCTTCTCTTGCCGCTCTTGGCAGGACATTTATCGCTCCGACAGCGGGCTTTGTGGTAGAGGGAATAGGGTGGCCGGCGTTCTTTTTTGTCACCGTGCTTACGGCATTACCGGGGCTTGTATTGCTGCGGGCATTAAGAAGCAGGGTAGAAGAAATTCATAAGAATTGAGAGCCCTGAAAAAGGTTTTTTTCTGTCATCCCCCGATCAAGCCCGAGGATGACAGATATGAGGCTTTGTCATGTTAGTTCTTAGTAACTCCTTATGCGCCTTGAAATAAAGCTGTACCATAAGAAGGCATAACAGTTACGGTGCAATAGTCCGGTATGCTATAATGAACGCATGGGGCACAGCGCAATTGTTTTTGACACTCATGCTTATGTTAAAAAGCTTATGGCTGCAGGTGTTTCTATCGAGCAGGCAGAGGTGCAAGCTCAAGCTCTTGCTGAAATTGTTGAAGACAAGCTTGCTACAAAAACAGACCTTGAAAAACTGCGCGCTGAGATTACGGCTGATATTATTAAATGGGTGGCCGGTATGCTGGTTGCGCAGGCCGCAGTTATTGCCGCCCTTGTTAAGCTGATTAAGTAGTTTATCAAACAAAAGACTTACCGGGCTTTTTCCTATCTTCTTTTTTTGAGTAGCAGTTCATAATCTTTTTTATCCCTCACCCTTAGCTTTAACTTTAACTAACCTATTGAAAAAAAAAATGCTCTGTTAAACTACTGCCAATGATATAGCTGTGGCAATACAGTTGTCAAAAGGGAGAAACCTATGAAGAAATTATTTATTGCATTTTTATTGGTGTTTGTAACTGCATTATTGGGCTGTATTGAAACTCGAGAGTACACTCGGATGAGCTTAAATATCGATAAAATAGATAAAGAAGCGGCGCGTTCAGAATTTGTTGACAGACTAATCAATCAACAGATTTCTCAACTCAGAATAAGAGGTCTTATGCCAATAAAATATGATATGGCTACCAGATTTCAGAATGGCGAACTTAAATTTGTTGGAGTAAAAAATACGAGAGACGAAAATGGCTTTGTTTTTCTGTTTGAACGGACACATAGCGCCATATTAACTAGAGAAAGGCTAAAAGACTTAGCAGCATATTCGTTTATTTTTGGAAATAATCCAACAATGATATTTTATGAGATGAAAGCGGATGCGCAAAACAGTGCTAAATATGCAATGACGCTTACCGATGTTGAATTTTGTATGGGTGTAGTACGGAATGAGCCTTTTGTAGATAATAATCGGTTGCATGTAGAGTTTGGTAATAGTTCAGGTGAAGGCAGACCGTTCAATTGTGACCCAACTTTAAATTTTGATAGTCAACAAAGTCTTTATGATTTTGCCAAAGTTTTTATTAGTGCGTTCCCTAAAGTAAGAGTTATGCAGTAATGCTAATAAAATATTTTTCCCTTATTATTTTATTTTTGACAAGTTGCGTTACGTCTCAGCCTAATTATTCATCGTGGGAAATAAATAAAGATAATTGGGTAGCTAAAGATAAGAAAATAGAATCACCAACTATAGCAGCAGGTTTTTTGGGGGCTTCTAATGCAACTTCCGACTGGGGGCTGAAGAAATCAACAACTTCCGAGCCAAAGTTTATTGTTGAATCAGATATTGATGTTAATATCCCAAAGACTAATTTCAAAAATATGGATGCGATAGCAATAATTATAGGCAATAAAGATTATCAGAGCAAAGATATACCTTCTGTTGATTTTGCTAATCGTGATGCTGATATTGTCAAAAAATACGTTATAGCCACCTTTGGGTTTAAAGAAGAAAATATTATATATGAATTAAATGCTACAAAAACTAAACTTGAAGCTATTTTTGGTAAGCATGAAAACTATAAAGGCAAACTTTACAATCATTTAAAGAGGGGTAAATCCGATATTTTCATTTATTACTCAGGGCATGGCGCACCTGATGTAAATGATAAAAGGCCATATATTGTGCCTTCAGACGCAGACCCACAAGCTTTAGCATTGACCGGATATCCTTTGCAACAGCTTTATGACAACATAGCAAGTATTTCAAAAGATAAACAGGTTCGTAACATTTACATAGTAATAGATGCTTGTTTCAGTGGAGCTACGGAGAAAGGATTTCTTATCAAGAATGTAAGCCCAATATTCATTGAGGTTGAAAATCCATTGCTTAAATCTTCTAATGCTGTGATACTAACATCATCAAGCGGAACTGAGGTTAGCTCATGGTATCCTGAAAAAGGCCACAGCATGTTTACCTATTTTTTTTTAAAGGCTATAAAGGACAATGCTGAAAAGGGCACGAGCACTATTTATGCCAATGACGTATTTAAATACGTAGCTGACGAAAGTGACGGTGTTCCATATTATGCAGGGAGACTGCACGGGAGAAAGCAGACGCCGCAAATAATGGGGGATAAAAACAGAATTTTGTTCAGCAAACAAAGATGAAAATCGTATTTGTGTTGTTTGCTTTGCTTTTATGCCCTGCAATGGTTCATGCCGACAGAAAGAGCCAGCAAAATATAAAACCCATAGTTGTTGAGGGGGAAGCGGTTTTGTCTGAGGATTCAACACCCGCACAAGCACGGGCTTTAGCTTTTAACAACGCACGCCGTTCAGCCATAGAGCAGGCATCAGGAGTTATAGTACACGGCTCTTCAGTAGTTTATAACTTTCAGCTAATCAGCGACCTTGTAGCTTCTGCAACAAGGGGGGTGATTGTAAAAGAAGAGATACTTCAGGACGAAATCAGAAAAGAAGGCAAACAGATTGTCTATTATGTCAAGCTTAAAGCCCATGTTAAAGCGCTTGAGGGAAGGGAAAAGAGCCCACTTAAATTGGTCAACACAAATGTTGTGAGATACGGCAGCCCTTCTTCAAGCACAACAATAGTGTTTCAGGAAAATGATGAGATACAGGTACATGCTAAAACCAGCATTGACTCTTATATTCATGTTTTTTCTATAACTCATGATGGTATGGTATCAAAGTTATACCCTAACGAATATTTTAAAGGGGAGAGAATATCTGCAGGATCGGAATTTGTATTCCCTGATGAAAGGCAGCGGTCTATGGGATTGAAATTAAGAGTACGAACTCCCAAGAACATAAGCAGAGCCGTAGAAACCATCCTGTTTGTTGCAACAAAAGAAAAGAATGATTTTTTGTCCAATAAAAACTCTGATGAAGTGACCATTACCGACCTTATGCAAGAACTATCCGAGCATGACGCATCATTATGGGTTGAAAAAGCTGTTGGATACGAGATAAGGAAATAGCTTTCGTTGCTCATAGAGGTAGCAGTAGCCCTCCGAAAACTGGATATCCGATTAAGGCGCTCGGGCATGACAGAAGCCTTTGTTTTAGGCGCGGGCCTGTCTGCCCGAGAGCAGATAAACAATAAGCTGATTAAGGCTTACGCCTTCTTCTTTTGCCCGCTCCAATAACTGTCTGTGCAAGGATTTAGGCACCCTTGCCAATATTTTGCCGTTGCAGGATTCTTCTGTGGAAGGCGTGGGAATTGGGCGTCCGGCGCTTTTGGCCGCTTTGAGCCAGAGATTAGCGGCTACTTTTATTTCTTTGACAGCCTCTTCTTCAGACTCGCCAAAAGCTGAACAGCCCGGTAAATCCGGCGCAACAGCGATGAACCCTTTGTCTTCGGCGCTGTAAAAAACCTTTATGGGATAGCGCATAATCACTCCTCCTTTGAAAGCGATAGGTTGTATTCCTCTATCAGCTTAAGCAATTGTTTTACCTGATAAGGCTTTGCCATGCCGTTAACATTTTGAAAATTCAGGATTTCAAAAATTCCATTGCGGCAATACGCAGTATGACTGCCCTTTCCGCCCTTATATACAAATCCAAAAGCCTCGGCAAGTTTGCATATATCTTGAAAACGGACATTAGCAGGATTGTTGACAGTCTTTTCGTAGAGCTTTTTTAACTTGCCCATGCATTAATGATAGCGTATTTAATATCATTAGTCAATGGCGACTGACGAATCGCGAATAATGAAAGGGGGTTGTTTAGGCGCTGGGCTGCTGACAGTTTTGAATCCTAATCCTTCAGCTTCCTGCTTTTCCAGATCATGTAAATCGCCGGATAGATGATAAGTTCGAGCAGGGTGGAGGTCACTACTCCGCCGATCATCGGCGCTGCGATCCTTTTCATAATATCAGAGCCTGCGCCGTGGCTGTACATTATCGGTATCAAGCCCGCAAGTATGACGCTTACGGTCATTATTTTGGGCCTTATCCTTTTTACTGCCCCGAACATTACAGATTCCCTAAGGTCGTTGATGGTGTTCAGCTTGCCTTCTTTCTTCCATTTTTCATAGGCGAGGTCAAGGTAAAGAAGCATCACCACCCCTGTTTCCGCGTCGAGGCCTGCCAGCGCGATCATGCCTACCCAGACCGCTATGCTCATGTTGTAGTTGAGCATATACAAGAACCAGAAGGAACCCACAAGAGAGAAAGGCACAGCAAGCAGGACTATAAAGGTCTTTGTGACAGATTTCGTATTCAGGTAAATGAGCACAAAGATTATAGCGAGTGTGAGCGGGATCACGAGCTTAAGCCTCTCGTGGGTCTTTACGAGGTATTCATACTCGCCGCTCCATTCAAGCCTGTAGCCTTCCGGAATTTTCAGCGAAGCCACTTTTTGCTTTGCCTCATCAACATACCCGCCCACGTCCCGTCCGCTAAAATCTATGTAAACGTAAGCGGTGAGAAGACCTTCTTCGCTCTTTATTCCGGTAGGGCCTTTTACGATTTTTATATCCGTCAGCTCTCCCAGAGGGACCTGAAGCAGGGACATTTTCTGTATCTGACCGGACGCATCCATAGATGACTGCTGCGCTCCCATGACAGGCACTGGAATTCTCTTTAAGCGTTCGATATCATTTCTGAGTTCCCTCGAATAACGCACATTCACAGGGTATCTCTCCCTGCCTTCAACTGTGACGGTAAGGTTCATTCCGCCTACGGCAGCCTGTATGATCTCCTGAACATCGTCAACCGTCAGACCGTACCTTGCCGCTTCATCACGCTTTACAGAAAAATCCAAGAAATATCCTGTGGTAACTCTCTCTGCGTAAGCGCTCCTTGTGCCGGGGATATCTTTTACAGCGGTCTCTATATCCAATCCGATTTTTTCTATTACATTGAGATCGGCCCCTAACACTTTAATTCCTACAGGAGTCCTGATTCCGGTTGAAAGCATGTCAATTCTGGCCTTTATCGGCATGGTAAATGAATTGGCCACGCCCGGTATTGTCAGCGCGTCGTTCATTTCTGTTTTTAATGCCTCGATGGTCATGCCCGGCCGCCATTCTGATTCCGGTTTGAGGTTTATCACGGTCTCGAACATTTCGAGCGGGGCAGGGTCTGTGGCGGTTTCTGCGCGTCCTGCCTTGCCGAATACCTGCGCGACTTCCGGGATCTTTTTAAGAAGTTTGTCCTGAAGCTGAAGCAGCTTGGACGCCTCGGAAATAGAGGCCGCAGGTACTGTTACCGGCATATAAAAGAGCGTGCCTTCATATAGCGGAGGCATAAATTCGGAGCCTAACTTCATGAACGGATATACGGTCGCAAGCATTATTACAAGCGCTATAATGATTACGCTCCATTTGAAACGCAGAGAAAGCCGCGCTATAGGCTCGTAAATTTTATGCAGGATAATGCTTATCGGATTCTTTTCTTCGGAATGTATTTTGCCTTTGATCAAAAGCGTCATCAGCACCGGCGTAAGAGTTACGGCCAAGAAAGACGAAAACAGCATCGCAAAGGTCTTAGTGAACGCTAAAGGCTTGAATAGCCTGCCTGCCTGCGCCTGCAGCGTGAACACAGGCAGGAATCCGACGGTGATGACCAAAAGCGAAAAGAAGAGGGAAGGGCCGACCTCTTTTGCAGCCTCTATTATCACATCCGTCCGGCTGCCCTGCCTGCCGCCTGCTTCCCATTCTTCGAGTTTTTTATGTGCGTTTTCGACCATTATTATCGAGGCGTCCACCATTGCGCCCACGGCTATGGCTATACCGCTCAGGCTCATAATGTTGGAAGATACGCCTAAGTAGTACATGCAGATGAACGAGATGATTATGGCTACCGGCAGTGTAAGCATGACAACGAGCGCGCTCGGCAGATGGAATAAAAAGACGATGCAGACCGCGCTGACGGCGATAGAAAGTTTTACGATCTCTTCTTTTAATGTATCTATAGAACGGAGGATCAAATCCGACCTGTCATAAGTCGTTACAACCTTGACCCCTTTCGGAAGGCTGGGCGATATGTCTTTTTTAATGCGTTCCTTGACCCTTTCGATAACGTCGAGCACATTCTCGCCGAACCGAACAACAACGATGCCGCCCGCCACTTCGCCTTTGCCGTCAAGTTCGGCAAGGCCGCGCCTTATTTCCGGGCCAAGCTGTATATTTGCAACATCCCGCAGCAGCACAGGTGTTCCTGCGTTATTCGTGCCGACCGGAATGTATTGAAGGTCTTTGATGTTTTTTATGTAGCCTCTGCCCCTGACCATATACTCGATGCCCGAGAACTCAAGCACCCTGCCTTCGACATCACGGTTGCTCTTTCTTATCGCCTCCATGACGCCCGGCAGGCTGAGGTTGTAGGCCAACAGCCTGTTCGGGTCTATGGTCACCTGATACTGTTTTACAAAGCCGCCGATGCTCGCCACCTGTGATACGCCCTGTACGCTTTCGAGCGCCAGCTTAACATTGTAATCCTGCATGGAGCGGAGCTGAGCAAGGTCGTGTTGTCCTGTCTCGTCGATGAGCGCGTAAGAAAAACCCCAGCCCACGCTCGTTGCGTCAGGGCCGAGTACAGGGTTTACCTCCGCCGGTATCTTGCTCTTTACCGCCTGAAGATATTCGAGCACCCGGCTTCTCGCCCAGTAAATATTAGTGCCCTCTTCGAAAATGACATAGATGAATGAACTGCCCAAGAAAGAAAAACCGCGCACCACCTGAACTTTTGGCGCGGCCAATAGCGTTGATGTTATCGGATAGGTTATCTGGTCTTCGACAAGGTCGGGACTTCTTCCGGCCCATTCTGTGTAAATTATGACCTGCGTGTCGCTAAGGTCGGGTATGGCATCGAGCGGCGTCTGCTTCAGAGCCCACCAGCCCCATAACGCAAGAAAAGAGACGAGCAGAAAAACGATAAACTTGTTCTTAGCGCTGAATTCGATTATTTTGGCGATCATGTCGTTGTCAGTGTTTGTGTCCGCCGAGCGGTCTCGCGCCTTTTAGCTGGGCTTCCGAATCAATCAGGAAGTTCGCTGACGAGGCGACTTTTTCTCCCGTCTTCAGGCCTTTTGTGACTTCAGTCATGCCGTCGGACTTGAGGCCTATGTTGACTTCGCGCGGCTCGTAGTAGCCTTCTCCCTTGTCTACGTAAATAATCTGGCGCACTCCGGTGTCTATGACCGCATCGTCGGGAACGAGGAGACGTTTGCCCATATCGATCTTGATCTCGATATTTGTAAACATCTGGGGTTTAAGCGTCTCTGAAATATTGGGTATCGTGAATCTTACCTTTGCGGTCCTTGTGTCGCCCGAGAGCGAAGGGTAAACATAATCTATCTTCGAACTGAATATCTTCCCCGGCAGATAGCTGAGGCTTATCTGTGCGGTCTGTCCGACCCTTATTATCGGAAGCTCGTATTCGTAGATGTCCGCGACTATCCATAATGTAGAGAGGTCTGCCACATCGAAGAGTTTTTCTCCTGCCGATATCTTCATGCCGCGCAGGGCGCTCTTTTGCACCACATATCCGTTTGACGGGCTATAGACCGTAAAAGTCCTGATGGGTTTTCCGGTAGTCTCTATATTTTTGATCTGCTCGTCGGTGATGTCCTTTAGCTTTAGCCGGTTCCTCGTAGCTTCAAGAATCGCGTCAGCGTCTTTGGCGAGCATTTTAGCGATGCCCTCGTCCTGTTTTTGCGAAGTCCACTTCAGGACATTGAGATACTCCTGCTGAGTGGCCATCAATTCAGGGCTGTATATTTCAGCGAGGGGCTCCCCCTTTTTCACTGACCTGCCTGTGTAATCGACATGCAGGGCCTCTATCCATCCGTCGAGTTTTGAATTTACGGTCGAAAGTCTCCTCTCATCGTATTCGATCTTACCCACAGACCGGATGGTCTTGCCCATAGGCTGCATATTGGCGACATAAGTTCTGACACCGATCAATTGCTGTTTTTCGGCAGGTATCTCTATTGTGGGGGCTTCGGTGGTTTGTGCGTCGCCGGATTCAGGCGCAGATGCATTATCGCCGGTCTGCGCGGCATGTCCCTGATGATTTGGGGCGGAGCCGCCGCTTTTATAAACGTTTTTTATTAAATTGGATTTAAAGACGAAGAACGATATACCTGCTACCAGCAACACTCCCGCAATTAATATCACCCTGCTTTTTTTCATTTTCAGTTCCCCTTTAATGCTGAGTCTGATATTCCTGAAACCGCTTCCACTCTTGCGATCGCTTTTTCTCTCTCGGTAAACTGGTTCCAGTAAAGGACCTCATAATCGATAAGCGCTTTCAGCCTGCCGATTATGGAGTAGGCGTCGCCCTTGCCGGAAACATATCCTGCGAGCGCCAGCTCGAAGTCCTGATATGTCTTGGGTATGAGCCCCTTTTTATAAAGTTCCATCAGCTTTTCGGCCGATACTATCATTGCATGGTTCTCTCTGATAGCGGACGAGAGCATGAATTTCAGCGTTTCAAGCTCGTATCTGCTCTCTCTGGCCGCAGCCTCAGCCTCGTTGACAGCCTGTTTTTGCTTTGTCTCGTGATAAAGCGGGATATTGATAGTTGTTGTGAGGTTCCACATATCTTTGAACACCCCCCGCCTTGTCGCATATCCCGCGTTGAGCGTGAAGTCGGGGTAGAAATCCTTTTTTGCCAGTTCCACTTTTTTCTCGGATATAGAGATCGAGCTTTCCCTCGATTTGATTTCCGGGGAGTTGGAGTAAGCGGTCTTTATCATTTCGTCCAATGTTTTTGAATATTGAGAGGCGTGATATTCTCCGGGTTTGCCGAGAGGTGAGTTTATGTCGCGGCCTGAAACCGTGTTAATCATACCTTCAAGGGCATTTATCTTTTGTTTTAACATCTCTTCCCGTTCGAGCAGCATATATTTTTCGGTCTGCGCCATCACCACATCCTGCACCTCTGAGGCGCCTGCAGAATAGCGCGCAAGGGCGGCATCTTCGATGCGCGATATTAAAGCGGCCCTGTCTTTAATAATGTCCAGATTTTTATAAGCGAGAAAAATATCCGAAAAAAGCTCTTTGACCCGCACGATAGTTTTTAAGCGTACCGCTTTCAGGCCTCTCTCTATAACTTCTCTGTCTTTTGCGGCAATTTCCGATTTGAGAGGGATTTTGCCCGGATAAGGGTATGTCTGAGATGCGGAAAGCATCCACTGCGCGCCCTGTTCATAACCGTAGGTGTATCGTTTAAAGCCTTCATTCTGGTATCCGAAGGACAACATCGGGTCGGGCAGCGATCCTGCCTGTGGTATCCTGAACCCCGCCCCTGCTAATTTTGACTGGTAGGCAAGTATTTCCGGATTCTTCGAGAGCGCTTCGTTTATAAGTTCTTGGAGTTTAAGTTCGTCTGCCGACGCAACCGTAGCAATCAAAGAAAAAATAAAAAGGCAGACGAAACGCAGATAGGGGAGGGGGTTGCGTTTCGTCTGCTTTTTGGGGGTAAGCATTGTTTGTTTATTGCGCGTCGATATTGAATTTAACGGACGAAGTCTTTCCGCCCTTGGTTATTTTTACGGCTATGTTCCATGAGCCGCCCATAGACAGGTTCATGGTCGCCTTGTAAGCATCGCCGCTTAATTTGGCGTTTGCTTTGTAGTTCATCGCCGGCATGCCCGGCATGGCAGGCATTGAATAATCTATTACGACCTTGGCGTCGGTTACCGCTTTGCCCGAAGCGTCTTTAATCTCTGCCGTTACGTTGTTGGTCCCTACCACAGGCGGATTTTTGTCGATCTTGACCGTTACGTCGTAATCGCCGGCTTTTTTCTTCACCTCGAAATCCTTTGCAAAAGCAACTCCCACAACCAACAGTATCGTAAAAATTATGAGTAAAATTCTTTTCATGACAACCTCCATAAGTTTATTGGTAAATAGTACTACAAATTTTTCGACTTGTCAAAAACAAGTCTGACCGTCAAATTTTTTCTACTCTTGTTGCCGTTTCATTTATCTTCATATGTAGCTCATGCATGGACTGTTCGGTTGCGCTTCCCATGAAAAGCATCGTGGACAGCTCGCTCATATGGGAAGAAAGCTGATCTATGATCTCGGAAAGGTTTTTCATCTGTGCATTGTCAATCTCTTTCTTTAGCGACATTGTTGTCTTTATGGACATGTCCGAGATACTTTGCATCATGGGAACGATATGCACCGCCATGCCGCTCCATGACTTTACGTCGCTCTGGCCGGATACTCCGGTGGACTTATCTCCGCATTTCGCGCTATGTTCCATATGCCCCATGTGGCCTGAGTGGTCTGCTGCATAGACTGTGGCATGCCCTCCCGAAAACGCTAATAATGCGGCGACTGCAATCATTAAACCTTTCATCTTTTTATTACCTCCCTGTACTGTTTTCTGAGTTTATTCTACAACGCAGTTATGAAGAAAATATGAAGGCTGCGGGTCAATTTTCGGTCGGCTTGGACTCTAAAAGTTTTAGAGAAATGCTTAACGGCAGCTCAGGATGTCTGACTGTGGCCTCGATCGCATCCTGAAGATGGTAGTCTTCAAAATGGCCTTCTTTGTCCATGACACGGATGAATTTTCTTTTGATCAGGAATATCCTTTTTTTCTTTCCCTGCGAGTCTGTTACCGGAATTATCACATGCTCGGTGTCGTCTTCGAGCCCGTATTTTTTTATGAGTTCTTCGATTTCGTGCATGTCGGCGCTCAGGTTTTAACGTCGAGTTTAATGTCATTCAAAAAAGGAAACTGAGAACGCACCCGGACACTCTCATCAGGCGCTATTTCGCAAACTACCAGTTCGTCCTTTTCATCGCCGAGGCAAAGCATATTGCCTGATGGGTCGATAACAATGGAAGCGCCCGGATGCTCGATGCCGTTGTTGTCTGTCCCTCGTCTGTTCACTCCTATTATGAAACACTGGTTTTCGATGGCCCGCGCCTTTAAAAGCGTCAGCCAGTGTTCTTTCCTCGATGAAGGCCAGTTTGCGATCACGAATATCGTTTGTATCTCTCTTGCAACCTGCCTGAACAGTTCAGGGAACCTCAAATCGTAACAAATGAAGACCGAAGACGGCGTGCCGTCGATATCGAACAGGGCGGTATGTTCTCCGGCGATGTAATGCTTGTCCTCGGACGCAAAAGAGAAGGGACGCATCTTGGTATAGGTGGCTGTCAGCAGACCTTTTTTGTCAAAGACAAAGGCCATGTTTCTGGCTTTTTCTTCGTGCGGACTTTTTATTGCATAACCTGCAATTACATATATTTCGTGCTTCTTTGCGCTTTCGGAAAGCAGGGCGGATGTTTCGCCCAAGCCTTCTTCGGCAAATGCGGAATGATTCATCGAGAATCCGGAATTGAACATTTCGGGCAGCGCAATAACATCACACCCGTTCGATGCTGCGGACGATATTAGCTCACCGGCTTTTGACAGATTTGCGGCCTTGTCCTCCCAAACTATATCTATCTGCGCGAGAGCGATTTTCATTTTTCAATAATACCACATGCATAAAGTTTTCAAAACCTATTTAACCGAAGCATCTGACGCAACGATCTCTTAAATATATCTTGACAAAGGTTAACATGCAGGTTAACATAGCAGTGTGGGCAAAACTATAATCTTTTACAGAACCGCAGACGGTAAATGTCCGGTACAGGAGTTTCTCGATTCTGTTTCCGGAAAGGTAGCTCAAAAAATAACGTGGGTGTTGAGCCTAATTGAAGAGCTCGACATAGTACCGGCATCATATTTTAAGAAGCTGGTTAGCGCCGAGCATATCTGGGAATGCAGGGTTCAGTCCGGCTCCAACGCGTATCGTATATTTTGCTTCTTTGATGAAAGCTCTGTTGTTGTGCTGACACATGGCATGATTAAAAAAACTCAGAAAACACCTCAGCGTGAAATTGCAAGGGCTGAGGCATATAGAAAAGATTATTTACAAAGGAGGGTAAGGAAATGAGTGATCTGAAGAAATATATTACCGAAAGAAAAAAGAGGGACAAGGGTTTCGCCGGAGGCTATGACGAAGGCTACGAGCAGTTCAAGATAGGCGTGGTGCTTAAACAGGCCCGAGAGAAGTCAGGGCTGACACAGGAAGAACTCGCCCTGAGATTAAAAACAAAGAAGACCGCCATATCACGGATTGAAAACCATGCAGAGGACATTAAGCTGTCCACACTTGAGAAAGTCGCTCACGCTCTCGGAAAACGGCTTGAAGTAAAAATCGCATAATCTACCATCTGCCGTTATTCCATATTGCTTCCGTCCGAGTGCCACTTTGGCACTTCACAGTGACAAAGTGGCACTTGTTTTACGACCTGTAAGAGATGTTCATTTAATAGCATCATTGAATTCTAAAGGTTTTTGTCTCTACTGTTTCTTTGGCATAAAACTTGTAATTGTTTTAGGGTCAGTAGTGTCCGGTTAAGATCGAGGGGAGCAGCTGAAAAGTGTTGATAGGAGCTAATTTACAAGAGAAAATGCGTGCGTCTGATTTGAAAATAGTTTTACCGATCTGGGAAGGTTTAAG
>SCQE01000029.1 GCA_004321915.1 Nitrospirota bacterium
TTGCCATGCGCTGCCTTCGGAGTCGGTTGTCGAGCTAAGATGGTCTCCGTTATAGCTGATTGCATAGGTTCTGCCTGATATATCCGTTATAGCAGTGATTCTGCCGCTGTTTACTGTTAGGTAAATGGTCCTTCCATTCGGGTCTGTTATGGTTGTGAGGTCGTTGCCGGTATATGTCAGGGTTGTGGTGTTAGCGTTCAGGTCTCTGATTGAGATTATCTTGCCGGAGGTATTATAGGTTTCAATTTTGCCGTCTTTATGCCTTCTTGTGTATGTGCCGTCTGTGTTCTTGATTATGTAGGTAGTGTCTCCGGTTTTGGGTTCGGGATAGTATGCGCCGTTGCTTGATTTGAAAATTATGTTGTTGCCGTCTTCTGCTTTCAGGGCAAGGCTGCCGTCGTTTTGAGTGGGTATGAAGAGGTTGTAGTTGTGCGTCCAGCCTTTGCCTAATACCCCTTTGTACGGGTCAAGGCTGTTGTATGAGAAGATTAAGCCGCCTACAGTTTGGTCATGATACAGATTGCCTGTTTTGAGGTTGGCCGATGAGCCTACACCTGTACTGAGCGAGCATTGGTTGCCGAGATCGTCGGGGGGAGGAGGTATATTTTCAGGCATTACATAATAAACACCTGTCTCAGAGAAATTATGTAGTGAAAGACCGCACCAGCAAGGACATCCCCAATCATCAATGGTATATGTACCTACAACTTTCGCCCCCGGAGGCAAGGTATCTGTCGTCTCTACGGGATTATAGCCAAAACCACAACAAGTCCAGTCGCTGCAACTTATTCCCCCATCCCATCTGTATAAGGTTAACTTTGTTCCTTCCGTTGAGCCGGTTACGCATGTTGTCGTATAATCGCAAGAAGGAGAACATCCCCGGGAAGTAGTGGTACATTCAGCGTTAACGTTTAAAGGAATTACTGCAACTAAAAATAAGATTGTAAGAATAGCTGCCCTGCTGAACTTCGTCATAGCTTCCCCCATATTTATTTATGATAACGGCTGCCCTGCGGTCCCCATTTCGCGGGCTGGGTCAGGCTAGAAATAACGTACCCTTTCAGGCCTGCCGCAAAAAACAGCGAGCTTATGAGTATTCCGTACACCAAGTATATCTTGAATTTCATTCGTCGTCCCCCCCGCTGCCTGCAGTAGGCGGTTGCATATCGCTTTCAGCCCATCTTCTTGACTCAAAGCTGCTGCTCCTTATCCAGACGTAAAACGGATAAACAATCATCAGCATAAGGGCCCCAAAGTAGTTGGACCATGTAGCAACCCCCCTGCGCAAAGATAGTGTGAAAGATTTTTCTCCTTTCCTGAGAATATCCGAGGCCGGTTCTATAATCAAGTGATAACGGCCTCCGGGGACCGCAGAAAGAATAAGTTCGTTGTTTTGGTCCCCTTCGGACCATGAACCGTCGCTGTCGGACCCGGAATAGTATTCGACACCTTGTCCGAACCCGAGGCTTTTATTGGTGCGTTCGTCCACGAGGTCGACCGAGGCTTCGAGCCAGTCATTTTGTACGGGCGAATGCAGCTTTACAAGCAGATTTCCGGAGCCTTCCGGAATATCGAAAGACGGCGTTACTATGGTCTTTGTTTGTAGTTTGTTGTCGAATATAAAATTTCCCCTATAGACCTCTCTGGCGGGCGAGGTGGATGCGAAGTAGAACTGGAGCAGGGTCAATAAAGCGGCAAGCGCTGCAAAGGAAAGCCATACCCGCTTAGGAACGGGGGGAGGGTATGGAGACGGTTGGTTTGGGGCAACGCCGATCATTTTCGGCATATTATCTTCTATGCCGAATGCCTTTTTAATTTCATCCGCCTCTATGTATCGGCCTAGAGACCAGACCTCCTCTGATTTGTCGCTCTCCTTCGAGAGTATTTCCGGCGGGCAGATATAGTCTCCCATGTCCACAGTGTCGCCGAGTTTGACGCGCCAGTAGAACTCTCCTATTACATAGTTTACCCGGGCCTTTCCCCCGGTGAATTTTTTATAAGTCTTGCCGCCGTATTTTATGTCCGTTCCTGCGGACGCTCCCCAAGGATGGATACGCATCATCTCTACCAGATTCCAGTGGCCGTTGTATGTGGTAAGCCATCTGAAGCCGTAATACGGATTAAAGAGCAGGTATTCGTCCCACGGGTACAGGGCTGCCTCGTCGGAGCGGCGCATAAAGCCGGTAATCTCCCATTCTACGCCGTTCAATTTCCCTTTTGCCCCGAGCGGGATTAGCGGCGTTATCTTCATCTTTTCTTTTGCCTTGCTGAGGATTGCAAAGGTCTTGTCGGTCGCATCGAGAGTGGAGCCGCAGTATCTGCATGCTACTGACGCGGTAAGTCCGGGCGTGCGCAGCGAGAAGGGACCGCCGCAAGAAGGGCATTTAAAGACTTTCGCAGACCGTATCTTTTTAATGTCTGTGGAGAGGTCTCTAAGCTCCGAAAAATCGAGTTCGTCAAAAGCAACATAAGTGCCGACATAGAGACGCACGCCGTCCTGCTCCGAATATTCGATGCAGGCGAATTCCCCCGAATGGTCGCTCAGGTCGACGCTTATTGTTTGTCGTCCGACAAACCCCTTAAAAGGAAGTTCGCCCTCGCTCCCTTCGCATACTGTTTCTTTGATGTCGTCCACAAAGAAGGTCTTCATGGGGACCAAATCGTGGCCTTTTCCTACACGGAGATCGTCGAATTTAGGCACATTGCCGGTGTCTTTGACCTCAAAGCTGACCATGAAAAAGCCCATAGCTTCTGCGAGCCAACCGTATCGTCCGTCTTCAAAAAACAGATACCACTCGTTCCAGAAGCCTTCGCTCCAAGCGATCTTGAGGCGTCCGATAATTTCGAATACTGTGTTTTTGTATTTGCCGCGGCTGCCTATTTTAAAGGGGGAAACATCGTCCGGAAGTTGGGCCATTTTGCCGAGCGATTCTAGATCCATGTCGCGGCGCACGATCATGGACTTGCAGTGCCCGCAAACCGAAAATACCGAAACGCTGGACTTGAATGCTACTTCAAAGCCGCAGGAGGGGCAGTTAGCCTTCATTACTCAGCTATGCTCCCGGGAGAGGAGGAGGTACATCAGCGAACAATGGCGACATATCAGGCACCTGTCCGGCAGGAAGCCATTGCTCCATACCTGTCCGCCAGACGAGCGTCTCTCTCGTTATCTCTCCTGCCATAACTTTTTGTTTTAGAATGTCCATTGTGAACGGTCCAGCCTGTTTGCCGCCTATGGCAGCGTAGAAAACAGGCAGAGGCGGAGGCGCCTGCGGGGCCGCTGCGGGTTGCCCTGCTTGTGCCATCTGCCCCGCCATGGCAAAACCCATGCCTATGCCGACCCCGGCGGACGCAATGCCGCCCGGATTGGCTGCGGCCGTAGGTATTGCAGCAGCTGTTTCATATTGCGTATAAGCCCGGAGGTCTCCGACCGCTTTTATGGCCCCAGACTTATCTATGGCCTGCTCCACTTCTTCGGGCAGGCCGATGTCCTGCACCTGAACCTCTGTAAGCTCAAGGCCGAAGCCGTCAAATGCGGGTGCTATGCGGGTTTTCAGTATCTCTCCGAGAGTTACAACTTTGCTTTCGAGGTCAATGACAGGAATGCCGGTCTCGGGCAGCACCTCTTTTATTCTCATGCCTATCTTGCCCCTCAGGTTGTCTTCTATGGACTCTGTGGTGAAGTGTCCGTCCGTGCCTACTATCTCTTTTATGAATTTTCCCGGGTCCTTGATCTTTATGGAATAAATGCCGAAAGAGGTGACCCGGACGGCGCCGAACTCTTTGTCTCTCATAGTGACCGGCCCCGGTGTGCCCCATTTTAGATTTGTGAACTGCCGTGTGCTGCAGAAATAGACCTCGGCTTTAAACGGGCTGTGGAAGCCGTATTTCCAGCCTTTTAATGTTGTAAGTATAGGAAGGTTTTGGGTTGTGAGGGTGTAAGTGCCCGGCTTGAATACGTCCGCTATCTGCCCCTCGTTGATGAAGACAGCCTGCTGCGCCTCTCTTACGACAAGCTTTGCCTCGTACTTGATTTCGTTGTCGTAGCGCTCAAACCTATGCACGAGTGTGTTGTTCGAATCGTCGAGCCACTCGACGATGTCAATAAATTCGCCTCTGATCTTGTCAAAAAGTCCCATAACAGTTCCCTCCCTTATGACTCGATTTTAAAAAGCGCATTTGAATTTTCTTATTTTTGTGTTCTTACTATTTGTTTGAATATACACTGTTACAAGCGAAAAGTAAACGGTTGATGCAATAATTATTTTCCGCAATTGACAACGCAGTTGATCAGTATTAATATCATATACTCCATGAAAAGCGGTGTTTTATAAAAATGACAGGGAAAACCCCTAAAAGCGACCTTATCCTCGATGAACTGAAAAAACGGAGGGTAAGGGAGAAGGTTGTGGATGTCGAGGAAAAGACGGTAAAGATAGTGGTCTTTACCGTGCTTAATGCGTATTATGCTTTTTACGGAGAAGATGTAAAAGAGGTGCTTATACCTCCGGAGATATTTTATGTTCCGGGCTCTCCCGAACACATTCTGGGAGTTATTAACGTAAGGGGCGATATAGAGTCTGTTCTGAACATAAACGGGCTTCTTGGTCTTCCTGATTCCGGGTGTACACAAAGAACGCGCATAGTGATCGTTGAGAAAAACGGCGTGCGTTCCGGTATAAGGATAGATTCCGTGGAGGATGTGCTGGACATGCCCGAGTCTGCGATAAAACCTCCTCTGTGTACTCTGGACAAAAAAGCGAAGGAGTTTGTGGGCGGTGAGACCGCTTATAACGGCCGTGATGTCGTGCTGTTAAACGTAGGGGCCGTATTCGGAATGTTTCAGGCATGACCGGTCAGTGTGATAATGCATGTTGTTTCGATCAGCTTGAATTTCTTGTTTTTTGCATAGCCGGTATTAGTATAGGAGTAGATGTAACCGAAATCGAGGCCCTGCTTAAAGTCGAAGACGCAGAGGCCGAAGGGCTAAAGCTGACGAAGTTCGAGGAGCTCGTGGCTTTTACGGGAAGAAAGCCGTTTTATAAAGAGCCGAGAGCGCTGGTCCTTAAGACCGGTCAAGCGGTGATCATAGAGCAGCCCTACGACATAATAAGTTTAGACATCGGTTCGATCAGGCCGATGCCTCCTCTTGTCAACGGCGCCCGATCTTCCGGGGCGTTATGGGGTGCGGCAATACTGAAGGAAGAGATTATAATGCTTGCGGATTTGTCCGGATTCGGGCCGGTGTGCGCTTAGGTGCGCGAGCCGGAAACAATCGGATTATGATTTTATTAAACACTATATAGGGGGCGATATGAGTCTGAATCTCAAATGGCTGTTCAATGCCGAAAAGTTCAACAGTGTTATAAAAAGAATTTCGGACACCATAACTGTAACAAACCAGCGGTCCGAAGAGATTACGCGTTCGATAGAGGAACAGTCCAACACTTCGTCCCAGCTTTCGGCTGCCGTGGCGGAGATAACCTCGACAATGGAAGAACTGTCGGCTTCTTCCACGCAGATAGCGGAACATTCTAAGTCCGTGGTGGACATAGCGAATAAGACATGGGAAGACACCAAGAAAGGCGCCAAGGCTGTAGAAGACGTTATCATGAAAATGAGCGAGATAAACAACGATAATGAGGAAAATATACGGGAGATCGTTGACCTAGGCAAGAAATCCAAAGAGATAACCAAGGTGATGGAGATCATCAATACCATTGCCGACCAGACTAAATTGATAGCCTTCAATGCCGCACTGGAGGCTGCCAGCGCAGGCGAGGCAGGCAAAAGGTTCGGAGTTGTCGCCGTCGAGATCAGGAGGCTGGCCGACAGCGTCATGGACTCCACAGAAGAGATAGAGACCAAGGTGAACGAAATACAGGAAGCGATAAACCGTCTAGTTATGAATTCCGAGAAAGGCTCTAAGGGTATACAGGACGGGATGAACATGTCCACAGAGACGGCAGCGCTGCTGATCGATATAGTCGAAGCCGCACAGGAGACCACTACGTCGGCCAAGCAGATTTCGCTTTCAACCCAGCAGCAAAAGACCGCAAGCAATCAGGTTGTGGTCGCTTTAAGGGAGATCGTTGCCGGCACAGGACAGACGTCAAATTCCATAAACAGGATAATGGCCATCAGCAGGGAGATGTCGCGGCTGTCGGAGGAAATGAAGCGGCTGCTCGATGATTCGGGACTTAACGTGCAGGCCGATAAAAACTTGTCTTAGCTGAAGGTTAAGTATGAAAAAGATAAAGGTCCTTGTCGTCGATGACAGTCAGCTGGCCCGTGAATTGATATCGGCCGTGCTGTCATCCGACGGCGATATAGAGGTTGTTGGAGAGGCGTGCAACGGTAGCGAAGCGGTCAAAAAAGTCAGGGAACTCGGCCCCGATATCGTGACCATGGATATAGAGATGCCGGTAATGAACGGCCTTGAGGCCATAGAGAATATTATGGCCGACAGCGCAGTGCCTATCCTTGTTGTGACCACTAGGGGGGACGCACAGACAGCATACGCCGCCATATCTAAAGGCGCCCTTGACCTGATACAAAAACCTGATCTGAATCCGGCCAGCGCGGCTGAGTTTCTGGACAAGGTCAAACTGCTTTCGAAAATCAAAGTACTTACCCATATAGGCGGAAAATTGCATAGGACTAATACTTTTACGGAACACCCAGAGAAGAGATTCGATCTGTCCGGAAACAACAGGATCGTGTCGATAGCTTCTTCTACGGGCGGGCCTGAGGCGCTTTCCGTAGTATTATCGGCCTTGCCTGCTGATCTGCCGTGCCCTGTCACCGTTGCCCAGCATATATCCGACGGTTTTGTAGCGAGCATGGTGGAGTGGTTGAAGAAGATAATAAGGCTCAGGATAAAGGTGGCCGAGCAAGGCGATATTTTGGAGGCAGGAACGGTTTACGTGTCTCCGTCCGAGAAGCATATGGAAATAAGCCCCGCAAAAAGTGTTTCCATGTTGGACAGGAGTCCGAAAGACATATACAGGCCTTCCTGCGACGCATTACTGTCGTCGGCGGCGCGGGTATACGGGGGCAGGAGTATAGGCGTAATACTTACCGGTATGGGCAATGACGGAGTTGTCGGCATGAATATGATAAAAGATTCCGGCGGGCACACTATAGCTCAGGACAGGAATACGTCGGTGGTTTACGGCATGAACAAGGTAGCCATTGACAGCGGCTGTATAGACAGGGTGCTGCCGATCGATGAGATAGCGGCCGGAATTATTGATCTGATGAGTAAGTGAAATGGACAGCGGCCCTTTTAAAGAACTGCTGAAAGAGAGGTGCGGTCTCCATTTTGAAGAGGTAAGGACCGCAAAGCTCGAGAGCGCGGTCTATGCAAGAATGTCGGACAGCTGCATTCTGTCCGCCGCCGAATATTTTCAGAAGGTATTGAAAGATACGGACGAGTTCAATAAACTGGTCAATATGGTCACGATCAACGAGACATATTTTCTGAGGGAGAGGGACCATCTTAAGATACTCGTTGACCGTTTGGTACCCGAATTGATCGGCGCCTCACCAAACCAAAAAATCAGGATACTTATCGCAGGCTGTTCCACCGGCGAAGAGCCTTATTCCATAATGATAGAGCTGTTCGAAAAATATAGGAATTCGGCTTCCGAGCTCGTCTCCGTGATGGCGTTCGATATAGACAGCGATGCCGTAGCCAAGGCGATGGAAGGCGTTTACGGCCCTTCATCCTTCAGAAATATGCACGATAATATCAGGGACAGATATTTTGACCCTGTCGGAGAAAATGTTTTCAGGATAAAGGATTTTATAAGGGAACCGGTAAGTTTCAGGACCGCTAATTTATATGAAGAAGAATTTCCGGAAGAGTTCTGCTCCGTTGACATTATATTTTACAGAAACGTATCGATCTATTTCGATCCCGATACGCAGAAAGAGATATTTACAAATCTCGCGCGGCTGCTGAAAAAGGGCGGCTATCTTTTCGTGAGCGCAACGGAGACCTTTTCGCACAATATCGGGGTATTGATTTTGGTGGAATTCGACGGTTCGTTTCTCTACCATAAAGGCGATATTATAGCCATCGAAGACAGGAGGCAGCTCTCCGGAAGCGGCCCCGGGCCTGTATGCCGAACCGTTCCGGAAAAAGACGGTTTTTCCGTGGACCGGCTCAGCGCTACGCTGCATCAGTTTGCCGGAAAATTCTGCCCCGATAAGCGGGCATCCCATGAGCTTTTCGATAAGGCGATGTCGCTTGCAAAAGACAAACAATACGAAAAATCCCTTGCGGAACTCGACTTGCTGATACGCGATGAGCCGTCTTTTGTAAAGGCCTACATACTTAAGGCGAGCGTTTTGATAAATATGAAAAGGCCCGACGAGGCCTGCGATATCTGTCTTAAATGCATTGATTTTGAAAAATGGTGTCTTGAAGCGTATCTGCTGCTTGGGTTTATTGCAAAGATAAAAAATGAAAACGATACGGCGATCAGGAGATTTAAGGATGCGCTTTATATCGAATCTTCATGCTGGCTGGCCCATTTTTACCTTGCCGAGATTTACAATCTGATCGGAGAGAAAAGCAACTCATGCCGCGAATATGAGATAACGGAGAAGCTCCTTGAAAAGGGCGATACGGACGAACACGGCATAACTTACTTCCCGATTTATTTCGACAGGACCCAGATGACGCATCTCTGCAGGCATAATATAAGAAAGCTCAAGGGGATACAGGCGGCGTAATGGCTATAGACCTGAAAAAGTTCATCGGAAGATTCATAGAAGAGGCCAAGGACCATCTGGACAAGCTCGGTCAGGGCATTATGGACCTTGAAAAGTCCCCTGACGACGCCGAAAATATCAACTCCATATTCCGCTCTGCGCATACCATCAAAGGTTCATCGCGTATGATGAACCTCACTCCGATAACGGAGGTGGCGCATAAGCTGGAAGACGTGCTCGGCAGTCTGCGTGAAAAAAAGATAACACATTCGGCCAAGCTGTCCGATTTACTTCTCAGGGCGGTCGACGCCATTTCAGACATGGTCGATATGGTGGCCTCAGGCAAAGAAATCACTGCGGACAACTCGGCCCTTTGTGAAAGCCTTATAAAGGCCGCAGAAAAAGCCCCTTCAGAGGGTCCGGTCGCGCAGGGGAGGCCGGATGTCAAGGCGGAAAGCGCGGACAACAAGCATAAAGCGCAAGAGACCTTCAAGATCAAAGCGGACAAACTGGACGACCTGATCAAACTTATGGGAGAGATAGTATCCGGCCAGAGCCGTCTTAGGCAGAGACTCAGCGATGCAAAGGAAATAGAAACTATGCTCGCAAAGCAGGTAAGTTTTTTGTCCGGGCTTGAAGTTCACGGGACGCAAAGCGGTTTGGAAGGGGTTGTTGCCGGGGCGAACTCCGTATTTTCAAGAGTGAAAAAACTTGTGTCCGATATAAAGGACGATGTGAATATTTACGAATTGCTTACGGACGATCTTCAGGGAAAGACCGTAATGATGAGGATGGTCCCGCTTTCGACCGTGTTGGATTCTTTTCGCAGGATGGTGAGGGACATGTCCCGCTCTATAGGAAAAGATGTCGAGATCGTTATAGAAGGCGACAGTATCGAACTCGATAAAAAGATTGTCGAGAAGATAGGAGACCCCTTGGTCCACATGATCAGGAACTCGATAGACCACGGCATAGAAACCCCTGAAGGGCGGACACTGAAAGGCAAGGACCCGAAAGGCAATATAAGGCTTTCTGCGGTTTATGATGCGGGCAGCGTGCTCATAGAGATAGCGGACGACGGGGCAGGACTGCCTTTAGAAAAGATAAAAGAAAAAGCGGTCAGGAAAAAGATATTCAGCGAAGAAGAGGCCGATGTGCTGAGAGAGGCCGAACTGATAGATCTTATCTTTCATCCGGGTTTCAGCACGAGCGAGATAATTACAGACATCTCGGGCAGGGGCGTGGGAATGGACGTGGTGAGGAAATACATCATCGAAGACATGAAAGGGTCTATAAGGGTGGAAACCAAAAAGGACGCGGGGACAGCTTTTTTCATAAGGCTGCCGCTTACGCTGGCGGTCATGAGACTGCTGCTTATATCTGCGGGGGGCCATGTTTTTGCGGTCGCGGCCCATTATGTGAAAGAGATTATCAGGGCCTCCGAAGGCGAGTTCATGACCGTGGTGGACAAAAAGGCGCTCAAGCTCAGAAACGAATTCGTCCCTGTCGTGGATCTGGCTGATCTTTTGAAACTTCCCGATGACAGGGACCGGCATGCGAAGAAAAATGCGGCGGGAATGCTGATCCTGTTGGCACAGGTGGGCGATGAAAAGCTGGGCTTGATCATAGACGACCTGCTCGATGAGGAGGACATGGTCATAAAGTCGATTCCGGAGCATTTAAAGGGTATTCGTTTTGTTTCGGGGTTTACCGTTACAGGTAAGAACGAGATTATCAATGTGCTCCATATCCCGGTCGTTATAGAGGCCGCAGGCGAGGTCAAAGAACATAGGGCCGAAATAAAGGCGGCCGCAGTTGCAGGCGCGAATATACTCGTCATAGATGACTCTTTGAATACGAGGGAAATAGAGAAAAGCATACTTGAGTCTTATGGCTACACTGTAACTCTGGCAGAAGACGGCATCGACGGTTTTGAAAAAGCGATGGGAGGAAAGTTCGACGCTGTCATAACGGACGTGGAGATGCCCCGTCTTGACGGTTTTTCGCTTACCGAGAAATTAAGGCTGGAAGAAGCCTATAAACATACGCCCATAATCATAGTAACTTCGAGACAGAAGGAAGAGGACAAGAGGCGCGGCATTTCCGTGGGGGCCGATGCATATATAGTAAAAGGTTCGTTTGAGCGTTCCAATCTGTTGGAAACCATTCAGAATCTTATAGGATAAGGATGGTAGGCGAATGTCTCTGAAAAAGGTCGATATAAATGATAAGCTGAAACAGCTTGCCGAGGCGTATGCAGGACAGTTGCCGGCAAAGGCCGAAGAAATAGGGGCTTTCTTTGAAAATATCATGACCGGTAAAGGAGGCCATGATATCAAGGGGCTTTGCCGTTTGGTGCATACGCTCAAGGGCTCAAGCGCTTCCTTCGGTTATTTGGAGGTCAGGCAGGCTGCGCTGTCTCTTGAGGAGTGTCTGAAGAATTGGGACTCTAAGGGCGCGCTGCCCGACAATGACTCGGCGAACGGAATAAGGCGGCTCATTTCCTTGCTGGGAGAGGCTTGCTCCGCGCCCGCCATAAGCGCTTCGACTGCGGTAAACGGGCCGCAACCTTTATCTTCCGGGGTGGCGCTGTCTAAGGAAAAAGCCGGAACCGACGATTCAAGACTGGTGTATGTTGTCGAGCATGATCAAGACCAGCTTGATAATCTTGCGCGTCAGCTTAAGCAGTTCAGGTATGATGTAAGGGCCTTCACAAGCCTGCAATCCATGAGAGACGAGGCGCTTAAACTGTCCCCGGCAGTCATAATCGTTGACATAGTTTCGCCTGAAGGGACTTTTTCCGGCACCGATACCATTGTAGAAATAAATAAAGACAGGGCCCTTCCTGTTCCTGTGGTTTTTATATCGGGACGGGTAGATATAGAGGCGCGGATCGAAGCTGTCAGGGCCGGAGCGAACGCCTACTTTGTAAAACCCGTGAACATCATAGAGCTTGTCGAAAAACTCGATGCTCTTACGACACACGAAGAAATAGACGAGTACAGGGTGCTTATAGTCGACGACGACCCCGAGATTGCCGCTTATCATTCACTCATACTTTCGGATGCAGGGATGTCCACCTGTATAGTAACGAACCCTTTGCAGGTGTTCCAGCCGCTTATAGAGTTCAGCCCCGACCTGATCTTAATGGACGTGTATATGCCTCAATGTAACGGAATGGAGCTTGCTAAGGCCATACGCCAGATAGGGACCTATTTCAGCATACCCATAGTCTATCTTTCTGCCGAGACCAATATGGACAAGCAGATATCCGCAATGAGCATGGGTGGCGACGAATTTCTTACAAAACCGATAAAGCCGGAACATCTTTTGGCATCGGTCTCCATAAGGGCCGAGAGAATGAGGATAATAAGGTCTTTTATGGAGAGAGACAGTCTGACCGGACTCTTCAACCATACCAAGGCAAAGAAGGAGCTTGACATATCGGTATCGAGGGCCAGAAGGAGCGGCGGCGAGCTTTGTTTTTCGATGGTGGATATAGATAAATTCAAATCCATTAATGATACATACGGGCATCCTGTGGGAGACAGGGTGATAGTGGCGCTCTCGCGGCTCTTACAGCAGAGGCTCAGGAAAACCGATATAATAGGACGTTACGGAGGCGAAGAATTTGCCGTTGTCCTGCCGGACACCGATGCGGCCTCGTCTTTCAGCGTATTGAACGATATACGGAAAATTTTTTCAGGCATCCGCTTTGATGTAGAGACGGGTAGTTTTACGGCCACCTTCAGCTGCGGCATCGCATCCATCAAAGACTACAAAGACCCTGCAGAAATAGGGCTGGCGGCTGACAGGGCTTTGTATGAGGCCAAGAACAGCGGCAGGAACAGGGTAATAATCGCAGGAAAGGGCGAATAGAATTATCGTGGGGGACAAAATAAATGGGCGATGAAAACACCAAGATATTATTGGTGGACGATGACGGCTTTGTAAGAGAGATGCTCGGTATGATTCTGGAAGCGCACGGTTACGAAGTCGTTACTGCGGAGGACGGGACCGAAGCCCTCTCCAAACTGGCCGGGGACAACGGTTTTAAACTGGTGGTATCGGACATGAATATGCCCAAAACCAACGGTTTGGAACTTGTTAGAGAGGTCAGAAAAAACGGCAATACCGTGCCTATAATAATCCTCAGCGCCTTCGGCGAACGCGATATTCTTGACGAGGCGATGACCTGCGGCGCTACCGACTATGTGGTCAAGGACGAAAAGATCCAGGACAAAATAATAGAAGTGATCACTAAGGCGCTTAAACAGGCGGTCACGTGATCCACGGAGGAGTGGCATGCCAAAAATAAAGGCACTCGTAGCGGATGATTCCATGTTAATGAGGGACATTATCAAAGAAAGCCTTCTTGAGTCTTTTCCCGAGGCCGAGATATATGAATCGGGCAACGGCAAGGACGTCCAGAAAATACTCCTGAAGGAAGTTGTGGATATTGTGTTATGCGATTGGGAGATGCCCGAGATGAGCGGATTGGATGTTTTAAAGTGGGTAAGAAGCACGCCCAATTTGAATACCCTTCCATTTATAATGATTACAGGCACTACGGACAAGGAACATGTTGTGGAATGTATAAAATCGGGGGTCACCGATTATATCGTAAAACCGCTCACCCCCGATATGCTGTGTAATAAAATCAGTAAAGCGCTGAAGATCAAGGCCTAGTAAATAACATATGAAAGATACGAAAAAATGGACGGCCGGACCAAGCCTTCCGATATTGTTCGGCTTTATCGTCTACGTTTTGATTTTAAACGGATGCAGCGGAGAAAAGGTCCATTTAAAAATAGGCGACGCCGCCCCTAAGGCAGTTCTTCAGGATTTGACAGGCTCGAATGTGTCCCTGCCCGACGGCTTTAAGGGCAAACTTGTTGTGCTGAGATTTTGGGCGGACTGGTGTAAATCCTGCGAGATAGAGATGCCCGCGCTCGATAGGGTTTATAAAGGATATGCAGGTAAGGGTATTGTCATATTGGCGATAAACGTTGGACAGACTAAAGAGATTGCCGGGGATTTTGCGAGAAAGCTCGAACTCTCATATCCTGTTTTGCTCGACCCGGGTTCGAAGACCGCAAAAAACTATGGAGTTGTAGGCCTTCCTACGACTATAATCATAGACCGCGACGGCAGGCTTAAGAAGAAGATAATAGGCGAGACAGGCGGCGATGCGATGGAAAAGATAGTCGCCGGGCTTTTATAATAAAAAATCCATAAATTACACGGAGGGACTTATGAGAAAGATTTGTATTTTGGTTGCAGCGGCGTTTCTTTTGATTTTTGCAGCAGCGGCGGCAATGGCCGACACGAAAGATTTCCCTAAATGCAAGTATTGCGGCATGGACAGGGAAAAGTATTCTCATTCGCGTTTGCTTATCGAATACGATGACGGCACTTATGTGGGGGTATGCAGCGTTCATTGCGCAGCCGTTGACCTTGCTATGAGCATGGATAAAACCCCCAAAGTTATTAAAGTCGGCGACTATAATACCAAGCAGCTGATAGATGCTGAAAAAGCTGTATGGGTAATGGGGGGCGATAAGGCCGGAGTCATGACAAAGGTCGCAAAATGGGCTTTTCAAAAAAAGGAAGCAGCCAACAAATTCGTGAAAGAACACGGGGGCAAGGTCACGACTTTCGAAGGCGTGATGAAGGCCGCATATACGGACATGTATCAGGATTCCAAGATGATACGCGAAAAGAGAAAGGCGATGAAAAAAAAGATGATGGAAGAGGGACATACCCATGACTGTATGAACAACGAGAACCATCATTGCGATCACCCTAATCATAAAAACAACCATAAGGACCATATGCACAATCACGACCATAAACAGGAAACCAAACAGGAACAGAAGCAGGATGACAAGCCGCATAAGCATTAGAACAGTCCTGCATTTCTTTATTCCTGCAGTAATTTGCTGTTTTACGGTTTTCAGCGCTCATGCAGCAGAGCTGAAAACCGTAAAACCTACGCAAAAGGACAAATGTCCGGTCTGCGGTATGTTTGTGGCAAAGTATCCGGACTTTACTGCAGGCATAGTATTTAAAGACGGATCGCATGCGGTTTTTGACGGAGTAAAGGACATGTTTAAGTACTATTTCAATATGAAAAAATACAACCCGTCAAAGAAGGCGGAAGATATCGGGTCCGTTTTTGTGACCGAGTATTACGGCTTGGGCCCTGTTGACGCGCGCAAGGCTTTTTTTGTTTTCGGCAGCGATGTGCACGGGCCTATGGGCAGGGAGCTTATACCCTTCGAAAAAATGTCGGACGCAACAGGATTCATGAAAGACCACAGAGGCAAGAGAATACTGAAGTTTAGTGAAATAACTCCCGATATTATCAGGAAGCTGGATTGACGGACGACTATGCGCAGGCCTGACAGGTTTTTGCTGTATCTCGGCGCAAACTTAGCGATAATGGCCGCGATGTTCGCCCACTCATTTGTGTCCACGCAAAATCCGGAACAGGTCTTTGCAAAGAAGATAGAACTGGTGAAGCGTTACGGCCTTACGGACCTATGCATCTTTACCGAGGCGCGTTATACGAGACATCCGTCTCAGGCTGACCTGAATACGCCGTTTCAGGACTATCCTTTGTCGTTCGAACATTTCCCGTCCGGTTCCATAATAGCCCCCCCCGGACACTTAAGGTCGGGTATGACGCATGAATAGCAGACTGGAGGTCCAGCGCAATATCCTCGATTTCACCTTGTCCTCGCTGCTTAGAAGAAAGGCAAAGAACTCCATTCTTATTCTTGTTTTTACTCTGGTGGTATTCATGCTTGCGTCCATAATTTTCTTTACCAATGCGGTCAAACGCGAGGCCGTTGCCGTGCTCAAGAATTCTCCGGATATGGTGGTACAGAGGCTTTCTGCCGGAAGACATGATCTCATACCGTCGGAGTATATAGGAACTATAAAGGAAATGAAGGGCGTGGTGTCCGTGAAGGGAAGGCATTGGGGGTATTATTTCGAGCCGGCGGCGAGCGCTAATTTTACCCTTGTCGTCCCTGAGGACGGAGGTGAAGACGGTAAGATAGTCACAGGTAAAGGCGTTTCCCGGACTATGCGGGCGGGAGAGGGGGACATCCTGCCGCTCAAGAGCTATAAAGGTGAGTGGGTGGTGCTTGCGATCAAAGGCGTGCTCAAATCCGATTCAGAGCTTGTTTCGTCGGACCTTATCGAGATTTCTGAAAAAGATTTCAGGAAACTGTTCGGTATATCGCAGGACAGTTTTACGGACATAGCCGTCACGGTGAAGAACCCTAAAGAGACCCTCACGATAGCAAAAAAAATAAAAGAATCGTTTCCCGATACCCGGCCTATATTACGCAGCGAGGTGCTGAGGACCTACGACTCGCTTTTCAACTGGAGGAGCGGCCTGCTGCTTTTAATCGCCGCAGGCGCGGTCTTCGCATTCATAATTTTTGCGTTCGACAGGGCCTCGGGACTCAGCGCCGAGGAACGCAGGGAGATAGGCATACTGAAGGCCATAGGATGGGAGACCTCGGATGTTATAGCGTTTAAATTCTGGGAAGGCTCGGTAATATCCCTGTCGTCGTTTATGGCCGGAATTATTTTGGCTTACTTTCATGTCTTCTTTGCTTATGCGCCGTTGTTCGAGCCTGTGCTTAAGGGGTGGGCCGTGCTCTATCCCGAATTCAGGCTTGTACCCTTTATAGACCCTTTTCAGATAGCTACGCTCTTTTTTCTGACGGTCCTGCCATACACCGCAGCCACTATAATCCCTTCGTGGAGGTCTGCGGTCGTCGATCCGGACCGGATAATGAGGTCGCAATGATTTCCGTGGCCGATGTGCGCAAGGTGTTCAATGCCGGAAAGGCGAATGAGTATATTGCCCTCGACGGTATTCAACTCGATATAGAGAAGGGACGCGTTACGGTGATCAAGGGACCGAGCGGTTCTGGAAAGACCACGCTGCTCAGCGTAATAGGATGTATGGCCCGACCTACTTCGGGAAGGATCAGGCTTTCGGGGGTCCCTGTTGAAGGGGTCCCGACCGATGCGGGATATGTGGAAACCACTAGCCTGCCCGAAAGGTTCCTTACGCAGATAAGACGCAAGACCTTCGGGTTTATATTCCAGCAATACAATCTTGTGGCAGGGATGACCGTACTGGAGAATGTGATGCTCCCTGCATATCCGACCGGAGAGCCGTATAGTACGGTAAGGGGAAGGGCCGAGGATTTTCTGAAGATGTTCGGTCTTCATGGCCGGCTTGAAGCAAAAGTAGAGTGGCTTTCGGGCGGCGAGTCGCAGAGGGTAAGCATCGCGAGGGCCTTGATAAACAATCCTGCGGCAATAATAGCTGACGAGCCGACCGCCCATCTCGACACAAAGCTTTCGTCGGAGTTCATGGACATGATGGGGACGCTGAACAGGGAAGGCAGGACTATTATAATAGCGAGCCATGACCCGGCAGTCTGCGAATCTTCCGTTATACACAGGGTCGTTGAGATGCGTGACGGAAGAGTCGTTCGGTGATACTGCACCCGTCTATAATCGCGCTTTATCTGTCTTCGTTTATCTCGCTCGCACTGCTGCTTTATTCCTGCAGTTTCGCAGCCGTGATCTTGCGTAAATGGGACATAGGAAGCGGCAGCGAACTGCAGCTTTCGCTTGAGCGCCGCACCTATCTTATATCCGTAATCCTCAGCTATCTGTTTTTTTTCCAGCTTCTCTCTCTGTTTTTATTCATATATACCGCAGACAACCTGCATAATCTTTTTTCGGGTGCGATGTGCGCTGCCGGCACCTTGAATGTAAATCAATACGGTTACCCCGTTCTTGTACTGAAGATAGTCAACTTTATACTTGCCGGGACATGGTTGATAATCAACCGTATAGACATCGTTGCTCATGATTATCCATTGATAAAGAAAAAGTATTCGCTGCTTTTGTTCATCACACCTTTTATGGCTGCGGAAACGGCGCTCCAAACTTCATATTTCACGGGGCTGAATGCCGACGTGATAACTTCCTGCTGCGGTAGTCTGTTCAGTTCGGACGCGACGAGCATAACTTCGGAGATAGCATCCTTTCCGAGCCTGCAGGCCAAGACGGTATTTTATATTTCTATGGTCTTGACCTTTGGGTCAGGTATATTTCTCTATTACAAGAACAGGGGAGGGTTTCTTTTTTCCATCCTATCGCTATTATCTTTCGTAATATCGGTCTCCGCGCTTATCTCGTTTATTTCCCTCTATTACTATGAGCTCCCGACCCATCACTGCCCTTTCTGTATTTTACAGTCGGAATACGGTTACGCCGGATATTATTTATATCTCACGCTCCTGTGCGGTGTCGTCACCGGGGCAGGGGCCGGTATTGCCGGAAGCTTCTCTTCTATCGGGAGTCTTGCCCAGCGGATACCCGTCATTCAGAAAAGGCTGATACTCGTCTGTCTGTCGTCCTACGGCCTGTTCGTTCTGATCGTAACCTTGAAAATGATCTTTTCGGATTTCATTCTGGAAGGGTATTAATATAATTTGTTTTACAAAACTTGTTTAATCTTTTAAAAAAGGAGCATACCGGTGAGTTGAGTCGTGATTAACGGGCCGGTAGGACATGAAAAATGACAGACAGGATTTCGACAGGCGATGATATAGATTCTTACTGCACAAAATGCAGACTTACCCTCGAACACATTGTTGTGGCAATGGTTGGTGGATCTGTTGTGAAGGTGAAGTGCAAAACCTGCGGCGGCACTCACAGATTAAAGGGCACACCAAACACAACGCCAAGATCTTCGAAGAAAGAAGGCGGTCCGGTTTATAGGTCTTCAGTTACCGTCCATGCTCTATGGCAAGCTGCGGTGAATGCTGCAAACGGGACTGAATTGGAATATGAAATGTCGGGTTCATACCGCCCGGGAGACCTGATCGTTCATAGTGTTTTCGGAAAGGGCGTTGTACAAAAGGACTTTTACAGGAAGTGTTCTGTTCTTTTCAGCGACAAGGAAAGGACTCTCGTCACGGCAAATACCTGAGCAGTACAGACCCGCTTACCTGACTTCGGGATTTTCGGTAAGATAACGCGCAATTTCATGGATAAATTTCTCACCATACCGTTCAAGCTTGACGTCACCGACCCCGCTGATCTGTCTCATGTTGGACAGGGTTGACGGATAAAGTCTGCACATCTCGTGCAGACTTTTATCCGAAAAAATAATATAGGGCGGGACCTGATTAGCTTCCGCCAGTTTCTTCCTGAGATTGCGAAGTCTTGCAAAAAGCGCCTCGTCATATCCTTCCTGAATGCCTTTCTTTTTTTGCGTGGTCTTTATCTCTTCTTTTTTCAGTGCAGTTATCACTTCTCTGCCGAACATTATATCTGAACCTTTCTGCGTGATTTTCAGCACAGGGTAGGTGTCTCCTTCCCGCATCAGCGCTTCCTGCGCTAATAATTCATCCACAAGAGAGCGCCAGTATTTTTTGTCTTTGCCCTTGCCTGCTCCGAAGGTTTTTACCTCATTATGTTTGAATTCCCTAATGCGTTTTGTGTCAGCGCCGGTCACAATATCGACAATGTGGCCGGCCCCGAAACGCTGGCCGGTCCGTGATGCAGCGGACATTAATATCCGGGCGTCGATAGTAATGTCTATTTGTTCGACAGAGCCGGAACAGATATCGCAGCCCCCGCAATTATCATGGGGATAATCCTCCCCGAAAAATCCGAGTAGCTGTCTCCTCCTGCAAACATTGTGCGAGGCATATCCCACGGTCTGGTTCAGCTTTTCAACAGCAATGTCCTTCTCTCTTTCGTCAGTGATATTGTTGATAAAATAACGGATCTTGGGGATGTCCCCTCTTCCGAAAAAAAGCAGGCAGTGCGCCGGCTCTCCGTCCCTGCCGGCCCGTCCTGTCTCTTGGTAATAGCCCTCTATGTTTTTCGGCAGGTCAGCGTGGATAACAAAGCGCACATTGGATTTGTCGATGCCCATTCCAAAGGCTATTGTTGCAGCTATCACCTGCGCCTCATCTCTGTTGAATGCTTCTTGGTTCCTCTTCCGTTCTTCCTGCGGCAGACCGGCATGGTAAGGTAGAGCGGCAATCCCATTTGACTTGAGGAAATTAGCTATCTCCATTACAGAATCGCGGGTTGTCCGGTAAATGATTCCTGATTCTCCCTGATGGTCTTTAAGGAAATCGAGTATTTGCGGTTCTATTTTTGCCTTTGCCCTTACTTCATAAAAAAGGTTGGGACGGTTGAAGGAGGCCCGCACTATATGAGGCTTTCTGAGCCCGATCCTGTCAATGATATCTTCCTGCACCCTCTGCGTCGCAGTCGCAGTAAAAGCCGCGACCGGGACATTCTGGAATTTTTCAGGGATAAGAGAGAGCCCGAGATAATCAGGACGGAAATCATGTCCCCACTCTGATATGCAATGGGCCTCGTCTATGGCAAAGAAAGAAATTGAGGCTGCCTTGAGTTTTTCGATAAAATGCGGCATAGCGAATCTCTCCGGGGCGATGTACAAGAGCTTCAGTTTATTGTATTTCAGCCTGCGATATACATCCGACATTTCATCAGCATTCATCGAACTGTTCATAAACGCGGCATCAATCCCGTTTTCTTCTGCCGCGTCCACCTGGTCTTTCATCAAAGAGATCAGAGGGCTGATAACAATAGCTGTTCCGCGCATCAGCATTGCGGGGAGTTGGTAGCAGAGGGATTTACCTCCGCCGGTGGGCATAACGGCAAACACATCCCGGTTTTCGAGGATGCTACTGATGATGGATTCCTGATTTGGACGGAACGCCTGAAAACCGAAGACAGTCTTCAGGGTGCCGGATATGGGGTATGTGTAACCAGACTCATCAGGACTCATTGTGCTCTATCTTAGCATAGAGTTTGAGTGTCAATCTTTTCGTTTCTCATTAAGCGGAGGGCAGGATTGAAAACAAATAATATCCAAAGATGTCAACGCTCATATTGCATTGTAACCTGCTGTTTTTAATCCCAAAAATAACTTTACCATTTATTTACAACTATTAACTGCAACTTTACATTGTTTGGATGTACAATTTATTCATGATCGTTGGATTACGCCAGAAGGAGGTAGCTGAATTTTTTTTTAGGGGCTTTGCCCCAATTAAATTCCTAAGGAGGGAATATGAGTAAACGGATTTTAATTGCTGTTCTGGTTTTAGCTGTCGTAATGGTCGGCGGTGTTTACTTCAACACTGTTGATGCAAAACCTAAAGCCGCAGATGCAAAAAAGGTCTCCGAAAAGGACGTAAATGTCGAGTCCTGCTACGGCTGTCACGGCCCGGTCAAGGAACTCCACAAGATGGGCAAGCACGCAGGCATCAATTGCTCCAAGTGCCACAGCGGTCTTGCGAAGCATCTCGCAAACCCCGGCAAAGACACAAGGCCTGTTACCGACATGTCTTGGCAGGCTTGCGGCCAGTGCCACAAAGAGCAGATGGACAGCTATTTCAAGCAGGCAACCCACCGTCCTGCGAGAGACGAGAAGTCCCAGCTCACGAACAGGTCTCCTAACCCGTTCTGGGACAAGCTGATGGCAGGACACGGATTCACAAAAGAGCATAACCTTACCAGAAGCCATGCTAACATGCTCACCGATCACCTCGTTGTTGACAGGGCCTACGGCGGAAGGTTCCAGCCCAAAGAGGGATGGAACTATCTCTTCCAGTCAGGCAAGGCATGGGACATGCTTTTCAACAAGTATCCGGACAATAAAGACCACAAGGCATTTATTCCGCAGAGCGCGCCTGCCGCAAATCCGGTATGCTTGAACTGCAAAACTCAGGACCACATTCTCGATTGGGCTTATATGGGCGATGCCGACAAGGGCGCCAAGTGGTCGCGCAGTTCCAAGGTGGTTGAGTTTGCACAGAACCTGAACCACGGCCTCAACTGTTTTATGTGCCACGATCCTCATGCAGCAAAGCCTAGAATTGTTAGAGACGGATTGATAGAAGCCCTCACCAGAGATTCAAAAGACACACTCTGGCACAAAGACCCGAAGCGCACAAAGATTGATGTTAAGACGATGGGCGTGAGGGGCTTTGACAGAAAGATAGCGCTTCTCGACAAGTATGACACGAGGCTGCAGTGCGGTCAGTGCCATGTCGAGTACAACTGCAACCCCGGCACCGATACAAAGACAGGCAAGCCGGTAACGATGGCCGACAGAAGGACGAACCATTTCCCTTATAAGGATGTATTCGAGCTCTACGATCATTATGTGAATCAGGTCAATTTCTTGGACTTTAAGCACGCGCTTACGGGCGGTCTGCTCTGGAAGGCCCAGCATCCTGAAGCAGAGACCTACTACAACTCTAAACATGGAAAGGCCGGCGTGGGTTGCGATGCATGCCACACCCCTAAGGTAAAGGACAAGAAGACCGGCAAGGTTTACACCTCACACTTTGCGGTCACGCCTAAAGTCCAGTTAAAGGAGACATGCCTTAAGTGTCATCCGAAGTGGACCGAAGCCCAAGCATTGTATTCCATAGACTCGATCAAGGCTTACGGCAAGGGCAAGATGAGAAAGGCCGAATACTGGCTATCCAACATTATCGACAAGATCGTTGAGGGCAAGAAGGCAGGTCTGGCCGAGGATGTGATCAAGAAGGCCCAAGACCACCACCTGAAGGCCCATATCCTTTGGGAATACTGGACCGCCGAGAATTCGGACGGCTTCCACAATCCTGAGATGGCAAGAGAATCCCTCACAAGGTCTGTCGATGAATCCATGGCAGGCATAAAGGTCATAAACGACGCATTAGCTGCGAAGAAGTAGATTTTACCGAAGGCGGGGCTTGGGCCCCGCCTTCACATTTAAAAACAGTCAAAAATACACGGAGAGGGTGGGCCCATGAAAAAGCTGCCGGTATTAGGTGCATTGATTTTATTGTTCATATCATTTTTATACGCCGCAACGGCTCAGAGCCACAACAACAGCGCTCCGAACATGGAATGCATAAACTGCCATGAGGGAGACATGCAGGCCGATATGGTTTCGGTCCAAGGCATTCCCAAGAATTATAAACCCGGAAAAGTATATACGATGAGCGTGGTTGTAAAAAGTAAGCTTGAAAGCTTAGGGGACATCAAAGGCGGTTTTGCTTTAGAGACGGACAAGGGCACGCTTGTCGTTAAAGACAAAAAGAACACTCAATTGATCGACGGCTTTCTTACGCATACACAGGAAGGCTCGCATCACAGAAAATGGACTTTTTCATGGAAGGCGCCTGAGGACAAATCGGATGCAAGCATAAGCGTTATGGCGGTTGCATCGAACGGCGATTATTCTTCACAAGGCGACCTTGTGGGCGCGGCAAGCTACACAATAAAGTCAGGAAAATAGAACGGATGCCGCAGCCTGTATCGGCAGGCGGCTGTCCGGACTTAAGATATAAAGGAGGCTTAAATGCAAATTTCCAGAAGAGATTTTCTAAGGGCTAGCGCGATAGCGGCAGCAGCTGCAGCGGCGGGTATTGCCAAGCCCGAAATGCTTTATGCGGCCTCGGTCAAGCAATTTCCAATAGGACAGTGCAGGTACTGCGCCATAGGCTGCACAATGATCGCGGATTGCGAGACTGACGGCGCAGGAAAGGTAACACGCGTCATTGCTATAAAAGGTGATCTGAAAAGCCCTGTAAACAGGGGGGTCCTTTGCACGAAAGGATTTTATCTGCATAAAGCTATCGCATATAAAGAGAGGCCCAAGGGCGCGCTTATCAGAAAAGAGTGGATAAACCCCAAGACCGGCAAGCCCGATTTTATCAACTCTCCTAGGGTGCTCACAGGAAAGACCACGAAAGACCCTAAGGGTATGAAGCCTTCCGAGATAGATATGAAGGAGAATTTTGTACTTGTGCCTTGGGAAGATGCCATAGACTTTGTGGCAAACGCGGTAGAAAAGTCTGTGAAGGAGAACGGCAAGCACAGCGTGGCCTATTACGGCAGCGGACAGCTCGGCACGGAAGAGACCCATATCATGAACAAGGTATTCAAGGGCGGAGGCGCTCTTGCCAATAACGCTATAGAAGGCCAGCCGAGAACATGCATGGCCTCGGCCGTTGTAGGATACCTTTACACCTTCGGAAAAGATGAACCTTACGGATGCCTCGATGACATAGATGTTCCCGATCCGGACTTCGGAAAACACGCGGACACATTCTTTCTGATCGGGAGCAACACAGCGGAAGCCCATCCGATCCTTTTTAACAGGATGGCTGCGTTGAAGGCAAAGAACCCGGACAAGGTCAAGGTGATTCTGGCCGATCCGAGAAAGACACGCTCCGGGACCATAGCGGACTTATGGCTGCCGTTTGCTACCGGCAGAGACCTGCTTTTGATAAATTCGCTCGCTTATATTATCGCGCATGAACTCGACGGCGCTAAGGGCGATATCGAAAAAGGCACCGTGACCTCAAAATGGAAATATCTGGACAGGAAGTTTATCGAAAGGCATGTGAGCTTCGGGATACACGAGGACGTTAAGAAGACATGGATCAAGACCGTTTACGGAGGGACGAGAGAGTCTGCTTGGGACCTGACTTACAGCGCAGAGCCCCGCAAAACTTATCCCAGCTTGAAAAACAAATATACAAACGAAGATGCGATCATGAAAGACCTGTACAAAGGTTTTGCGGCATTCCTCAAGTTTTTAGAGGACTACAAGCCCGAAAAGGTTTCGGACCTTATATTCGAAGGCGAATCTCCGCTCGTTTACGACAGGCCGACCAAGACTTGGAAGAAGATAAGCGGGCCCGAGGCTTTGAGGCTTGCCGCTAAATGGTTTGCGGAGGGATACGCCCTTTCGGCATGGTGCATGGGTGTGAACCAGAAACTTCAGGGCACATGGACCAACGCCTCTCTGCATATGCTCCATCTTATAACAGGCAAGACCGTAAAGCCCGGCAGGCATTCGTACAGCTTTACGGGGCAGCCTAACGCATGCGGCGGCATAAGGGCGCCGGGAGCGTTATGCCATGCGCTGCCTTACGGAAGGCTTGTTGCCAATCCTCTGCACAGAGGACAGGTAGAAAAGATATGGAAGGACAGGTCTTCTGCATATCTTACAAAACATGGAATGTCGGATGCTGACGCAAAGAAAGAGACCGAAAAGATAAAGATACACGACAAGCCGGGGCCTCATACCATCGAGATGTTCAGAAGACTCGGCGCAGGCCAGATAAAGGTACAGTTCATCTCGACCGTCAACGCAGGGCAGAGCCTGCCTTATTCTTGGCCGTACAGGCTTGCCTGCGCTGCGGCGAATAAAGGTCAGGCGTGGCCGCTGGTCGTAACGCTGGAAGCCTTTCCGAACGCCACCACAATGGTGTCCGACGTTGTTCTGGGAGCGTCGAGCTGGTATGAAAAGGAGTTTGTATTCGGCAACCTCGAAAGACGGTATCAGGTGATCAAGCAGGTGATAGAGCCTTACGGAAACACGATTCCCGACCATACTATTTTCGCGCTGATAATGAGAAGACTGGAAGAAAAAGGTCTTGTTCCGAAGGGGCATATATCTCAGTTCTGGCCTTCGGAATACGACGGCAAGGATTGGATGAAGAAGACCATAGAAGCGGCCAAGACAAAAGACTGGAACAGGAAGTTCTCATCGAATATCTGGACCGAGCTTATGGAATTGTCTAAGGGGACCGGCTATGACTTCAGCGGTATGAACCGTAAGATGCTCCTCGAACAGAACCACGGCTACAGGATACCGTTGCCCGCCGAATACCACACCAGCGAGGATGTGAAAAAGAGGTACGATAAATACCAGTCGAAGATCCAGTACGCCTATCCGTATGACCCGCATATAGACAAGATAACCGGGTTGTACCTCAAGAACATGAAGGAGTTCAATCCTGCATACGGAGCGTGGCTGGAGAAGAATATAAAAGATATGAAGGTAGACGAGGCGTATCACAAAGAGCATAACCTTCCAAAAGGCTGGTACGCAAGTTTTTACAACTCAAACGCCTTTATCAACGGGATGGTCGATATCCCGACTCCGGACGGCAAGACGAGGAAGGCGCCGGGTTGGGATGGAAGGGCCATTGCATGGGCAAACCCGTGGTGGGCCTGCAAATTTGACGGCAAGCAGTTTGCGAAGCACAAGACCGTCGAGGTGGTCGAGCGCAAGTTTGTGGCGGCCAAGGTCAACGAAACGAGCGTGGCGCCGTATGAGCAGACCGCCAAGTACACGGTCAATGTTATCGGCGACCCAAACTCGGACAAGAACGCGCTGAAGAATATCGCGCTCAGCCCTGCCGAGTTTCACAACCTGCGTCATGAGTACACCAAGGCCGACGGCGGCAAGCTGCTGATAATCGACACCACCGACTATAAGTACGGGGCCTGCACAGGCAGGGTCGTCGAGCATTGGCACACAGGCAGCATGACGACAAGGGTCCCCGAACTTGCGAGGGCCGTGCCCGGCGCGTATGTCGAGATGAGCGAAACGCTCGCCAAAAAGTTGAGTATTAAGAATGGGGACGCTGTCATAGTCGAATCTCCGAGAGGTAAAATTCAGCTTCCGGCAAAGGTGCTGGATGTGAGCAAGGCCACGGGCGGGCCGCGCCACGATTATGTTTTTGTGCCGTTCTTCGACGAGTACAAGATGATAAACATGATAATGAGGGACGCCTTTGACCCGTTCAGTTTCCAGCCCGACTACAAGATGTTTGCCGTTAAGATTTACAAGGGGAAGACCAAGACCGCACAGGCCGAGCCCGGCAAAATCGTAGGTTAACAGTTAAACTTGAAAGCGGAGCCGGATTTACCAGTCCTGCTCCGCTTTTTTTCTACTAAGCGTTAAAGGAATGAAATTGACCAGAAGAGAGTTCATAAAGATGTCCGTTTCGGGCGGACTTGTTCTGACATCCGGGTTGCTGGTTCCGGACCGTAGTGTTTTACATGCTGCCAAAGAAGAATTCGAAGGCCCCCTCCCCGATATAGATATCGGCGGGATAATCAGGCCCCCCGGCGCTTTGCCGGAAAAGGAGTTCAGGGCCAGATGTGTGAGTTGCGGCGCATGCGTTAATGCCTGCCATGTGATGAAATACGACGCTATAGCCGTGTCGGGCTTAAAAGATTTGACCAATTTCGGCACCCCGTATATCAAGGACATGAGGGATTTTCCTTGCGCCTTATGCATGGAGTGTCCGCCCCTTTGTCCTACAGGCGCGTTAAAGCCCCTGCCGAAAGAGAAGGTCTCTATGGGCACGGCATTGATAGACTTCTCGCTCTGTTTCGGCTGGAACGGGGATGTCTGTCTTTCTTGCAGCAAGGCATGTCCGCTCGGCGCAACGGTCTTCGATTTTTACAACGGCGAGTGGGGCAACCAGCCGTATATCAATGAAGGCTGTGTAGGCTGCGGTCTGTGCGTGAAATATTGCCCTATAGGCGGCTCTGCGATCAAGGTTGTCACAAAGAAAAAATACGATAGTCTGAAAGGTTCCTATAAAGCCGGTTTTAAGTCGCTGCTGTCGATGAAGAGTGAAGAACGCTACAATATTGTTTACGGACAGAACCTGCCTAAGATAATGGAGCGCGGAAGGCTGGTGGAACGTGAGTACAGATAAAAAAAGTCAGGAGTCAGAAGTCAGCAGACATCAGTCGGCAGTCGACAGTCAACAGTCAACAGTCGGCGGTCGGCAGTCAGAGAAAAAAACAAAACTGCCATTGTCCAAGCTCAGGCGTTTTGTGATGTTCGGGATACTTGTTTTATTTTTGCTTCAGTTTGTCAATGTTAAGGTCCTAGTAGGCGGGCTTACGGGCTCGGCAGCGCTCTGGTCTTTGAACCTCATAGATGTTTTTGCGTATCTTGAAAGTTTTTCGGCATCGCGAGTTTTTACCAAGGAGGCTTTTTTTGCGGTGGTTGCCGTGTCTGCCCTGTATCTGATCTTCGGGAGGGCTTTTTGCGGCTGGGTCTGCCCGATGGATTTTTTGTATGAAATGGTTGACAAGGCCAAGAAACGCGGGGCCTCTGCGTTTGAGAAGGTCTCTGCAAAGATACCGCCCGGGACAGGCTATGTTATTGCTGCTTTTTTGTTGTTTGTTTCATGGTTGCTGGGGGTCCCGTTTTTCTCGAACTATGTATCTCACCTGACCAATTTTTTCAGGGCCGTTACCGGAGTTGTTTCTTTGGGCTTGGGCCTTCCGGTCGACAGGGATGTAGTCATATATTCGGTTTCGGTCATCTTGTTTCTTCTGCTCTTTGAATTTTTCTTCCCCCGCCTTTGGTGCAGGGCGCTTTGTCCTGTAGGAAAAGTTTACGGGCTTTTCAATAAGGTCAGCCTTTTAAGGCTCGGGTTTGTGGAGGGGCGGCAGTGCGGCGAATGCATGCTTTGCGATCAGACCTGCTATATGAAAGTTAAGATAGCTATGCATGTAGACAAATCCTCTCTCAGGGACACAAACTGTATATATTGCGGCAGGTGCGCCGAAGGTTGCGAGACCAAGGGCCGTCTTATAAAATTTAAACTTTGGAGGTAGGGCATGATTTTTTCGAGCGGTTTTATAGAGGCGGATGACGACGATCGTGTGCAGAATGTTATAGACGAGCTTCAAAAAAGGAACATGGAGGTCACCGGAATAAAGAACGAAAAGATAGTTTTCCTTGTCGAGAGGGAAACTACGGGAGAAGTCAAGGCGGCCCTTGATTCGCTCAAGAACATAGACGGAGTAAGGAGCGTATACCTTGCGTATTACAGCCTTGACGGAGGCGACGAAACAGAAGGCGGCACGGCATTCATAGAAACTCAGCCTGTTTCGTAAACGGCTTATCATTAATCTGGAGTGTATGTATTAATATGCCGTGTGATAAAATAAGCCGACATAATTCCAAAGGAGACCGGATATGAAGATAAGCTCATTGTTAAGGATAGTGCTGATTGCTTTACTTGTTTTCTCCCTGCTGAGTACCGTGTCGGTTTTTTATTCGCTGAACCAGATGCAGGCTGACGGAGATGTGGTCAACTATGCAGGCAGGCAGAGGGCCATATCGCAGAGACTCACGAAGATGGTTTACGCCAAACAGCACGGCATTGACACGAGCGCCGATGTTGCCAAATTAACGGGTATGCTTGACAGGATAGTCAAAGGGTTGGTTGACGGAGACGCGGAGTGGAAACTCCCTAAGGCCTCCGATGAAAAATTCTTGTCAAAGATGAAAGAGATGGACAGCGCATGGAAGGGGTTTAAGGAAACCATGTCCAAGGTGGACAATGACAAATCCGTTCTCGAGAAGCTCTATAAGGACAGCGAAACAGTATTGAAGATAGCCGATGAAGCCACGACACTTGCTGCCGCGGTCTCCGAGGGGAAAGTCAAAAACCTGAAGACCGTCCAAACAATACTCTTTGTGATAAACCTCGTCATCTTGGCTGCGGTCTGGGTAATGATACAGAAAAAGATATCCGCTCCTCTCGCGGGGCTTTCCGCCAAGGTCGAAGAGATAGCCAAAGGGGACCTCACTGTAATTGTCGATTATGCCGGCAGGGACGAGGTCGGTGTTCTGGCCTCCAATATGAACAAGATGGTCGGCACGATCAAAAACATGATCGGCGGAATAGTCAGGTCATCTAATAATGTGGTCTCGGCTGTCGATGTTTTGAAAGCGAGTTCGGAGAAGACCACGGAAGGCGCTAGGAACCAGTCGGGGCAGGCCCACCAGATAGCGACTGCTGCAGAAGAGATGAGCCAGACCATAACGGATATCGCCCGCAACGCGTCTGTGGCTTCGGAGACGTCCGCGGACGCGATGAGTGTTGCCAACAAAGGCAGCGAGGTGGCCAACGGCGCGGTCGAGACGGTGAACAGGGTTTACACTTCGACCGTAGAACTGGCCACAATGGTCGACAAGCTTAACGGCAGGGTGGGCGAGATCGGCGATATAGTGAATGTGATCAAGGATATTGCTGACCAGACCAACCTGCTTGCTTTGAACGCGGCCATTGAAGCGGCGCGCGCAGGAGAGCAGGGCAGGGGGTTTGCGGTCGTGGCGGACGAGGTGAGGAAACTCGCCGAAAGGACGATCAAAGCGACCGTCGAGATATCGGACAAGATAGGGGCGGTCCAAGTGGAGTCTCAGCAGACCACAAAGTCGATGGAAGAGGCCTCGGGCGAGGTTGCTAAGGCCACGGAATATATAAGGGAGGTCGGCGATACCCTCAGCAGCATAGTGGAAGCTGTCCATAAGGTTAGGGACCAGATAACCCAGATAGCCACGGCTGTTGACGAGCAGTCCGCAGCTTCCGAAGAAGTGGCGAGGAACATAGAGAAGACATCTAGCATAGCGAAAGATATGGAAGGCATGTCAGAAAACGTCATGAGCGAAGTCAATAAACTGACCGGCATTGCGGGCGAGTTGCGGGGCTCTACAACCGGTTTCAGGGTTTAGCCCGGACAATAGGGGGCCGATGACCTTATTGTCTTTCGAAATTAAGGTAAGGGGCTGTTGATCATGACAGCCCCTTACTCGTTCAAGAAGCTTAAGCTCAAGGCGTTTGTAATAGCCGCATCCCTTGTCGTCTCGTTTATCAGCTTCAGCACCGCTTTTTTTATAACTTCGGCAATATATCAGAACATCTACGAAAAAAAATCGATAGCGGCTTCCCATGCGTTATCCCGGCACGTATTCAATTCTATGGTACAGATGATGAGCAAGGGCTGGACAAAAGAGGACCTTGTTGAGTTTCTTGAATCGACGAAGGCCCTTTCAGTCAACCTTCCTTTTGTGGTCGATATGTTCAGGGGCCCGCTTGTGGACGCGATATTCGGCCATAAATCTCAGCAGGCGGACGAAGGCGTTAAAAAAGTCATGGGCGCCGGCGAGCAGACGGAGTTGAAAAACGGATATATTCTGACTTCGTTTTATCCTGTAAAGGCGGTGGATGCATGTCTGAGGTGTCATACGAACGCTAAAGCCGGGGACATGCTGGGAGTGTTGAAGGTCACTCAGGACATGGGGGCCGATATGGCCGACGCCAAGAAAAAGTTCATATTCCTTTTCTTTGTGCTTTCGCCGGCGCCCCTGTTGATGTCTTATTTTATAGCCAAGCATATCAGCGGCAAGATCGAGGCTTCGACGCGCGTGATACATGACAATGTGATGGCGGTCAACAGCATAAAAGACCTTGCCGCCATAAGCATAAGCGAAACCGGTTCCGGATTCAGCGAACTCGACGCGATCCTCGGGGAGCTTGACCGGTTTGTAGAAAAGATAAAATCCCTCGCGGTCGATAAGGACATTCTGGAATTCGAGATAAGGGTGCTTGAAAGGTTTATCATAACCTCGGAAGTGGTAAAGGACTGGAAGGGATATGTCGGGAAACTGCTTCTCGAGATAAACAAGGTCATGGATGCCTATGCCCTGTTTACGGTCTTTAATGTCGAAGAGGAGCTGTATGACATAGAGGTCTTTTGGAAGGCCAAACCTTCGCAAGTCACCAAGGACATAGTTTCGGGTATTGTCAGGAGCCAGTTGTATAAAGTGAGCAACAGAAGCGAAGCGGATATCAACATAGAGATAAACCACAATATTGCGGACGGTCTCGAACCGCTTGTTGAATTGAGCGCGGACGACATAGAGCATCAGGTCAAATTCGTAATACTCGACACCCCGAGGATAGGCGGGTTGGTCGGAATTGTAGTCGGCATGTCCGCGGCCAAGGACAATATACGCTCGCTGGTCATAGACAGCATACTCACCACGCTGCTCAATGTTGTAGGCTCGATAAAGGCGATCTACAAATACACCAAGGAGCTTGAATTCTATGCCACTAGAGACCCGCTCACTAACCTCTTCAATCAGCGTCTATTCTGGGAACTGCTCGGTTATGAGATAAGCAGGGCGGAGCGCCACGGCTATCAGTTCGGTCTTCTTGTGATAGATATCGATAATTTCAAGGGGATCAACGATACGTACGGGCATATAGTCGGGGACAAATTCCTAGGCCGTTTTGCGACAACCGTAAAGAAGGAACTCAGGCAGGGCGATATTTTAGCCAGATACGGCGGGGATGAGTTCAGTATCGTGCTGCCGGAGACCGATTTCGGACAGACCATGATCGTGGCGTCTAGGATCAGGGAAGCTGCGGATGCCTTCCATATCGACGTTGAAGGTAAACATGTAAAGACCACCACTTCGATAGGCATGGCGGTTTTTCCCCTGCATGCGAAAAATCCGAAAGACCTGTTTATTTTTGCGGACAGCATGGCGTACAAGGCCAAGATCCACGGCAAAAATCAGGTGGGCGTGCCGACTGAAGAGGACGTGGTAGAGGTTTTCAAGGAAACGAGCGACAAGTCCGATATGCTTGTCAGGGTGGTGGAGAACAGGGAGTTGATCCCCTTTTTCCAGCCGATTATGGATCTGGAAACCGGAGATATAAACACCCATGAGGTTTTGTGCAGGATAAAGACCGATAAAGGCATAATGGCCGCCGCGGAATTTATAGATGTGGCCGAAAAGATAGGGATAGTCAGCAAGATGGACCTTATGCTGATGGAAAAGGCATTCGAAAAGATCAGGGAATGCGATTATTACGGCAACCTTTTCATAAATCTATCACCCAAGTCCCTTATGCTGAAGGATTTTATTCCGAGCATCCTTAAGCTTACCCGGACCTACGGCATAAAAACCGAAAATATAATTTTTGAGATAACCGAGCGTGAGACTGTCAAGAACCTGACCCTGCTCGAAGAGTTCGTCGATAACCTGAAGGTGGAAGGCTTTAAATTCGCTATAGATGATTTCGGTTCCGGGTTCTCGTCTTTTAATTACATCAAGAGATTTCCAATAGACTATTTGAAGATCGAAGGCGAGTTTGTCCGCAATATGCTCAGGGACGAGAAGGACATGGCTTTTATTCGTACAATGGCTGTTCTGGCCAAGGACATGCATATAAAATGCATAGCCGAATTTGTGGAGGACGAAAAGATACTCGAAGCACTGAGGGGGATATCGGTGGATTTTGTTCAGGGTTATTATGTAGGAAGGCCTTCGCCAGAATTCGTAGGCGGATGCGGACATACAGCCGTCTGATTGGCTAATTCAGGTCCCTAATGTTATTCTTTTCTCAGCATGAAAAAACAATCCGTCATTAAACCCGCAACAAAGGCCTTACAATGCGGCAGCGGCAAAGAGCTGTTCAGCATAGACCTGCACCATAAATATCTCTTCTTCAGAAGGACCAGAATAGTGGCCACGATCGGCCCGGCAACTTCGTCCCCTGCTATGATACGGACGCTTATAGCAGGCGGATTGAATGTAGCGAGGATCAACTTTTCCCACGGGAACCATGAGGAACACCTGAAAGTAATACGCACGATCAGGAAGATATCGGCTGAACTGCGTAAAACCGTGGTCATAGTCGGAGACCTTTGCGGCCCCAAGATAAGGGTCGGCGAATTCAAGGGCGGCTCGATATTGTTAAAAGACAACGCTGTTATAAACATCACTGCCGAGAAGCGCTTAGGGGATGAAACAACGGTCCCGTCCCAATATAAGCGGATAATAAGCGAAACCTCCGTGGGCGCGCGAATTCTGTTGGACGACGGGAACCTTGAACTGAAGGTCGTTTCGAAGACCGATAAAACGCTTAAGGCCAAAGTGTTACGCGGGGGAATGCTCAAAGACCATAAGGGAATGAACCTGCCCGACACAGTTATGAAGATTTCGGCGCTGACCGAAAAGGACAAAGCGGACCTAGGCTGTTGCATAAAGGGCGGGGTTGATTATGTGGCCCTCTCTTTTGTAAGGACCGGGGCGGATGTAGCCGAGTTAAAGGATTTATTGTACCGCAGTAAATCGGATATCGGAGTGATAGCCAAGATCGAAAAGCCCGAGGCCCTTGAGAATATCGATGAGATAGTCTCTCTTGCGGACGGCATTATGGTAGCGAGGGGAGACCTAGGGGTCGAACTCCCTGCCAAGAAGGTCCCTCTGATACAGAACAAGCTTATCGAGATAGCAAATTTACACAACAAGCCGGTCATTGTCGCTACGCAGATGCTCGAAAGCATGATAGAACACTCCCGACCTACAAGGGCCGAAGTGACCGATGTTGCGGCCGCCTGTCTGGCCGGCGCCGATGCGGTGATGCTGTCGGCTGAAACGGCTTCGGGCAAATATCCTTTAGAAACGTTCGAGATGATGGACTCCATACTCCGTGAGACCGAGGCCTATCAATTCTTTGCGAGGGGCGGGCTCTTTAAAGGCACCGCGCACTGCAGGGACAGCCATCTGCAAAACGCGGTAAGCACCGCAATCGCGCAGCTTTCGAGGGACCTGATGGTGAGGTGCGTGTTCGTGCCGAGTCTTTCGGGCGCAACGGCAAGCGCTATTTCGTCCGACCGTCCTGCTGCGCCGATCTTTGCGCTTACATCGTCGGAGAAGGTCTGCAGAAAGCTGGAGCTTTTATGGGGGGTATTCTCTCACCTTACGGACAAGAAGTTGAAGGACGACGATTATGTGGCTTACGGCGAAGCCCTTCTTAAAAAAATGGGGCTCGCAAAACAGGGCGACTTTATACTGATGCTTTCCAAGATAGGAAAAGCAGGGGCCGATACAAAGGCCATAACCATACACAAGATTTCCTGATCCTAAAATGCAAATTCCCGTAATCGAACCCGGCTGTATCCCGCCCGATCCTGTTTCTCCCGATTCTTTGAAGGGTATTCCGAGACAGCAGACCAATCCTGCGCGCCGGAGCTTTGAAAACTGGAAGGATTTTGTCGGGCATCTGCGTTCGGAAGGTGTCTTTGTCAGGGAGGGGAAGGTCGAAAGCTCTATATTTGTGACCGATGCCGGAGGGCTCGCCTTCGGCTTGCCGCATGGAGTTGTAAGGCCGAATTCTGCCGAAGATATTTCAAAACTCCTGAAGGCCGCCCAGCTGCATAGAGTTCCGGTGACCGTTAGGGGCGGCGGACTTACGACAGAGGGGGAATCGGTAGCGTTCGGCGGCATTCTGTTGGATATGAGTTCGTTGAACAAGGTCTTGAAGATAGACGCTAAAGCAATGACCGTACGCACACAGGCCGGTATCTTCTGGCACCAGCTTGCGGAAATCCTGAGACGGGACGGCATGGACTATCTTTCCGCCCCTCTTAACCTCACCGCTTCTGTGGGCGGCACTCTCGGAGTGGGCGGGATAGATGTCAATTCTTCGCGTCTCGGATGCAGTTCTGACCAAGCTGTCGAACTGGAGGTCGTTACCCCTACAGGAGAGATTATGCGCTGTTCCGAGACCGAAAACCCTGAACTCTTTGAGAGGGTACTGCTCGGGTACGGACAGTTCGGCGTTATAACGGAAGCCGTATTGAAGATACGAAAGTTCAGTCCGCTTACGATGCAGTATTATTACTATGCCTCGTTGAGGACCGCTATCGAAGACCTGCAGATGTTATCAAAGGCAGACGCTGCAGACTATGCAGGAATACTCACGATACTGGACCGCGCAATCACCCTGCTCGTGGCGTTTGACAGCGACGAGAGACGGAAAGAGTTTGAGCAGATATGGAAGCATAAGCTGCGCGGGCATGGGGAATTAGGCTTTGGGTTGTTGATGGCAAGATATTATCTGCTGCGGCCGTGGAAGATGGAAGAGGCCCTCTATATTGCGAGCAGGCGCTTTAAGCTTTTCCCCGAGTTCAACCGGCCTGAATTTATGAGGGACGGAAAGATAATCGACAGGACGGTCGTATTTTCGCGTGCGGTCTGGAAGTTCTGGGGAGGCCGGCAGATGGTGATCCCAGACCTCTCGGCAAAGGCCGAAAAATTTGTCGAGGCGGTTGAGCGCGGCAATGCGGTCTGCCGCAAATATTTTAAATACTACACGCTTTACTGTGTGGGCATTAAGCTGAAGGGCAATCTGCCGCGCTATGAAATGTCATGCATCCCTCAGGACGCCTCCGATATAGCCTACGGCTGCGAGTTCGAGCCTATGCTTAGAGACACCGACTACAGCCGCGATTATCTGCAATCGTTTAAAAATGAGATTTACGATATAGGCGTTGATATGGGCCTGAGCTATTATCGCTTCGGCGGTATGATGAAGGGCTACATCCGGCGCGTATTCGGCGATGAAATGGTGGACAAGCACCTCGCAATGAAAAAGGCGGCTGACCCTGCCATGATACTTAATCCGGACGTGATATTTTAGTGGGCAATAAAAAGAAAAAAACTAAAGGCTATGAATCCTGCAGCGGCTGCGGAGTATGTCTGCTCGTCTGCCCTTTGTGGAGAACGACCGGGGCCATGACCTATACCCGCAAAGGCAGGGCCAAAGCCATGCAGGGTGGTGTTTCTCATGAAGAGATAGCCGCTTCGATAGATGCATGTCTGATGTGCGGCTCCTGCGAGCCTGCCTGCCCTGAAGGAATAGGTATAGTGGCGATGAATCTGGAGCAGCGTAGAATGCTCAATCAATCAAGAAGCTCCTATCCGGCTTGGTATCCTAAAAACGAGGCCACTGCATCTCCCCGAAACAGCAAACTCCCGCAAACCAAGACAATATTGATGGCAGGCCGTAATTTGGATGGAGATATAAAAATAGTCGAAACTATAGTAGATCTTCTCGGCGGAGATAAAAATATCGGCATTGCTGATGATGACGGCAGGGATATTGCTGCTGCTATAGAGGCGGGCTTGCCTGTCCCTCCGGACCGCATTGCGCTTTGCATTTCGCTTTTGCGCAATGCAAAGAACCTGATAGTGTCCGAGGGGCTTCTGCATCGTCAGCTCAGGGAATGGCTTCCTGCCAAGAAGGTCATGGGTGTAGGAGAAGCGTTGCTGAACATTCCTTCCATACGCAGAGCGCTTCGGCCCGATGACATTTTTATAGTCGAGAGCAGGGGGTATCATTCCGATTTTGAGAGACTTGTAAAATTTTATGACCGGCTGCGAAAGGATACCGGCTGTCAGATGAATCTTGATCTGCAGCGGATAGCGATACCGACAGGGGCTTCGAGCCTTAGAGGTCTCCATAATAAAAAGACGGCCGGATGTGCCGAGCATGCCGCATGGATACTGAAGGGAAGAAAATTTAAGCGCATCGTGGTTGAGGATCTTGCCGACATGGAAGTCTTTCAAGAGATTACGGATGTTCCGGTTGTTCATTTGAGCATGGCCGGATTTGAAAAATGAACGAGATTAAAACCGATGTTGTGATTGTGGGATCGAGCCTTGCCGCTTCCGGCTGCGCCAAAAGGCTGGTGGATGCGGGGCTTGGAGTTATTGTGCTGGAGCGGCACGAACTGCCGAGACACAAGGTATGCAGCGGCATACTTTCTCCGAGGGGCCACCGTTTTTTATTCGAGAATTTCGGCCCTCTGCCGCGAGAGATACTGCATGAACCTACTTTCTGCAAGGGGGTTACTTTTCACTTTCCGAGCATGGTATCCATTCCGATGGATTTTTTCGGGGGCCCGACGCCGCATCTCAACCGCCGGTTCTCGGATTACTGGGCCATTAAACGAAGCGGGGCTGTTGTCCATGAGAGAACAACCTTTGTCCGTCTCGAAGACGATGGAAAGTTTGTGCATATAGAGGCAAAGAAAGACGGGGATGAAATCCGCTATAAAGCCCGTTTCACGGTCGGCGCGGACGGTCCTAAATCTAGGGTCAGGCAATCGGTCTATCCGGACTACAACAAGCGCATCCCGTGGTTTATGGTCGGACAGAAGTTTCAGGCCGTGATCGAATGCCCTCTCGATGACGACTATTTTCATTTCTGGTTTCATCCGGGCTTGGGACACTACACATGGAGCCATGCCCGCAACGGCAGGCAGATACTGGGTGTGGGCTTTCCGTTAGGAGGCAATCTGCATAAGTACCATGCAAATGTTGAGAGATACCTCAGAGAAAAGCACGGGGTCAAGCTTGAGCCTGCAGAAGAGCTAGAGGGCTGTTCTCACAACTTCGGGCCGTCGCTGATAAACCGCTATGTTTTCGGTAAAGGCAATGTCTTGATCACAGGGCAGGCAGCGGGTTTTTTCAATATGATCGCGGAGGGCATGAGCTGCGCGCTCCACTCAGGCGCTATTGCGGGAGAGTCTATTGTCGAGGCCGCGCAGAGCAACAGACCTGTCCAACAGGTCTATCGCAATCTCATAGCGTCCGAGGTCAGACGCTGCACCGACCAATGGAACCCCTTTAGAATTATATTCGGCAATCCGCACGAGGCTGATTTTAAAGCTGCCCTGTTTAAGCTCGACAAGAAAGACCGGAAAATGGTCCTCAAGGATATTGCTCGGTTTCTCAAGATATACGCCCCCTACAAATGGGGCAGGCAGATGCTTGCGCAGTCACTCATAAGAGAGCTGAAAGGCGAGTATTTATCGGGCCGCTGGCTTTAGCCTGTTTGAGCTGCAATCCTGAGTCTCACAGCGCGTTTGCCCTATATCCGTAAGCCTTTTTACCTAGAGGAAAAGTCTATGATATACTTTAGAATGTCATGAAAAAAACATATTTATATTCATATTTAACTGTAATAATATTCTCCTGTCTCATCAGTCTTTTTTTCGCTATAAATGTCCGTTCTTCCTCTGCGGAAGAAGACAACGGGACGTCCGCCATGTCGGCGCTGTTGAAAAAAGACCTGCTGCAGCTTGTGGAGATTGACGTATCGCTCGCCACCGGCACTCCGAAACCTTTAAAGCTCGCTCCGTCCGTTGCGACGGTCATCACGGCAAAGGACATCGAAGACATGGGCGCTACGACGCTCGATGAGATTTTAATGACGGTGCCGGGGCTGCATGTGCAGCCGAGCGGCACCAGTATATTCACCTCTACATGGACCATACGCGGAGTTTATTCGCAGTTGAACCCGCAGGTGCTGCTGCTGATCAACGGTCAGCCGTTGAGATACAATGCGAACGGGGTCAAACCGTACACCTTCAGGATGCCTGTCTCTATGATATCGAGGGTAGAGATAATCCGCGGTCCGGGCTCTGCAGTGCTCGGGGCTGACGCGTTCGCAGGCGCGATAAACATAATCACCAAAGAGGGCGGTGAGATAAAAGGCAGCAATGCCGGCGTCCGGGGGGGATCTTTCGGGGCCTATGATTTCTGGGCGCAGCACGGCGGCTTATACAAGGGCTGGGATGTGGCGTTCGGGGCCGAATATTCGAGGGGCGACGGGGACAGGAAAAGGACCATAGCCAAAGACGCGCTCGGCAGCGGGCGGCCGTCTGCTGCGCCGGGCCCTCTAGATACTCATTATGAGACCCTTAATTCGAGCCTGACATTAATAAAAGACAGGTTCAAGCTTAACCTCGACAGCGTCTGGATGATGAGGAACGGTATCGGCTCCGGATTAACCAACACTCTAAATGACGGAAGGAGCAATACAGACAGCTATCACCTAGTGGGTTCCCTCAGTTACACGGAAAAGGACCTTCTGCAGTATTTCGATCTTACCACGAAGCTCAGCGGCGCATACAACTGGTTGCAAAATACCTTCTTTTTCTTCCCGCGAGGTTACACAAATGCCATCGGGCAGCCGGGGGCAAAAGAACTGAACGGCGGCATCGATTTTGCCGGAGACTACCGGGGATTCGAGGACCATAAGCTCAGGCTTTTGCTCGGCATGCAGAATTACAACACAGACACTTTTCAGCATAAGAATTACGGGCCGGGAGTGCCTGTTCAGAACGGGCCTCTGGTTGATATTTCCAATACGCCTTATGTGTACATGATGGACCAGAACCGACTCTTGCTTTACACAGGGATACAGGACGAATGGCGTTTTGCAAAGGACTGGGAGCTTACCGCAGGCGTGAGGTTCGACGATTATTCCGACTTCGGCAGCGCCGTAAGCCCGAGGGCGGCCCTTGTCTGGAACACCACGCCCGAACTCGTGACGAAATTGCTCTACGGCAGGGCGTTCAGACCGCCTACCTTTTCAGAGATGCACAGCCAGAACAATCCTGCCACTATCGGCAATATAAACCTCGACTCTGAGACTATTGACACCTATGAGCTCGCCTTCGATTACCGGCCTGCCAAGACTGTGAAGCTGGGACTGAACCTGTTTGAGTACCGGATAGACGGTTTGATAGACCATGTTTCAGACCCTGCTCCGGCCACGACAAAGACGGCCCAGAACGCGAGTGACCAAAAGGGCAGGGGCTTTGAGGTCGAGACCGAGTGGCTCGCTGCCGAGACGCTCAGGCTTCGCGCCAACTTTTCATACCAGAAGTCAAAGGACAGAGCTACAGGGGCTGTTGTTCCGGATGTGCCCCGTATGAAGTTCTATGGCAATGCGGACTGGAAGTTCATGCCCGACTGGTCGCTTGACGGCCAGTATTTCCGGATCATGGACCGCAGCAGGGCCGCAGGCGACACCCGTCCGGTCACAGCGGATTACGATCTTGTAAATCTCACTCTAAAGCGCAAAAACATCACGAAGAATTGCGATATGAGGTTGGCGGTGCGCAACCTGTTCGATAGGGACGCGAAAGAGCCGGGTCCTACGACCATACCCTATGACTACCCGATGGAGCAACGCTCTTTTTGGGCCGAACTCAGGTATCACTTCTGATGCGGACCCCTGCAGTTTGCGCTTTCGCTTTGCAAAGGGGTTTTCCGTCCGGCTGGACAACCAGACATATCTCTTTGGCCCTATTGCTTGTCCTGTCGTGTTCTCTTTTTTCCTTTGTTATGGCCGGACCGCTGCAAAGCGTTTCTTATGTAGAAGACAAGCGGGTCGGAGAATATGAACTTAAGGCGGTGTACCTCTATAACTTTCTCCAGTTTGTTTATTGGCCGGAACCCGTACGCGCTCAAGCCAAAGACGGGGTAATGACTATCGGCATAGTCGGCAGCTCCCCCTTTGGAACGGCGCTGGACGAGCTTAAAAAAAGCATACGGGAGAACGGGATGAAACCGGTGAGGATCGTTCAATACGGCCCCTATGCCGACGACATGAACCTGACTTCTTGCAACCTGCTTTTTGTCGGTCCGTCCGAAAAAAGGAATTTCCATAAAATAATCGCAAGTCTGAAAAACGCTCCGGTCCTGACTGTGGGAGATACTGAAAATTTTATCGCAGCCGGAGGTATGATCAACCTTGTTCAGGACAAGGGCAAGATACGCTGGATAATAAACAGGGCCCCGGTTGAAAAGGCGGGACTTCGTCTCAGTTCCCAAATACTCGGCATAGCGCTCAGGGTGGTGGACTGAAATGAATTTCCGCGACATGACCATCCAGAAAAAGCTTACGCTGATACTTATGAGCGCCGTAGCCGCGGCCATTTTTTTCGCAAGCGTGACTTTCTATATCGTGGCCACGAACTACTTTCGCCGGTCATACGAGAATGACTTGGTAAGTCTCGCAAAGATCATAGGGAAAAGCTGTGAGGCCGCGGTCGCTTTTCATGTGCCGGAGGATGCTGCTAGAGCGCTTGCTTCCCTGTCCGTCCGTCCATCGATCATGTACGCCGTAATTACCTATGACAATGGTAAGCCGCTTGCCGATTATCATACACCGGCCATAGAAAAAAGGACGGCTGCCGGAGGGGTGGTGGAGCTGAAAGACCCCAACTTAAAAGTCAGCCAAGATATAGTTGTCGCAGGACGCAGGACCGGGGCCATAACACTGTACGACGACATGAGCGGAATTAGAAAGGCCCGGACCATCGGGGCAACGGTCATGGCCTTGGCCGCGGTCGTTGCAATGAGCATAGGCATGATGCTTATTGCGAGGATGAGGATGGTCGTCTCCTCGCCCATAGAAGACCTTGCCTTGGCGGCCCGCAGAATATCCGAAAGTCAGGATTTTTCCCTGCGTGTCGAAAAACATGCCAATGATGAGGTCGGCGCGCTCGTAGACGACTTCAACTCCATGATAGAGCAGATAGAAAAGAGGAACAGAGAACGCGCAGAGGCGGAGGAAGAGCGCAAAAGTCTTGTTGCCCAACTCCAGCAATCTCAAAAAATGGAGGCCATCGGCACCTTGGCAGGGGGTATAGCCCACGATTTCAACAATATTCTCAGCGCTATTATCGGATATGCCCAACTCGCTAAAATGGAGCTGCCTGAAGGGGGTTTGGTGCAACAGCACTTGGACCATGTCCTGTACGGGAGCTCACGGGCCACGGACCTAGTAAAACAGATACTGACCTTCAGCCGGAGGGGTGAACATAAAAAGGCGGTGGTAGAGCTTGTCCCGCTCGTAAAGGAAGCGGTCAAGCTCCTAAGGGCGTCCATACCAAGTTTTATAGAAATAAAGTTGAATGCAGCCATTGACAGGAGTTCTGTTTTTGCGGACCCGACCCATATCCACCAGATCGTCATGAACCTAGGGACCAATGCATATCATGCAATGAGGGACAAGGGCGGGGTCCTTTATATTTCGCTCGAAAATGTCTCGATTCTCGACCAAGATAATACGAAACTGATACATCTTTCCGCAGGAGACTATGTGCGCTTGACAGTGAGCGATACAGGCCACGGCATGGAGAAGTCCGTGATGGACAGAATATTCGACCCCTATTTCACGACCAAGGCCCAAGGCGACGGTACAGGACTTGGTTTAAGCGTGGTGCACGGGATCGTCAAGAGCCTCAACGGTCATATTTCGGTATACAGCGAACCCGGACAGGGGACCACGTTCCATATTTATCTGCCCGAATCAAAAACAGCAGCCGAAGAAAAGGGGCCGGAAGAAAAGAAGATGACAGGCGGGACAGAGCGTTTGCTGATAGTCGACGACGAGGAAGATATAATAGGGATGCTGGAAGTTATGCTCCCGACTCTCGGATATAAAGTAAAAGTGACCACAGACCCTTTTGAGGCATTGGATTCGATCACGAAAACTCCGGAGGCCTACGACCTTCTCATAACCGACATGACAATGCCGAAGATGCTCGGCACGCAGCTCGCTTTGGAGGCTTTGGGCCTCAGACCAGACATGCCGGTAATACTATGTTCCGGTTTCAGCGACAAGATGAATGAAGAAACGGCCCGCTCTATGGGCATAAGCGCCTATGTCATAAAACCTTTTATCCTCTCTGAATTCAGCGGCATAATACGCGCCGTACTTGACCGCAATATTAAACCTGCGGGCGCTTGAGTTGTGCTTGAACGGCATATGCAGGGTTTATGTATCGGGTCGTTTGCTTTAGGTCGTTTGGAAAGTTTATTTTGAAAACAGTACCTCTCTCACTTGAGAGTTCGATAGTCCCACGGACCTGCTTGGTCAGCACATTGACCAGTTTCAGACCAAGCGATGAATGGTTCCTGAAATCTATGTCGGACGGAAAACCGGTCCCATCGTCCTCAACGAAGAGAAGATAATCTTTTTCGCTGTTTTTATTGACCCCGACCCTTATAGTCCCGCTTCTCTCTTCGGGGAAGGCGTATTTAAAGCTGTTTGTCACTAATTCATTCACCATCAGGCCGCATGGGATGCCGATATTAACATCGAGGTGAAGCGGTTCCATGTCGACGGACAATCGAACATTGCGCCTATTGTATGCGTCCGCAATGCCGCCGACCAGATTTTCCAAATATTCCTTGAAGTCGATATGCGCCAGATCGTGGGAGCCGTATAATTTTTCGTGTACCAGCGCCATGGATTTGATCCTGTTCTGGCAGTCCGTGAATATGTCCCTGACTGAGGGGTCTGAAATTCCTTCTGTCTGGAGCATCAACAGGCTGGTAATCACGTTCATGTTGTTTTTTACCCTGTGGTGGATCTCCTGCAAAAGCACCTCTTTTTCCCTCAGAGAGCGTTCTATTTTTTTCTCGGCGTTTTTGCGCTCGGCAATTTCCTGTTTCAATTGTCGGTTGACAACCGTCAGTTCCGAGGTGCGTTCGGCGACCTTGCGTTCAAGTTCGTCATGTGAGTTTTTCAGGACTTCTTCCGCCAGCTTGCGATGGGTAATATCCGCGCTGATCGAAATAAACCGCGTGACTGCCCCGTCGTCGTCAAAAATCGGGGCCACGGTCACGGCCCACCAACTCTTTTCGGTCCCGCTCATCCTGTAAGTGTCAAAGGTGCCCTGCTCACCGTGCAAAACTTTTCCAATGACCTTATCGACTGTCGGCCTAACATCCTCAGGCCAGATATCGCGGAACTTTTTTCCCATGACCTCATTGCTCGATACCCTCAGCATGTCGAGTCCGGGTTTGTTGGCCCTCAGGCAGCGCCCCTGCCTGTCAAAGAGCATTATTCAGGTGGGGGAATGCTCTGCCAGTTGTTCGAGTTCCTGATTCGCGTTCGAAAGGGCGCAGGTCCGCTCGTTGACGGCATCCTCCAGCGGCGCAATCGCCGTTCTCCTGAATACGAGCCACAATGCAATGCCGAGCAACGCTGTAATTATCGTCCCTGTAAGGACCAAGCGGTTCCTTAGCCGTACGGCGATTATTTCCGCTTCGCAGTAGTCGCCCAACAGATATATTGTCGCCAGCTTTGTTTCATTAAACGTAATATCTTTTGTCATCGAATAGGTTTCGCCCAATGTTGCTTCAGGATTTATGTATTCCGCTATGATAAAACCGTTCGGAGCTGCGACCCTGAGTTCATGGAATTCTTTGCGCTTTTTTCCCCATTGTTCCACGGAGTTTCTCACCGACGTATAATCGGACTTTAGCAGAGCTTCGAGGGAGAAAGCTGCCATAATATCGAGGTCGTTCACAGCGTCGGCGGACAGGTTTTTGCGCAGTAGGTCCCGCTGTTGATAAGCTACCAGTACTGCTGCAAGCAGCAGAAAGCAGAAAAGCACTACTGTGAGGAAGCACAGCACGCGTGTATTGCTGAAGTGCTTTATGGCTCCACCCCCGCCTGCGCAAGGCGTTCGATAATTTTCCGCAGCGAATCGTAATCAGCGTCTCTGACAGTAACAAGGGCGGTGAGGTTCTTCTGTATATGACCGAGGACCTTTCGTCCTTCCTCCGTATCTTTGAGCGAAAGAAGGATTTTTGAAATTTTCCGCACGGTATCTTCAGGCAGTCCGGCGCGGGCCACAAAAAGATGGTCGGGCACAGGCCCGCTTATCGCAAGGGCCCTCAGGCCCTCCTTGGAGTATTGGTTATAGACCTCTTCCCTTACCGCTCCGGCATCGAAACTTCCGGTCAATACGCCAAGGGCCACATTTTCGTGATGGGACAGGAACTCGTATTTGCCGAGTTCCCGCACGTCAACCCCGGCCTTCAGCAGCATATATCTCGGTATCAGATGTCCCATCGTAGAGTTATGGTCTCCGAACGCAAACTTCTTATCCCTCAGTTCAGACAGCTTTGTGATCCGGCTGTCCTTATGCACGACAATGATGCCTTTGAAGGTCCTGTTCCCGTTCGTATCGTAAGCCGCCAGCAAGTGAAGCCTGCCGAACTTTTTCGTAAACTTTACGTAAGTCGCAGGCCCCATAAAGGCAATATCGGCCTCACCCTTTTTTATACTGTCTATGTAGTCATCATAGCTGCCTTTGTTCCGGATTTTGACAGGCCTGCCGAGTTCCCTGCCGATATGCCCGGCAAGAGGGGTAAAGCGTTTGTATATCTCTGTTGCGGAAAGATAGGGATATATGCACAGAACTAGCGGGTCCTGCGCATAGGAAGCAGGAGGGTGTGACATGAAAGCGCAAAGAGCAATAATGATCAGTGCGCCGGAAACAAGACTTTTCCCCTTCAAATTGTTCGCTATCCCTCGACGATGCCTTTTTCTTCCCACATAAACCAGTTGCCGGTGTCTTTAAGGAAGCTGTATGTGTTCGCAAAAACGGTGTAGTGCTCTTCTTCTTCCGCAGCGAGAAGGTTGAACAGCTCTTTTTCTTTATCGGATGCTGCGCCGGCAGCAGACTTTTTGTAGTATTCCTTTCCTTCTCTTTCCATCTCCATAGCTATCTTGAAGGCCTCAAGCTCGTCTGACGATGCCTCGGCCCTTTGCAGCATCTCGTTCTTCATGTTCTCGAAAACGGTCTTGATCGATTTCATAGGGGCCCCGGCATTCGAGGACGAGAACTCGTTGGAGCTTATCAATTTATTGATCATTTCAAGATGTCTCTTTTCGTCCTCGACTATCGAAAGGAACATCTGTTTGCCTATGGGGTTTTTGGTTTTTTCCGAGGCTTCTCTGTAGAACCTTATTGCGTCTGTTTCCATTTTAACTGCTGTTTGGAGTGCGCTCATTTTTTATTCTCCTTCGTAGTTGGTTGTCATTCCCGTGAAGACGGGAATCCAGTTTTTTTAACACGTCTAGATACCCGCCTGCGCGGGTATGACAGCATAAGATTTGGTATGTTTAAATTTTTTCGAATACGTCTTTTGAGGCCCCGCATACAGGACAGGTCCAATCGTCAGGAAGCTTTTCAAAAGGTGTGCCTGCCGCAACCCCGGAGTCTTCGTCGCCCTTTGCCGGATCGTACTCGTAACCGCACAGACTGCATTTCCATTTTTCCATGTTTCCTCCCGACTGTGTTGGATTTTATAGCTTTGCTCCTTTATACCTTAAGCAGCGCAGGGTTTGTGTGGGGGACAAAGACAGCCCCCATAAACTCCCGCATGAATTCAGGGTCGTCATGCATATGTTTATAGGTGATTTTAGCAGTAATCGCGTCTATCTTTCCAATAAGGCCGTTGTCCGTAAGCAGCATGAATGCCCCGGTCAGCGAAGAATTGCCGAGGGGCTTTATGATCGAAGCGGGCCATTCCGGCAGCATGCCTATTCCGGACGCCTTAGCGGCATTTATACCGGTGCCGAGCGCACCCGAGACATAGACGTTTTTTATCTCGCTGAAGCTTACGCCTACCGAGCGTAGAAGGACCAAGAGCAGTGTGAACATTGCGGCCTTGGATTTCAGAAAGTTGTTTATTTCGGTTTGTCTGATGTCCAGTCCTGCATGACCGTTACAGCTTATCCTGTATGCGGTCTCTTCTCCGGCATTAATGACATTGGGCGACGATGCGTTGAGTTTTCCGTTTTGGTCGATTATGCCTGATTTGTACATCTCGTACAGCAGGCTGACCATGCCTGAACCGCAGATGCCTTCGGGGCGGGCTTCATCAAAGGTTTTGCAGGCACAGTCGCCGTTTTTTATCTCGATGTCATAGATCACTCCGTTTTGGGCACGTCTGCCTATCATCGAGATCCCTTCTTCGAGCGCCGGGCCTGCTGCCCCGGCTGCGACTATCATCCATTCGCTGTTGCCGGCCACTATTTCCGCATTGGTGCCGACATCGATAAGCACGGAAATTTCATTGGATTCAGTCATACCCGAGGCGATAATTCCGGCAACGATGTCACCGCCCACATAGCTGCCTGCATTAGGAAATATATAAACGATCCCTTCCGGGTTTATATTCAGTCCCAGATCGGAAGGGCCGAGAAATCCGGGTGTTCTTACTACAGGAACGAAGGGGAGGGCGGGTATGGCGCCGATGTCGAGTCCCATAAAAAAATGGGTCATCACCGTATTGCCTGCAACGGAAACAGCGTGGATGTCGTCCAAACCGATACCGGTCTTTGCGCATATTTGCGATAACAGGTCGTTTACGCCTTTTAAAAGCGCAGAATAAACCTCATCGCAGGTCGAGGACATGACCTGATGCATGCGCGTCAAAATATCGCAGCCGTAGTCGATTTGCGGATTTTCTACGCTTGTTTCGAGAAGCTTTTTTCGGGAAATATTGTCGAGTAAGACGGCCGCTATGTTTGTCGTGCCCAAGTCCAAGGCCACGGAATAAGACCTGTCTTTTTTTATATCTATTATTTTGTGTCCCGGACCGTTACGGCCTATAACGCACGAGAACTCCTGCGGAAAAGGGTTTTCGTGAAGGCCGAGTCTTTTCAGTATACCGAGCGGGATGTGAAGGTCTTCGATTCCGAGCGAATCCTTGATCCTCTGGTCGTCAGCCCGTCTGTCATCCTCCGAAGGCGATGGCAGCAGGACGTTTTTCTGAAATACGAGGGAAGACATTTTAGAATTGATTTATTTTTCTTTGAGGGGTCTTTTATTCGGTTTGCCCGACCTGTAAGGGAATTCATCGAGGATCTCATCGAGCAGGTATGGTGCGGTTGCCCGGATGTCGGAGTTGTAATGCTCTATGTCCCCTTCGCCGCGCCAGAATATGTTGTCTTTTGCAGGGCCGCCTGTCCGGGACGGTTTAGCGAAGAATATTTTGATCGAATTGTGGTATACGGTATCGGTATGTCCCCCGACAACTTGCGGCCTGAGTTCGTATTTGCCTGCTGTCTGTTCCGTGACCTGAACATTCGTTCCGCCTGCCGCCCCTGTATAGGTCTTGGTCTCTCCCGGCACGTATTGGGGCAGATATTGTGTGCTGGGGGGGATGTAGTATCTTACAGGCGTGCTGTGAAAGTCGAGGATGACGATGAAGTCAGGCGCAGCCTCATCTCTGACAAAGCCCCGCTGTGAGAGTTTACGTTTTAGCATTGCGGCAAGCTCTTTGGTCAGCAGGGGGTTCTCTTTGTCTGCGGGCTCTATCCTGAACTTTTTATAAACAGTGAGGTTATGGTCAGGGTCCGAATATGTTTTTATGTCCATCTTTACGGAAGCGCATCCGCAGAGCATGAACGAGACGATAACGGCAGCTATCAGTCCGGGTTTAATTCTCATTTCTGGGTTTCCTTAGGCCCGGCATCGTTTTTTTCGAGTTTCACCTTAGCTATTCTTTGGCCTACCATCTCGATTATCCTCAACTTTTTGTCTTCGAAATCCACGATATCACCGTTTTGAGGGATCCTCTGGAGCGAGTCCATTATGAACCCTCCGAGCGTTTCATACTCGGGCGATTCGGGCAGTTGAATACTGTAGTCGTCTTTCAGGTCGCTTATACTTATGGAAGCATCTATTATCATTGTCCCGTCTGCCAATTGTATGACCGGACTCTCGGTGTCGTACTCGTCCCGTATCTCGCCCACAATCTCTTCTATCAGGTCTTCGAGCGTGACCAGCCCTGATACGCCTCCGTATTCGTCTATGGCCACAGCCATATGTATCCTTTTTTTCTGCATCTCTTTAAGAAGGATGCTTATCTTCATTGTTTCTGGTATGAAGAACGGGGGCTTCACTATCTTATGAATGCCGGTAGGCTCCGATTTTATGAGGATATTGTAGAAATCCTTGGCGTAAAGTATCCCCCGCACATCATTCAGGTCTTTGCCGATCACCGGATAGCGCGAAAATTTCTCTTCGGCAATTATCGCTTTGACCTCATCCGATTTCATATGTATCCCTATCGTCAGCATCTGCGGCGCAGGCACCATGACCTCTTTGACCGATGTGTCGGTAAATTCGAAGACACTGTGGATGAGCTTTTTTTCTTCGGGTTCGAATACGCCCTGTTCTCCGCCTTCTTCTATCAGGAGCTTGACCTCCTCTTCCGAAATATAGGCCCTCTCGGTGAAAGCCTTTCTTCCAAAGGGCCTCAAGAGCAGATTGGTGCTTGTAGTAAGGACCTTTACGAAGATGCTTGCCAGATGTGAGAATTTGTTTATTATGGGCGCTGTGACAAGTCCGATGCCTTCGGGATTGGACAGTGCAATGGATTTGGGTATCAACTCTCCGAAGACAAGAGAAAAATAGGTGATGGTCAGAACGACTATGCCGAGTGAAATCGCTTCGCTCGAAACCGAAATGAAGTGTATTGGTATTCTCTGGATCGCAGGCTTTATCGTCTGGACCGCTGCCGCGCCTCCGATAGCGGAAGCGATCGCTCCGGACAATGTGACGCCTATCTGGATTGCGGCAAGGAACCTGTCGGGGTTTTCCCTCAACGCGTTCAGCGTTTTAGCGTTCGGCACGTCTTCGTCAAGCAGTTGTCGGATACGGCTTCTTCTGAGCGTGACTACAGCGATCTCTGCCGCGGCGAAGAAACCGTTGATAATAATGAAGGCTGATATCAGTAGCAGGTCGGGGACCATTTTATTTTAAAAAAAGTCGTCGCATTAGCAAGACAGGCGCGTCATTGCTGCGGTGCGTGCGTTGAGACACATAGGGTATGCGGCGAGCTGCTCATACGTTTTATTGCTTTTTCTTGGCCGCTTCGCGCGCTATCGCAACCTTGCCCGTCCTTACGAATTCTTTTATGCCCATAGGTTTTACAAGCTCGAGGAAGGCCTCTATTTTTTTGACGTCGCCTGTTATCTCTACGGTGTACGTATTGGGGCTTGAATCTATTATCCTGCCCCTGAATATTTCGGTGAGCCTCAAGGCTTCCGCTTTGCTTTCCTGACGCGGGGCTATTTTTATAAGCACCATCTCCCTCTCTACATGGTCCATTTCGGTCAGGTCGGTGACCTTGATCACGTCGATGAGTTTGTGGAGCTGCTTGGTTATCTGTTCGATGACCCAATCGTCGCCCGTTGTCACTATCGTCATGACAGAGATCTGCGGGTCGGTGGTTTCGCCGACGGACAGGCTCTCTATATTGTAGCCCCTGCCGCTGAAAAGACCGGAAACCCTCGAAAGAACACCGAATTTATTTTCTACAAGAATGGAAATGGTATGCCTCATCTGGTTTCCTCCTTACTTTACGGCCTTCAGCTTTTTTTCGGCCTTGGTCTCTTTTACCTCAAAGAGCATATTGTCGAGGGAGGCCCCGGCCGGGACCATAGGATAGACCTTTTCACGCCAGTCTATGACAAAGTCCATAAAGACCGTCTTCTTTGTTTTGAACGCTTCTTTGAGCACCGGCTCCACCTCGCTCGGCTTGGTCGCCCTCAGACCTACCGCGCCGTAGGCATGGGCGAGTTCCACAAAATCCGGGACCACATCGAGGTTGGTGTGCGAGTATCTCTCCTGAAAGAAAAGCTCCTGCCACTGCCTGACCATGCCCAAAAAACGGTTGTTCAGTATCGCGACCTTCACAGGCAGTTTGTATATAACGGCTGTGGCAAGTTCCTGAATGTTCATCTGTATGCTGCCGTCTCCGGCAATATCTATCACAAGCTTGTTCGGACAGGCTATCTGCGCGCCTATAGCGGCCGGGAACCCGTATCCCATCGTGCCCAGTCCGCCGGAGGTGAGCCAGTGTCTGGGTTTGTCGAATTTGTAGAACTGCGCCGCCCACATCTGGTTCTGCCCGACCTCGGTCGTTATTATGGCGTCTCCCTTGGTCAGTTCGTGGATTTTTTCGACCACAAACTGGGGTTTGATGACATCGGTCGTATGAGTGTATGAAAGCGGCCTCTCTTTTTTCCAAGCAGCAACCTGCTTGAGCCATGCCTTTTTGATCTCGTCCCATTGCTCGTTTATATGGTCTTTCAGTGCTTTGTTGAGTTGTGTCAGGACTTTTTTAACGTCCCCTACTATGGGTATATCTACGGCAACGTTCTTTCTTATGGATGTGGGGTCTATGTCTATATGTATGATGCGCGCATTGGGGGCGAAACCCTCGATCTTGCCGGTGACCCTGTCGTCAAAGCGCATTCCGATAGCGATAAGCAGGTCAGAATCCTGCACTGATTTGTTTGCGTAATAAGTCCCGTGCATTCCGAGCATACCTAAAGACAGATCATGCGAGCCGGGGAAGCTGCCGAGACCCATCAAGGTCATTGTGACCGGGATGCTGCAGGATTCCGCAAATTCGGTCAGCTCGTCCGATGCGTCGGATATCACGCACCCGCCTCCGGCTATTATCACCGGTTTCTTGGCCTTGGCGATTTCATGCGCGGCCTTGTCTATCATCCATTTATTGCCCTCGTAAGTCGGGTTGTAACTTCTGATGTGTACTTTTTCCGGCCATACGAAATCGGCCTTGCCCGCGGTCACGTCTTTCGGCAGGTCCAGAAGGACCGGTCCCGGCCGTCCTGAGGTCGCTATATGAAAGGCCTCTTTGATCGCCTGTGCCAGCTCATTAATATCTTTTACGAGTATGTTATGTTTGGTGCAGGGCCTTGTTATGCCGATGATGTCCGCTTCCTGAAAGGCATCGTTTCCTATAAGGCTTGTAGGTACCTGTCCTGTAAGGATCACCATCGGGATAGAATCCATTGCAGCTGTCGCTATGCCTGTGACCGTATTGGTCGCGCCGGGGCCTGAAGTGACGAGCGCCACTCCGGGTCTGCCTGTTGCCCTCGCGTAGCCGTCCGCCGCATGCACCGCGCCCTGCTCGTGTCTTGTAAGGAAGAGCTTAAGGTCTTTCTCATCGTGCAGGAGGTCGAAGATATTGAGTATAACGCCGCCCGGGTATCCGAAGATGTGCTTTACACCTTCACGCTTTAAAGACTCGATAAGTATCTCTGCTCCGGAAATCTTCATCTTATGCACCTCGCTGTGAGAAGTGTTGAAAAACTATGAATAAATAAAATACCACAGTTTTTGATAATAATTCCAATGCGGTTGCAAGGGCAAACGCACTATGTTCGGCAGGGACAGATTCCCTCCGTTCAGAAGCTGCGTTTTGACGTTTCTTATTGTGGCATAGCGCTTGCTTGCTATATACTATAGAGAAGTCGGTTTTTTGTGATGTGGCTTATAAAACATCCGATATTTCCATAAAGCATCGACAAATAAGGAGGAATTAAATGCATATCAATTTTTCTATTAAAAAGAAGCTTCTGGGCGGGTTTGCTATGGTGTTGTGCCTCGTAGTATTGATAAGCGCCATTGTTTTCATGACAGGCGGGAATATAGAGGACAAGAGCCATTTCATGGAGCAGACCGCTTCTATGAACATAGATATCATAGAAAAACTGAGGTTTGCGATGGTGCAGGTGCAGCAGCTTTTGACCGATGCGAGCCTCACAGGCAGCAAAGAAAGCATAGTCGAGGCCGAGAAATGGGCCGGCAAGTTCAGGGCTTATGGAGATGATCTGGACAGGAAATGCACCTCCTGCCACGAGATGGTTTTCAAGGGCAGAAAAGAGGCGATGCCTGACCATAAAAAGGATTGTGAGTCCATGACGAAGTCTTTTGAGGAGTTTTATTCAACGGGCAAGAAGATGTTCGATGCTTACAATCTGTCCGGCAAGGAAGCCGGCAACAAGGTCATGGAAGATTTCGACAAAAAGGCGAACCAGATAAACGAAATACTCGACTCCCGCTCTAAGATGGGCGAGAAGCATTTCAAGAGATCTTGGGCCGACCTGAACAAGACCCTCGATTTTTCGAGTATTCTCGTAATAGTCGTAAGTTTAATAGCCATAGTTATAGGAATTGTGGTAGCTCTGGTGCTTTCGAGCAAAATAGAGAAGCCCATAAGACAGGTTGTTGAGATGGCCGAAAGCATCTCGAAGGGCAACCTTGCGTGCAGTTCTATAGAGATCAAGACCCACGATGAGATAGGAATGCTGGCCAAGGCATTGAACGATATGAAATGCTCTTTGGGGAATACCATATCTAAAATAACAAGCAGCGCCAACGAGGTCTCATCTGCGGCAGTGCAGCTCCTTTCGACAGTCGATCAGATAACCAAGCGCGTGGACGAACAGGCAGGCAGGACCAATCAGGCAGCCACCGCCTCGACCGAGATGTCCCAGACCGTCATCGATATAGCCAGAAATTCTGCGAGTATCGCTTCTTCCGCTACGCATACTTCGGATGTTGCGAAGGACGGCGAGACCATAGTTGCAAAGACAGTTGACGAGGTGCAGAAGATAGCGAGCACCGTTTCGGAAACCGCAGAACTGATAAAATCCCTCGGAGAGAGGTCCAAGCAGATAGGCGACATACTGTCTGTGATAAAGGACATAGCGGACCAGACAAACCTGCTGGCCCTGAACGCGGCGATCGAAGCGGCCCGAGCAGGAGAGCAGGGCAGGGGCTTTGCGGTGGTTGCGGATGAGGTAAGGAAGCTCGCGGAGAGGACCGGTAAGGCCACGACTGAGATAAGCGGCATGATATCGGCCATTCAGAACGAGACCGAAAAGGCCGTTATCTCTATGGAGGACAGTCTGAAGAGGGTGGAACTCGGGGCTGACCTTTCTTCTCAGGCCGGTGACTCGCTGGGTAAAATCGTAGCGAGCGTGGCCGAATTGCAGTCGATGGTGCAGCAGATTGCTACCGCTACGGAAGAGATGTCTACCGTGTCCGAAAATATAAGCGGCGATCTCGAGGCCATTGCAAACGTATCCAAAGATACAAGCCACAGCGCCGAGGAGATATCGCATTCATCGAATAACCTTGCAAAACTTGCGACAGAACTGAAGGAAGTGGCGGGCCATTTCAAGATATAGCAAAAGGGCGCAGTGTTTAATAACGACCGGACAACAACTCAGGAGCTGTTAAAAAAAGCCGGATTCCTTCAGGGTGTTTTTGACGCAATGCCTGCATCGGTATTTGTCGTGGATTCCGACATCAGGATATTCAATGTGAATACCGCAGCCACCCGTATGTTCGACATGGACAGGGACGCCTTTATCAGCAAGAAAGGCGGGGAAGCGCTGCATTGCGTAAACGCCCTGTCTGCTGCCGGAGGGTGCGGCAAAAGCGCGCATTGTTCGGACTGCATTATAAGAAATTCGGTGCGTCAGGCGTCGCAAGGCCTGAATGTGTTTCGCATTCCCACGGCAATGAGAGCACAAAAGCACGGCCAGATAGAAGAAGAGCAGTTCATGATTACCGCATCGGCGATTTCATACGATAAAGAAAGTTTTATCATCTTAACTCTGGAAGATGTGACTGAGCTGAAGAAGACCCAAAAAGAACTGGAGCAAACCGCCAACAAACTTAATATTATTACGTCTGTGCTTGGCGAGGGTGTTTATGTTCTGGATGCGGGCGGAGCGTTGACCTTCATGAACCCTGAGGCGGAGCGTCTGCTCGGCTGGACCGAAAAAGAGCTCTTAGGCAAAAATATCCATGAAGTGATCCACTTTCAGAGGGCTGACGGCACTCCGCTGCCTGCGTCGGAATGTCCTGTGTTTAAATCTATAAGCTCCAATGCCTGCTACCGGGTTGCCGAGGATGTGTTTACGCGCAAAGACGGAGAGCTGGTCCCGATAGCCCTTGTTTCGACCCCTATCTGCGATGACGGCAAGGTCAAAGGCTCTGTGGCCGCTTTTCACGATATAAGCGAAAGGAAGAGGGTGCAGGAAGCCTTGAAAAACGCAAACTTGCTTTTAGAGCGGCAGGCAACTACAGATATATTGACAGGCGTTTTCAACAGGCTGAAGTTCAACGACCTTCTGGATGCCGAATTGCAGCGGGCTGTGCGCCAAGGTCTGCCGCTTTCCGTAATAATGTTCGACATCGACCATTTTAAGAGAATAAATGACACCTTCGGGCACCATGCAGGCGACAGCGTTCTTAAAGAGTTGACCTGTATTGTCCGGGACACCTTGCGCAAGTATGATTCTCTTGCGCGCTGGGGAGGTGAGGAGTTCGTTGTGCTTTCTCCGGGTAACACCTTGGAAAACACACGTCTTCTTGCCGAAAGGATACGCCACAACATAGAGAAACATTCCTTTGCCGGTATGGGCGTTGTCACCTCCAGTTTCGGGGTCTCTGCATTCGCCGAAGGAGACGATGCAGACGCATTGCTCCAGCGTGTTGACGGCGCCCTGTATAAAGCCAAGAACTCCGGCCGTAACAGGGTCGAAGCGGCCTTTTGCCCAGCAGAATGATCCGGTCCTCGCAGGCGCTTTGCATGACATCGGGGCGCTCTCCCTATCGGACAGAATGAACACGTTGAGATTTGATTTTCAGGACGCCCAAAATGTGCATGCCGTACGATCAGATTGTGCCTGATTGGGCCGGCTAGGACGGGCGGTTCAGACCCTGAACCATTTGACCATCGAGTTGAGTTCTTTTGCGGAGGCAGAGAGGTTCTCCGAAATTTTTTGTATCATTACCCCGGTTTCAGCGGCTTGGTCTATAATGTCCGAGAAGTTCCCGATGTTGAACGCAATCTGGCTTGCAACCGCAAAGTGCTGTTCTGTGGTAGAAGTGATGTGCTGCACCTTTTCGATGGAGTCTCTGCTCGCCTCGACAATCTCATTGAGCGAATCGGTAGCGGCCTTCGACAGATTCACGCCCTCGTCGACCTTCAGGGTCCCGGTTGTAATGGCCTCGACCGATTTGGAAGACATCTCCTGAATCTTCTTTATCTTTTCGGTTATTTCCCTTGTCGCGCTGCTCGTTTTTTCGGCCAGCTTACGCACCTCGTCAGCCACCACCGCGAAGCCCCGTCCCTGTTCGCCTGCGCGGGCGGCCTCTATCGCCGCGTTAAGCGCAAGCAGGTTGGTCTGCTCCGCGATGTCTTTTATGACGGACACTATGCTTCCGATCTCCTGAGAGCTCTGCCCCAAGCTGTTGATGGTTTCTGCCGATTCCCTCATGGTCTCTGCGATGCTCAGCATCGAAGCCACCGAGCGCTCTACGGTGTCTTTCCCCCTTGCGGCCATTTCCGAAGTGCCGTGTGAGGCCTGAAGCGCATAACCGGCGCTTTTCCCTACATCCACTATAGTGGTGGACATATCGGAAGAGGCGGTCGCTACAGACTGGAACATGCCGAGTTCCTGTTCCAGTTTTTTCTGGTTTTCTACGACTTCCGAAAGCCGGGCCGAGAAGGACGAGAGTTTTTCCGTAAGTCCGTTTATCTTAGAGATGATGTCTTTGAGTTGTTTCAGCATGGAGCCGGCGGCTTCAGCCATCATATCGGTTTCCAGCGCGGCTTTTGAGAGCGTAAAATCCACAGACAGATCGCCTTCGGACATTCTGCGCAGCTTGTCCGAAAAGTCGAGCAACGGTTGGATAAGAAAATTCTTTGCGCAGGTTTTATAGAGGACGCCGCCCGCGATTATCGCCAGCGCCGGGACCGCCCACAACACGACCATGACCGTTTTATGGAACAGTCTGTTTTTCTCTATTTCAGACCCCATCCTTGTTTTTTTCAGTTCGGTCATCTTTTCTATCGAGGTTTTGATCCTCTCGATTTCAGGCAGCAGCCGGTCGTTCAATATCGCTGCCTTTGTTCCGGCATCGCCGGCCGCTATTATGTCCTTGGCCGCCTGATGCAGCTTTTTGTGCGGGTCTTCTATATTCCTGTAAGCGTCCAGCTCTACCTGCTGCGGCTTGTACGCGTAATACCATTTGCCGAAATCGCAGAGGGTATGGTCCAGCTGTCTGTTGAACTCCTCGCCGGTCATGATATGTCTGTTGAGGTCCATGACCCATTTAAGATGGTTTATGTAACGCTCCCTCATCAGTACGGCGAGCGAGGACTCCTCTGAAATTGCGGCCTGAAGGGATTCTCCGTGTTTTATCGTAAAGGTCCAGAACCCGCAGATTACGAATACGAGGACTATAACGGCCGACATCGCCCTCAGATAAACGGTCGAAAAAGATTTGAGTTTCTTGCCGGCCATTCCGCCTTCCGTTTTTTATGAGACCCCTTTGCCTTTCAGAAACGGAGAGTATTTTTTGTCGGTGTTCATGATATGGTTGGTCAGCCAGTTCTGCAGAAAACTCATTACCTCCAAGGAGAGTACCGGTTTTCCGGACCTGAACTGCGTCTGCAGGTCTACGGCTTTGGTCGTGAGGTTTTCATGCTCTCTTTTGTGCGCCGGATAATCCGGGTACGCGTATTTCGTCATCATCTTTTCTTCGAAGTCGAAGTGGGTCTTTACATACGCCATAAGGCTGTCGAGGGTCTTGCCTATGGCTTCGTTCCCCTTGCCGCTCTTCATGGCGTCATGCAGTTCGTTGACCAATGCCAAAAGTTTTTTGTGTTGTTCGTCGACCTCCTTGAGGTTAACGCTGAGTCTTTCGGACCATTCCATCAGTGCCATACTTTCTCCTCGCTTTTTATGTTTTTTTTGCGGTGAAGTAGAGATGTTTTAAAGTGAACCGATTTAGTCCTCTTTCACCGTCGTCTTATTATAATGGCTGCTGCCGAGGATTGCAAGAGGTTTTATTCGTCAGGCCTTTTGGCCCGTCTTAAGGCGCTCGACCCTGTTCCTGCCGTTGTTTTTCGCTAGGTACAAAAGCCTGTCCGCCTCTTGGACCAGCTTGTCGGCGGTCATTCCTTTTTCGAACGAAGCGACCCCGAAGCTTGCGGTCAGTTTTCCGGCGTAGTCGAAGTCGAAGGATTCTATAGAGTTTCTGCTTTTTTCTGCGATCCCGGCCGCGCCTTCGAGGTCCGTTTCCGGCGCTAGTATGACGAACTCCTCCCCGCCGTACCGGGCGAAGATGTCCGTTTTGCGGATGCTTTCCTCTACTATGCCGGCTACGGTTTTCAGGACATAATCGCCCTTGTCATGTCCGAAGGTGTCGTTTACGGCCTTGAAATGGTCGATATCGAACATTGTTATAGAGAGCTGTCTGGAGTGTCTGTTGGCCCTCTCCACCTCGTTTTCCAATATTTCGTAGAACTTTCTCCTGTTGTAAATATTGGTGAGAAAGTCATGCTCGGCGCTTTTCCTCAGCTTTTCTTCGAGCTGTTTCTGCAAGGTGAGGTCTTTTGCCGTTGCCACGAAGTGCGTGAGCGTTCCGTTAGCGTCGAAGAGCGGCGCGATAGTGCATTCGTCGTAATAGAGTTCGCCGTTTTTCTTTTTATTGATAAACATATTCCTGTAAACTCTGCCGGACAGTATGGTCTCCCAAAGCTCTTTGTAAAACTGCCTGTCATGGCTTCCGGATTTCAGCATCTTCGGATTATTTCCTACGGCCTCCTCTTTTGAATAGCCGGTAAGCTTTTCGAACGAGGCATTGACGTATTCTATAACGCCTTCCCTGTCGGTGATGATAATAGGGTCGGCGGCGCTCTCGACAGCAGTGGATAATTTTTGCATCCGGGCCTCTGTTATTTTTCTTTCCGTAACATTCCTCGAAATATGTATGACCTGATTAATGCTGCCGTTGCCGTTCTTTACAGGCTGAACAGAGACATCGAAAAAGGCCTTTTCTCCGTCTGCCTTGTAGTGGACATGTTCGTAAACAGTATATTTTCCGCACGAGACCGCGTCATGGAGGGGACAGGGTTTATCAGGCGGCATGCAGGGTGTCCCTTTTTCTTGTGTGACCTCATAGCAGGTTTTCCCTAAAACGTCTTCCCTCTTTACGCCTAATTCCTTGAGGAAGGCCTCATTGACGTCTACGATCCTGTGGTCTGCCGCATTGATGAGCGAAATGGCGTCGTGCATGCTGTTGAAGACCGTGGCCGCGAAATTCGCGGCGCTCCGGCGCTCTTTGTCGGATCTCCTTGTCCGTGAGACAACGGTTCCTGTAATAATCCCGAAGGCTATGAAAGAGACCCATACGAAGATCCTCATCCATACGCACATGTTTTCGGGCCTGAGCAGTTCATCCGCGAAGGGTCTTCCGCTGAAAAAGACAGAGTCCAACACAGAGTCGAGTATCCAGAAGCACAAGCCCAGCGCAGCTCCCGAGAGCGCCAACTTATATGTCAGATCGAGTTTTAGGATTTTTTCTTTCATAGGCCCTGTCTAGCTCAGGCCGTTTTCATTGAAGAAAGAGCTGTATTTCCTGTCCGTCTCCTGAATGTGTGTTATCAGCCAGTGTTTTAGAAAGTGCATCGCATTCAAGGTGACGGAGTTATTGAGCCCGTACTGGAATTCGGCCGCCTTTGTCAGGAAGGTCGCATGTTCTTTTCGATGGTTGACCGCCTCGGGATATTTGAACCGGTTGAAATACATCTCTTCCGTCTCAAAATGCTTTGCAGCGTAAAGGGCAAGGTTATTCATGATCCTCCCGAGCTCGTCTATGCCTTTTCCATGCTTCATGGCATCACCCAGTTCATTAAGTATTTCAACGAGCTTTTTGTGCTGCATGTCGAACTCGGCCACATTGACGCTGAAACTGTCGTTCCATTCGATAACTGTCATATTCTTTTAGTTTAATGAAGTAGTGAAGGCGCGTAAATGGGGATACAGGCATGCCGATACAGGTAATTATCTTTATTAGTATGGGGAAATTACCTATTAAGTCCGGGTTCTTCGGTTTTGACCCAAAGCGCGGCTTGTTGCACAAGCTCCGTGGCGCCTGAGAGGTCGAGCTTGTTTTTGATGTTCTCTTTGTAGTTCTGCACGGTTTTTATGCTCAACGACATGTTTTCGGCTATCTCACGGGTAGTCATGCCGTTGCCGGTGCAGCGGAATACGTATAATTCACGTCCGGTGAGCCTGCCTGCCGGCGAGTCGTCGTCTTTATGCTTCGGCCTCAGCAATTCGATGAATATGGCGTCTTTTAATTCCGGTTTTATGAAGATGCTGCCTTCGGCTATCCGTCTTATGGCGGTTATGACCTGCTTCGGGTGCTCCGATTTTGTCACATAGCCTTCCGCGCCCGCCTGAAAGGCTTTTTTTGCATACAGAGACTCTTCGTGCATGGACAATACGAGAATATGGACTTGCGGAGAGATCTTTTTTATCTCTTCTATTAAAGCCAAGCCGCTTCCGTCTTTGAGCGATATGTCCACGATTGCGATATCCGGGACCGTTGATTCGAGCGCTTTGACGGCATCTCTATAGCCTTCCGCTTCACCGCAGACCTCCAAGTCCTTCTGCTGGTCCACGAGCGCGGCTATGCCCCCTCTGGTTACGGGGTGGTCGTCTATTATGAAGACCTTTATTTTAGACGGCTTATTCATCGGCGGTCTCCTGTCGTGCCGAGAGGTCCACTTTGCATACGATCTCTGTGCCTTTATCCTTAAGTCTGTTGATGTTAAGTTCCGCGCCTATCATCTTTGCCCTTTGCTTCATTATCCTGAGTCCCAGCCCTTTTTTGTCCTGCCAGTCTTTCTGCAGGCCCGAGCCGTTGTCCCTGACTATCATGATAATATTTGCGTCCTTCACAGTCAACTCGACCTCCACCTCCCCGGCCTGTCCGTGTTTTATGGCGTTTGTTATGGCCTCCTGCGCAATCCGGTACAGGTTTCCTGCTGTTTCGTAATCGGGCAAAAGCGTAGAGTCGCCGCATTTCACATAGCAGGACACGCCGAACCGTTTGGCCGCGTCGGTGCAGAGTTGGTCCAGCGCCGCATGAAAGCCGTTTTCGAACAACTCCATGGGGACGAGCATTTTCGCCAGATCTTTGGTGTATGCCGTGGCCTGACCCGCAAGTCCGGTTATGGTCGCTGCGTCTTGGGCCTCGGGCAGCGCTTTTTCGGAAAGCTTTTGTTCGAGGGCGTTGCTCCTGAAGGCGATGCCTGTGAGTATCTGTCCGAGGCCGTCGTGCAGGTCCTGACCTAACTTCTGTTTTTCGCGCTCCCCTATATGCTGCACGAGCTTTTCTACGCGCCTGCGCCGCTCGATCTCTCTTTTCAGGGCTGCGTTGGCCTCTTTCAGTTCAGTAAATTTTTCACTAAGCAAGGCCGCTGTTTTTCTGAAGGCCTGTGTCAGGTTGCTTACTTCGCTTATCGAGCTTTCCGTCCATTCTGTCTTTTTCCCGTCGGCTATTCCGGTCGGGATGTCGGCGGCCAAGTTCTGGAGACTCTGGAGCGGCCTGCTCATCATCCTGCTGATGAGTGTGGACAGGGCGATGCAGATCATGACAAGCGCCCACACTATAGAAAGCGTTTTGATGGTTTCCGAGGTCATTTCATGGACCTGCGGCGCAACAGGCATTCCCACGATTACGGTCCATGTCCCGGCTGCCGACATCAAGGACTCTTGTTTCATATAGAAAGACCTGTTCCATCGCTGCATGATGGATTTGCCTTTTTCGGGTTTCGGTATCAGTTGAAATACCCCTGCTTCGAGAAGGCGTTTATCGTAATTGTCTTTACCGGGAGCGTCCATTTTCTTCAAGCCGTCTCCGGCATCGATGACTATATTCCCGTCCGGGGCCGTGACCGTAATGGTCGCATATTTTTCTTTAAGCGCGGATATGATGTCCTGCATCCCTTGCAAGGCTTCTCTTTTATGCGGATGCTCATCGGTGAATTTGTGAAGCAGGCTGCGGATGTTGGCTGAGATCTGCGCAACCCTTTGTACGGCAATCTTCTCGTTTTCGTATTTATGCCTTTCGATCTCGATGACCCAAAAGGTCAACGAAGAAAAAAGCACGAGGCCTGTAAGCGCATAAAAGATGATGTTCTGAAAGGTCAGCGGACGGTAATCCTTGTTCTTCCTGTGACGGTAGAGGCGTATGCCTTTATATACGATGCCTGCCGTAAGCGCGTTGAAAATGCCGTTGATGCTCTGTTTGAGAACGATCAAAAATGCCCCGCTGTTGTCCATGCCTAACACATGAAAATAAAAGAGCCAGACAAGGGGCATCCCTATCAATAACCAGTAAAGAGTGTCGAGTATTACGATATTGCCGGTCTTTTTATAAAAAAGGCTTACGAATACCGCTTCGGCAGTGAAGATGACGATTGCGTAAGGATGGTTCCAGAGGATGTAGGTGCAGCCCGATGAAATCAAGGCGGCTGTAACGGCAGGCCATTTTCCGTAAAGACACAGCACGAGCATTACCGCAATGCCGCCGAAAAGAAAATCCACGTTGAAGAAGAGCGGGAGCTTGAAATAATTGCCTGCGAACGCAGCTGCTGTAAATATTAAAAAGGGGAGTATCGGCGGGAAGTTGGCGTTATTCAAATCTTTCGGTCACATTGCCTTTCGGGTCGAACCTGCAGGCCTTCATAAAGGCGTCGTGGTAAAAGGTGAACCAAGCGTTTCCGGCGATGCCCGAATTTAAAAGTTTTTCTTTTGCGTCTATCGCGTCGAGCGGAAAGTTGTCGTAGGCCATGATCCAGAGGGGATTGGAATGGGCGTGAGTGGGGAGCAGGTCTGCCATGTGAAGGGCCTTTGCGCCTTGAGATTCCATGCTTACTGCTTGGTGTCCTTTAGTGTGGCCCATTGTATGAAGTACGCCGACCCCGTTCACGATCTCTGCGTTCCCTTCTACAAGCTCAAGGTTTTTGCTTTCTTTCAGTTTCTCGAAATTCACCGGCCAGTAGGTGTTTAACGAGCGTTTGTTGGGATTCAGCGCGTCATCCCATTCGGTCTTTTGTAAGATATGTTTTGCGTTCGGGAATGTCAGTCCTATCCGTCCGTCGTCTTCTTGCATTACAACGCCGCCCGCATGGTCGAAATCGTAATGCGTGAGAATGACGAAATTTAGATCGCCGCGTTGTATGCCGAGTTCTGCCAGATCGTTCAGTATATTCCAGTCCTCTTTTACGCGGAATATCTGTTTTTGTTTTTCGGTAAGTTTGTTGCCGAGCCCGCTTTCGATAAGGACCAGTTCACGGCCGGTCTTTACGAGGATAGGCGAGTTGGTGAGCCTGATATAATTGTTTTCGTCGTGCGGATACTTCTTTGCCCAGAGCACCCTCGGCACCACTCCGAACATCGAGCCGCCGTCGAGTTCAAAAATTCCGCCGTTCAGCCAATGAAGCTCGAACTCTCCGATCCTGAGTCCCGGCCGCATTTATTCTTTGAGGAAGGTTTTTTTAAACGCGCTCAGCCACATTATATGGCTTTTTTCTTCGTTTATGATTTCGTCGACGATATCTTTCTCTTTTATCGCGTTTCTGATGCCGTAAAAATACAGGAGAGTTTCTTTTTCGAAACCCATAGCAAAATTAACGGCGTCTTTGACCGATGCTATCATGTCCATCGAAGGCAGCGATTTGTTTTTGCCGAGGAAGAATTCCGATTCGACTATCGCCCGAAGATACTGGGACGCGTCTTCCCATCCTTCGGGGTCTGAATCGCCCAGCATGCCTTTGATTTCCGTGAAGGTCTTTTCGTGGATAAGTTCTTTTTGGGCCAAGGTGTCGAACAGTTTCACAAGTTCCGGATCGTCCTTGAATTTCCGGGCTATGGCTGTGTAGAACTGATACCCGAGCTTTTCTGTCTGTACGGCCTGTTCGATCACTTCGCGGATAGAAAATTTTTCCATAATTTGGTCCTCCCTGTTGTCATACCCGCGAAGGCGGGTATCCATGGTTCGACAAGCTCACCATGACAAATGTCACCCTGAGCATGTCGAAGGGTGGATTCCCGCTTACAACTTACGGGAATGACTGTATTGTGAATTTGGTATTTTTTGCAAAGATGCATAGTGAGCTAAAAATATTACTCCACCTTGAGCTGTTTTCTCAAGCGTGCGTCCGTCCTGATAATATCGTCGACATTATCGCCTGTGAGGTCCCAGTTGTACGCCCCGTTTGAGGAACGATGGAGCTTTATTCTCACAGGCCTCTTCGGCGCAATCTGCTTTACCTCTTCGTTCTTCTTGAACTGGAACTGCGCTTGCGGCTTCTGAGGATTGTCAGCCGCTTCTGTGTTGAAGGACAGCGGCAATAAGCAGAGCGAGACTGCGAGCAGGATGGATTTTGTTATGGTCGTCTCTGTCTTCATCAGCTCTGCCTGTATCCGTTAGTGATAGGGACCCGTCTGTCCCTGCCGAACGCCCTTTCGGTTATTTTTATGCCCGGCGGGGCCTGCCTGCGCTTGTATTCGTTGATATCGACCATTCTTATGACTTTCCTTGCGGTTTCCTCCGAGCATATAACGCCTGCGATTTCATCAAAGCCTTTATCGTCTTCGACATAAGCCTTCAGTATAGGGTCGAGCTCTTCGTAAGGCGGCAGAGAGTCTGTGTCTCTCTGGTCCGGTCTGAGCTCGGCGGTAGGCTCTTTCGTTATTATGCTTTTGGGTATCATATCTTTTCCGCTTTTTTTATTAAACCATGCGCTGACTTTATAAACGAGAGTCTTTGGCAGGTCTTTTATGACCGCAAATCCGCCGGCCATATCTCCGTATAGTGTAGCATAGCCCACGCTCATCTCGGATTTGTTTCCTGTCGTAAGCACAAGCATTCCGAATTTATTAGAAAGCGCCATCAGCATATTTCCCCTTATGCGCGCCTGCAGATTTTCTTCTGTCGTGTCGGGGCTTCTATTTTCAAAATGAGGGGCCAGTTCCGAGAGGTAACTTGTGAATATTCCGGTTATCGGTATCTCTATTGTCTTTATACCCAGATTGGTCGCAAGCGAGGCTGTGTCCGTTCCGCTGAGGACCGAGGTGTATTGCGAAGGCATGAAAACACCTGTAACATTTTCTTTGCCGAGAGACTGAACAGCAATGGCGGCCACAAGCGCAGAATCAATGCCGCCGCTGAGTCCGACACATACCTTACTGAACCCGTTTTTCAGGACGTAGTCTCGTGTACCCAGAACAAGAGCTTTGAATATTTCTTCTTCTTGCGTCAATGTGTAAGAACAACCCCCTTTGTCCCCCTTTATTAAGGGGGAATTTACCTCTCCCTTTGTTGATAAGGGGGAATTCTCCTCTCCACTTGCGGGAGAGGGGTGGGGTGAGGGGGAGTTGATCTTTATCTCTTCGTACCTGTCTTTTGAAAGTCCGGCGGCAGATTGCCGTCTAGCCGGGTCCTGCAGCCGCTTTATGGAAACAGGCCCTAGGTCTATGTCGGCAATAATCAGGTCATCTTCAAAGCCCTTTGCGCGCGCTATAGCCTCCCCGTCCTGATTTATTATGAGGCTGTTGCCGTCGAACACGAGTTCATCCTGTCCTCCGACTGTGTTCAGATAAGCTATGGCCGCAACGTTGTCGACGGCCCGGGCAGAAAGCATTTTGTCTCTCAGCTTGGCCTTGCCTATGTGGTAGGGCGACGCGTTTATGTTTATTATCAACTCGGCCCCGGCAAGGGACTGTATTGCTGCCGGGCCTTCGGGGTGCCAGATGTCTTCGCAGATATTTATGCTGAAAGAAATATCTCCGCTGCGGTAAACCGGCCGCCGCGTGCCTGCTCGGAAATATCTTAATTCGTCAAAGACCCCGTAGTTCGGCAGATGTATCTTATGGTATATATCTAGGATGGAGCCTTTGTGCATAAGCGCCGCAGCATTATGAAGGTGATCTTTTTTGTCCACAAAACCTACTATAGCCAAGAAATCGCCCACTGCCGGAAGGATTTCCGACAGTCCCTCCATATTGTCTTTTATGAACCGGGGTTTTAGAAGAAGGTCTTCCGGAGGGTATCCTGTTATTGCGAGTTCGGGAAATATAATTATGTCGGGCTGATAGGCGGAGGCCTTTTCCATCCAGCGGATTATCTTGGCGGCATTGCCCTGTATGTCGCCTACAGTAGGATTTATCTGGCACAGCGCCAGCCTTAGCTTTTTCATCTCTTGATTTTACTTTGCCGCCGCTTTTTTGTAAAGATAAACGGAATGATATCCAAAGAGTCTTTAAAGCAATTTCTGGACAAGGTCTCAAAGCCCCTCAGCTTCATGGAGATGGCCCACAAGTTGGCGCTGCCTGCTCCTGAAAGGAGAAGGATGAAGAGGCTTTTGCGCGAACTGACACAGGAAGGGGTTGCTGTCAGGACCAAGAAGGGGCTCTACTGCGCTGCCGGACAGATGAGCGAGGTGGCGGGAAGTTTCGAGGCGCACAAGGGCGGATACGGCTTTGTGATCTCTGAAAAGCCGGGGGAGCGCGATATATTTATCCCTGCGAGGGCCTCTCTCGGGGCGATGAACAACGACAGGGTAATTGCGCGGCTCGAAAACAGGGAGCGGCGTGAAGGCAGGATAATCCGAATTCTGGAAAGGGCGCAAACACGCATAACAGGCACATTCGATACCGGAAGGAGAGGCTGTTTCGTAATACCCAAAAGCAGGAATATACAGTGCGATTTTTATATCGCCCGCAAGGATTCGGGAGAGGCGCAGGACGGAGACCGGGTCATAGCCGAGATCATCCATTATCCCGATGAAAAGCGGCTGCCGACAGGAAGGGTGGTCAGGGTGCTTAAAAAACCCGAAAGCCCTGCGGACGATATCGAAGGGGTCATAGAGGAACTCAACCTGCCGGAAGGGTTCCCTAAAGCGGTGGTTGCGGAGGCCAAGAAGCTTTATTCGCAAGCTCTAAAAACGGACGGCAGGCAGGACTTGCGCAATCTTCTCACCGTTACGATAGACGGCGAGAGCGCCAAGGATTTTGACGATGCCGTTTCCATAGAGAGAACGGGCAACGGCTTTAGGCTGTGGGTGCATATCGCCGATGTGGGCCATTTTGTGGACTGGGATTCATCGATAGATATCGAGGCGCGGCAAAGGGGCACCAGCATTTATTTTCCGGACAGGGTCATCCCCATGCTGCCCAAAGAACTCTCCGAGGACATATGCAGTCTTAAGCCGGGCGTTGACAGACTTGCGTTTACGGTAGAAATGGATTTTGACAGGTCAGGTAAAAAACTTTCAAGCCGTTTCTATCCGAGCATTATTAAGAGTAACGAGCGCATGACCTACACGTCTGTTCATGCTATCGTAGAATTGCATGACGATTCCGAACTGCGTCGCTATGATTACCTTGTAGAAAAATTCGAAATCATGAAAGAGCTTTTCGATGAATTAAAGCGCGGCAGGATCGAGCGCGGCAGTCTTGATTTTGACCTGCCGGAGCCGGAGGTTCTTCTCGATATTCAGGGGCGTCCCGAGGCCATTGTCCGTTCCGAAAGAAATGCAGCGCATATGATCATCGAAGAGTTCATGATAGCCGCGAACGAAGCGGTTGCCGAATACCTCGAAGGCAGGGAAATCCCGACTTTGTTCAGGGTGCATGAAGAGCCGGATGCCGCCAAGATGGATGAGCTTTTTGCGGCCTTTAAACTGCCGGGCCTGACCTCGGGGGCGAGCAGGGATTTTTGCGGTTTGCTGTCCAAGGCGCAGGGCACGCCGCAGGAGGAGATAATAAACCATATTGTTTTGAGGAGCCTTAAACAGGCGAAATACTCTCCGCACAATATCGGCCATTTCGGACTCGCATCAGAAAGTTATTGCCATTTTACATCACCGATACGGAGATACCCCGATTTGGTCGTCCACAGGATACTGCGTGAAGCCTTGAAAGAGGGCGGTCTTGACGGAACGAGAATTTCGGAGCTCGAGGAACTGCTGACGGACATTGCTTTTCATTCATCCAAGATGGAGAGGCTTGCGGACGATGCGGAGCGGGCTGTTCTGGATATTATGCGGGTCTGGTTCATGAGGGACAAGGTGGGCGAGGAGTTTGACGGCAAGGTCACGGCGGTCACGCCTTATGGGTTGAAGGTCAGGTTAAAGGATTATTTTGTCGAGGGCTTCCTGCATGTTTCGGCCATGACCGACGATTATTACGAATACTATGCCAAAGATTGTGCGCTTAAGGGACTGAACAAGAAGAAAAGGTACTCTATCGCTTCTGAGGTCAGGGTGCGGATAGATAGGGTCGATATCGAAGACCGCGAGATCGTTCTGGGGACATGAAGCAACAGAAACTAAAGTCCATACTCGAAAAGTTGTACAGGGATTACGATTTTCACGGCCGTATTGCAAAGGACCCTATCGAGTTCCCGCACAGGTTCGGCGATGCGCGTGATATCGAGCTTGCAGGTTTTATTGCGGCCTGTTTTGCTTACGGCAAGGTGGAGCTTTTTAAATCTGTGCTCGAAAGACTGTTCGCTATTATGGGCGGCAGTCCTTATCGGTTCTTGGCCGATTTTGAGATAAAAAAAATCAGGAAAAAAATCGGCAACCTCAAATATCGCTTTAACGAAACCGAAGATATCGTCTGCCTGCTTTATGTTTTGAGTGTTGTGATAAAAAAACACGGAAGCATCGAGGCTGTTTTTAAAAAATATTTCGATCCGCTGGAGCCCACGATTTTCAAAGGCCTGAACGGCATGGTCGGTTCCTTTTTAGACATAGATACCTCTGCGGTTTACGGCGGGAATATAAGACCGTCCGGATTTCTTCAGTTCCTGCCTTCTCCCCGGAACGGCAGCGCATGCAAGCGTATGAACCTTTTTCTGCGCTGGATGATAAGGGACACCGATATAGACTTCGGGACATGGAAGGGCATTCCCAAGGACAGGCTCGTGATACCTCTCGACACTCATATTGCAAGGATATCCCGCTGCTTGGGCTTTACGAAAAGGTCTGGTCAGGACTGGAAAATGGCGGTAGAGATTACGGAAGCGCTTAAGCGTTTCGATGCCGTAGACCCTATTAAGTATGACTTTGCTTTGTGTCATCAGGGCATATCCAAGGCCTGCGGAGCGGGAAAGTGCGGCGATTGCCCTTTTGATGCGGCCGGAAGCGGAAAGCAAAATCAATAGACCTCGTTGTTGTGTCCGGTATCCCAAAGACTCGTGGAGTCTCTCCCTAGCATTTCAACAAGACGATACTTGCAAACAATTGGATATATTCTATTATTGACCGGACACTAATGATTTGAAATAATTTGTAGGATAGAAAGTCTTAAGACAACTGAATAAGGTTGAACCCGAATTGCCTGAAGTGAGAATCAAACGAAAAGGCTGTTCTGAGCTTCAATCTTTCCATAAGGGCAAAGCTTGTGCAATCCGTAAATGAAAAGTCTTTGTCGCTGTATTTTTCGATAATCTTCCATGAGCGGTCCATGTCCGGCGAAGCCACATGCTCGACCCTCAAGAAGGGAATATTCTTCAAAGTGGACTTTCGGCGATAAGCGCAATTTTTCATTCTAACTCATTGAAAATAGACTGCAAATAGCTTTTCATAATGTAAGACCCACCAGATACTCCGTTGTTGCAACCTAAAGAGCAGGCCAG